>NZ_JAWOIS010000076.1:0-13794 GCF_046484525.1 Marinobacter sp.
GCCAACAGTCTGCTCAAGACCCTGGAGGAGCCGCCGGAACACTCCCTGCTGCTGCTGGTGAGCGCCGAGCCCTCCCGCCTGCCAGCCACCATCCGCAGCCGCTGCCAGATGATCTCCGTGCCGCTGCCGGCGGACGCGGACACCCGTGGCTGGCTTGCCGGTGAGGGTGTCGGGCAGGAGGACATGGCTACGCTACTGTCTCTCGCCCGGGGGGCGCCCCTGGTGGCCCAGGCCCTGGCCGGTGAGGATGCGGCGGCCCAGTGGCGCGCATTGCTGGGGGATCTCTCGGCGCTCTCCACGGGCAAGCGCGGTGTCGTGGCCCTGGCCGAGCACTGGAAGGCCCAGGATACGGAACGCCTGATTCGCTGGATCCAGATTGCCTTATGGGAGTCCTCACGCCAGCGCATGACCGGGGAATCCATTGGCCACAAGGATTTGCAGCCCCTGGCAAAGGCGTTAGACTTGGACGGCGTCTTTAAATTACAGGACCGCCTCGTGGAATGGCGGCGTCTGGCCCGCACCACCGTCAACCCGCAGATGCTGCTGGAAGAGGTGTTCGCCGGCCTCGCCCCCGCAAGGCCATAAGCAGACGCCATTCAAATCATAAGCCCAAAGGGCTGAGGTTCATGGACGAGCCAGAACAGGAGCCACAGCATGTCGGCAGGACAGGGCATTCTCTCGCTGGCCATCAAGGACAAGAACTCCTTGTACGCCGCCTACATGCCGTTCGTGAAGAACGGCGGTCTGTTCATCCCCACCCAGAAGCCCTACAAGCTCGGTGACGAGGTGTTCATGTTGCTCACCCTCATGGAGGAGCGCGAGCGCATGCCGGTGGCGGGCAAGATCGTCTGGGTCACCCCGCCCCGCGCCCAGGGCAACCGCACCCCCGGTATCGGCGTGCAGTTCAATCCCCAGGACAACGGCGCCACCCGCAACAAGATCGAAGGCCTCCTGGCCGGTGCCCTGCAGGCCGATCGCCCGACGCATACGATGTAAGTCAACTGACAAAGGGCTTTGACAGGATTTACATGATGGACATGATTTAAATAATTAAAATCAGTTAGTTGCTTAAACATTATCATGTAAATCCTGTCAATCCTGTCCATTCATTCTTCCCTCGCCCTCAACAGCAAGCCCCTTCAAATCATGCTCATCGACTCACACTGCCATCTGGATCGCATCGATCTGGAGCCCTTCGACGGTTCCCTGGACAAGGTCATGGACGCCGCCCGCACTGCGGGGGTGGATCACATGCTGTGCGTGAGTATCTCCCTGGAGGAGTACCCCACGGTCCACGACATCGCCACGCGCTATCCGCAGGTGTCCTGCTCGGTGGGGGTGCATCCGGGGGAGACCGAGGGAGTAGACCCCAGCCTGGAAGACCTGGTGAGCCGGGGGCGTGATCCGCTGGTGGTGGCCATTGGCGAGACGGGTCTGGACTATCACTACCACCCCGAGGAGAACGAGTGGCAGCGGGAGCGTTTCCGCACCCACATCCGCGCCGCGCGGGAGGTGGGTAAGCCGCTCATCATCCACACCCGGGACGCCCGGGAAGACACCATCCGGATTCTCCAGGAGGAGGGCGCCGACCAGGTGGGCGGTGTGATGCACTGTTTCACCGAGACCTGGGAGATGGCCAGGGCCGCCCTGGACCTGGGCTTCTACATCTCTTTCTCCGGCATCGTCACCTTTCGCAATGCCGAGGAACTGCGTGAGGTGGCCCGCCAGGTGCCCGACGACCGCCTCCTGGTCGAAACCGATTCCCCCTACCTGGCACCGGTACCCCACCGGGGCAAGGGCAACCACCCCGCCTGGGTGCATGACGTGGCGGTGAAAGTAGCCGAAGTGCGCGGCAGCGACCTTGAAAGCATCGCGGCGCTCACGACGCGCAACTATCAGCAGTTGTTTGGTGCTTTGAAGAATTAAGGCTGGCTAGCCACAGAGGGCACAGAGGTCACAGAGAGGGCAAAGCGACACGTCAAAGAGATGGCAACGGCCACCGTTTGCCTCCCTCGCCCCCAGCCGTTAAAGCCGGGGCAAAAGAAGACAGACAGCGAGTGTGGTCATCCATGAATCTGCTCAATGTGTCCCATCAGCCTGCATCCAGCTGGCTGCACACGGCCAGCCCGCCGCGACATACCTCATCCGCCCCCAGCTCAGCCAGCCGCCGCCCCGGAAAGGCGCGGATAAACTGCTCCGCCCGCATCACATACCAGCGGACCGATGCAGATTTAACCCCTCGAGAAAGAAGAATACTCCGGTAGCGACGCCAAAACCGGCGTTCCCTGTCGGCGCGACTTCCTGTCGCCATAAGCCACCTCCCTGTGTGCGCAAAGCGATGTGTGGGATTTATGCTGCCGAAATGAGTGCTGCCAAGGCAAGGGCCGCCCGTACTATGCGGAATCCGTATATCACTATGATCGAAGAATCTTTCTAATCTACTGTTATGCATCAAAGGAGGATTTTGAATGAAGCCAAGGATCAGCATGATTACGCTGGGCGTCAGTGATCTGGAAGAGTCGGTCCGATTCTATGAGCAGGGTCTTGGCCTGCCGAGGATGGATTCACCACCAGAGGTCGCGTTCTTCACACTCAATGGCAGCTGGCTCGGACTATACGGGCGGGAATCGTTGGCGGAAGATGCGGGGATACCTGCCGAAGGCAGCGGGTTCGCCGGCTTCACGATTGCGCATAACGTGGATTCCGAGGCGGCAGTTGACGAACTCATGGAACAGGCTGTCGTAGCAGGTGCGAAACTGGTGAAACCCGCTCAGAAGGTGTTCTGGGGCGGTTACTCCGGCTACTTTGCCGATCCAGACGGTTATCTGTGGGAGGTCGCGCATAACCCCCTCTTTTGGGTTGGTCCGAAGGATGAAGAAGCCTGACCAGGCAATGGAAGGAGTTCTAATGACTGATCATTTCGGTTCTTGTCTGTGCGGCACCGTGAGTTTTGAGGTAAAAGGTGATTTCGACAGTTTTTACCTGTGCCATTGTCAGCATTGCCAAAAAGATACAGGTTCGGCTCATGCGGCAAATCTATTCTCGCACTCAGCTAAATTGGTCTGGCAGTCGGGTGCAGATGCTGTGACTTCCTTTACGCTCCCCGGCACTCGTCATAACAAAAGCTTTTGTAAGTTGTGTGGTTCAGCATTGCCAAACACTCAGATCGCAGGTTTGCTTGTCGTGCCCGCAGGGTGTTTGGACACTGAAATCACTATGTTGCCAACTGCACATATCTTCTCATCCAGCAAAGCTGCTTGGGATGAGGGGTTAGGGGAGGTGCCAAAGTTCGAGGGACTGCCAGCTTGAGCTACCATCACATAACCAGTGGCTGTTGTCGGACGCACCTACGCTGCGCTCCGGCACGCCGCAAAGCTTCGCGTTATGCCTCAGAAAAGGTGCGATTAGTACATTGAACGACTGGGTTATCATTATTGTGCTGACGCTGATACCTGGGATCGCGATGCCGATCGGAGCGTCCTTTGCCGGGCTCGAACGTATCCGGCCACGCTGGCTTGAATCCGAGGTTCGCCACAGCGTAATCGCCTTTGGTGGGGGAGCGCTTTTGGCAGCAGTCGCGCTAGTTCTTGTTCCGGAGGGGATAAGAAACCTGGACCCACTGCTGATAGTCGTATGTTTTATGAGTGGCGCCGCGGCATTCCTGTTGCTCGACGTTCTCCTGGCTGCAAAGGCCACCCCGGCGAGCCAACTGGTGGCAATGTTATCCGATTTCGTCCCCGAAGCCCTGGCACTTGGTGCAACCTTCGCTGTCTCTAAGGCTTCGGGGGTGTTACTTGCAGGAATTATTGCGCTACAGAATCTTCCGGAAGGTTTTAACGCCTGCGGAGAAGTTACAAATTCGACCCATTATCGTGTTTCACAGGTGATTGGCGCATTCACTCTGATGGCCTTGTTAGGTCCCATTGCGGGGCTAACCGGATATTTTGTCTTGTCGGACTTTCCGGAACTTGTTTCTGCTATCTCGCTATTTGCCGCTGGCGGTATCCTGTACCTGATTTTTCAGGATATTGCGCCGCAGGCCAAACTGGAAAAGCACTGGGCACCCCCACTGGGCGCGGTAGCAGGTTTTTTACTCGGCGTTATGGGTAAAGTTGCAGTTGGCGCATGAAGGGACAGTGGCGGGAATGAACTTTCAACGCTTGAAAGTAGTGCCCAAGGCTAGCCCAGGAATGCATAACCAAACGGTCAACCGGACGCCAAAAGCCTACCGCTTTTGGTTCCCCCCACTGGCGCTCCGGCGCCGGTTACCTTAGCGATATGAAAATGAAGCTCCTGTATTTAATAGTCGCCACGTTGCCATTATCTGTCTGGGCGGAGGGCAGTACCTGCTTTGGCACAACCTCGAATGGCTACTTAGATTCCGGTGTGCAGCTCCCATCTGAGGGAGAGAATTTTGTTGGATACAGCACCATCGCCAGACTGGCAGGTAGGACTTACGTTCACTCAGAAGTACGAGAGATCATTGTTTCTGCTTACGAAATGCTCGAAACCGAGCAGCCACAAAAAGTTTTCAAATATGCTGAAACGGGCTTTGAAGAGGGCGGTGAGTTTAAGCCTCACAAGACTCACAGAAATGGCCTGTCTGTAGACTTTATGACACCGGTAATTGATAAAGACGGCAAATCGGCTCACTTACCCACCCATCCATTTAATAAATTTGGCTATGACATCGAGTTTGATCGCAATAGCTCCTATGAGGGTATGAGCATTGATTATGAAGCCATGGCCGCACATGTTGTTGCGCTGCATAAACAGGCCGTGAAACGTGGCTACGATTTGTGGCGAGTCATCTTTGATCCTGAACTACAGCCAAATTTATACGCCACAAAGTATTCGGGTTACCTTCGGAAAAACGTGCAATTTTCGGAGAAGCGCTCGTGGGTAAGGCATGATGAACATTATCATGTCGATTTCAAAATACCCTGCGAATAGTATTACTATCAATGTGGTCAACGGGACGTTGGACTTCCCCCCTCTGGGGGACGGTCATTTACCGGACACTAAAGGGGGGCTGCCATGGGCCAAACCCAAAAGAGAAGCTACGGCCTTCACACCCTGGCATTAACCGCACGGAGACAGCGTGAAGTATTTTGCCTACGGATCAAACATGTCGCTCCCAAGGTTGAAGGCGAGGGTTACCAGTGCCGAGCGAATCGGTATGTTCACACTTGTTGAACATTCTCTCCGGTTTCATAAGTTGAGTAGAAAAGACGGCTCGGCAAAATGCGATGCGCTGTTCACCGGAAATCCCGATGACTGCATCATTGGTGCACTCTTCGAAATCCCGGCTCGCGAAAAGGGCCCGCTGGACAACGCTGAGGGATTGGGCTTCGGCTATGAGGAAAAACGGGTTACGGTAACTGACGTTCAGGGATATTCCCTTGAAGCGTTTACCTACTATGCAACCGACACCGATCCATCCTTGCTGCCTTACTCCTGGTATTTGCATCACGTCATCTACGGTGCGAGAGAAACAGGGGTTCCAGCGGACTACCTGGATGCCGTGTTAGCCACGAAAAGCCAGGAAGATCCTGATAGAGAAAGGGATGCCAGAGAGCGGGCAATATACCGTTAAAAAATGGGTTCGCCCGTTGCTTTGACGGCATAGAACAGGCAGTCACTCTTCGCAATCACCGGGTTGGTGGTAATCATGAAGGCTTTGAGGGCCTGGGCGGGGTAGATCTGCCCATCCTTGACCCGAAGAACCTGCTCCATGTTCTCGGTCCGGTTGTGGCTGATAGCAGTGAGTATGTTAAGGCCTTTTTCTCCAATCCATCCCAGAGGCTCGTCCGGGGAAACAATCCCGAAATTGCGGTGCTCGATATCTGGCGGAAACGTGAGGTCCGCCTGGCCGCTCGGCTCGAGGCGGTATTCTATGGTCGCTTCAGGAGCCAGCTCCACCCGGATCGGATTTCGCAGTACGGCGACGTCCCACTCGGCTTTTTCCAGGGACAACACGTCGGGTCTTGAGGTGTAGCGAACGAGTCCCTCGTACGCGAGTTGATGAGCCTGATCGTCCTGGGCCCCGCCACACTCGATGGTCACCGTGGGTACCTCCTGTTCTGAATATTCCATCAGCGCACCCAGGCGAAGATCCGTCATGATGAGGCGGTCGGTGAAGAGGGAGGTCAGCGCCTGATGGGCGGCGTCATTGGTGATGGTCACAGCGAAGGCAGGGCCTGTGCCTGAGGTGTTGTGCACGTCCAGCAGGCATTCAGGTTGCGCCTTGTGAAGCTCTGCCAGCATGGCTTGTGCGATGGCTCCTTCCTCTCCCTCGAATGGTTCTTTGAAACTCCGGTTGAGGTCGCGTCCTTCCGGCAGCTGGCGAATTGAAAACGCTGGTGGAATTTTTGCGGGATAGACGCCTCCGAGCAGAAACAGCATGTTGACCTCGGGCGTGTGCTGCTCAATCAGCCACCGGTGAAGCGCAAACAGACCAGACGGCTCATTGCCGTGAAGAAGCGTTGCCATGGCTCGGGTACGGGAGCGATCCCGACCGGCAACACGCACAACCGTGGGTTTGTGCAGTCGGTCCAGCCACTCAAGGGGGGAGCGACCCAGCGTCCGGGGTGAAGGATCATTCAGATAATCAAGTACGTTCGAGTTGCTCACGGCGACAGCTTCCATTCATGCAGTGGGATGTTTTTCTTCTGGTTGGCCATGTAAAGGGACAGCATACTCCGGAACGCTTCATCTCGACTCAGGGATTTAAATAAAGACTCGGTGATATGGCGCTGCCACCGGGCGCCCGAGATGCCGGTTTCAATGCGGCCTTCGATGATTCCCAGCAGGCGGTGAATTTCCGCCTCGTCCACGGATGTTTGTTGCAATGCCTCCCGGGCGCGGGGCAGCAGCTCTCGGGCCACGGTTAGCAGGGGCGTATCCTGCAACTGAACCTGATCCTTGTGCGGCCAGATGATTTCTGCGCCGATGCCATATTTGGCGGCGCGGTAGAAATTGTGTTCAGTGTAATGGAAGGGCAGTATCGACGTCAGATGACGGATGTCATCGAGCACGGCCAACGCAGCCCCGATTACGAACAGTCCGTTCGCACACATATCGACGGCGGTCGGACCTGCAGGCATGGAGCGAATCTCGATGCGTAGATGACCACCGTCTGCATGATCATAGATGGCCCGGTTCCAGGGCCATGTGGTGCCCTGGTGCAGGCGCAGTTCGGAAAGTTTCGGCACCTCTCCACGATCAATCACGGCCATGGGATCTTCATCCGACATCAGTGGAATGATGGGCGGATACAGCGATGCGGAGGCCGCAAACAGTTCCCAGGCGCTGCGTGCCCAGCCGTTGCCGTAATAAACCCTTGGCGGGTGGCGCCAGGTTTTATGATTGGGGGAACGGCTGTCGATGGATTGCTTGAACAGGGCAATCCGGGTTTCGTCCCACAGGTGGTGGCCGAACAGGCTGGGCGAATTGCTGGCCAGAGCCAGAACAATCGGCGTGACCAGCTGGATTGCATTGAAATAATCGGCGAAACGGTGGGCGGGCACACGCCAGTGCAGCTGGAACGCGGTATTGGCCCCTTCCATATAGACGTCGTCGGCCTCCAGATTGATGACATCGTTGCCACCAATATGGATGCTGAATGGCTCGCCCCGTTGTTTGAGCAGCGCCTTGGATAGAGCATGGTAGCGGGGTTCGTCTGTCATCACTTTCGCGCCCATATCGGACTGGCGAAGTGTGGGCAGAATGCCGATCGGTACCAGCTCCCCATCCAGTGGCGCGGCGTGCTGGTTGATTCGTCGGATGGCAGCGAGCAGCTCCTGCTCTGTTCTGGCAAACGGATCTCCCTTGAAAGCCTGGGGGCTGAGGTTGTATTCGAGATTGAAGCGGTTGAGCTCAACGGTCAGTTGGGGGTCCTGAACGCTGGCGGCGATTTCTGTGTTGATGGGTTGAAC
This sequence comes from Marinobacter sp., assembly GCF_046484525.1. Taxonomy (GTDB): domain Bacteria; phylum Pseudomonadota; class Gammaproteobacteria; order Pseudomonadales; family Oleiphilaceae; genus Marinobacter. Next base: position 7,938 of record NZ_JAWOIS010000076.1, read on the forward strand.
GTACAGATCACGGTTTACGATGTAGAACTCGACCTCGGCTCCGATTGAACTCTCTCCCTCACCAAAGCCGGGCAGGTCCAGAAGACGAGTGAGCGCTGTAAGGTCCGTCCGGACCTTGGCAGCAAAACGGTCAAACTCTTCCGGCGCAAATTCTGTTGTTTTGATCGACAGTCCCACGGTAAGTCGTCTCTAGCACTGACTTACTTTGATAGTAGTGGAAGATGTGCCCGGCACCAGCCCCGGTGAAGCAGTCTCTCAGGAATGGATTGTCCCGGGCGCTTTGCTATTGATCATTTTCTTGCCTTGAAGCAAAGGCGGACAGATCAAGCTGTGAAAGAATCACTATTGAGCTATTCTGATGTCCGAAACTGACAAAAATCAATGACAGCATTCCCGCTATAGCTGGGTTTTGATAACGGAGTGTCCCTTGCACATACTCGTCACCGGTGGCGCCGGTTTTATCGGCTCCAACATTGCTGAATACCATCTCAAACGGGGCGACAAGGTACATGTGGTAGACAACCTCAGTACCGGCTCGGAAGCCAATGTCGCGGCTTTCATCGAAAATCCCGATTTCCGGTTTGATCAGGCGGACATCGTCACCTGGGATGGTCTCGACACGGCTGTTGCCTGGGCGGACCGTATCTACCATATGGCGGCGGTGGTGGGTGTGTACCGGGTGCTCAGAGAGCCGGTGGGCACCATGGCCACCAACATCGCCGGCACCGAGCGTCTGCTGCGGTCGGTAAACCGTGACAGCTGGGCGCCGCAGGTGATCCTCGCCTCCAGTTCGGAGGTTTATGGCCCTCACACAGAACCGAGGTTGACCGAGGACGACTCCCTGATCATTCAATCTGGCGCCCCCCTGCGCTGGAATTATGCCATCAGCAAGCTGGCGGACGAGGGCTTTGGCCTGGCCTATGCCCGGGAACACGATATTCCCGTGATCATCGCCCGTTTCTTCAATACCGTGGGGCCACGGCAAACCGGCCGCTACGGCATGGTGGTGCCCCGCTTCGTCCAGAAAGCCGTGGCCAATGAGCCGATTTCTGTGTTCGGAGATGGCGAGCAGTCCCGATCCTTCTGCGATGTGCGGGATACGGTCGTGGCGCTCGACCGCCTGGCTTCCATGCCGGATCTGCCCAACGGCGAGATCGTCAACGTTGGCAGTGATCGGGAAATCAGCATCAATGAGCTCGCCCGGCTGGTGATCGAATGCGCCGGGAGCCGCTCGACCATCGAGCATATTCCCTACCGGGAAGCCTATGGCGCGGAGTTCGAGGATATCCGCCACCGGCGGCCCTCGCTCGACAAGCTCCGCCGGCTCACCGGCTTTGAGCACGCCTGGACCCTCGAAGAAACCCTCAGGGACCTGATCAACCGGGCCCGCAAACAGATCACGGAAGGAGAGAACTAGTATGGCAACCGCGCCCTGGTTCGTCATTGGTCCCAGCACGCTGGTTGCCTTCATCGGCCTGATGCGCGGGCCGGACAAAACCCCGCCCGAGAGTGCGGAAGACTGGCGTGACGCCACCGTGGATGTGGTGATTCCGGCGCTCAACGAGGAGCAGAACATCCTGCTGGCCCTCAGTTCCATCGCCCGGCAGAGTCTCAAGCCCCGCAAGGTGGTGCTGGTGGATGACGGCAGCACCGACAGGACGGCGGAAGTGGCCCGTGCCTTCGGCGAGGATCTTGGCCTGGACCTGGAAGTGATCCGGCGGGAAGAATCGATCGGCAAGACTCCGACCGTCAAACGCGAGGCGAGGAACCTGGATGCCGATGTGGAGGTCGTCCTCGATGGCGACACCTTCCTGGAATCGGAGAACTACATCGAGCGTCTGGTCCAGGAAATCTACAAGGCCCCCGGCGTGGCTTCGGCCTGCGGCGTGGTGCAGCCGATGCGGGAAAAGGACCGCCGTACGATCAGCGATGAGGCGCCCCTGAAAGGCTTCCTGGAGAAACACGCCAACTACGTTACCCCGCGTCCCGGTGCCTGGCACCGTTTCAACCGCGCCATCACCAACTTCTATCGCGGCATTCTCTATACGTTCCTCCAGCGCTTCGTGTACCGGGGCCAGATGACCGTGTTCGGTAGCATCATCAATCCCGTGGGCTGTGCCGTGGCCTATCGCCGTGAATACCTCAGAAAACTGTTCGATTACTACGAACCGATCCTGGGAGACGACCTCACCAACTCCGAGGACATCTTCATCGGATTTGCGCTGCTGAACGAGGGTTACCGCAACGTACAGCTGCAGGATGTCACGGTACGTTCGCTGGAGCCGGAGTTCCCCCGACTGGCCCATCAGCTGTACTTCTGGTCGTCCAGCTTCCTGCAGAGCTGCTACTACTTTGACGGCCTGTTACGCAGCCCCTTCAAGGGTTTCCGCCGCTATCGCCAGAAGCATGAGGCGAAGCAGTATGAGGAAAAGCATTCGGATACCCGTGATCACATCCACCGGCGCGGTGAACCGTACCGGCAGCCCTGGGGGCAGGGGTACACCAAACAATACGGCCGGCCCATGGGCTGGGCGGTGTTCATGGCGGCGCTGGAGAAGATTGCCTTTCCCACGGCGCTGCTGATCATGTTGATTCTCCAGTTATGGGGGCCCTTGTTGATTACCTTCCTGGCCGAGATGACACTGGTGATCCTGATCCTCATGTTCAATGCCCCGGGCCACCGGTTCCGGGCCTTCTGGGAGGCGATTGCGGTGACACCGCTACGTTACGGCAGCTTGCTGTTTGATGCCGTCAACATCGGGCGCTTTGCAACCGATCTCTGGATTACCCGTAACCGGAGGTGGCGCAAATGAAACGACTCCTTGCCGGATTGCTGTTGTCGCTTTGTGCCGGTGTGCTGACGGCCGCCCCTGCGGTGCCCGAGGCGGGCCTGAAAGCCGAAATGGCCGGGGAGTGGGAGAGTGCGCTGACGGTCTACCGTTCGGTGCTGTCGGAACAGCCCCAACGGGTGGATCTCTGGCTGCGGATGGCGGATATCTACCATCACCTGAAGCGCCCGGACGAAGCGATTGAAGCCCTGGAGCAGGCCGCACAGCTTGCCCCGGACGACGCCGCCCTTGCGTACCGCTTGTCTCGCGCCTATGCCATGGCAGATCGCCCCCGGGATGCCCTGGTGCAATGCCTGAACGCGGTGGGGCTGGAGCCGACCAACGTGGAGTATCTGCATGCCTGCCTGCAGCAGGCCAACTGGGCTCGCGATCGCGCGGCGGCGCAGACCAGTATCCAGTCACTGCTGGAACTGGCCCCCGGCGACCAGGAAGCCCTGCGCAGCCGGGCGCTCTGGCACCAGTGGATGGGTGAGTACCCGGAAGCGGCCACCGCCTATGACGACTACCTGCAGTACTTTCCCAACGACCACGATGCCGCTGTGGCCCGGATCCAGGTACTGAGTTGGGCCGGCGATCGGGAAGGCGCTGCCAAAGCTCTCACAGAGTACCGGCGCCGCTTCGGAGACACCGATGAGTACCAGCGGGCCAAAGCCCAGCTACTGCTGCAACGCGGTCGGTTCTATACCGCCTCCGACCTGCTCACGCCCCTGGCGGAGCGCCACCCGGACGACTACGACATCCACTTTGCCCGAGTACTGGCCACCCGCGCCTCCGGCCAGCCCTCCGAGGCGCTGGAAAGTCTCGCGGTGCTGGAAAAGCTGAAGCCGGAGGAACCGGAGACCCGTGAGGTTGGCCGGGTAACCCGCGCGCCCCTGCGTTCACTGGTGGGCATTACCGGCGATCACCAGTTTGACGCCGACGACATCCGCATCACCACTGGTACCGTGTTTGGTGAACTGGCGCTGAGCCCGGAGACCCGCGTGCTGATGGGATACAGCGCCCGCCGGGTTAGCACCCGGGAGGACTCGGAATTCGAGGCGGACGACGGCGACCGCACCACCATGGATTACGTCGGCTGGGTAGGTGCCCGCCACCAGCTGCACCGCCGTCTTGAAGTGGAGGCGCGGGTAGGCCGTGGCAATATCGAAGGCGGTGGCGACTATGGCCATTACCGTCTTGAGGGCAACTGGTATCCCCGCGACGACCTGATGCTGCAGCTGTCCCGGGAACGCTCGCTGTATGCCCTTTCGCCCCAGTCCGTCTCCCGCGAGATTGTCGAAACCGAAAACCGCCTGCGGGCCGTATGGCATCCGTACCCGCTCTACCAGGTGGAAGGCTGGATCAGCGCCTCGGACTTCTCGGACGACAACAGCCGCCTCGAGTTCTACCTGGCGCCCAGCCGCAACGTCTACCAGAGCGGCCCCTGGGGCGTGAACCTGGGCCTTTCCGCCCAGCGTTTCACCTTCGACAAGGACCTCGACAACGGCTACTACGACCCGGACTACTTCAACCGCTTTGCCGGCACCGCGCTCTTCTACTGGAGCCCGAACGTCGACGACTGGGTAGGCCTGCGTACCAGCCTCGGCTGGCACAAGGACGACACTTTCTCCAGCTATGAATTCGGTTCGGATGTCGAACTCGAGGCCCTCATCGGCCGCTACCGGGACTGGCAGTTCCATGGCCGGATCGCCTATGCCGACCGGCTGCAGGAAACCGGCCGGTATTACGGCACCTCCCTTCACCTGGGTGTGATCCGGCGGTTCTGACGGCTATCCCTCTTCCCCTGACGGGGTGCTTCAGGCGGAGTTATGCGAGCGTGGGCGTATAACTCCGCTGCGACTTTCCACCCTCCTGAAATTCCAACTTTTCTCGATGTACCGTTGAAGTTATACGCCCGAGGTTGGGATTCCGAGAGCTACATGGTTCGCAAAACCGCATTAGAAGCATAGAATGTGTGCTTTTTAAGGCTATGAACTATATTGAGTTTTTGGTTTCGATCGTGACAGGGCTATTGGGGTTATACAAACGCCTGATAGGCGCCCGGATTTTTGCGAACGCGTTCGTATAATAAGCGGTTATCACACAAGGAGGTGCATCAATGAAGCAAACAGGTAGTTGTCTCTGCGGGGGCATTCAATACGAAATCAACGGTCCGCTGACCGATGTTCTGAACTGTCATTGTTCAATGTGCCGAAAGCTTCATGCCTCGGCTTTCAGAACCCGCGCTAAGGTGCAATCCTCGGATTGGCACACCGTCAAAGGTCAGGACCTGCTGAAGTTTTACGAATCTTCTCCGGGTGAGCACAAAGGCTTCTGCTCAAACTGTGGCTCCAGCCTCTATACCAAGTTCGATGCAGCCCCCGAGATCTATGGTTTCCCACTCGGAACACTTGATACCGACCCAGAGGTAAAAGCAGGGCGCCATGTATTCGTGGGGAGTAAGGCTCCTTGGTTCGAGATTACAGATGATCTGCCTCAGCATGCAGAGTATGACTGAGGCAGTGATAACAAGCCGCGTAAGGCGGACGTCCCTGACGGGCCGCCGCTTCGCTCCGCGTTATCCATGGAGGTAGGGTTCGGGGAATGACAACGCTAATACCTTCGCTCAACAGCTGCCTGCCGCGGATGACGTCGGGCGAGAAGCGCTTTGCGCGGCGCCTGGAGCAGTTCCTCGAGGACGATTACCTGTGCTGGTACGACGTACCGGTGGGTGGGCGGTCGGAGCATCCGGATTTCATCGTGCTGCATCCGCAACGGGGCCTGCTGATTCTGGAGGTGAAGGACTGGCGGCTGGAGACGATCCGGCAGATCGATCGCCGGGAGGCCACCATCCTGACGGAACGGGGCCTGAAGGTGGTGCCCAACCCGCTGGAGCAGGCTCGGCAGTATGCCTATCAGGTCATCAAGCCGCTGGAGCGCGATCCGCAGCTGGTGCATCCGCCGGGGTCTTCGCTGCAGGGCCGGTTGATGTTGCCGTTCGGGCACGGGGTGGTGCTGGCCAATATTAC
>NZ_JAWOIS010000023.1:0-76690 GCF_046484525.1 Marinobacter sp.
TTTTTTTTTTTTTTTTTTTTTTTTGAATTTTATATATGTTGAAAATCTAAATTAAGGAGTTGGTGTTGAAGGATTACGAAACGCATTTTATTGATCATACTCTGAGTGAGTTAGGCGATAGTCCCGGGGAATTGAAATGTTTGGCAGAAAGGCTCTGTTCTATTTACATCAAAAAAACACAATCCGAACCGCGTAGCGTGAGGAGCGTGCAACAGGGTTTTTATCAGATTTTATGTAATCTCTACTATGTGTTCTTGTTGAGTAATCGATCAGAACACTGGTGCGTTGCATATTCAAGGAATAAGAATGATTATCGAAGCCGAAAGCCCGGTTACAACATAATTATCAAGGTAATAGATTGGCTTGACGATAATGAGTACTGTGACCAAATTAAAGGCTTCCAGGATAGAACGACAGGTGTGCGAAGGTTGAGTCGCTTACGGTATTCGGAGAGCCTCAGATGTACTTTCGAGGCTATGGGCAAGAAGGTTTCCGTTGGCAGCCGAACCAATCACTTGATTAGGGTGAAGACGGCGAAGGATAAGGCTCTCTATCCGGATGATGAAGCGGTGAGGGCGGTTTTTGGTCAGAAAATTGGTGGGCACGCCAGCTGTCTTGAGAAAATGACGCGAATCAATCAAGTTCGTAGGCAGCACACGGTCACGCATCGTAACCAGAACTTGCCAGTCAATGATCTGTATCGAGTTTTCAATGACGATGGTTTCGGCTCAGGTGGGCGCTTTTATGGCGAGTTCATCCAAAACCAGCCAAAGAGTGTTCGGACAAGGATAATGATTGAAGAAGAGTGCGTTTCCGAGTTGGATTACAGCGGACTGCATCCCCGCATTCTTTACGATGTGCGCGATATTGAAATGAATGGTGATCCGTACACTATCGAGGGCTTTGATCGGGGGGTTGTAAAACAAGCATTTCAGCGAGTGATTAATAATCCAACTAAGGGGCTAGCCAAAAATTCCATTCGAAGAATGTTGGAGGGGAAGGGGGCATTTGATAAGAATGATCCTGAAAGGATTCTTGATGGGATATTGGAAAAGCATAGGGAGGTTATCGATTTCAACGACAACGGAGTGTGTTTAGGTTCCCGGTTGCAGCGAATTGACAGTGAAATTGCGTTGGAAGTCATGTACCACTTCGCCAGAAAAAACATTGTCTGTATTGGTGTTCATGATTCGTTTCTTGTTCAAGGAAAGTATGAAAATGAACTGAGGGAGGTTATGGAAGAGAAGTATCAGGAAGTGTTGATTAGGGAGTTTGTGAAACAGTACGAAAGGGATAGCGGTAAGGCGTGTGCACAAAACGTGTGGGGTAAGCTGAAGTTTTCTCCGGTTATCAAGTGAACCATCGGTCAGTTTATCCAGTTTGTGATGACTGGTGATTGGCTGAACGAATGCGACCTGCTCACTCGTTATGTTCTCACTGGCGGGACAAATATTTCCGTAATTTGTCAACGTCTGGTATGGGCGGCCAAACCGTTGACGCCGTTTTGGCGAGACTGCTGAAGTTGGAATAATCCGATTGTTGAGACCGGTTGGCATGACCCAAATACGCGTCCTGCAGGTCCTGTCGTTTTTCTGCCTCTCGCCACAAACCTATAACATGATGTCGAAAACCATGTGCGGGGCGTACAGTGGACCTTATTCCTTGCTCCTGTCCTAGCATCTTCAGTTTGCGGCTAAACCTGTTTGCCTTGTTTCCAGTTGTATCCCATAGGGAAGTGAAGAGTGGCTCTTTTGCCGGCTTTGTGGCGTATTCTATGAACCCGAGGTCTTTGAGAAAGGGGTGAATTGGCACTTTACGGATACTGGAATAATTTTTTACCGTTCGCCCGCGAGAGTGGTCCTCACGTATGCTCAGAGCCTCGGTTTGGTCATCTTTCACCAAATCTTCTCCAACCATGGGGGCCACTTCTCCAAGCCGCGCCCCAGTCAAGTAAAGAACCAGCATGCACCAAGTCTCGTCAACCGATAGAGCCCTCAGAATGTCGTCAGATGTTAATAGCCTCTCGATCTCCTCCTTGGTGTATTCAAAGGCTTCTCCCCGAAGCTGTGTCTGAGAATTCGGCACCATAGGCATTGGATTGAAGACGTTGTATTTCGTCTGTAGTTCTTGATCTGCAAACGCAAGAACCGCTGCAACTCGCTTCAGAGCGGCTTTGACGCCACTGGCGGTTCTGACGGGGAGATTTTCTTCGCTTGCAATGTCTCGCTGCCGATCGAGTGACAACTGACGAAATTCTTTTGGTTTTAGACCCGACCGTTGCTCAAAATTTGGGATGGTCGTATCGGGGAGTTCGCGAAGTGCATCTCGAAACGTTAACGCATGCTCTCGCGTCAGCATTGATAGCCGGATGTCTCCAGCGTGCTGAATGAGCTTCAGGAAGTCGCTGCGGTAGGTTGCCACCTTGCCTCGGTCTTTGGGGTTGTCTGAGGCGCTGTAGAGGGCTTCAAATCGTTTCCAAATGTCCTTTAGCGTCGGTGTTTCTGTGTTTCCGACGGTCGCGCTCAGCAGATGAGATTCGACCGGATCGCGTCCTTCAATCAGGAGGGCTTTCTCCGCCAATAAAACGAGTAGGTTATGGTACTTCGCACTCTTGTGGTTGAGGGCAATGCCGTGGTGTAGGAGTAGGGAGCGAGCATCCATGCCCAGTGCTTTCTCCAGCTTGTCCAAGCTGTTGGCTTGAGGGCAGGAATCTAAATTAAGAAATGACGGTGACTTTCTTGGTCCCCCCGGCAATTGGTGCAGAGAGAGTGGGGATATTGGATCACCGGAATCGGCACCTGACCTCGCAAGGGAATACCATTCGTCCGCCAGCTTCTGTAGCTGAAGGTCGGTAATCTCCTCAGTGCCCAAAAGTTGCGCTCTAGCGTTGGCAATTTGCCGCTCAACGCATGCGCTGATCTGGTGATACCGGCTTCGTGCGGTTGCAGGATCAGCAGTCTGGAAACTGTATTTGATCTCGCGTTTGCCGAAACAGGGACGCAACTCTGCCGGAATAACTTTCCGGTAGAACAGGTTGGAGCTTTCAGGACGTCGATGGAGGCTAGATTTAATGCGTAGGACAGTCACTTTTTGTACCAGTCTTTTGTACCAGTTCAGTATTGAACGAAGACCGTAAGTAACTGTTTTCGGGGTAACTCGTTGAAAATAAAGCTTCCCGGGCTGCCGTTATCGGATGTTGCCCTTGAACCCAGAGTTCAAGGTCGGTGGCCGCTGTGACATATTAGGCTTTCCCCTGTCGGGGACGTGCTCACAATGCCCTGAAGTAGCCACCTGGGTAGTGCGCATCGGCTCGAGGACGTATCCGACTATCCCGAACAGCCCAGGAAGTTGGTCTCATTATACGGGCAGGTCCGGGGCCAATTGCAACACCTGATCCGGAATCAGTGCCCGGTATTTTCCCCGAGGGCATCATCGAGCTTGCTGTCCATGGCCTTGAGAATCGAGCTGGTGGCGCCGGACATGGAATCCTGCTCCAGCAGCTCGTGGGTGATGTTCAGCGCAGCCATCACGGCAATGCGTTCAACGCCAAACACCTTACCGCTGGAACGGATTTCCCGCATTTTGTGGTCCAGGTGCCTGGCGGCGCGAATCAGGGCTTCTTGCTCTTCTTCCGGGCAGGCAACCAGGTATTCCTTGTCGAGAATCTTCACCTCAACGGTGGTGGATTGCTGAGACATCAGTGGTGCTCCAGTGCCCGCAGGCGGCCGATCATGGCTTCGATCTTGTTTTTGGCAAGATCGTTCTTGTGTACCAGCTGGGCCCGCTCCCGGTTCCAGTCGTCCTGGAGTTCCCGCAGCATGGCGTTATCCCGCTCCAGTTTCTGACAGCGTTCGATCAGCTTGTCCAGCTTGTCCGCTAATGCCTGTACTTCGGACTGTTCCATGGCGTGCCCAACATCGGTTGTTATGAATGCAAATAACTATAAGTGTGGATGCTAAGTCGGTCAATTTACAGGGTTGTCACAGCCTCCCGGGCGTGACGCCGATCACTGCTTGCCGATCTCCCCGAGCCCCTGGGTACGTGTCCTTCGCCAGGTGGCGAACGCCGGCAGCAGGCCGACCAGCGCGGCAGCTACCGGTACGGTCGCCAAGAGTGCCCATTCCGTCGCGTTCAGGGGCCTGAGCGTCAGGGTGATCCCGTAGTTGTCCAGTAACCAGGGTGCAATGCCCGTGAGCAGGGCAGCTCCCACGGCCAGTGCGAGCAGGCAGGAGACCAGCGCCAGGGCAACACATTCGATCATCTGCAGGGAGGCCACCAGCCCCGTTGAGGCCCCGGTGGCCCGGAGGACCGCTATCTCATGGGCCCGCTGGGTCTGCAGGGTCAGCAGTACCGCCACCAGTCCCACCAGGCTGGTAATGACCACGAAGCCGGTGATGCCCAGCAGGGCTTTTTCGAACTGCCCCATCAGGCGCCACAGCTCGCTCAGCGCAACGCCCGGGAGAATGGCGGACAGGGGTTCCTCCGCAGACTGGTTCAGTGCCCGTTGGAGCTGAAAGGTGAGCACCGGAGACTTCAGCCCCACATAGGCGGCCGTAATGGCATCCGGGGTAAAGGTCATCCCCTGGGCTCTTTCCGGGGTAAGGGTTCGCCCCGGGAGCGCCACGCCGGATTCCCAGCCCACATGCATGGCCTCCATGCCTTCCAGACTGATGTACACCGCCTGGTCAACCGGGGTGCCGGTGGCCTCCAGAATGCCGGTGATCCGGAACGGGGAGTCTTCGTGGTTGGAGAAGCTGGTCCTGCCGCCGCCGTGGGACAGGATCACCTCCTCGCCGGGCTGGTGCCCGAGCTCCCGGGCCACGCCTGCACCGAGCACGACGTGGAACACGTCGCTGAACCATTCGCCCTCGCCCAACCTGACCGGCTGTTCCTGGCCATAACGGAAGTGTTCGGGGAAGTTGCGGTCCGTGGCTACCACCCGGTAGCCACGGTAACTGTCACCCAACGAGATGGGAATCAGCCAGTCAATTCGTTGGTCTTCCTGCAGTTTCTGGAAGGTGGACCAGCGGATGTTGTTGGTGGCATCGCCGATGTGGAACACGGTGTACAGCAGCAGGTTCAGCTGGCCGCTGCGGGCTCCGACGATGAGATCGGTACCGCTGATCGTGCTGGTGAACGATTGCCGGATTTCGGTGCGCAGGTACTGGATGCCCAGCAGCAGGCTGATACTCAGGGTGAGGGTCAGGCACACCAGGGTCAGGACTCGCCGCCGGTGCCAGAGGCTCGCCAGGGCGAGGGAAAACGCCAGCCCGGTTTTCATGACTCATCTCCCAGGTGGACCTGGTGATGGAAATGGTGGCTCAGGCTGCGGTCATGGCTGACAAAAACCACTGAGGCGCCCCGTTCGTCGGCCAGGCCGAGCAACAGATCCAGGAAACGGTCCCGGTTGTCGGAATCCAGTGCGGACGTTGGCTCGTCCGCGAGGATAATGCCGGGGCTGCCCATCAGTGCCCGGGCCGCGGCAATCCGTTGCTGCTGACCGATGGAAAGGCGGGTGACCTTGCGATGCCAGTGATCCTCGGGGATGGCCAGCATCCTGAGCAGCTCTTCGGCAGCGGAGTCGGGGTTGGGCCGTGTTTGTTCAAGTCGAACGCGGGACAGGCGGCAGGGCAGGGTAACGTTCGCCAGTGCGCTCAGGTAGGGCACCAGGTTGAACTGCTGGAAAATTACGCCGACATGGTCGGCCCGGAACCGGTCCCGGGGGCCGGAACCCAAGTGCTGCAGTTCGGAACCGAGAACGCTGACGGATCCGGAGTGGGGCACCTGCATGCCGGACAGCAGGCTCAACAGCGTGCTTTTGCCGCTGCCGCTGGCGCCTTGCAGGAACAGGTGTTCCCCGCGCGGGATGGTCAGGTCCGGAAACCGAATTATGGGTTGAGACGCTGCCCATCGGAAGCAAAGGTCCCGGGCCTGTAGGGCAAGTTCCCCGTCCTTAGCCCGGTTGTGACGGGTTTCTGTCGTGCTGGTCATGTTGGTGATCGTTGTCCCCGGTGTATGATACCTGCTGGTCCGGAATCTGAACCCCAGGAGTAACCTTGTTGACGTTCCACGCCTTTCCTTCGTATCGTCTTGCCAGCCTGGCCCTGGCGGCCTTGCTCGGATTCGCCTCCGTCTCCTCCGCGACCGCAGAGCCCCGGGAGATCGACTGGCTTGAACTCATGCCTGCCGAGGATCTGGCGCTGCTGGAAAATATGCCAGAAGTCGAGCACGAGGGCGACGGCCCCACCATCCTGCCCGATGAAATCATGACCGGACGCGTGGTGCCGGAGATGGGTGACGTGGACGGGCGGATTCCCGGCTTTGTCGTGCCCCTGAAAACCACCAACGACATGAAGATCCTCGAGTTCTTCCTGGTTCCCTACTATGGCGCCTGCATCCATGTGCCGCCGCCCCCGCCCAACCAGATTATCCACGTGAAATACAAGGAGGGCTTCTATATCGAGGCCCTGTATGACCCGGTATGGATCGAAGGTACCCTGCTGATCGAGCGCACCGAGAACGAGATAGGCACCTCATCCTACTCCATGGTGGCCAGGAGCGTGACGCCCTACACAGAGTAGGTTATTGCTGCAATTCGATGGCTTGTTCGCCATGCTCCAGGCGTAATGCGCCCTGTGCCATGGCGCCGGCCCACTGCACGTCCAGGTGCTCAAGGCGTTCAAGCCGGGTTGTCAGCGGGGTGGTCAGGGTATCGGCATCCTGCACGCCGGGGCACGCCAGCGTCTGGGTGACTTCAAAGACCGAATGACCGCCGCCGTGATCCCCGCGCTCGTCTTCTTTGCCCTCGTGTGCCTGGCCACTGTGATGCACATCCGAGCCGATCACGGCGCAGGTGCTGTCCGGGGTATCGATCAACGGTGTTCCGGCAAACCAGTCGTTGGCTTCCTTCAGCGCCTGATTCTGTGCTTCGGTTCTGGCTTCGTGTTCGAAGCCCACCACATTGTAGGCGGGTGAGACAAACATCACCTCTAACTGGTTGCCGTCAACCGCAAACGACAGTTCTGCGTGACCATGCTGGTGGGCGCCGGGGTTCTCGCTGGAAGTGGCTGCGCTGGCGAGGAGGGTCAGTGGTAGCAATAGCAATTGGTACCCGGATCGTTTCATCATGCTCTCCAGTAAGTATGTTATGTTATAACATATTGTGATTGCCCGGCAGCAAAAGCAAGTGGCAAGTGCCTTGGTGTCGCCTGAATGCTAGGATAGGAACTCCATTCAACAAAACAGGATTGTCTTGGTTCATGTCCGAATCCGACACTTCTTCCGGCGCCGCCCGCGCTGCAGAATTCGAACGCTGGGCCAACGTCTTTACCGCCCACCAGGCCTTCAGTCACCCCTCGGAACTCCACGGCGCACTGTGTGGTCGGCTTGCAGCCGGTTCCCGTATCCAGGAACCTGAATGGCTGAATATGGTGTGCGAGCACATGGGGCTCCCGGAAGACGCAGCTGAAGAATCCGATGACCTGGCGCCCTTCATGAATAAAGCCTACGAGCAGACCCTGGCGCTCCTGCAATCAGCCGACATGAGCTTCCATCCTTTGTTACCGGATGACGAATACGCCATTGAACAGCGGCTCGAAGCGCTGGTGGCGTGGGTGCGCGGTTTCCTCGAGGGCATGGCCCTGACCGCCGGAGAATCCCTGGGTCAGGCTCCGGACGAGATCCGCGAGCTGATCGAGGACATGGTGGCGATCAGCCAGCTGTCCGAGGATGAGGAAGCAGACGAGGAAAGCGAGCAACAACTGCTGGAGATTACCGAGTATGTCCGGCTCGGGGCCCTGGCCGTATTTACCGAATTCAACGCCCCGGAGAAGCCGGTCTCCGACTCGCCGACCCTGCACTGAGTCGGTTCCAGAACTATGGGAGAATCTATGTCGTCCATGATACCCGTCAAGGAGTTCGCCGAGCGCCGCCGCAAGCTGATGGAGCGAATGGCGCCGGACAGTATTGCTATCCTGCCAGCGGCCCCGGAGCGGGTGCGCAACCGGGATGTACTCCATCCCTTCCGGCAGGACAGTGACTTCCAGTATCTGACCGGCTTTGGTGAGCCCGAGGCGGTGCTGGCCCTGATTCCCGGTCGTGAACATGGCGAGGCGGTGCTGTTCTGCAAGGAACGCCACCCGGAGAAAGAGCTGTGGGACGGTTTCCTGTGCGGTCCCGAAGGCGCCATCGAGCGGTGTGGCCTGGACGATGCCTTCCCCGTTTCGGACATTGACGACATTCTGCCGGGTATGATTGAGGGGCGCAGCCGGGTCTATTACCCTCTGGGCAAGGACCAGAACTTTGATCACCGGGTCATGGAATGGGTCAAGACCATCCGTAGTAAGGTGCGCACCGGAGCCCATCCCCCTGGCGAGTTTGTCGCCCTGGAGCATCTGCTCCACGACCTGCGTCTGTACAAGAGCGCCAATGAGATCAAGGTGATGGCGAAGGCGGGCAAGATCAGTGCCGAGGCCCACTGCAATGCCATGAAACGGGCGCGTCAGGGTGGTTTTGAATACAATCTGGAAGCCACCCTGATCCACACCTTCATGGAGCATGGTGCCCGGTCCACGGCTTATCCCTCCATCGTGGGCAGTGGCACCAATGGCTGCATCCTGCATTACATCGAGAACGGTGCGCCCTTGAAGAGCGGTGACCTGGTGCTGATCGATGCCGGCTGTGAGCTGGAATGCTACGCGTCGGACATTACCAGGACCTTCCCGGTCAGCGGCAAGTTCAGTCCGGAACAGCGAGCCCTGTATGAGGTGGTACTGGCGGCCCAGTACGAGGCCATTGAAGCCGTACGGCCCGGCAACCACTGGAATCATGCCCATGAGGCGGCACTCAGAGTGCTCACCCGGGGGTTGATCGACCTCGGCCTGTTGTCCGGAGACGTGGATGAGGCCATCGAGAAGGAAGCCTACAAGCCGTTCTTCATGCATCGCACTGGCCACTGGCTGGGCCTGGATGTGCATGACGTGGGGGACTACCGGATTGGTGAGGCCTGGCGCGAGTTGGAGCCCGGCATGGTCCTGACCGTGGAACCCGGCCTCTACATCGCCCCGGACAACACCGATGTGGACGAAAAATGGCGTGGGATTGGCATCCGCATCGAAGACGACGTGGTAGTAACCAAAGACGGTTGCCGCGTCCTGACCGATGAGGTGCCCAAGACCATTGCCGAGATCGAAGCGTTGATGGCGGACTGACACGGTGAGCGCACCCGAGACTGACCTGATTATCGCGGGCGGCGGCCTGGCCGGCGCGACCCTGGCCTTGGCGCTGGCCCGGGCGGTGCCCGAGCTTCGGGTGACGGTGGTGGAGACCTTTCCTCTGTCCCCGGAGGCGCTGCCGGAGGACTACCAGCCCAGCTATGACGCCCGTTCCACCGCATTGTCATGGGGCTCGAGGCTGATCTTCGAAGAACTGGGACTCTGGCAGTCACTGTCCGAACATGCCACACCGATCCGCCATATCCATGTCTCCGATCGTGGCCACTTCGGGGCCACCAGACTGCATGCGGAAGATCATCACCAGCAAGCCCTGGGCTATGTGGCCGACAACCGCTGGATGGGGTTGTGCCTGATGCGGGCGTTGCTCGATACCGGTGTGCAGTGGCAGGCGCCGGCGGAAGTTGTGGACATGACACCGACACCGGATGGCGTGGACGTTTTGATCCGCAAGGACGGCCAGGCGCAGTCACTGACCGGGCAATGCCTGGTGGTTGCCGATGGTGGCCGTTCTGGCCTGCGGGAGAAGCTTGGCTTTGTCACCCGCACCGAAAATTACGGGCAGAATGCGCTGATTGCCAATGTTTCTACCAGTGAATCCCACCGGTTTACAGCCTATGAACGGTTTACCGGGGACGGTCCGATGGCGCTTTTGCCCCATGGCTCATCCCTAAAGGCGGAAAACCAGTCGGCCCTGGTGTGGACCCTGACCGATGAGGCCTTGGGGGAGGTGCTGGGGTTGTCGGACGAGCAGAGGTGCCGGCGTTTGCAGGATCGGTTCGGCTGGCGGCTGGGACGGTTTGGCCGAATGGGCCATTGTAGCCACTATCCGCTCAAGCTGACGACGGTCGACGAGCCTGTACGACCGGGTGTGGCGTTGGTGGGCAATGCCGCCCATGCCCTGCATCCGGTGGCGGGGCAGGGCTTCAACCTGGCTCTCAGAGGATTGGTGACTCTGGTGGAACAGTTCCGGCGGGCGGTTAATGAGGGCTGTTCGATCGGTGAGTTGTCGGTGCTCGGTGAATATCAACGACGCCATCGCCGGGACTGGGAGCAGACGGTTCAGTTCTCGGACTCCCTGATCCGGATTTTCGGGCAGTCCCTGTTGCCCGTTGCCACGGCACGGGATGCCGGACTGGTCGGACTCGATCTGGTGCCTGGCGCCAAACGCTGGTTTGCCCGCAAGGCCATGGGCATCGGCGGCCGCAGGCCCGTTGTTCCGTCAGTCTCCCCAACTGCGAGCGAGGATGCCCGCCATGACCAGTAATGCTGACGCCCGGTCCTTCGATATTGTCATCGTTGGTGGTGGCATGATCGGATCGGCTCTGGCACTGGGTCTGTCCCGCCAGGGCTGGCAGGTCGGTCTGGTCGAAGGTGCCCCAAGGGAGGCGCTGCTGGAGGCCCCTGAGCCGGCCTCAACGGTGGAAGATTTTGAGCCCCGGGTCAGTGCCATCTCCACGGCCAGCCAGCGTCTGCTGGAAGAGCTGGAGGCCTGGTCCGGCGTGACCGAAAGCCGCCACTGCGGCTACCGGGAAATGATCGTGTGGGATGGTGACGGCACCGGCCGGATTCATTTCGATGCCGCCGAACTGCATGCCCGGGCGCTGGGCACCATCGTCGAGAACCGGAACCTCGTCCGGGCCCTGTTCCGGGAACTCCTGGCCAGTGACGTGACCCTGTTTGACGGAGTCCGGGTCCGGGGCTGGTCGAGGACGGAAGGCGTTGAACTGGAGGACGGGCGCCAGCTGGAAGCCCGGCTGGTAATCGGGGCCGATGGCGCAAACTCGCGCTTACGTCAGTGGGCGGGCATGCCGACCCGGGAATGGGATTACGACCAGCAGGCAATCGTCTGCACCGTGCGGACGGCCCAAAGCCACCGCTACACCGCCTGGCAGCGATTCTCTCCCAGTGGTCCGCTTGCCTTTCTGCCGTTGCTGAACGAACATCTGGACGACCGGTTCTGTTCCATTGTCTGGTCCCAGGACACCCCCGAAGCTCGCCGCCTGATGGCCCTCGGTGATGATGACTTCCGGCAGGAATTGGAGCGGGCCATCGAAGGTGAGCTGGGGAGTGTGACAGCGATTTCGCGCCGTTTTGCCTTCCCTCTGCGTCAGCGCCATGCCAAGGATTATGTGGCCGATGGTCTGGCCTTGGTGGGTGACGCGGCCCATACCATCCACCCCCTGGCAGGCCAGGGCGCTAATTTGGGATACGGGGATGTGCGGGCACTCCTCGACGAAATGAAACGGGCGAAGGCGCTTGATCTTGCCCCGGATGACGAACTGGTTCTGGCCCGCTACCAGCGCCGTCGGAAAGGTGAGAACCTGACCATGATGGCGGCCATGGAGGGCTTCAAGCAATTGTTCGCCCGGGATGAGTTGCCCCTGCGCTGGCTTCGCAACGCCGGCATGCGCTGGCTGGACCGGCTTGGACCGGTCAAGAACCGCATAGCTGCCGAGGCCATGGGCCTCGTTGATTAACCTATAGACCGACCAAACCTAAGGGATGACCCATGGCAGGAAGCAGTCTGCTCGCATTGATCGACGACATCGCCACCATCCTCGACGATGTCTCCCTCATGACCAAGGCCGCCACCAAGAAAACCGCGGGGGTTCTGGGGGATGACCTGGCGCTCAATGCCCAGCAGGTCACCGGTGTGAAGCCGGCCCGGGAGTTGCCGGTAGTCTGGGCAGTCGCCAAGGGCTCTTTTATCAACAAGGCGATCCTGGTACCGGCCGCTGTGGCCATCAGCTTCTTTGTGCCCTGGCTGGTGACCCCGTTGCTGATGCTTGGTGGGGCGTTTCTGTGTTTCGAGGGCTTCGAGAAACTGGCCCACAAGTTCCTTCACGGCAAGGAGGATGACGCCCACAAGCAGGAACTGCACGAGGCCCTGAAAAATCCGGCTGTTGACCTGAAGGCGCTGGAAAAGGACAAGATCAAGGGCGCGATACGCACCGATTTCATCCTGTCGGCCGAAATCATCGCCATCACCCTCGGTACCGTCACCGGGCAAGGCATCGGTATGCAGTTCCTGGTGCTCACCGTGGTGGCGGTGATGATCACGGTCGGGGTCTATGGCCTGGTGGCCGGCATCGTGAAACTGGACGATGGCGGCCTGTATTTGAGCCAGAAGGACAGTGCCCTGGCCCAGCGCATTGGCGAAGGTATTCTCTGGCTGGCTCCCTACATGATGAAGACCCTGTCGATCCTGGGCACCATCGCCATGTTCCTGGTGGGCGGTGGCATTCTCACCCATGGCCTGCCACCGGTCTACGATGCCATCGACCACTTCTCCGAAGGCTTTGGCGGTATCGGCGCCACCCTGGTGTCTACCCTGGCCGACGGCCTGTTCGGGGTTCTGGCCGGCGCCATCCTGGTCGGAGTGCTGACGCCCCTGATCAACTGGTGGCAGAAACGCGGCGGGGAAGCTGTGAAAGAGTAGGCTCCGGATTACCGGCAGGCGTCAAACAGCCGGCTGACCAGCACCGGAACGGCAGTTTCCACCCGAAGGATTCGGGGGCCGAGATGGACCCCCTGGCAACCCGCTTCCTCCAGCTTGCCCACCTCGTAGGGGGTGAATCCTCCCTCGGGCCCGACACACAGCACGGCCGGTTCATCCAGGTGCACAGGGCAGGGCGTGGGTGTGCCGGGATGGGCCACCAGTGCCCGCTTTCCGGCGAGGATGCCGGGAAGCTCGTCCTCCACGAAGGGCTTGAACAGTTTGCGGATATGAACCGTCGGCATCACTGTATCTCTGGCCTGCTCGAGGCCCAGGGTCAGGTTTTCCCGCAGGTTGTCCCCTGACAGCCAGGGCGTCTGCCAGAAACTTTTCTCCACCTTGTAGCTGTTGATCAGCCAGAGCTCCTTGACGCCGAGGGAGGCGCAGGTCTGGAGTACCCGACGCAACATCTTGGGCCGGGGCATGGCCAGGATCAGGGTGAGCGGTAAAGAAGGTGGTGGTTGCCGGTCCAGCGTTACCCGCAGTTCGGCTTCGGTGCCTGTCAGCCGAACCACCTCGCCGTGTCCCAGTAGGCCCCCAACGCGACCCACGGGAATTCGGTCCCCGGCAGTGACCTTTAGCACGGAATGCAGGTGAGTCAGCCGGCGGCCGGTCAAAACGGCGCGCTCTGGCGTGACAAAATCCTCGTCAAACAGCAGTGCCAGGTTCATTCGCCGGGGAAATCTTCCGGGTCCTCGCTGGCCACCTCACGGCGCGCGAGTCGCCCGAACAGGATGCCGAACTCGAACAGGATCCACATGGGTACCGCGAGCAGGGTCTGGGAGATGATGTCCGGCGGCGTCAGTAACATGCCGATGATGAAACAGCCGACAACCACGTAGGGACGCTTGGCGGCCAGATCATCCGGCGTGGTGGCGCCGGTCAGGATCAGCAGCACCGTGGCGATGGGGATCTCGAACGCCACCCCGAAGGCAAAGAACATCTTGAGCACGAAATTCAGGTAACTGCTGATGTCCGGCAGTTCCACAATGCCCTCGGGTCCGATGGCGGTAAAGAACCCGAACACAAGTGGAAACACCACGTAATAGGCAAACGCGGCGCCGGCATAGAACAGGATTACCGAGGTGAACAGCAACGGAAACGCCAGGCGCTTCTCGTGGGCATACAACCCCGGGGCGATGAAGCTCCAGAGCTGATAAAGGATGATGGGGATCGCGGCAAAGACCGAGAGCACCAGCGCCAGCTTCAGCGGAGCGAAGAAGGGCGAGGTGACGTCGGTGGCGATCATGCTCTGGCCAACCGGTAACAGTGATCGGATCGGTTCGCTGAGCCAAAGATACAGTTCGTTGGCAAAGGGATAGATCGCGGCGAAACAGATCACCACGGCCAGCACCATTTTCAACAGACGGTTACGCAGCTCGAGCAGGTGCTCTATCAGTGGCATTTCCGGTTGTTCGGGATGGATCTGGTTGCCGTCTGGCTGTTGGGTCATGAACGGTTATCCGACGGGCCTGATTGGGTCTCGCGTTCACCGGAGGATTCGCTGGACGGTTCCGGTGTCTTATTGTTCTGGCTGTTTGCGCCGGAGGAGTCTGTTTCCTCGACGTCACCTGCCATACGGCGTGTTGCCGGCGCGGGCCTGGGCTTGCGGGTTTCGTCGTCGGACAGGATCATGTGCTCGTACTTCTTGGCCTCATCCAGAGCCCCCCGCACGGTTTTCTGCACATCATCCAGGCCGACATCGCCCGCTTTGCGGAGTTCTTCGCGCAGCTCCTCGGCTTTCAGTTGCCGGTCAAGCTCGGAACTGAACTGCCCGACCATACGGCGTGCCGCACCCACCCAGCGCCCGGCAGCCCGGGCGGCCGTGGGGAGCCGTTCGGGGCCAAGCACCAAAAGCGCAATAACGCCGCAGATCAGCAGCTCAAGGAAGCCGATATCGAACATTCAGCCAGGTCTCAGCTGTGGGTTTTTTCCCGGGGCTTGTCTTCTGCTTCCGCCTGTTTGGGCTGGGCTTCGGACTTTTCTTCCAGGGAATCCTTGTCTTCCTTGGCGGTGTCATCATCATTCATGGACTTTTTGAAGCCACGGATGGCGCCGCCGAGGTCGCTGCCGATGTTCCGCAGTTTCTTGGTTCCGAACAACAGGATGACAATGCCAAGTACGATCAGGAGTTGCCAGATACTGATACCCATGCGGGGTTCCTCATTCTCATTGTTTCAGTTCAGAAACATTGTACGTTAACAGAGCCGTCCTGCGGAAACCCCGAAAGGGGTAACACCTGCCTACTTGCTCCGCGATGCCTTTTCTTCCAGTCCTGACAGGTCGAACCGCCGTGCCAGCTCGTTCAGGACATCGTCCGGTCCGAGGCCGAGTCGGGACAGCATGACCATGCTGTGAAACCACAGATCAGCGGTCTCGTACACCACGTCGGTGGTTTCGCCGCTGTGTTCGGCATCCTTGGCAGCCAGCAACGTTTCAGTACATTCCTCGCCGACCTTTTCCAGGATCTTGTTCAGCCCTTTGGCATGCAGGCTGGCGACATAGGATGAGTCCGGGTCTGCATTCTTGCGGGCTTCCAGTACCTGGGCCAGGCGTTCCAGTACATCACTCACGGGCTGCTCCTTACTTGTTGCCATAGATTGCGTCCGGATCCTTGATTACCGGATCCACCGCAACCCACGCTCCGTCCTTCAGGGTACGGTAAAAACAGCTGCGTCGGCCAGTATGGCACGCAATGCCGCCTTTCTGCTCGACTTTCAGCAGAATCACGTCCTCGTCGCAGTCCAGCCGGATGTCCTTCACCACCTGTTGGTGACCGGATGTCTCTCCCTTGCGCCAGAGCTTGCCCCGGGAGCGGGACCAGTACACCGCGTGACCTTCTTCAGCCGTCAGCCTGAGGGATTCCCGGTTCATCCAGGCCATCATCAGGATTTCGCCGGTTTCGGCATCCTGGGCAATAGCCGGGACGAGGCCGTCCTCGGTCCAGCGAATGGCATTCAACCAGTCAGGGCTGTCGACAGTAGCGGAGCTTTCTTGCATTTATGTGAATCCCGGTTTGTCTTGTGGTTTAACGGCCGCCGCGCAGCACCAGCCCGCCGGCTATGGCCAGAAGGACCCAGCTCCATGCCGGCGTATTCTCGACCCAGGCCCGGGCTTCGGGCTGAGTTCCGATGAGCGCTGTGGCCACCAGCAAAGTGGCGAGGCCGGCCCGGCGCCAGCGCCGCTCGGTGCGAACCTGCTGCTGTTGCAATAGTGCCAGTGTATCGCGGTTTTGCTGTTCGGTGGGCCCTGCGTGTCGCATCTGCAACAGGGCATCGTGGATCAATTGCGGCATTTCCGGTGACTGTTCCAGCCAGGATGGCAGGTGGGACTGCAGCGACTTCAGCAAGCCGGTGGGGCCGATGCGTTTGCGCATCCAGTCTTCCAGGAACGGCTGGGCGGTGCTCCAGAGATCCAGCTCCGGATAAAGCTGGCGGCCCAGGCCCTCGACATTGAGCAGGGTTTTCTGCAGCAGTACCAGCTGGGGCTGGACTTCCATGTTGAAGCGCCGGGCGGTCTGGAACAGGCGCAGCAGGAAGTGGCCGAAGGAGATGTCTTTCAGGGGCCGTTCGAAAATCGGCTCGCACACGGTGCGGATGGCGGCTTCGAACTCATTGACCCGAGTGTCCGGCGGGACCCAGCCGGACTGGATGTGCAGTTGCGCCACCTGGCGGTAATCCCGACGGAAGAACGCCAGAAGGTTGCGGGCCAGGTAACTCTGGTCGTCCGGGGCCAGAGTGCCAACAATGCCGAAATCGATGGCGATGTACCGGGGGTCAGCTGGATTGGAGACGTCCACGAAGATATTGCCCGGGTGCATATCGGCATGGAAGAAGCTATCCCGGAAAACCTGGGTGAAGAAGATCTCCACGCCCTTTTCCGCCAGTACTTTCATGTTGACGCCGGCCGCCTCCAGCGCGGGCACGTCGGCGATGGGGATGCCGTGGATGCGTTCCATGACCAGTACCGACTTGCGGGTGTAATCCCAGTCGATAAAGGGGATGTAGATCAGCGACGAGTTCTCGAAGTTGCGGCGCAGCTGGCTGGCGTTGGCAGCCTCGCGCTGCAGGTCCAGTTCGTCGTGGATGGTGGAATCGTAGTCGGCGACCACGTCCACCGGGTGCAGGCGCTTGCCCTCGGACCAGTACTTCTCCAGCAGGCCGGCCATCAGGTACATCAGGGCCAGATCCTGGTGGATCACCTTTTCGATGCCCGGTCTCAGCACCTTGACCACCACACGTTGGCCATTGGACAGGGTGGCGGCATGGACCTGGGCCACCGAGGCCGACGCCATGGGGTCAGGGGAGAACTCCGCAAACAGTTCGGAGACCGGCTTGCCCAGGGAGGTTTCGATGATGTTGCGGGCACTGTCGCTGGGGAACGGAGGCACCCGGTCCTGTAGCTGCTTGAGGGACTCGGCCATGTCGTCCGGCAGCAGATCACGCCGGGTGGACAGGATCTGGCCGAATTTCACGAACACCGGTCCCAGTTCTTCCAGGGCCAGCCGCAGACGGTCGCCCCGGCTCAGTTTCGGCTGCGGGAACAGGTGCCAGGGAGCCAGCAGGAAAAACACCTTCAGGGGCGCCGGCAGTTCGGCAATGGGCAGAAACGTGTCCAGGCGGTAACGGCAGAATACCCAGGCAATTCGGAACAGGCGTCTCAGGCGGGTCACGGGTTCTCCGGTTCGTCAGTGATTTCACGGTCTTCCAGCAGCCGGAGCCGGGCTTCCAGGCGCTCGGTGCGCAGACTCAGCTCATCGATATCTCCGAAGGTGGCTTCCAGTTCTCGGCGCCCGGGCAGCGTGCGACTCTCCTCGTGGACGTACTCCTCGAGGTTCGCGTTCATGGAGCGGACCGCTTCCCGGCTCCATTTCACAGCATGGCGCAGACGCTTACCAAGAAAGTGCGCCGGAATGTCGCCGATGTGCCGTGCCATGGCGGCTTCCCAGTCGGGATCCAGCTGGTTCAGGGCCCGCTGAAGTTGGTGGGCGAGGCCGGTATCGCCATCCACATTCAGCCGTCCGTCCGCAAATACCCGGTCATCGCCGACGGCCAGAGCGGCAAAGGCCAGCGGCCGGCCACTGATCCGCAGCGCTGGTTCCATCGGGGGCTGGCTGCTGACCTGGACCCGTTCCCCGGTCTGGTCGAGGGTGTAGGTCAGTGGTACCGGGGCGGTAATGTACAGCTGTACCGGGCCCGTCAGTGCTTTGGCCAGGGAGCGGCGGCCGGCCGGATCCAGCTCGAGTGCCCGGTTCAGGGCATTCTCGATGATGGCGCTGGCGGCAGCCTGCAGGGTCGGGCCCGGAAACATCAGGGCTTGATTCCCACGTGCAGGGCGACGATGCCGCCGGTCATGTTGTAGTAGCGGCAGTTCACCAGGCCGGCGTTCTCCATCATGCCCTTGAGGGTCTCCTGATCCGGGTGCATGCGGATGGACTCGGCTAGATACTTGTAGCTCTCGCTGTCACCGGCGATCAGTTGGCCCATCAGCGGCAGCGCGTTGAAGGAGTACATGTCGTAGGCCTTGTTCAGCAACGGATTGGTGGGCTTGGAGAATTCCAGCACCATCAGCTTGCCACCAGGCTTGAGCACGCGGGTCATGTCGCGCAGGGCCTGATCCTTGTCAGTTACGTTACGCAGCCCGAAGGCGATGGACACGGCATTGAAGTTGTTGTCCGGGAAGGGCAGGTGTTCGGCATCCGCCTGCACGTATTCGATGTTGCCGGCGTAGCCCCGGTCCATCAGCCGGCTGCGGCCGACCTGAAGCATGGAGGCGTTGATGTCGGCGAGAACGACCTTCCCCGACGGGCCCACGAGATCCGAGAATTTCATGGTCAGGTCACCGGTGCCCCCGGCAATGTCCAGTACCTGATGCCCCGGGCGAACGCCGGACAGCTCGATGGTGAACCGCTTCCAGAGCCGGTGAATGCCCATGGACATCAGGTCGTTCATGAGGTCGTACTTGCCCGCCACGCTGTGGAAAACCTCGGCCACCTGGCCGGCCTTCTGGCTTTTCGGCACGTTGCGGAAGCCGAAATGGGTAACGTCGTCCTGGCGATTGCCGGAACCGGACGGATTGGCTGGCGTTTGCTGCTCGCTCATGGGGGATGTCCTGTCAGAATCTGAACCCCGTATTCTAACGGTTGGCGGAGTGGCTACAAGTTTAATACCGCCTTACACTGTAAAACCGTTTCAATTTGGAAGAGAAAACTGATCCATGTCTGTCATTGATGTCCATCGCCCCCATTCACTGGACAAGGAACACGCCCGTCAGGCGGCAGAAACCCTGGCCCAGGACCTGTCAAAGCAGTTCGAGGTACATTACCAGTGGGAAGGTGATGTCATGAAGTTCAAGCGTAGCGGCGTCAAAGGGCAGCTGAACATCACTCCGGACGATCTCCACATCCGTCTGGAGCTCGGCCTCATGCTCCGACCGTTCAAGCACCGGATCGAGCAGGAAATCCACAGCCAGCTCGATCGGATTATCCAGGCCTGATCTGAACGTCTATCTAAAGGTTGCCCGGTAGCTCGAACGGCGCCGGGTGGCCTGCCAGGATCTGTTCCATCACCGTCCGTTCCCGCCGCACCAGCCGTTCAATCAGGCTGTCCACGTCGTCCATTTTCCGGAAGGCACTGTAGCCGCGATGCAGGAAGCTGTGCAGGTCACTCAGGTCGGCCATTTCCGCCGGTGTTTTCGCCATGGACAGCAGCCAGCCCAGGGTGCGATTACGCACATAGCGGTCCAGCTGCTGACCGGATTCCGCCACCAGCTCAATCTGCCTTGTCCGATCGTCCAGTCGCTGGCTTGCCCGGTAGGCCTCGCAGTAGGCCTGGCCATCCAGTTCCGTCAGCAGCTGTAGATCCCGGTCGAGCAGTTCGGCCAGCTCCAGGTCGAGTTCCTGGGTCATCAGGTTCAGCTCCACCAGTCCGGCAAAGGTATCCAGCAGGTTGTCCGGCAGCCATTTGACCATTTTCGGAAAAACCCGGTCGATGTTGTCGTCCCGGCGGGTCATGCCGGCGGGTGCATAAAGGTCGGTGAGCAGGAATTCCAGGCCGGCACGGTAGCCAGGGTGCTCATACAGGTCCCTATGGGTTGCCTTGAGTCGCTGGGCCTGCCAGTTCGCCACCCTGAAGGTGTGCTCAAGCAATGGGTGCGCCACCTTGTGTTGCCGGAAGTCGTGGTACGCCAACAGCAACCGCTGAAGCCGGCTTGCCGCTTCGGAATGAACAGGGGTGGCGACCAGGCGGTCACGGTACATGGGGCAGCTCCGCTAAACCGTGGATGGGGGCGCCAGTTTAGCGGAGCGGAACCGGAGATGCAGCAGGGTCAGCCCTGGGCGGTAGCCGGCAGGGTCTCGAAGCCCGGAACCCATTCCTTGCTGTCCAGGGTAATGAAGTGACTTGGCGCCCCGGTTTCCACGATCCGCATGGTGGTCGGGCTCTGGCGGGCGCTGGCCAGCATGGCGGACCGGTCCAGGATCCGGTCCACCGCCGGGATCAGGAAGGTGCCATGGCGGATATGCTGATACACCGAGGTGTCGGTCCGCGTCATCCAGTCCATGATGTTCTCGATGTTGCGGACGATGGTCAGGTGGTCCTTGGTGGCAGAGAACAGCTTGCTGAGCAACTGTTTCTTCCTTGGATTCATCTTGCCGAAGAAGGTCTGGCCATAGGCAGACTGGGGCGCACTGTTGATCAGTCGGATCAGCCAGGGCCACATGCCATGACTGACCGGTTCCAGCAGCATCGTCACCAGGCCGTGCAGCCGTCCCTGGGGCAGTACCGGGGCCTCGAGTACCACTTCCACATCCTCGTAGAGTTCGGGCCATTGCTTCATGGCTTCCAGGAGCACCGCGCCGCCGCGGGAGTGGCCGTGAACACGGATGTTACGGGTGGTGGGCAGGTTGGCCAGAGCCTGGTTGAGAATGCAGGCATCGTATTCGATGGTGCCTTCCAGATGCTTGATCGGCACTTCCCAGTCCGGTGTCTCGGGTGTGATCCCGTTCACCGGAATATGGTAGTTGCTGCAAGTCAGCAGGATCAGTTCGGTGGTGGCGCCTTCGTAGGCCTGGGTGAAGTAGCAGTGGTTCCCCAGAAAGCCATGCACACCAATAACCGTCTGCTCCGCCTCACCGCTGTGATTGCGGATTGAAACAGCCCCTTTGCCCACGCGATAGACTCGGCCCGAGAACATCTCGGAGTAGGCACTCTCGATGGGCTTGATCAGCTTGCGAACATGACTCGCTTTCATACCTGCTCTCCCCCAGCACTGCAAATGTCGGTTATTGGTATTGGTTTGTGCTGGTAACCTTGTTGTACCGCGATGGTCACCGGCTTTTATTGGCGCTGGGTACGCTTTTTCCAGCGTTCCCCGGCCAATAGACTGGGTCCCAAGCCTGCTAATAACCATCGCATCAAGGCTTATAACCAGTATAGGGCTGAATAGTTACTCACGTGTAATGTTTTGTAACTTTGCGCGGCGGTCGCCGTGTGGAGCCGTTTCGGGTTGTCTGGCACAATACGCTCTTCGGTTTTTACGTACCATTGGATCTTACTGACCCCGGGGACCTTCAGGTTTGAGTCAAGCGCAATCGCATCTCCT
Organism: Marinobacter sp.; assembly: GCF_046484525.1. Taxonomy (GTDB): domain Bacteria; phylum Pseudomonadota; class Gammaproteobacteria; order Pseudomonadales; family Oleiphilaceae; genus Marinobacter. The sequence goes on from NZ_JAWOIS010000023.1 coordinate 21,331, forward strand.
GCTGCCTGCAGATTCGGCCTGGCTGTCACTGGAACGCCCGGATAATCCGATGACCATAACCGTGATGCTGAGAGTCGATGGGCTCACCGCACCCCGGTTTCGTGAATTCCTGAAGGTTTACTGGATTGCCTGGGAGCGCTTTGTGCATCGTCCGGTGCAGCGGGGGCCGGGCTGGTGGTGGCAGCGAGACCCCGAGTTCGATGTCCGGCGTCACCTGGATGTGGTGATCGAGCGCTTCTCCGAGGCGGGGCTGCAGGAATGGGTGTCCGCCCGACTGAATGAACCCCTGCCGCTGTTCCGTCCCAGGTGGAAGTTCTGGCTGGCGCCCAACGCTCCGGGCGGGGCGGCACTGGTGTTGCGGATGCACCATTGTTACGCCGATGGTCTGTCCTTGCTGGGGGTATTTGACCAGCTCTGCCCGGCCTCACCGAGGCAGCATCCCGCGCTCTATGGCGCGCCGGAACAGGGGGAGTTTTCCCGCTGGAGCAGCGCCGCCCAAGCCTGGTTGGAACAGTTGGCGCCGGGGCAACAAGACCGGGAGTCCGGGGCCGATGAATCCCGATCGGCGACGGCCTCACTGGAGTATGCGGAGCAGGTGCTTGAACAACATGCCCAGAAAGGCCTCCGTCTGCTGAGCGAGGTCACGGACTTTCTGGTGGAACCCGAAGATTCCCCCTCGGGTTTCCGGCGGCCGCTGTTGGGGCGGCGGCATTGCCGCTGGTCAGCGCCGGTCCCGCTTGAGCGTTTCCGTTGCATTGCCGAAACCACCAACGTGACGATCAATGATGTGTTGCTCAGCTGTGTCACAGCGGCGGCCCGCCCCAGGCTGGGGCTGAGCGATGATGAGCTGGAACGGGCCGTCATCCACGCCGCGGTGCCGGTGGATATCCGGGGGCGTCTGCCCGAGGAGCTGAAACCGCCGTCCGGAACACTCGGGAATTACTTCGGTACCGTGTTTGTAGCGCTGCCGGTGGATGGCGAAAGTCCGCTGGAGCGGCTGTACCGGATCAAGCAGGAAACCCGCCGGCTGAAGAAAAGCTGGCAGCCGGGGATTGCCTGGGGGCTGGCCTCAACCGCCTCGGTGATCCCCGATCCGTTACGCCAGCCCATCGCCGATGTGTTCTACCGTAAGGCGTCCGTGGTGGTATCGAACGTCCCCGGCAAACAGGAGCCACGTTATCTTGCCGGTTGCCGGATCACCGAACAGATGTTCTGGGTGCCACAGGCCGGGGATATCGGTGTCGGTATCAGCATCGCCAGTTATGCCGGCCGGGTCCAATTCGGTGTGGTGGCGGACGAGTCGGTGATGTCGGATCCTTCGGCGTTCCTGGATGACTGCCTGCAGGAGCTGGACCGTTTTCCGGGCGGATCGTAATCCCAAAGTTGTGGTTCTGAACCCTCCCAAATGAGCAGTAAACCTGCTCCGCTCCCTTGTGGCACTTCCCCTGTTGTCCCTTGTATAGGACTTAAGTGCTGGTTCGTTGGCGATTGAATACCGGTGCCACGGCTAATTGACTGGGCGGCAGATTGTGATCAATGGCTTACGATGATTCAGCCGCGCCGATAAAAAGCACGGAAGTCGCATTGGCTGGTTATGGGGATACTGTAAAATCTGTGGAAACCCAGAAACGTTTGGAGCAGGTGACCATGAGGCCAGCGACAACGAGGCCGGCTGTAAGGGTGGCAAGTGCGAGTGTACGAGATCCGGTGTTGGCGGCCACCCAGCTCGCCAGCCAGTTGAGCCACGAGCATCTTGGCTGTGTCCTGTTCTTCTGCTCGGCGGAATACGACCTGGGGCGGCTCGGGCCGGCCCTGGAACGCGCCTTCCCGGACGTTCGTGTCTGCGGCTGCACTTCAGCCGGGGAGATTACACCCGACGGCTATGGTCGGGGCTGCATTACCGCCATCGGCTTTGACCGACGTTATTTCGCCATCGATTGTGCCCTGATCTCGGCGCTGGACCGTTTCACGCTCCAGGATGCCCAGGGCGTTATCGATGGCCTGCTGGCCACCTGCCGGGACGCCAGGCTGGCTCCGGTAAAGGGCAATACCTTTGCCATTACCCTGCTGGATGGTCTGTCCAGCCGGGAAGAACTGGTGCTTGCCACGCTCAATTCAGCGCTGGGCACCATTCCCCAGTTTGGCGGATCGGCCGGCGACGACGAGCGCCTGGCCAATACCCATGTATTTTTTGACGGCCAGTTCCACACCGGAGCGGCCACGGTGATGCTCGTGAACACGCCGCTGGATTTTCGGGTGTTCTCCACCCACCACATGGTGGACCGCAGCGAGAAACTGGTGGTCACAGATGCCTGCCCGGAAAGCCGCACCGTGTTCGAGCTCAACGCGGAGCCGGCGGCAGAAGCCTACGCCCGGGCGGTGGGTGTCAGTGTGGATGCGCTGGACCGCAAGACCTTCGCCCTCGGACCGTTGGGTGTGAAAATCGGTGGCCATTACTTTGTCCGCTCGATCCAGAGGGTCAATCCTGACGGCAGCCTGACGTTCTATTGCGCGGTTGAGACCGGTATTGTGATGACCGCCATGGCGCCGGAAGGCCTGCTCGATAGCGTACGTGAGCAGATCGAGACCTCCGAGCGGGTGGTGGGCCCACCACTGGTAACTATCGGTTGTGATTGTTTCCTGCGCCGGCTGGAGGCAGAACTGACCGGCGAGGTGGACGCGGTGTCCGAGTTCCTGCGGCATCACAAGGTCATTGGCTTCAACACCTACGGCGAGCAGTTCGATGGCATGCATATCAACCAGACGTTTACGGGGGTGGTGATTGGCCAACCTGATACCCGCTCGGGAACATCCTGAAGATCTCACGGAAGAAATGAAGGACCTCCGCATTGCCGAACTGGAGGCGGAAAACCAGCGCCTGCGCCGCATTCGTGATGCCCTGATTGTGCGGGTGGAATCGGGTGTAGCGCACAAGCCCGAACCCTATGCGGCGTTCGAGCATTCGGTCATCCTGGCTGAGCAGGTGCGCGAGCGCACAGATGCCCTGAACCATGCGATGGAAGAGCTCAAGGTCAGTAACAAAGCCCTCAGCAGGGCAAGGGAGGAAGCAGAAACCACCCGCCAGCGCCTTAGCGATGCCATCGAAAGCATCGCCGACGGTTTCGTTCTGTTCGATCGCCAGCACCGGTTGATCCAGAGCAACAGTCGGTTCCGCAGCTATTGGCGCCATGTGGGCGCCAATGCCCCCGACGCGGGGACCTCTATTCAGGACGTTAAAGCCTGGGCCATGGCATCGGGGCTCATCGTCGAAGAGCACAGGCACGAAGATGCGGAAGGTGTCGTGTTCCTCCTCTCTAATGACCGCTGGGTACAGGTGACCGAGCGGCCAACCCGCGAAGGTGGTCTGGTGGTGCTGTATTCCGACATCACAGACGTCAAGAACAGCGAGATGGCTCGCCGAATCAAGGCCCTGGAAGAGAGTGAGCGTTGGATTCGCGTGGTCACCGACCATGTGCCGGCCCTGATAGCCTATGTCGGCGCGGACATGACCGTGCAATTCTGTAACAAGGTCTACGAGGCCTGGTACCGACGGGACGGAGCGCCGCTGTTGGGGCAGCGACTGGATCAGATCCATTGCCCGGAGTTCTACCAGCGATTGCTACCCCAGATCATGGAAGTCATGGACGGCCACAACGTCACCTTCGAGCTGGAGGAAACCGGTGAGGCCGGAGAAGTTCGTTACATGTTGCGATCTTATGTGCCCAATTTCGATGAGTTTGGGGACATCATCGGCTTCTTCGTGCTGATTCGGGACATTACCGACCGGCGCAAGACTGCCCTGGCGCTGGAGCAGGCCTACGATAACCTGGAGCGCCGGGTGAAAGAGCGCACGGCAGCCCTGACTGCACTCAATAACCAGTTACGCCAGGAAATTTCGGAGCGGGCGGCCGTGGAAGAGCGTCTGCGGGACGCCAAACTGGATGCCGAACGGGCCAATATGTCCAAGACCAAGTTCCTGGCCGCAGTCAGCCACGATCTGCTGCAACCGTTGAACGCCGCCCGATTGTTCACCAGTGCCCTGCAGGAGCAGTCCTTCGGGCCAAAGGCCGAGGGACTGGTGCGGTCGGTCAGCACTTCCCTCGACGATGTCGAGAACTTGCTCGGGACCCTGGTGGACATTTCGAAGCTGGACGCTGGCGTGATCAAGCCGGATGTCACCGCCTTTGATTTGCGGGATCTGCTCAATAATATTGCCCGTGAATTCCGCCAGATGGCCCTGGCGGAGAATCTGGCGCTGGATTTTGTCCCTTCATCTGCGGTGGTGGAATCCGATTCCCAGCTGCTGGCAAGGATACTGCGCAATTTTCTGACCAATGCCATTCGCTATACCAGCTCGGGGCGTATCCTCCTGGGTTGCCGTCGGCGGGAAGATCATGTGCTGTTGCAGGTCTGGGATACCGGGCCGGGCATTCCCGAGGACAAGCTCACCGAAATTTTCCAGGAGTTCAAACGCATCCGGCCAAGCGGTTCCCAGGCCGACAAGGGCCTGGGACTCGGCCTTGCGATCGTCGAAAAGATTTCCCGCATGCTCGGCCATGAGGTGACGGTCTCTTCGGTGGAGGGCAAGGGCTCGGTGTTCAGCGTTCGGGTGCCCCGGGGCCAGCTGCGATCGGATCGTCCGGGGACGGATAATTCGGCGGTCAGCCGCCTCGATGATGGCCTGAGTGGTGCCCGGGTCTGGGTCATCGACAACGACCAGGCCATCTGCCAGGGCATGAAAACCCTGCTCGAGGGCTGGGACTGCCGGGTGGTGACGGCGGTTTCCCTTGAGGATCTGGAACGGCAGCTACCGATCGAGTCCTGCCCCGTGGATCTTATTCTGGCCGATTATCATCTCGACAACGAGGAAAACGGCGTCGACCTGGTGGGGGAGATCAATCGGCGGCGAGCGACCCCGGCACCCGTGCTTATGATCACCGCAAATTACACCAATGAGCTGAAGCAGCACATCCGTGAGCTGGGTTACCTGTTGATGAACAAGCCGGTGAAGCCGTTGAAGTTGCGAAGCGTGTTGAACCACGTCATTCGCGGGTGAAACAGGGGTCGGAAGAAAGCTTTCTTCCGACCCCTGAGCAAGCACATGGTTTTGCCGTACTCAGGGGTCTGATGAACCTGTTCATCCGACCCCATGATCAAATTCAGGCCCCAGCCTCAGCGCTTCAGATACTGACTGAAATCCACATCGCTCGCCGACAGGATCGCCTGAACCCGGTTATGCACCCCCAGTTTCCGAAGAATGGCGGACACATGAGCCTTCACCGTGGTCTCCGCTATGTTCAGGTTATAGGCAATCTGCTTGTTGGACTCCCCCTTGGACATCCGTTCCAACACCAGCAGCTGGCGGCGGGTCAGGGAGTTGAGGAGTTCCGGCGAGATCGGGTTGTCGTCGCCCCGGCTGCGGCGATGGCCGCTTTCCTTACCGGTGCGGATGATGTCGGAGGGCAGGTAGACATTGCCGTTGAGGATCTGCTGGATGGCATCCGTCATCTGCGCCCGGGGTGAGGACTTGGTGATGAAGCCCACGGCACCGTAGGTGATCGCCTGCAGGACCACCTGTTTGTCTTCCTCGGCGGAGACAATCACGACCGGAATACTTGGCGCCTCATTGCGCAGGGTAATCAGCCCGTTGAGACCATGCATGCCCGGCATGTTCAGATCCAGCAGAATCAGGTCCAGGTCGTCGTGCTCAAGAGTAACTTCCAGAGTACTTTCGAGATCATCGGTCTCAATGATGTCACTGCCTTTGAAGCCTGAGGCTATCACGTTACTGATGGCCTCGCGGAACAGCGGGTGGTCGTCGGCAATCAGGATCTTGTAAGCGGGCTCCATGACAGTCTCCACTTGTTTGTTATTGGAATAGGGGCTGGATTAAAGCCAATGATAACGGTTTTCTGATCGCTACGTGCCATCAGTTTATTGCGAAGATCGGGCCGTTCAGAACCTCTTTCGCTAATCAGCAGACGTAAAATCTACTACCAAGGAAGGAGTTTTTCGCCCCTATCGCATCATTCACGTATCCCGGATTGGGGTCTACATTGAATGGGTAAACGCGAAAGGCTGCGTTGCCCTGCGATAAACACAACAAGAGGTCGATAACATGATCTACGCACAACCCGGAAAAGAAGGTTCTGTCGTCTCCTTTAAATCCCGCTACGAAAACTACATTGGCGGTGAGTGGGTGGCACCCGTCAAGGGCGAGTACTTCGAGAACATCACGCCGGTGACCGGTGAGGTGATCTGCGAGATTCCCCGTTCCACCGCCGAAGACATCGATCTGGCGCTGGATGCGGCGCATAAGGCCGCGCCGGCCTGGGGCAAGACATCACCCACCGAGCGTTCCAACATCCTGCTGAGGATTGCTGATCGCATCGAAGCGAACCTGGAAAAACTGGCTGTCGCCGAAACCTGGGATAACGGCAAGGCGGTTCGTGAAACCCTGAATGCCGACATCCCGCTGGCAGCCGATCACTTCCGCTACTTCGCCGGCTGTATCCGCGCCCAGGAAGGTCACATGGGCGAGATCGACCACAACACCGTGGCGTACCATTTCCATGAGCCGCTGGGCGTTGTCGGCCAGATCATTCCCTGGAACTTCCCGCTGCTGATGGCGGCCTGGAAACTCGGTCCCTGCCTGGCTGCCGGTAACTGCACCGTGCTCAAGCCGGCCGAACAGACCCCTGCCAGCATCCTGCTGCTGATGGAAATCATCGGTGACCTGCTGCCGCCAGGCGTGCTCAACGTCGTGAACGGCTACGGCATTGAGGCTGGTCAGGCACTGGCCACCAGCAAGCGCATTGCGAAGATTGCCTTCACCGGCTCCACCCCGGTTGGCTCCCACATACTCAAGTGTGCCGCCGACAACATTATCCCGTCCACCGTCGAGCTGGGTGGCAAGTCCCCGAACATCTACTTCTCCGACGTCATGAAGGCCGAGCCGGAATTCGTCGACAAGTGTGTCGAGGGTCTGGTACTGGCGTTCTTCAACCAGGGTGAGGTGTGCACCTGCCCGTCTCGCGCCCTGGTCCAGGAAGACATGTTCGAAGAGTTCATGCAGAAGGTCATCCAGCGCACCAAAGCCATAAAGCGCGGCAACCCGCTGGATACCGACGTTCAGGTGGGTGCCCAGGCGTCCAGGGAACAGTTCGACAAGATCATGTCCTACCTGGAGATCGGTAAGCAGGAAGGCGCCGTGGTGCTGACCGGCGGTGACCGCGAGCATCTGGACGAAGAGTTCAGCAACGGCTTCTACATCCAGCCGACCCTGTTCAAGGGCGACAACAAGATGCGCGTGTTCCAGGAGGAAATCTTCGGCCCGGTGGTGGGTGTCACCACCTTCAAGACCGAGGAAGAAGCCTTGGCTATCGCCAACGACACCGAATTCGGTCTGGGTGCCGGCGTCTGGACCCGTGACACTAACCTGGCCTACCGCATGGGCCGCAACATTCAGGCCGGGCGGGTCTGGATGAACTGCTACCATGCCTACCCTGCGCACGCCGCCTTCGGTGGCTACAAGAAGTCCGGTGTTGGCCGCGAAACCCATAAGATGGCACTCGAGCACTACCAGCAGACCAAGAACATGCTGGTCAGCTACGACACCAACCCGCTGGGTTTCTTCTGATCTGAAAGTATCGGTTAGCGGGCTTGCCATGAGCCCGCGTTTCTTATCCCCACATGGATGTGAGTTATCTCTTCAGCCCCTCCCCGGGGCTTTTTTGTTGTCTCGAACATGGAGTCAGTAAACATTCGTTCTGGCGGTGCTGGCAGGGCTTGCCGCACCGGTCGATGCGTTCCAGCCAGCTGAACAGCCGGAACCGGCCGAGCACGGCCAGTAGCGGACAAAACGCAGGGTGATGCTGGTCTTGAACGGTTCCACCTCAGCCAGCTGTTCGGCCAGGGTCAGTGAATAGAAGGCGCTACCGACGAGTCCCGGCAGGATTGGGTATTTGAGCAGAATCAGCCGTCGCTGTCAGTGCTCCGGAACCCGGATCTGTCTGAACTTGAGCGTCTCACCCCGCCAGGCAGCCATCTCCACCGGGTCGTTGTCTCCGAGTCGGTCCATGAACCGGCAGTAGCTTTCATCGCCGAGCAGGTTCCTGCCGACCATTGGGGAGTTCATGTAGCCAAAGAACAGTTCTAAAGTACCATATTGGCCGTTTTCCACAGTCTCTAGTATAAGTAGGTGTAGTCGGAGATGCCGGCTGTGATACCCGATGTTCGAACAATGACGACAATGACAAGAGGTGAGCATTATGTGGACCAAACCAGCCTACGAAGACCTGCGGATCGGTTTTGAAGTCACCATGTACTTCGCCAATCGCTGAGTGAGAGCCGGCCAGCGCTGTCGGGCTGGTCGGGTCCTCTCCGGATTCTTTCCATGCAGATCCATATCCTTGGCTCCGCCGCCGGTGGCGGGTTTCCGCAGTGGAACTGTAATTGCCGGAATTGCGCGGGCTTCCGTAACGGTAGCGTGAATGCGCAGGCCCGGACCCAATCTTCCATAGCTATCAGTGAAGATGGCGAGCACTGGATATTGTTTAACGCATCTCCCGATATCCGGTCTCAACTGGCGGCTTTCCTGGCCATGCAACCAGCCCGGGCCCTGCGTGACACCGGGATCAGCGCCATCGTCCTGATGGACAGCCAGGTGGATCACACCACCGGCCTTTTATCACTGCGCGAGGGGCTGCCCATGGATGTCTGGTGTACCCGCCAGGTACACGACGATCTCAGCTCTGGTTTTCCCTTGTTCACTATGCTGAAGCACTGGAACGGCGGCCTGAGCTGGCGGGAAATTGAAGCTTCGGAACAGGTGGAATTCAGTATTCCCTGTGCCCCGTCCCTGCAGTTGACAGCCATTCCACTGCTGAGCAACGCGCCGCCTTATTCACCCCGGCGGGACAACCCGCATCCGGGTGACAACATCGGCATCTTTGTTCGGGATACCCGTACCAGAGCCACAATGTTGTACGCGCCAGGGCTGGGCCATCCGGACGAGCGGATTCTGGCGTGGATGCGCAAGTCGGATATCCTGTTGGTCGACGGCACCGTCTGGCACGATGATGAGATGATCCGCCAGGAAGTGGGTACCAAGACCGGACAGGCTATGGGGCATCTGGCCCAGAGTGGCCCCGGCGGTATGATTGAGGTGCTCGACACCATGCCGGCCAGCCGCAAGATCCTTATTCACATCAACAACACCAATCCGATCCTGGACGAGGACTCCCCCGAGCGCGCGGAACTGGGCGAGCACGGTATCGAGGTCTCGTGGGACGGTATGCACATCGATCTGTCGGGGCAGCCATGAACGCCAAAGCCAACACCGCCATGAACCTAGAGGCCTTCGAACAAGCCCTTCGCAGCAAGGGTCAGTACTACCACATCCACCACCCCTACCATAAAGCCATGTACGGCGGGCAATGCACGCCGGAGCAGATCCGCGGTTGGGTGGCGAACCGGTATTACTACCAGATCCGGATTCCCCAGAAAGATGCCGCTATCATGGCCAGCTGCCCGGACGCCCAGGTGCGTCGGCTGTGGCTGCAGCGGATTCTGGATCACGACGGCCATGACGGCGATGTTGGCGGCATCGAGGCCTGGTTGTCCCTGGCCGAGGCGGTGGGGCTGACCCGGGAGGAGGTCATCGACCAGCGCCATGTGCTGCCGGGTGTCCGGTTTGCTGTGGATGCCTATCTGAATTTTGCTCGCCGGGCGACCTGGCAGGAGGCGGCTTGTTCCTCCCTGACCGAACTGTTCGCCCCGGAAATCCATCAGTCCCGCCTGGACAGCTGGCCACAGCACTACCCATGGATCGAGGGGAGTGGTTACAGCTATTTCCGCAAGCGGCTGTCCGAGGCCCGCCGCGATGTGGAACACGGGCTCAGCATCACCCTGGATCATTTTGTTACCGAGGCCCAGCAGACCCGCGCCCTCGACATCCTTCAGTTCAAGCTGGATATCCTGTGGTCCATGTTGGATGCGCTGACGATGGCCTACATGCATAAGACCCCCCCGTATCATACGGTCACCGACCAGCAAGTATGGCACCGGGGCCTGTGAGTGAGGGTGTCATGAGTCAGATTCCCCGTTTTCGCCGTGGCTTCCGGTTCCAGTGGGAACCTGCCCAGGATTGTTACGTGCTGCTGTACCCGGAGGGTATGGTCAAACTTAACGGTAGCGCCGGGGCGATACTGAATGAGGTGGATGGCCAACAGGATGTGGACGCCATCATCGCGGCTCTTCAGCAGCAATTCCCGGAGGCCGGTGACCTTGGCCCGGATGTGCGTGCCTTTCTCAAAGATGCCGAGCAGCAGCACTGGATTGAACTGTCATGACGTGCGCTGATGTCCTCGCAACGGTCAATAACCCACACCAGGCAGGTCCTCCCCTGTGGCTGCTGGCGGAGCTGACCTACCGTTGCCCGCTGCAGTGCCCCTACTGCTCCAACCCGCTGGACTTCGCCCAGAGCGAGCGGGAACTGAGCACCGAACAGTGGATTAGCGTGCTGCGCCAGGGCCGGGAAATGGGCGCCGCCCAGTTGGGTTTCTCCGGCGGCGAGCCGCTGGTGCGTCAGGACCTGCCGGCGCTGATCGCCGAGGCCCGGAAACTGGGTTATTACACCAACCTCATCACCTCTGGCCTGGGCCTCACTGAGGCCAAAGTGGATGCCTTCGCCGAGGCTGGCCTGGATCATATTCAGGTCAGCTTCCAGGCTTCCGACCCGGAGCTGAACAACGCGGTGGCCCGCTCACGCAAGGCCTTCGAGCAGAAGCTGGCCATGGCTAAAGCGGTCAAGGCCGCCGGTTATCCGATGGTGCTCAATTTCGTGGTCCACCGTCACAACATCCACCAGATGAACGACATCATGGCCCTGTGCGAACGGCTGGGGGCGGACTACGTGGAACTGGCCACCTGCCAGTACTACGGTTGGGCGTTCGAGAACCACGAAGGACTGATGCCTTCCAAGGCCCAGCTGGTTCAGGCCGAGCACGAAGTGAATCGGTATCGTGAACGTCTGGCAGCCTCCGGCTCGGCCATGAAGCTGATCTTCGTCACCCCGGACTACTACGAGGAACGCCCCAAGGCCTGCATGAATGGCTGGGGCAACCTGTTCCTGACCGTGACGCCGGACGGAACCGCCTTGCCATGCCACAGTGCCCGGTTGCTGCCCATCGACTTCCCGAACGTGCGGGACATGAGCCTGAAACAGATCTGGTATGACAGTCCCGGGTTTAACCATTACCGCGGCGATGAGTGGATGCCCGAGCCTTGTCGCTCCTGCGACGAGAAGGGAAAGGACTTTGGCGGTTGCCGTTGCCAGGCCTACCTGCTGACCGGGAACGCCGACAACGCCGACCCGGTGTGCGGCAAGTCCCCGCATCACGAGCGCATCCTTGCGGCACGGAGAGCCGCCGATCACGCCACGGCCGGCCTTGACGAGCTGGTGTATCGCAATGCCAACAACTCCAGGCTCTTCTTCCGGGGCTGAAGCGTCCCGGAAACCGAGGGGAGCCTCCCTGTCATCTCCTTTGCTGAGTGCGCAGAAGGTCTGTGCCGGCCATGCCCAGCGGGCGGAACTGGCGGTTTCCGACGCAGGGCTGTTCTGGCTGGAGGCGGATCCCGACCGTGGTTGCAATGTTATCCGGCATCTGGGTGAGCAAGGGCTCATAACCCTGCCGACCGGCACCACCGGTATCGGCAGCCGAATCAATGGCTATGGTGGCGGTTCGCTGGCGGTGCTGGGTGACCGGGTGACAGCGGTCACCGACCAGCAACAACTGATCGCGGTGTCGCCGACGTCGTCGCAGCCGGTGTTGGTGCTGGATGAACCGGAAGCAAGCTGGGGTGGACTGGTTGCTGATGGTGAGCGCAACCGGGTTCTGGCCGTGCGCGAAGCCGGAGGCCGGCAGCAACTGGTGGCCATCGCAGAGGACGGTCGCCCACAGATATTTCACGAGGGAGAGGATTTCTACGGCGCTCCGGCACTATCCCCGGATGGCCACAGGGTTGCCTGGATCAGTTGGCAACTGCCCGACATGCCTTGGCTGCGTACCCGGCTCTGGACCGGTGAGCTGGATTCGTCCGGGCAATTGCAGAATCTGCACTGCGTTTCGGCACCGGCAGAGGGCTCCATCCAGCAACCGTTTTTCGAGGGACAGGACCTGTGGGTACTGTCAGATCACGACGGCTGGTGGCAGCCCTGGCGTCTGGATCAGCAAGGCAGGGATGTTACCTGGCATTCATCGACTGCCCCCCGGCTGGATCACGCCAATGCCCCCTGGCAACTGGGAGAGCGTCATCATTGTCCCTTGCTGGGTGGCGGCTGGGCACGGGTTCGCTATCGTGAGGGCGCTGCTGAACTGTGGGTCAGTGCCGGGAAGAACGCCGAAGAAATCCGGGTAGCCGAGACCTTCACCGATTTCCGGTCTCTGGCTCACTGGCGGGGGCAACTGTTCTGCGTGGCGCGCTCTTCCGACCGGTTGGATGCCATTGTCGAGGTAAACCCCGGTAACGGTGCGGTGCGAATCCTCGCCGGTTTTGAACAGCCGTTCCAGGGCTATTCGGCCATTTGCCCTGACTCCTTTACCGTCCCGGCACCGGACAGCCATGGTTTGCCGGTACAGGGCTTTCTTTATACTCCGGAACCTGTCCCCGATGAGCCTCCACCCCTCATTCTGGTAGCCCATGGCGGTCCTACCTCTGCCGCTTATCCGGTTTACAATCCACAGATCCAGTTCTGGTGCCAGCGAGGGTTTGCCGTCGCTGAGGTGAATTATCGGGGCAGCAGCGGTTTCGGTCGGCGCTTCCGACTGGCCCTGGCCGGACACTGGGGCGAGATCGACGTGACGGACATGAGCGCCGCCGCGGATTACCTGGCCTCCCGGGGGCTCGCGGACCGTCAGAGGACGTTCATCCAGGGGCGCAGTTCCGGAGGCTATACCGCACTGATGACGCTGATCGGCAGTGACCGTTTCGTTGCCGGTGCCAGCCTGTTCGGGGTTACGGATCCGATGAGGCTGCGAACAATGACCCATCGGTTCGAGTCCGGTTACCTGGACTGGCTGCTTGGATCGCCGGACCTGCATCCGGAGCGCTGGCAGGCTCGTACTCCGTTACATCATGCCGCCCGAATCCGTGCGCCATTGATCTTTTTCCAGGGAGGGCAGGACCGGGTAGTGGTGCCGGATCAGACCCGTGCCATGGTCGAGGCCATGAAGGCGGCTGGCGGTGCACCGGAACTGCACTGGTTTGAGGACGAAGGTCATGGATTTCGCCAGCGTCACAACCAGGCCAGCATGCTCGAGTGGTTACACAGTTTCTACCGTAGACACAGCCAAAAGGCCAATAATCGACCGGATGACTTGCGTTAGAGGCGCCAAGGTGTTGGTCTGGGCCTGGCGATTGTGGAGCGTATGTGCCGGATCCTCGGTTACCAAGTGGATGTCGCCTCCCGCAGATGGCACCTGCCGATTCTCAATAAGCCGGTCAAACCGAATCGCCTCCGGGCGTTCCTTGCCAGCCTGCTGGGGCGGTTTTCTGAGCCCCGATTATTCCTGCAGGGTCTACACTTATCTCACCAACCCCAGGGAAAAGGAGACCCAACGCCATGAGCAATTCCGATACCGGGCTGACCAACCACGAAGTCACCATCTGCCTGGCCGGTGGCGCCGTGCTCGGACCATTCAACGCGACCTGGACCAAGAACGAGGGCGGCGATGTCCGCGAGCTGGTCCGGGAGTACGACGCCTTCCTGCAGGGTGAGAAACAGCAACGCTTCAAGTTCCACCTGCACGATACCTATACCAACACCGTGCACACCCTGATTCTGAATTTTGAGCAGGTGACGGGGATCTGCGACCATGTGCGCCTCCGAAGCCATGTCAACGACTGAAGCGGTTGTGCAATGATACGGAGCCGAGGTGGCTTCGTAAGTGCGGGTAAAACCTCAACGTAAACGGACGGACAGGAGGGAACATGAGCGAATTCAGAACGGAGAAAGACAGCCTGGGTGAAGTCCATGTACCCGCCGATGCGCTCTGGGGCGCCCAGACCCAGCGGGCCGTCGACAACTTTCCGGTCAGCGGCCAGCCCATGCCGGCCACGTTCATCAAGGCGGTGGCGCAGATCAAGAAAGCGGCCGCCGAGGCCAATGCCAGCCTCGGACTGCTCGATAACGCGCGGCGCGATGCCATCGTCCAGGCCTGCAATGCCCTGATCAGCGGCGACTATGCCGACCAGTTCCCGGTGGATCGTTACCAGACCGGATCCGGCACCAGCACCAATATGAACGCCAACGAGGTGATCGCCGCCCTGTGTCGGAAGGAGGGAGTGGATATTCATCCCAACGATCATGTCAACATGAGCCAGAGCTCCAACGATGTGATTCCCACGGCGATCCATGTCAGTTCGGTCATGGCGGTGCAAGAATCCCTCGTGCCGGCCCTGACCCATTTGCGCGGGGTTGTCTACGAGCGGGAAGCGTTGTTTGCGGAGCAAGTGAAAACTGGCCGGACCCATCTGATGGATGCCATGCCGGTCACCCTGGGCCAGGAACTGCGGACCTGGCGCGAGCAGCTGGTGGCGGCACAGCAGCGTGTGGAAGCGGCAACCGACGAACTGATGGCCGTGCCACAAGGCGGCACGGCCGTGGGCACCGGTGTCAACGCCGCGCCGGAGTTCGCCGGGCAGTTCGTGAAGTTCCTCAAGAGTAATACCGGTTATCCTTTCCGGTCCCTGGAACACAAGTTTGTTGGCCAGAGTGCGGTCGATGCGCCAGTGGCGCTGTCATCTCAGTTACGGGGTGTGGCCATTGTGCTCACCAAGATTGCCAACGACCTTCGCTGGATGAACAGCGGCCCGATCCACGGCCTGGCAGAAATCAGCCTGCCGGCGCTGCAGCCGGGCTCCAGCATCATGCCTGGCAAGGTCAACCCGGTGATTCCCGAATCGGTGGCCATGGTGGGGGCCCAGGTGATGGGACTGGACAGTGCTGTGGCGATTGCCGGCCAGTCCGGTAACTTCCAGCTCAATGTCATGCTGCCGCTGGTCGGTGGCAACCTGCTGGATATGGTCAGCCTGTTGAGTAATGCGGCGACCATTTTGGCGGACAAGGCCATCAGGGATTTCTCCGTCAACGCGGACAACCTGAATGCCGGTGTCGGCCGTAACCCGGTGCTGGTCACCGCGCTGAATCCGGAGATCGGCTACAGTCTGGCGGCGGATATCGCCAAGGAAGCCTACCGGACCGGTCGTCCGGTGATTGATGTGGCCGAGGAACTCAGCGGTCTCAGCCGGGCGCGACTGGAGCAGTTGATGGAGCCCCTGAAACTGACCCGGGGCGGTCTGGACTGAAAAGCAAAAAGGAGCACTGGTCGTTGCTGTTGTCGCTGGAATTGTATGTGATGCTGGTGCTCGCCAACGGTGCCCCCGTGGTAGCGGCCAGGATCCTCGGGGAGCATTGGGGGCAGCCTGTTGATGGCAACCGGCTCTGGTCCGACGGCAGGCCGGTGCTGGGAACAAGCAAGACCTGGCGGGGGCTGGTCAGCGGCTGCCTGGCGTGTGCCCTGTTCTCCCTGGTCATCGGGTTGGGCTTCCTGTTCGGGGCGCTGTTCGGGTTTCTGGGGTTGTTGGGTGACATCATCAGCAGCTTCATCAAACGCCGGATGGGTTTGCAGTCCAGTGCCCGGGCACTAGGCCTGGATCAGATCCCGGAAGCGGCCCTGCCCATGATCCTCGCCATCTTCTGGGTGCCGGTCGGGTGGGGCAGTGCCTTGCTGGTCGTCGTTCTGTTCACGTTCTCCAATATCCTGCTTTCCCCGCTCCTGCACCAGCTCGGGATTCGAGACAAGCCCCACTAGTGTCCCGTCTGGTTAATTCGCTGACCTACTGCGGACCCCGGGTCAGGGTGTGGATAGTGACTTCCGGTGGGCAGTTCAGCCGGACATTGAGCACCGATGTGCCGGCCCCGGGTGAGGTATAGCCCTGCATGTCGTTGACCTGCCAGTAGCCGCGACCCAGATAGCGGGGGCAGTCGGAGTCAAGAGTCACAGGGATGCCGCCGGGCAGGCAGATCTGGCCGCCGTGGGTGTGGCCGCACAGGAATACGTCATACCCGGCATGAGCCGCCTCGCGCCAGATTTCCGGGGTGTGGCTGAGCAGGATGCTGATGGCTCCGACGGGGATGTCATCCCCGGCCCGGTGCAGGTTGTGGACCTTGTAGAAGTGAGCGTCGTCCACGCCGGCCAGGTACAGCTTCTGGCCGTTGCGTTCCAGGGGTGCCATCTCATTGAGTAGTAACTGGTACCCCATATCCTCCAGCGCCGGCACCATGCGGATACTGTCATGGTTGCCCAGTACTGCGTAAGGCTTGCCCTTGATTGCCGCGCGCAACCGGCCCATACCCGCGAGAGCCTCATCCACCGGACCCCAGGTCAGGCGGCGATAATCCCCGGTCAGAACGCACAGGTCATAGTCGAGGCGCTCGATCTGACGAATTACCGCCTGCAGGTTGGCCTCGTCCATATCCACATGCAGGTCGGTCAGGTGCAGGATGCGATAGCCCTCGAAGGCCTCGGGGAGGTCGGGGATGACGAACTGGTTGTGAACGGTGGACAGTTTCAGGGTATTGGCCTGGCCACGGCGAAACAGGCCGACACACTTGAGGCAGAACCGGATCAGCCCGGGGGCATTGGTCAGGTTTTCCAGGTGAAAGGAATGGTGGTCCTTACCAAAGACCAGAGCCTCGGACTCTTCCTCGATGCCAAGCCTCTGGCGTGCGTGAACCGGCCCGAGACGCAGGCTGAGGCGGTACTCCAGCAGTTCATTCTGGTTTTCAGGTGCACGAGCCCTTGCCGTCATTATTCTTTCCTTGATGCCGAGCGGGTTCTGGCTGAGTGCCTGCAAAAGCAATGGCAAACCCTGTCTTTCATTATGGTTGGCTGATGGGGGGATGCAACTTGCCAGGCGCGATGTTCATGTTCGGTAGTGGAAGTCCCGGTTTGGGGTTTGTTCGTAAAACTCTCTAAGCTAGATGTAAAGACATCCAATCCAGAGGTGACTATGACAGAGTCATGCAATATACCGGGACTGACCGTGCCCCGTAGCCGCTTTCCGGACCCGGAGCGGGATCTGCCGGGTGAGGGCGGAGAGGCGCGCGTGGTGCTGGCCGGGGGCTGTTTCTGGTGCGTGGAAGCGGTATTTCTGGCCATGGATGGCGTCGGCCAGGTGACCTCGGGTTATGCCGGGGGCAGTGCCGAAACCGCGAATTACGAGGCGGTCTGTACCGGTACCACCGGCCACGCCGAGGTGGTGGAAATCCGCTATGACCCGGCGAAGGTCAGCTTTGGCGAGCTGCTGAAAGTGTTCTTCTCCGTGGCGCACGATCCAACCCAGCTCAACCGTCAGGGCAACGACCGCGGCACGCAGTACCGCTCGGCCATTTTCCATGAAACGCCGGAGCAGAAAGCCGTGGCGGAGGCCTACATCCACCAGCTGGATGCCGCCGGCGTCTTTCCCGACCCGATCGTGACCAGCCTGGAGCCGCTGGAGGCCTTCTATCCGGCGGAGGAGTACCACCAGAACTTTGCCGCCCGGAACCCCTATCAGCCCTACATCATGGCGGTGGCGGCCCCCAAGATGGAAAAGCTGGTGGACAGCTACGGCGACCGCCTGAAAACTGAATTCACCGACAACGAATCGGGCCAGGCCTGAGGAGGCAGCTTATGACCGTATCCGTATCAGGTTACGACCTGACGCCATTAACGCAGGCTCAGGTGAACGAGAAAGCGGTGGATCTGACGCCCGACGAGCGGCGTGTCCTGCTCGATCACGGCACCGAGCACCCGTTCTGTGGCACGTTGCTGGATAACAAGAAGGCCGGTGTCTACCACTGCCGGCTGTGTGACCTGCCCCTGTTCAGTTCGGACTCGAAATTCGATTCCGGGACCGGCTGGCCAAGTTTCTTCCAGCCCTTCGACCCGGATCATATCCGCTACCTGGAAGACCGCAGCCTGGGTATGACCCGCACCGAGATCCGGTGCCCGCGCTGCGACAGCCATTTGGGGCATGTCTTTCCCGATGGGCCGCCTCCGACCAGACAGCGCTATTGCCTGAACTCCATTGCCATGGTGTTCAGGGAAACGGAGTGAACGGGAATAAACCGGATAATGGAAACGGGGCGCTGGCCCCGTTTTTTCGTTACTTGCCGCCGGTCACTGTCGAAACGTAATGGGCGACTGCCTTGATCTGTTCTTCGGACAGGCTTGCTTCGAACGATGGCATCACGCCAACGCCCTGGGTCACGGCCATCCTTACCCGGTCCTCGGTGGGTTTGAGATCGTCGAGGTTCGGTCCGATGGCACCGTCGGAACCGGCATCGGCGAGGGTGTGACAGATAGTGCAGGAAGGCTGGGCTTCCTGGGTGAAGACATTCTTGCCCCGGGTGGTCATGTCCTCTGCTGAAGCCTGGAGGGAAAAGGTCATCAGGCCAGCGATGGCCAATACAGCTTTCTTGTTCATGTGGTATGGATCCGATAAAGATAAAGGCGGGCGGCTGCTTCTCCCTGGTCAGCCGCCCCGGATGGTCAGCTTACAGTGACGGTCACTCCGTGATCCTTCCAGCCATTGTGCCCGTAACCGCGCTCGTTCTCGGTGCGGCCCTCCGGCTGACTGTTGCCGTCGACATCAGTCGCCTTGCTCACAATACGATGTTCGCCGGATGAGAGATCTGCAGCCAGCACGAACGGACGCCATGCATAAGGTCCCAGATCCGGCCCCAGGAACTGCGCCTGTTTCCAGCTCTGGCCGCCATCGGTAGAGACTTCCACCTTGTCCAGGGATTTAGTGCCACCAAAAGCCACGCCATAGACCATGTTGCGTCCGGCACGGCCGGTTTCCAGGGGAGCGGTGACCCAGGACTTGACGTTCATCTCCCACATGGACGGCTGGTCTGGTGAACCTTTCTTGCCCACGTCGCGGATGCGGTAGCCGGAGGCCTGGATCTTGGCGTCGGTCTGGCTTTCGGTGAAAGCGACGTTCTTGACGTACTTGACGTTGTTCACGCCATAGAAGCCCGGAACCACCATCCGCAGCGGACCTCCATGGGTCAGCGGCAGGGGCTCGTCGTTCATCTCCCAGGCCAGCATGGCAGAGTCCAGCGCGTGCATCGGCACGGACCGTTCCACCATGATTGTCTTGGGATCAATGCCATCTGGCAGGGATTCACCGCCGGTACTGGTGATGTATTTCATGCCGTCTACCGGCCCGCCCAGGGCCTCGACAACGGTTCTCAGGGGTACCCCGGTCCACATGACGCAACCTGCGGCGCCGACTGACCACTGGGTGCCGCTGGCGCCGTGCGGGAAGAAGGCGCGGCCGTTACCGGAACATTGGAGCACAGATGCCACCGTGGTGATGCCCATGGTCTTGAGTTCGCCGATGGTCAGGGCGCGGGGATTCTTTACGCCCTCAATATTTACCTCCCAGGCATCCCGGTCGGCCACAATCTCTTCGGAAGGAGCCGGCAGGTTGTTGCGGACAAACAGGCGGTCACTGGAGGTGATGACCCCCTGGCCGATGGCGCCACGCTGGGTCTCCATGGTATTGGCACTGTGAACGATCAGCGCGTTTTGCTCCTTCCAGGCCGCGAAGTCCGGCAGGCTCTTGGGCTCCTCGCCCCGGGCCAGCGGGGTAAAGCCCAGCAGGCTCACGGCCGCCATCGCGCCGGCGCTGCCCAGCAGCATGGTTCTGCGTCCGGGGTTTTCGAGACCGGGGTCGTTGGGTCCCCTTCTCATATCGGTTGGGTGTTTCATGGTGCCTCTCCTTTTTCGTCTTGTAGAAGGCAGTGCCTTCCGCGGCCGATGGGCCACAGCTATATCCTTATTGCTTATAGAATTAGTTCAATAATTGATCAATGCAAGTTTTCGCTGTTATCCAGCGGCAACGGGACCGGCTATAATGCGCGGCTACTTGAAAGGCGCTCAAAAACCGATGATCAGGAAAGGACAGAGCAATCATGATCCGACTGAAACTGAATCCGCTTACCGAGTCCGCCACCCTCTTGCGCCGTGCCGGTGTGGTGCTCGGTTCAGTTGGGTTGACTGCTCTGTATTCACTTCTGATTCTGCTTCGGGCCCTGTTCGGCAAGCTGGATCGCCGGATTGTTGACCAGTACTGTCGGGAATGGTCGGCGGCGTTATTGCGGCTGGTGCGTGCCAACCTGACGGTGCGGGGAGAGGTTCCGGATTTTAGGGATGGCCGGCGGTACATCATCATGTGCACCCATGCCAGCCATTATGATATCCCGGTCAGTTTTGTCTCCCTGCCGGGGTCCATCCGGATGCTGGCGAAGAAGGAACTGTTCAGTATTCCGCTGCTCGGGCAGGCCATGCGGGCCGCCGAGTTTCCGTCGGTAGACCGTTCCAACCGCAACCGGGCCGTCCGTGACCTGGAGAAAGCCCGGGATATGATGGAAAGCGGTATTGTACTCTGGGCTGCACCAGAGGGGACCCGCTCACCGGACGGTAAACTGCTGCCGTTCAAGAAAGGCTGTTTCCATCTGGCCCTGGATACCGAAGCGGTGATCGTGCCGGTGGCTATCCGGGGCATTCACCAGGTGTTGCCGGCGAGAACCTGGCAGATCAACCTCGGGCAGCCGGTGGATGTGCGTGTCGGCCAGCCCCTCGATGTGGCTGGCAAGTCCAAGCAGGATCTGCCGGAAATCATGGCCGAGGTGCGGACCCGGCTGGAAGACTTACTGGGAGATGGCGACGCCGAGTGAGCCGGCCCCGCGACGGATCAGGTGGCGGATGTTCCTGCCGTAACCACCGTGGTGAGCAGGTAGCCGGTGTAGGCCACATAAACCAACAACAGCACGCTGCCATCGAACCGCGATATGCACTTGCGCCAGCCGGTCAGGCCGAAACCCATGATCAGCAGGCCAACGGTCAGGGCAAGCATCAGTGTCCAGTCACGGTACAGCACTTCCGGATCCACCTGTAGCGGCTCAATGGTCGCTGCGAGTCCCACCACCGCAAGAGTGTTGAAGATACCTGATCCCAGAATATTGCCGAGGATCAGGTCGTGTTCGTTCTTTTTTACCGCAGCCAGGGCGGAGGCCAGTTCCGGCAGGGAGGTGCCAATCGCCACGATGGTCAGACCGATCACCAGATCGCTGACTCCCAGGCTCTGGGCGATGGTCACCGCGCCCCAGACCAGCATTCGCGAGCTGACCACCAGCAGCACCAGGCCAACCACCAGCCACGGAATGGCGGTTTTCAGTGGCATGGGGTGGGCAATGATCTCGGCATCGGTCTCCCCGCCAAGCGGGTCATCCTTGCCCCGGATACCCTGGAAGATGGACCAGCCCATCACCCCTGCAAACACCAGCAGCAGGACTGCGCCGTCCAGACGGGTCAGATCTCCGTCGATCAGTTGGGACCCGGCGATCAGGGTCAGGATCACCAGCAGCGGCAGCTCCTTGCGAATGACCTGGGAATGCACCGCAATGGGCGCGATAACGGCGGTCAGGCCGACAATCAACGCGATGTTGGTGATGTTGGAGCCGTAGCCGTTCCCCAAGGCCAGGCCCGGATTGCCATCGGCGGCTGCCATGGCAGATACCGCCAGCTCGGGGGCGGAAGTGCCGAAACCGATGATCACCATGCCGATCAGCAGCGTCGGCATACCGAGGTGTTTAGCCGCGGCTGCCGCACCGTCCACAAATTTGTCGGCGCTCCAGACCAGCAACACCAGCCCGGCAATGATCGAGCCAAAAGCCATCAACATACAATTTAAGCCTCAGTTTATGAATCGTCCGAGCATGTAAACCCCGGCATAGCCGAGGGTGTAAGCCGCCAGGAGGTGGGCAAGATACCGCATGTAGGCTCCGAAGGTCAGCCCTGCGATCTTGCTCATGGCCACAATTCCGGCTGCGGAACCGATGATGAGCAGCGAACCACCCACGCCGACGGCGTAGGTCAGTCCCATCCACTCCCCTCGTGTCATCTCGATGCCGGACTTCAGGAGCGCTGCGGTCAGCGGCACATTATCAATAACTGCTGAGAAGATTCCCATCAGGTAATTGGCATACAGCGGGGGCAGAAGGTCATAGATCGCCACCAGGGAATCCAGGGCATGGATTTCTTTGAGCATGCCCACCAGCAGAAGGATGCCGAGGAAGAACAGCAGGGTCTCGAATTCGATGACCCGGATGTATTCGAGGATCGGGTCCAGGTCGGAGTCATTGCTCATGAAGCGGGAGACCAGGAACATGATCGAAAGGCCGAACAGGAAAGTGAGAACCGGCGGAATGCTGAACAGGGCATTACCGGCAATGGTGCTCAGGATTGTTAACAAAAACAGGGCGCTGATCACTGCATCCACTTTCCGTACCGGTGTGGTGTTGGAACGCAGTGTCACAGTTCCTGTCAGTCCTCTCGAGAGGAAAATCGCGAGAATGAAAACGGTGATGGAGGCGGGGATGGCCAGGGTCAGCAAGGTCAGTATTTCCACCTTGTCCGCGAGAAATATCATCAATGTGGTGACGTCGCCGGTGATCAGGGAAACGCCCCCAGAGTTCACCGCAAAAACCACCAGGGTGACGAACTGTAGACGCTTTTTCAGCTCCAGATTCAGGGACAGAATCAGGGAGCATGAGACTAAAGTGGCAGTTATATTGTCTGCTAAAGACGAGAAAATGAAGCAGAACAGACCGGTCAGGAACAGCAGTCGCCGTTCTCTTATCTGCCTCGGCATGATCAGATAGATCACGTTCTCGATCATTCCCTTTTTGTTCAGGTAGGCGACAAAGGTCATCGCCGCGACCAGAAACAGCCAAAGCCCGGCGATTTCTGCAATGCTCTCGGTCAGTCCGGTGGTGACGGCCTCGGTTTCAGCGGGCGAGCCGCTGAACAGAAAGAGAAGCATCCAAGCCAGCGTGCCAAAAAAAAGCGTCACCTTGGCCTTATTAACGTGGGTGATTTCCTCAAAGATGACGCCCAGCAGCGCCAGGACAGCAAGAATAATCAGAACAGTATCAAGAGCGGACATTGGGCACCCCGAAGTGGTGACTCTGGCAAGGCCTCAGGCAGGCCATAAAAAAGACGCGCCGGATTGTAGACGTTTGACCCGTTGGGAGCCACTGTCCATGACAGAGACACAGCACCGGATACAGGCCGAGCCGGGGTCGGCGGTGTCGTAACGGTTGACATTCGCAATTTATTATTTCGGTGAAAATCGGGATAATCGCGCGCAAATTCAGACAGGAAGCATACGGCAGCGTCAATTACCTTGCGCGAAACCGGCTTCCGACAGGCGCCGCTGCTGATCGTGGCGGTGCGAACAGGTTCATTACTAACCAGGGACAAACCAATGGCCGTTAGACAGGCAGACGTAGTGCTGGTCGGCGGTGGCGTCATGAGCGCCACCCTCGGCATGATGCTCAAACAGCTCGATCCGTCGCTGGACATCGTCATGGTGGAGCGTCTTGACCACGTTGCCCATGAAAGCACGGACGGATGGAACAACGCAGGCACCGGCCACGCCGGGTACTGCGAACTGAACTACACCCCGGAAACCGACGATGGTGATGTGGCCATCGAACGGGCGCTGAAAATCAATGCCCAGTTCGAGGTTTCCCTGCAGTTCTGGTCCTACCTGGTCGAGCAGGGCGTACTGCCCGACCCGAAGTCGTTCATCAACCGCACGCCGCACCAGAGTTTCGTCTGGGGCGAGAAGGACGTGGCGTTCCTGAAACGTCGCCACGAAAAACTCAGTGCTCATCACCTGTTCCGGGAAATGGAATACACCGAGTCTCCGGATGTGCTGGAGGAGTGGATGCCGCTGGTGGTCAACCACCGCGACCCCATGCAGCGCGTGGCAGCCACCCGGATCAATCACGGTTCGGACGTGGACTTCGGTTCGCTAACCCGCAGCATGGTGAAGTGGCTGGAGACCCAGGACAACTTCGAGCTGATGCTCAGTTGTCCGGTGCATTACATTGACCAACGTGACAATGGCCGCTGGAAGGTTCGGGTCAAGAGCCAGAAGACTGGCGAACTTACCAAGCTGGAAGCCGGCTTCGTGTTCCTTGGCGCCGGTGGTGGTGCGCTGCCGCTGCTACAGAAATCCGGCATTGAAGAGGCCCGCGGTTACGGCGGTTTCCCGGTCAGCGGCCAGTGGCTGGTGTGTGGCAAGCAGGATATTGTCCAGCAGCACAACTCCAAGGTATACGGCAAGGCCCCTATTGGCGCGCCGCCGATGTCTGTGCCTCATCTGGATACCCGCATCATCAATGGCGAACCGGCATTGCTGTTCGGACCGTTCGCAGGTTTCACCACCCGCTTCCTGAAACAGGGCTCCATCCTTGACCTGATCGGCTCGGTGCGTACCACCAACCTCAAGCCGATGCTGTCGGTGAGCAAGAGCAACATGGACCTGACCCGCTACCTGATTGGCGAGGTGTTTCAGTCTCATACCGACCGGGTGGCCTCCCTGCGCAACTTCTTCCCGGATGCCCGGGAGGATGACTGGAAGCTCCAGATGGCCGGCCAGAGAGTGCAAATCATCAAGGAGACCGAAGACGGCGGTGGCAAGCTGGAATTCGGTACCGAGATCGTCGCGGCCAAAGACGGTACCCTGGCGGCTCTGCTGGGCGCCTCCCCGGGGGCATCCACTGCGGCCAATGCCATGCTGGATGTGCTTGAGCGCTGCTTCCCGGAGAAAATGAAATCCGCCCAGTGGCAGGAGCGTATCAGGGATCTGGTGCCGTCCTACGGCCAATCCCTCGTGGACGACGAGGCTCTTCTCAACAAGGTGCGCGGGCGGACGCTCTCGACGCTCAAGCTTGCCTGATATAACCAATCAGTATAGACAAGGGTGACAACGCGGCGGACAGTGGGTCTAACCCACTGTCCGCCGCGTTTTTTGGGTCCGGACGGCCGCCTTTGGTTGCGATTTATTTCAGGAAGCCTAGGGTTAATAGACACCCAGTAAAAAGGAGAAGGCCTATGAGTGAGCACAAGTACGACCCGGACAAGGGGTATGTCGCGTTACTCGGCTGGAGCCTGAATGCCGTGGAGGCAGCGGACAAGTTTGATCGCCGATATGTGGTTGTGGCTCCGGAGTGGGCGGAAGCCTATTGCGAGGAGCACAATATTCCGTATGTGCCCTGGAACTTCGAGAGGCTGAACGAGCGCTCCTTTGAAATCGCCCATGTGCTAAAGGACATGGGGGTCGATGTGGCCATTCCTCTATTCGAGGAAACGGTCGAGTGGGCGGGCGCTATCAACTCGGTTCTTATGGATAAGCCACGTCTGTTTGGTCAGGCCATGCTGCTCCGGGACAAGGCGCTGATGAAGCGGCGTGCGCAGCTGGGCGGCATCCGTGTGGGAATCTTCGAGGAAGCCCACGACCGGGACGATGTGATCCGATTCCTGAAGCGAGTAAACCAGACGCTGCTGAAACTGGACGGCGACCCCAACGATCCGATTCACCTCAAGGCCTTCGACAAGGCTGGTTGCCTCGGGCACCGGGTGATACGCACACCTGACGAGGTGGATACCATCCCGGAGGAGGAATTCCCGGTGCTGATGGAATCCCACCTGGATGGCTGGGAATTTGCCGTGGAGGCCTGGATTCATAACGGCAAGATCCGGTTCCTGAACATTTCCGAGTACGTCACCCTCGGCTACTCGGTGTTCGTGCCGGCAACACCGGACCTGGAGAAATACCGGGCGCAGATCACCGCGGAAATCGAAAAGCTGATCAAGACCTTCGACATCGATTTCGGCTTTGTCCATCCGGAGTACTTTGTCACCAGCGATGGCACCATGTACTTCGGTGAGGTGGCCTATCGTCCGCCGGGCTTCAAGGTGTTCGAGCTGCTTGAGCGTGCCTATGGCTTCAATGCCTACCAGGGCCTGATCCTGGCCTTTGATCCCAAAACCACCGAGGAGGAGATTACCGCCTTCTTCCCGAAAGAGGTGGTCGATGCCAAGGGTTATGCCGGATGCTTCGGGGTTTACCCAAGGCGCCGGGTGGTCAGCCGGCTGGAGATTCCGGAAGAAACCGAGAATGACGACTACTTTGAAAGCCATGAGCTAACGCCTCCGGTGGAGGAGACGGTTACCAAGCGGACCGCTTTCGGCACGCATTGGGGCCTGGTCTACTTCTTCGGTGATGACCCTTACCGGATGAGGGATTTGCTGAAACATCAGGAAGAACTCGATTTCTATGTATAATCGGGAGAGCAATCAATAACAAACGGGTTTGGTGCAGGCCCTCAGGAGAGCGTCGTTTGAACGATCACCAATCGGGCAGTGCAGCACCGGCAGTGAACTTTGACAAGCTGGTGCAAAGACTTGATGAGTCGATCCAGGCTCTTGAAGAAAGCCGGTCCTTTGCCAGGGCCGGCAAGCTCCCGCGGGTATTTGATATTGCCCGCAGGGTGCTTTTGCAGCCGGGTGGCTGCCAGGCCATTGAGGAGCGGGCGCAACGGCTGGAGCAGGCGGGTGTCTTCGCCGGCACCGACTGGGCTGAGCCGGGCATCCTGCTGCCGTCGCTGACCACCCACGCCCTTCAGAGCACGAACACCGATACCGTAGTGGTTGAGGCGTTCAGCGAGCTGCGCCTGCTGGCGGTGGCTCGGGGGCTCTATCTGCACCCTTCGGTCTCCTCAGAACAGGCTCACCATTACCTGACCCAGGTACTTGCCATCAATCTTGGCCTGCTGTTCGGTATGACCGGCGAAGCCGAGCGAGAGCAGGGCAAGCTGGCTTTGATCAGCCAGGCCGTTGTCCAGTACGTGGCGGAACATATTGGTTACGAGCATGTGATCGACAGTCTGATCGAGGAGATCTGGCGCATCCTGCAACAGCGGCCAATACAGGTTACCGATGTGCGCCGGATGATCACCCAGATCGCCCTGTGCCGGGCTGAACCGAACGCCGATCTTGGCAGCGCAGGCCGGGGAGCGGACCGGCTGATCTCCAGCCTCTACGGCCCGACCCGAGCGTGCAGTGAGGATCCAGGTACCCTGGTCTATGGGCAACGGCTGGAGTCGATGGATGGTCAGGCCTTGCAGAACGAAGCCACCGGGTTTGCCCGGTCCATGCACGACACTGGCCTGGTGTCGCCGTATCACGCCGCGTTCGTGCGTTTTATCCTGGAAGACCAGGATGCGCTGCTAAGCGAGGCCCTGGGCCTGTCCAGTACCGGCCGTGATTGCCTGCTGTGCTATAGGGAACTGGTCCACACCCTGATCCGGGAGGGTATTTTCCCGGAGACCGCCCAGGGTCTGTATGGTCTGGCCCTGATGCTGGAACGGGGCATCCTGTACCAGCCCCCGGTGGCCCCGGCGCTTTGGCGCCAGGTCCGCTTGTCCCTGTGTCCGGAGGCCCGCGAGCGCCTGCAACTGGCCTATGGCTACCACCCGCAGCCCGCTGCCTGGCTGATCCAGGGCGTGTTGAACATGCTGGGCCAGCCTCTGGGCGTCGGTCAGGGCAACAACCCTACCTGTCAGTCGGCCCGGGCCCTGTCGATGTGGGCCTACAACGACCCGGATTACCTGCTGCAGATGGTGGCCTGGGCGGCCCGGGACAATGAAATCATCATGCACTTCGAAGGCAAGCCGGTGTCCTCGGCGCAAAGTGCCGGTGGCGTGGCTTCAGAGGTCACTCTCGATCTCGATCCGGTGTCCCTGGTGGTGGTGCCGCACCTGGATCGCATCTATGCAGAAATGGGTCGACTCTGTGCCGACCGCGAGGGCGATCCGCACCGATGGGTGAATCCGGAATTCCATGGCTGGTCCGCCGGTCGCGGTTTTTCCATCAATGTGGATGTGGGGACCGGCAAGCTGGATAACCCGGAGGGCTTCATCCGCCATTTCTACGCTAGCTACCACCCCTACTACAACGGCAATCAGCCCCTGATCCATCCCCAACCCGCCGGCATTGCCGTCACCGACAGTGCCGCCCGGTTCATCGGCTGGCACGCCATCACCATCCTGCGGGTGGCGTTGGACCCCGAGGGGGAAATGCGGGTCTATTTCTTCAATCCCAACAACGACAGTGGCCAGAACTGGGGCGATGACGTGCAGGTTAGCACCGCCGGCCATGGCGAGCGGTTTGGCGAGTCGTCGCTGCCGTTCGAGCAGTTCAGCTCACGACTTTATATCTTTCATTTCGATCCTCTGGAGCGTGGTGAGCCGGCAGATGTCAGTCAGGATGAACTGAACCGGGTCCTCGAAGGTATTTACCGGAGTTGGGGCGTGGACCGGGTGCCCGCGGACAGTCTCCAGGCCGAACCTCCCCGGACCGACTGAGTACCTGCAGCGAGCGAGAAGAATGCCATGCTCGGAGGCAAATTGGCCTGACGGGGAAGCAGAGTATGACCAACGCGCAAACCACGCCGCGTAACGGGGCGGAACTGTTCGTCCGGGCCCTGGAGAACGAGGGCGTCAAATACATCTTCGCAGTACCGGGTGAGGAGAACCTGGACCTGCTGGAAGCGCTCCGGGAGAGCGACATCCAGTTGATCCTCAACCGCCACGAACAGGCGGCGGGTTTCATGGCCGCCACCTATGGCCGCCTGACCGGCCGGGTCGGGGTCTGCCTGTCCACCCTTGGGCCGGGTGCCACCAATCTGGTCACGGCCGCCGCCTATGCCCAGCTCGGCGGCATGCCCATGATGATGATCTCCGGGCAGAAGCCGATCAAATCCTCCAAGCAGGGCCTGTTCCAGATCCTCGACGTGGTGGACCTGATGCGGCCGCTGACCAAGTACACCCGCCAGATCTCCAACGCCAATACCATCCCGGCCAAGGTCCGGGAAGCCTTCCGGCTGGCCTCCGAGGAGCGCCCCGGGGCGGTGCATCTGGAACTGCCGGAGGACATCGCCGCCGAAGAGCCGGCTCCGGACACCCACATCTTCGCACCCAGTGATGCCCGGCGCCCCTCGGCTAGCCAGAAGAGCCTGGAGATTGCCTGCGACATGCTCCGCGAGGCAAAGCACCCGCTGATCATGATCGGGGCCGGTGCCAACCGGAAACGGGTCTCCCAGGCACTGATCCATCTGGTGAACACCACCAACATCCCGTTCTTTACCACACAGATGGGCAAGGGCGTGGTCGACGAGCGCCATCCCCGGTACCTGGGTAATGCCGCACTGTCGGCGGGAGACTTTGTGCACCGGGCCATCGACCATGCGGACCTGGTGATCAATGTCGGTCACGATGTGGTGGAGAAGCCGCCGTTCTTCATGCGGCCGGGTGGAAAGAAGGTCATCCATGTGAACTTTTCCGGGGCGGATGTGGACCCGGTGTACTTCCCACAGCATGAGGTGGTCGGGGACATCGCCAACAGCGTTGAGTACATGGCGGAGAACTGCGGCATCTGTCACAACCACGACTTCAGCTGGTTCATGGAGGTTAAGGCCGCCGTCGACCGGCACCTGCGGGACAAGGCTGAGAACGACCGCTTCCCGGTGATTCCCCAGCGCATCGTCCACGAGGTGCGGGCGGTGATGCCGGAGGATGGCATCATTGCCCTGGATAATGGCATGTACAAGCTCTGGTTCGCCCGCAACTATCCTGCTTACGACAACAACACCGTGCTGCTCGACAACGCGCTGGCCTCCATGGGCGCCGGCCTGCCCAGCGCCATGATGGCGTCCATGCTGTATCAGGACCTGAAGGTGATGGCCATCTGCGGCGATGGCGGCTTCATGATGAATAGCCAGGAGCTGGAGACGGCGGTCCGATTGGACCTCAACCTGGTGGTACTGATCATCAATGACAGCGCCTATGGCATGATCAAGTGGAAGCAGGCCCAGGAAGGCCTGGCCGATTTCGGACTGGATTACCGCAATCCGGACTTCGTGAAATACGCCGAATCCTATGGCGCCACCGGTCACCGGGTTGCCCGCACCGAAGATCTGCGCCCGACCCTGGAGCGCGCCCTGGCTGCCGGTGGTGTGCATC
This sequence comes from Marinobacter sp., assembly GCF_046484525.1. GTDB lineage: Bacteria > Pseudomonadota > Gammaproteobacteria > Pseudomonadales > Oleiphilaceae > Marinobacter. Next base: position 51,323 of record NZ_JAWOIS010000023.1, read on the forward strand.
TGGTGGATGTGCCCGTGGATTACAGTGAGAACCGCCGGGTGTTTGACGAGGAACTGGCGGAACTGACCCGTAGTGTCCCGTCTGGGTAATTCGCGCCCTCAGTGGCTCAGCAGGTCAGCGAATTACCCAGACGGGACACTGTCGTTGTATCATTGCGATCGATTTGACTGAAGGATGTACGCAATGATGTTTTCCCGACTCCGATGGCTGGTACTGGCGGCAGGACTGCTGGTGCTGGCCGGATGCAGTAAACCCGAAACCCCGCAGGAAGTGGCCGCTGCCTTCTGGCAGGCCATGGCAGAAAACGATGTAGGTGATGTGTTGAAGCTCTCCACCCTGACTGACGAAGCGCGGTTTGATGCCTACAAGCGTGACTGGACCAATGCCGTACCTTCCTTCGGTCGGGTGGTCATCGAGGAGCGGGAAGCCACCATTGTTACCCGCCTGCCGCCGGAGGAAGGTTCGGAAGGCGAGCGGCTGGAGCTGGTCACTTACCTGGTGTCGACCACAGAAGGATGGCTGGTGGATTACCAGCGCACCGGCGACGCCATTCTCAACCCTTCCCCGTTCAGTGGCCTGATAGGCCAGATCAACAGTCTGGGCGAGAAGCTTTCCGCCAGCTTCTCACGATCCTCGGAAGATCTTGAAGCTCGAATGAACGAGCTGTCTCGGGACCTGGAAGCCTACTCGGACGAGCTCCGGATTCGGGCTGAGAGTGCCATGAAAGACTTCGCCGAGGCGCTCCAGGAGGCGATGAAAGACCTCGAAGAGTCCCTGAACGACTCGCTGGAGGATAACGACCAGGCCCCCCAGGAAGACCGGGTGATTCTGGAGCAGGCCTCACGGGATCTGGATCAGAAGGCCGAAGCCCTGGACGAGCCGACGGCAGAGAACCTGGCTGACGCGACCCGGGCGGTTGCCGAAGCGGGAGAGAACCTGTCCCGTCTCAGCAGTGAAACCTGGGCGCAGTACCGGGATCAGTGGGACGCCCGGCTCGACGAAATTCGTGCCGATACCAGGGCCTTTTTCGAGGACCTGGGCCAGCGCTGAGCGCTGGCCCCTTGTTTGGGCTGGGCAGGGATCAGAAGAACAGGGTGATGCCTGAAGACAGCTCGATGTTGTGGGTCAGCTGGGATTCGCGGATCAGGTCGCTGTTGAACATGTGGTCACGGAAGTCGACGTGGACCGTCAGCCAGTCCAGCAGCACGATGCGAAACCCGGTCCCGACGGTGGTGGTGAAATTACTCTCTCCACCGAACTCGGTGTTGCCTACGCCACCGACCAGGTAGAACGCCGAGTTGAAGGTCAGCGAATCGCTGAAGAAGATCTCCCCTGGAAAGATGTTGTACCCCACCAGGAAATCATAGTAGCTGTAGTCCCGGTCATCGTCCGTCAGCAGCCGGACATTGGCGCCGCTGAGCTCCTCGAAGGAGGTCAGGCCGGCTTCGCTCATGCCGTAATTGAACTGCAGGAAGAAATCCTCGGTGGCGTGGAATGCGGCGCTGACGCCAACAAGGGGTTCACTGCTGAAATTATCGATCGTCAGCATCCCGGCAAAGGCGCCCACCTCGAAGAACTCCGAATCAATATCCGCTTCGCTGATATTCCTGGGCTCGATGTCAGGCTCGATGACCTGCACCGGCGCCGAGCCCTCCTCCTGCGCCTGCGCCGGAGCCATTGGCGACAGGGTCAGCAGGCCGGTTAACAGCGCAGTACTGATGACCCGCGGCTTGCGGGCGCTCAAAAGAAGGTGTTGAGACCGATTTTCCATTCGCTTAGACCTGTGCTGTCAGAGTTGGATGACACCGAGTACACCCGATACTCGGCCCGGATCAGGAAATTCCTGCCAATGTAGTAACCCAACCCGCCGCCAAACGTGACGCCATCGGCATCGCCGAGGTCGCTCAACAGCACTTTCTGCCGGGCGTCAAAAGAGAACTGGCTGTAGCCGGCGACGGCATAGGGAGTAAGAGACCACTGATGCAGGGGCTCGATCACCAGGTTGGCCCCGTAGTAGTCGCTGGTCACGGACTGGTTATAGATCTTGCCCGCCTCCAGCTCGGCGCCGAGCCAGGTCAGGGGGCGGTAGCCGGCGGTCAGGCTGAAGCTCGGGGATTCTTCGAACATGCCGGCGGTAAAGCCCACTCGCCAGCTCGATTCCAGGTACTGGCCATGGGTGACCTCCGGGAGATCCGCGGGAAGGCCTGTCGGTTGCAGGGTGCGACCCAGCTGCGCGGCCTTGGTCCACCCGGTTTCGCCGGAAACTGCTTTCACCTTGTACCAGTTGGTTTTCCGTTTCAGCAGCTCGACCCGCTCGCCCTTCTCAATCACATGAAAAACCGGATAGCCCCGGCCTGGTGCTGTGTGCAGTTCGATAAATGGATCCGCGACCTCCAGGACAGGGGCGGGATCCGCAGCCTGTGACACCCCGGGACAGGTTCCCGCGGCCAGCAAGAGCGTCGTGAACACTGCCGGCACCGACGGATTTCTGAAATTGCCCCGGAGAGACCGGGTCAATCGAGATGTGGTTCTGCACGTCATCCTGATCACCAGATTGACTACTCGCGTCAAATGTTAAAATGCGTTAAACAATGTAAATAAATGTTTTTAAACAAAAAAATTCCGAATTGCTGGGAACTTTGGTCGCCATTCCGGCGTTGGGCAACTGTCGCTTCGGTTTTTTGAGAAGGTCTCCACAGAAACAAAATCACGGGTCAAATCCTTCATTCCTATTCTGCGAAGCTGTGCTAGCGTATTTCACATTATTTGACGATCGAAACATCCCAAAAAGAAATCTGACCGCTTTTCAGTAAAAAGGGCCGCGAAAAAGAGCCTCCGGAAACCAGGCCAGAGAACTCAAAAGTCAGTCCCCTGAATGTTCATCAAGCGTTGTCGGCGTATGCCCATGGAAAGCCGGCGCAGGAGCAGGATGGTGGCTTTTCAATCTGAAAATGGACTGTGCGGTGCTTTCGGCACCAGCTTGCGGAGCCGTTTTGGGGATCTGGTATTGCTGTGCCTGATTCTCGCAGGCGGGCCCGCCTATGCCGCCGAACCGGCAGCCGGAGGCCCGAAGGAATCCGCAGCAGGCGTGGCCCTGGATCGTATCATTGAGACTCCGCTGTCCGTCCGGGAAAGCCGGGAGCGGGCGCAGCGGGCGGTGAACGAGCTGTCCAGGGATATCCAGGACCTCAAGCAGACCGTCGTTACCCTGAACAAGGATCTCCGGGTGCTTGAGGAAGATCTGTTGTTCCCGGCCAATACCCGGTTACACGTCTTCGTTTCCCTGAACGTCGGAGAATATTTCCGCCTTGAGGGGGTCGAGCTTCGCCTGGATAACCAGGTGGTGTCCACCTACCTGTACAGTGCCGAAGAGCGCCAGGCCCTTGCGAAGGGCGGCAAACACCAGTTGTACCTGGGCAATCTGAGCCCTGGTCAGCACACCTTGTCCGCATTTTTCGTCGGCCAGGGGCCCAATGGCCGGGAGTACAAGCGTGGCAGCAGCCTGAAGTTTACCAAGGAGCAGGGCCCGAAGTTCGTCGAACTGGCCGTGGCTGACGCCGAAGCCCGTCAGCAGCCCGAATTCATGGTTCGGGAGTGGTAAGCCATGATTCTCCGGCGCGCACTTCAGCAGGCAAAATCCCTCCGGACGGTGGCGGCACTGATGCTCGCATTATCCTCGGCAACGATGGTTTCGGCTTCCGAAACCGAAGCCCGGGACCTCAAGTACGGAGCGGTCCTGTTCCAGTACTACCAGCAGAACTACTTCCAAACCCTGGTCGAGTACGCCTGGGCCGAGGAGCATGGTGGCATTGCCAACCACGGCACCTACCCGGAACTGCTCAAGGGCGGTGTCAGTCTGTCCTATGGCCTGGATGAGCAGGCCGAATCCATCTTTGACCGCCTCGCGGGAAGTAACCTCAGCGAGCCGGTGCGCAACCGGGCCCGTTTCTTCCTGGGCAAGATGCAGTATCTGCGCGGTGAGGCCGACACCGCTGCCCGCAACCTGAACCAGATCCGCGGTGAGCTGCCCGATAGCGTAGATGCCGAGTACCGCTACCTGGCGGCACTGGTCAATGTGAAGCTGGGCTACCTGGATGCCGGCAAGGCCGTGGCTGATACCATCAGGGAGGACAGCCCCTACGCGCCCTATTTTTACTTCAACCTCGCCATTGCCCTGGAAGGGCAGGGCCGCACCAGCGATGCTATCGGGGCCCTGAACCGTGTCCTGGAACTTAACGACGGGTCTGCCGAACTGCAGCGTCTGGCAGACCGTGCACGCATGGCTCTGGCCCATGTCTATGCCAGCCACGAGGACAGCCTGAACGCAGGATTGCAGTTGGCCAGCATCAACACCACCGGTGCCTACTCCAACCGAGGCCTGCTGGGCGCCAGCTGGATGGCGATCAATGCCGGCGAATTCCGGCGTGCCCTGGCACCGCTTGATGTGCTGACCACCCGCTCCCGGGCTCTGCCGGAAGTGCAGGAGGCGATTCTTCTACGCCCTCACGTGTATGAACGTATGGGCCTGGAGGGCCGTGCTGCCACGGATTTCATTTCCGCCGATCGCCAGTTCCGGTCCACCCTGAATCAGCTAAAAATCGCGCGCGAGACCCTGCAGGATGCGGATGTGCTGGAACTGTTCGTCCGTAACCTCGATGACGTCCTGGACGAGAGCGACTGGTTCGGCAAGGCGCCGGCGGTAGCGGTCAACCGTCTCTCGCCGTTCCTGGTGGAACTGATGTCGGACCACAGTTTCCAGTCAGTACTGAAGGATCTGCGGGATCTGTACGCCATTCGCAACAACCTCGAGCACTGGAAAGAGCGCCGATCCGATTTTGACACCATCATGGCCGCCCGGGCCGGCAGTGCCGATGGCCCGAGCCACGGCGATCGCGTGCGCCTGATTTCCCGTTCCCTGGGCGATGCCCGGGATCGCCGCGAGGCCTTGAAGGTCCGCCTGGCCGGACTGCCGGAGGACAAGCGCGAGTCCATCGAGTGGCTGCTGGAGGAGCTCACCTTCGAAATCACCCGGGCCGAAAGCGCTCTGGCCGCGCTGCAGGGCAGCAAGGCACTCTCGGACAACAGCTATTTTCAGCAGTCGGTCAGTCGCATGATGGCCGAGGTCGACGCCCGCCTGGTCCAGACCGAAAGCCTGATCGCCCGTCTGGAAGACGTCATGCTGGCGCTGGTGACCACCGAGCTGGATATCCACGAACAGCGGCTCAAGCAGTACCAGGTGGAAGCCCAGCTGGCCAAGGTGCGAATTCTGGACCGGTCCCTGCAGACACTGAACCCGGATGAGGAAGTGCCTGCCGATCCAGGTCCCGAACAGGCGCAAAGCCAACCGTCTCCAGAGGAGGGAAGCAGCGATGAAACGATCTAGTCTCCTCATCCTGGCGGTCATGGTCAGCGGCTGCGGCACTTTCCAGAATCCCTCGACGATTGCCAGTCTCCAGAAGGAACAAAAACCGCTGGAAGATGTGCCGCTGCCGAGGGTAATGCATGAAGACGTGCGTCGCGAATACCGGGAACTGCTGGAAACCATCGAGGACCGGCGCCTGTACGAACAGATCGAACGCCGCATTGCCAGCGTGTACATGTTGGAGGGGGATTACGACCAGCTTCGCGGCGTGATGCCGGGCGAGGATGGCTACTTCCCGGAAGCGATTACCGCCTATCATCAACTGCTCAACAAGTACCCGGACTCCGAGCGCAATGCCGAGGCCATGTACCAGCTGGCCAAGGCCTATGACCTCGATGGCCGCGACCAGGAAGCCAAGGCCGTGCTGGAGGAATTCATTACCGAGCATCCGCATTCCCGGCGGCTGGCGGAGGTGTATTTCCGCAAGGGCGACATCCACTTCCGGCACGAGGAGTACGAGCAGGCGGAGCAGGCCTACCGTTCGGTGGTGGCCATCGGCGAGGAATCCGCGTTCCTGAACAACTCGTGGTATCTGCTTGGCTGGTCCCAGTACAAACTGTCCGATTACAACCAGAGCCTGATGTCCTTCTCCCGTGTCCTCGACCGGCTGGTGCCCGAGGACGGCAAGATCGAGAAGCTGGACAAGGTCAACCGCTCCCTGGTGGACGACACCCTGCGCATCATGAGCGTGGGGCTGGCCTATGCCGGCGGCTCCTCCAAGATCGACAGCATGTTTGCCAACCGGCCGGAGGCGAAGAAATACACCTGGATTCTCTATTCCAGCCTTGGCCAGCATTACCTGGAGAAGGAACGGTATGAGGATTCGGCGTCCTCGTTCCGGGCCTTCGTGGTGCAGAACCCGGATTCCGAGCGGGCGCCGGAGATGCATGCCGAGATGATCCGTGCCTATGTCGATGGCGAGTTCTCCCAGCAGGTGCTGCCAGAGAAAGAGAACTACGTCCGCAACTACGGTGTTCACTCCAAGTTCTGGAAAACCAAACCGGCGGAGGTGAAAGCCAAGGTCATTCCCAACCTGAAGACCTTCATCGACGAACTGGCCCGGCACTACCACGCCACCGGCCAGCGCCTGACCCGGGAGCTGGCGGATGGCGCGATCAAGGCGTCTGTCGTGGCAGCCACCGAGTCCAAACGCCAGACCAGTTTCTTGAAAGCCGCCCAGTTCTACGGCGAGTTTGAGCAGACTTTCCCGAACGACCCGAAAGTCCCGGAAATGGTCTACATGCGTGCCGAGGCGGCCTTCGATGGGGGCGATTACCGCACCGCCATCACCCACTATGAGCGCACTGCCTACGAGTTCGGCAATTCCGAGTTCGGTGCCGACGCCGGCTACGCTGCCATAATCGCCTACCAGAAAGAGGCCGAGCGTTTGATGGCTCAATCCGGTAAGGACAGCGAGCGGCTCCGTGACTGGCGCAGCAAGGGTGTCGAGAGCCAGCTGCGATTCGTGCAGACGTTTCGGGATGACGAACGCTCCGGCGCCGTGCTGGCCAAGACCTCGGAAGAACTGTTTGCCCTGGGCCGTTACGAAAAAGCCCTGGAAGTGGCCACCAGTATCGTCAGCCGCGCCGGCGAGGTGGATCGCGAGCTCAACCGCACCGCCTGGGGTGTCATCGCTCACAGTCAGTACGAACTGGCAGACTTCGCCGCAGCCGAGGAAGGCTACCACAACCAGCTGCGTTACATCGACCTGGACGATCCCGAGTTCAAGGCGGTTACCGAGCGCATGGCCGTCACCATCTACAAGCAGGGTGAACAGGCCCTGGCCGCCAAGGACCTGGAAGGTGCCATTGACCACTTCCTGCGCATCAAGGCAGTTGCTCCGAAGACCGATGTCCGCGTAGTGGCACAGTTTGATGCCGCCACTCACCTGCTGACCCTGGAGGAATGGGAGCCGGCGCTGACCGAGATGCTGGAGCTTCGCCGCCTGTTCCCGAACCACAAGCTGGCCAGGGACCTGGATCAGAAAATTGCCTGGACCTACGAACAGGACGAGCAGTGGCATATGGCCGCCACCGAGTACGAACAGATCTACCGGACCGACGACCGCGCCGACGTGCGCCGGGATGCCCTGTTCCTGGCGGCGGAGTTGTATGAGAAAGCCGGCAACGAGGACCAGGCTCTGGAGTACTTCAAGAAGTGGGCCTTCGACTACGAGGAACCGTTCGATACCCGCATGGAAGCCCGTTACCACGTGGCCTACCTGTACGAACGCCAAGATGATTACAACCGCCACCTGTACTGGCTGCGCCGGGTGATCGACGGCCACAACAAGGCTCCGGAGAACTGGCAGTCGGATCGCTCCGCCTGGCTGGCGGCGTGGGCCAACAACAAGTACGGCGACTACTGGCGCATCGAGTTTGATCGCGTGCGCCTGAGGCACCCGCTCAACAAGAGCATTCCGCGCAAGAACGAGAAACTCCAGAACGCCCTGGACCGTTACCAGCAGGCGGCCGACTACGGCGTGCTCGACCAGACCACCCGGGCCACTTTCAATATTGCCGATCTCTACGGGCAATTTGCCCGGGAGTTGATGGACGCGCCGCGGCCCAGCGGCCTGAGCCAGCTGGAAGCCATGCAATACGAACTGGTGCTGGAAGAAGAGGCTATTCCGTTCGAGGACCTGGCCATCGAGGTGCACCAGGCCAACATCGGGCGCTCATGGAGCGGCACATTCAATCCCTGGATCGAGCGGAGTTTCGAGGCGATGGCCAGGCTCAACCCCGCCCGGTTCGACAAACAGGAAGTAAAGGTGGCGTATGGCGATGGCATCCGTTAAGGCATCCACCCCGGCAGCGTTGCTGGTGTTGACCCTGCTCTCCGGTTGCGCCGGGGTCCTGCCGGTCAAGCAGACCGAATCCGGGGCGAAAGTGGTCGAATCCGGGCCCGCCGCGCAGGATGATCTGGCCGGGAGTACGGGCGGCGTGTTCCTGCCGCAACAGGCCTACGATGCCCAGGGCAAGAAGATTCCCTATGTGCCGGCACCGAACCCGTACACCCGGCAGCCGGCGCCGGTCCCGCCGGAGGCCCGGACTGATTTTGCCGATGCCATGGCCCTGATGAAAGACGGTGATCTGCGCATGGCCCGCAAGGGCTTCTGGGCCATGACCAAGGATTTTCCGGAACTCTCCGGTCCCTGGGTGAAGCTGGCCGAGCTCGCCGAACAGCGGGAGAAGCCCGAAAAGGCCCGGGAGTACTACCAGAAGGCGCTGGCGGTGAATCCGGTCAACGTCAACGCCTACCTGAAACAGGCGATGTTCGAACGACGCCAGGGTGAATTTGCCAAAGCCCGGGACGCGTATCTGGCGGCCCTGAAAACCTGGAACGACTTTCCCGAGGCGCACCTGAACCTGGCGATCCTCTATGACCTGTATATGAACCGGCCGGAGGAGGCCCAGCCCCATTACGAGGCCTACGACTTCCTGACCGGCGGCTCGGACCCGAAAGTGGCGGACTGGCTCATCGAGATCCGCCGCCGGACCGGCATTGAAACAAGTTTCATCGATAACCCGCCCCCGGAGCCGGAGGTACCTGACGAGCAGGGCGCCGAAGGCGAGGCGGTCTCCGCGGGCGCCACCAACGGGGACTCCCCGGAAACCGAAGAACAAGGCTAGGAGAGTGCCATGGGAATGCTGAATCCAAGGGCCGGTTGGCTCATCGCGGCAACCCTTTGCCTGGGTGGCGCCATGGTGGCTCCGGCCAGCGCCCAGGAGTCCATCGATCTGGAGAGTTCCTTTGTCGGCGACAAGGAACAGCCGTCGGTGAGTTACTTCATCCCCTGGAAGCCACCGGAGGGGCCGGACAACCTGTACCGCTCGATCACTTCCGTGTCGGGCCGGGTATTCGAAGTGGTGGATCGGGATATTCACGCCCGGACCATGCGCTTCTACGACGAACTTTCCCTGGAGGCCCCGGCCGGGCCTGCGGGGCAAAGCACTAACTGAAAATCTGCAACCGAACGAAAAGAAAAGTCTGGAGACCTGCCATGAACGTTTACACAAGCATTGTTTCATTCTTCCAGGAAGGCGGCGCCTTCATGTTCCCGATCGCGCTGGTCCTGATTATTGGTCTGGCTATTGCCGTTGAGCGCTGGTTGTTCCTCAAACGGGCCTACCAGTCCAACCGCGCCGCCTACAGCGAGCTGCTGCCGCTGATGAATGAAAACAAATTCGATCAGGCAGAGCAGGCGGCCCAGTCCGGCACCTCCGCAATTTCCCGTCTGATTTCCGTCGGTCTCGACACCATGCGAGCCTCCCCGCGCCGGGACGACATCCACGCCGCCATGCAGGAAGGCGTGATGGAGAGCATTCCGCGCCTGTCCAAGCGCACCAACTACCTCTCCATCCTGGCCAACGTCTCCACCCTGCTGGGGCTGCTCGGTACCATCATCGGTCTGATTGCCGCCTTTACCGCCGTTGCCAACGCCGATCCGGCGGACAAGGCGACGCTGCTGTCCCAGTCCATCTCCGTGGCCATGAACACCACGGCTTTCGGCCTAATCGCGGCGATCCCGCTGCTGCTGATCCACTCCCTGTTGCAGAACAAGACCCTGGAAATCGTCGAGAGCATCGAAATGGCCGGTGTGAAGGCCCTGAACACCATCGTTCGCAGCAACCGTCGCTCTGTTAACACGCGTGAGTCCGACGCCTGATCACAGCGGGTAATTCCTTATGTTTACAAAACGCAGAGAACAGGAAGAGGCGGATATCGACATCACGGCGTTCATGAATCTCATGATCGTGCTGGTGCCGGTACTGCTGATGAGTATGGTGTTCAACCATATCTCGATTCTGGAGCTCAATCTGCCCGACCTGACCGGCGCCCAGACCGCCAGTGCCGAGGAGAACCGGCAACTGGAAGTGGTGGTGCGGGAGTCCGGCATCGAGGTCTATTACCCCAGCGGTAATCTGGTCAAGACCATCGACAAGATTGAGCCGGAAGCCGAGGGCGGCGAAGCCCGTCACGATTTCCGCACCCTCTCCGAGGTGTTGCAGGAGATCAAACGTCGGCTGGCGGCGAAGAACATCGCCAAGAATGATGCCCTGCTGCTGTCCGAGCCGGGCGTGACCTACCAGTCCCTGGTGTCCACCATGGATACCCTGCGGGTTGCCAAGACCGTAGTGGTAGCCGAAGCGGTGGATGTCGAGCTGTTCCCGGAAATCTCCCTGGGAGATGCGCCAGAGAAGGGGGGTAAGTCATGAGCGCGAATGACAAGTTCACTTCTTTCGGCCTGCAGGGCAGCGCCAAAACCTTCATGAAGCCGGCCAAGCTCAACCTGGTCTCGCTCATGGATATCTTCACCATCCTGGTGTTCTTCCTGTTGCTGAACTCCGGGGCAAACCAGCTGATCAAGGTCAACGACGTTTCCCTGCCGGACTCCACCGCAGAGGAGCGGCCGAAAGAAACCACTGTGGTGACGATTACCGAAGAGGACATCCTGGTGGATGGTCGCCCGGTCGCCACCCTGAATGAGGTGATCGCGTCCGATGGCCTGATTGATGGCCTGATGGAAGAGCTGATGTTCCAGGCCAACAAGCGCGCAGAACTGACCGAGCGGGAGAAGAGCCTTGGGCGTGCCGTGACCATCCTCGGTGACCATGAAATTCCCTACGCGCTGCTCAAGCGAGTGATGCTGACCTGCGCCAAGGCGGACTATCGGGACCTCTCCATGGCTGTTTCACGGGTATCCGGCAGCAGCGGCGCATGACAGGAGGGAATCGATGACAGCAATGACAGCAACACCCCACGACTTTTCATTGCCCTGGGACGCCAGTGGTGACGAGGACAGCCGCTTCAAACGCATTCTCAAGCGTTTGTTGCTGCTGCTCCTGCTGCTGGCGGTGATTTTCCCCTGGCTGCCGCTGCCGGAAATCGACCGGGAGGAAAAGGAGCGGGTGCCCCCGACTCTGGCCAAGGTCCTGATCGAACAACGCAAGGTGGCCCCACCGCCTCCACCGCCCGAACCGGTGAAGCAGGAAGACAAAGCCGAGCCCAGCGAGGCCAAGAAGGCGGCTCCGGAGCCGGCACCGGCCAAGGAAGTGAAAAAAGCCCGGGAAAAGGTTTCCAGGATGGGCGTCGCGGCGTTCTCCAAGGAACTGTCAGCCCTGCGCAGCTCCACTGACGTGGCCAAGCTCCAGGCCGAGAACACCAACGTGAATACCGGCGCTGCCGCCAAGGCCGCCCGCTCGGTACTGGGGGCTACTTCGGCCAACGAGACCAGTGGTGGTGTGAACAGCTCGGTGATGAACGATACCGGTTCCGGCACCCAACTGGCGGGCAAAGGTTCCACGGCGGTGGAAAGCCCCATCGGCGACGGCTCCGGTGGTGGCAGCGGTGCCAGTGGCAACGGTGGTTCGCGCAGCTCGACGGTGGCCGGTGGCCGGGACATGGAATCCATCCGGCGGGTGTTCGAGCAGCACAAGGGGGCCATCTACGCGCTCTACAACCGGGCATTGCGCAGCGATCCCGGACTGCAGGGCAAGTTTGTTTTCCACATCGTGATCGAACCGGACGGCAGCATCTCCAGCATCGAGCTGGTGGACAGCCAGCTGGGCGATCAGCGCCTGGAGCTGAAACTACTGGCGCGGATCCAGATGATCTCGTTTGGCCCGGAAGACGTGGCGGCCACCCCCGTCAATTACAAGTTTGATTTCATGCCTGGTTGATGAAAGCACCGGGCCCGGCCACCGCCGGGTGCCGGTGCACCGGATGTGCAGGTGGAGAGAGACATCATGATCGGATTAAGCAGCGGATTGCGCCTCCTGGCCCTGGCCAGCCTCGGACTGGTCGGGCTGACCGGATGTTTTGAGGGACAGATCAGCGAAGGGCAGGAGGACATTCTTTCCGATCGTCCTTTTGCCTATGTGGTCCGGGACTACCCGGACATGGGTGAGACCGCCTCGGTCAATGCCCGGCCGCCGCTGGACCCCCGAGCACCCTATGCGTTCAAGCCCGGGGCAAAGCTGATGGTGCGGGACCGCATTGCTCTCAGTTCGGACGAACGCCACGTGCTGGCGGGGTATTTCGGCGGTGACTATGACGTCAAGGATCTGGACGTCTCGCCAGACGGCGAGCGAATGGTCTTTGCCGCTCATGGCCCGGCGGACAGCCCGGACAACTTCACCTGGAACATTTTCGAGTACACCTTCGCCACCGGTAAGGTGCGCCGGATCTTCGAGGACGATCTGGTGGCCAATGCCGGTGAGGACACCAACCCCACCTACACCAATGAAGGCCGGATCATCTTCTCCTCCAGCCGCCAGCATTCCCGGGGCGATTGGCAGAAGCTGGACTTGCGCGAGTACCTGACCGACTTCGATGAGCCGGCTTCCCTGCTGCACTCAGTCAAACCGGACGGCAGCGAAGTGGTTCAGATCACCTTCGGTGAATTTCACGATATCGAGCCCAGCACCATGAATGACGGGCACGTAGTCTTCATCCGGTTCGGCCGCATCTATGAATCCCTGACCGACTGTACCCTGGAGAATATCGACGATCCGAATTTCAACCAGCAGCCCCACGGCGGCGGCTATGGTCAGGGCAACGGCAATGGCTTTCCGTCCGGCCTGGAACAACCCAAGGACTGGACCGTGGAAGACAAGTGCAGTGCCTCCCTGGCCGGTGAAGTCGAGGGTGAGCGGGTGTTCGTGGAAGACGTTCTGAGTATGTACCGCATCACGCCGGCCGGCGGTAACGTGCACCGTTACTTCGGCAGCCTGAGCGAGGAGTTCTCGGATGCCTCCTTCGTTCATTACATGGATCCTATTCCCCTGGATGACGGCAACCTTCTGACCATCATGCGCCACATCTACAACCCGATCTACGGCGGCGATGTGATCAAGATCAACAGCAAGAATTTCTTTGCCGTCGGCAAGCCCGTGGACGAGAGCGTCATCGGTGAAGCCGAGGAATCCATGACTCCAGGGCTGGTGAATTTCTACCCCAATCAGGTGTCCCCGAACGGCTGGTACAGCGCCGTTGCGCCCTACAACGACGGCTCTGCCCGCCTTCTGGCCAGTTGGGCGCAGTGCCTGACCACCGATGGCACCACCAGCACTCCCTGTGAGGGCAGCGCCACCACCGAGGACCTGGGCGAGCCCCGATACGGCATCTGGATGATGGATCCCGCCGAGAACACCCGGCTGCCGGTGGTACAAGGCCACAAGCAGGCGCTCTACACCGACATCGTCATTGTGGACCGAAACGAGCTGGCCGAGCCTTACACCGGTGAGCGCCATGACCTGCAACTCGAAGACAACACCGCTCTGTTCGAGATCCGCAGCATCTACGATCTGGACGGCGCCGACATGGCCGAACTGTACGATGGCGGTATCGAGACCCGCCGCGATCCGAGCTTGACCCGTCCGGATGATCGCTCCGAGCGGTTCATCCGGGCTGTTGGCGTACGCCAGATTCCCCCGGAACTGGAGCAGGCCATCCTGACCGATGAGATCCTGAACCCACCCGATGGTCCGCAACCGCCACTGGGCCTGACACCGCTGGTGGGTTCCGGAAACCGGATTCTCTACGATGTGCTGTCCTACGCCATGGTCGAACCGGACGGCTCTGCCATGGTCAAGGTGCCGGCGGACACCAACTTCAGCTTTGAGGTGGTGAACAAGTACGGCAAGCGGGTGGATCTGATTGCCGCGCCGGATTACAACTACAACTACCTGATGCAGCATCCGCAGCCACTGCGCCTGGAGGAGGGCGAAAAGCTCAAGTGCTATGGCTGCCACGACCCGGAAGTGGACATTCCCCACGCCCGGACCGATGTTGAACTGGCCTCCGCCAACCCGGGCGCTCCGGGGGATGGCATGCCGTTCCCCAATGCCAATCCGCAGATCCGGGCCGTCAAGTGGAAAGACACCATGGCGCAGGCATTGGTGGACTCCCTCCAGGGCCTTCAGTCCACCTGGGCGGACACCATGCTATTCGAGGATTTCTGGACCAATCCGCCCGATCCATCCCTGGCCTTTGAAGTCCGTTACAGCGGCCTGACCACGCCGAAACCGGTCACGGATCCTAGCTGCCTGACCAACTGGACGGCGGACTGCAAGGCCACTATCAACTACCAGGAGCACATCCAGCCGATCTGGCGGGAATGCCGGATCAACCCGAACACCGGCAATACCACGTCGTGCCAGAATTGCCACACCGCCGCCGAACAGGGTGGAAAGCCCTGTCCCGGAGACTCGGGTAGTGGCGCCTCGAACGGCCTGTTGCTGGGTGATGGCCATGCCTCCTGGGATGGTCGCCAGCTCGAATCCTATGTCGAGCTGTTCGAGCCAGACTACTACATCCGCGAGACCGAGACCGGTGATTGGCTTGAGGTGGACAAGACCAACCTTGATGCCGAGTGCCCGGACGGCGTCCAGGGCGACATGACGGTCCTGCCAGGCCCGGGCGTGTGCTTCGCCCGCCGCCTGATGAGCGGCCGTGGCGCCATCGCCAGTGCCCGCTTCTTTAGCCTGTTCGATGACGACCCGGATGACGACGAGTACGAGGTGGAAACCGCGGAGACCGAGGCCATCAGACAGAGCCACATGGGCATGCTCACCGAAGCCGAGCTTCGCCTGATCGCGGAATGGCTCGATACCGGCGCCCACATCTACAACGACCCGGACAAGTTCGAATTCCCAACACAATAAAATAATAAGGAGACGTAGTGTGACCATTGCTGTGACCCAGGAGGATGTAATTGAACTGGATCGATGGAGCGTGCCAGACCTTGAAATGGAACGGGACGGCTGGAGCATCCCGCCCCGGGACAGCTGGCGGATCGATCGCCGGCTGCGCCAGACCCGGGTATCCGCCAAAACCAGCACACTGTTTACACGGTTCAGCAGCCATTACCTGCTGATCCAGACCAATCGGCGCAAAAAAGACCTGCCGGAGCAGGTTATTGACCTGACCTTCGTCCAGGAAGAACCCAGGGAGATCCGGGATTACCGGCTTGGCCTCTGGCTTGCCGGCGCCATCTGCATGACCGTGCCAGCCGCCTTGTATTCGGTATTCCCGGCACCGCTGCCGTGGCTTGTCGCTCCCCTGGTGCTTGCGGTTATCTTCATGTCGCTCGCCGTTCGCACCATCCGGCATGTCTTCGACTTCCGGGCTCTCAACAGTGATGTGGTGCTGTTCACCATTGACGCGCGCACCCCGAGCCGGGAGCAGGTGGATTCGTTCCTGACGGAACTCCGGGAAGGCATACTCCGTGGGCAGCGCCAACTACCCGAGGGCAAACGGCGGATTCCCCTGGCTGTCGCGGAAATGCGCCGGCTGGCGGAAGCCGGGGTGATCGGGAAAGACGATTACGAGCAGATCAAGCGTAACTGGTTTGCCATGTGAGCCAACCCGGCCGATCACATCTTCACTCCGGCCTTTACCGATAATTTACCAAGCCACACCGAACCCGAAGGCGGGCTCCGCCGTGAGGATGGTGTAGGTAGAGCCCGGAGGCTGGGTCCGGGTTATGATTTCCCGTTCCAGAACAAACGAGGATTTGTATTCATGTTATCCAGGAAGATCCTGACTGCTTTTGTCCTGACCGTCGGAATTGCCGCGCCAACCGCAGGCTTCGGCCAGCAGGAAAGCACCGGCGAAAGCCTCGTTGACGACATCGTCCGGGACATCATCTATCGCACCTCCGAGGCGGCCCGGGAGGAAGTTCGCCGCCAGACCGGCATCGATCCCCTGGAGCGGGGTTATAGCTACCGGGACGAGTATCGGGATGACTACCATGACGAGCGCCGTGCCCGTTCCGATATTCGTGACGAGACCCGCCGGGAGTTACGGCAGCTCGATGACGAATACGACCGCAAGATGGTCAAACTCGAAGATGAACTGCACCGCGAGCTGAACAAGGCCGAACGGGAATTCCGGCGCGAGGCTGCGAAGGAAAACAAACCCGAGAAAATGCGTGAGAAGCTCCGGGAAAAGGTCGACAAGGCACACGACAAGTTCGAAGAGAAAGTGCGCAAGGAAAGTCGCCGGTTCGACGAGAAGCGGGACAAGATCCTGTCCAAACGGTACGACTGAATGGTTACCACGTGCGGTAAGGGCGTCGGCCCTTACCGCATAAACCCGGAGATCACAAACCAGAAGGTTCCCGGGGTGACCGTTGCCGCGAACAGTGCCAGCAACCCGTCCCGCGCGATCAGCGCCAGCCCACCACCATTGGCGCTGAACGGCGCCACCTCCATGGCGGGCATCGCCAGCGCCACCGACATACACACCAGAACCATCAGATTTTGCCCGGGGCAAAGCTCCGAACGCTGAGAGCCGGAGGATCCAATGACTAGAGCGCTCCATTCTGCGCTCACCTAGATGCCCTGGGAGGCGCTTCTGGAAGCGCCGTCAAAGGTTCGCTAGCACTATCGAATCAAAAACAATTTAACAAAAATTTACAGAAGGTCGGGGGAGTTCAGCTACCTTTGAAGCATCTATTGTAAATTCTGGCTGTATCAGGACGTACGAATATCGAAATACAGGCTAGTAATCGACGCGACCGGCTTGCTCCTATCGATTGTCGGAATGGATTGAGGGGATGGAGGTACCACGTCCTTATGGTGTTTCAGATGAATGCTGACAGTTTTGCTGTAACCCCCTTGGGTCGTGAGGGACTCGATTTTAGTGGCCGGGACAGAATGCTTCGTACGGTATCGCGAGTACTCGTCGTTGCTGCATCGTTAGCCATTGGTGCCTCTATTGTTTATGCAACTGGGGGCACCGGATACGCATACCCCTATATCATTCTGCTTCCTGTTATTTTGACGGCGGCCTGGTTTGGGCTCGTCCCGACGGTGTTGAGTGCCGTAATTGCAGGCCTGCTTTTGGGACCATATATGCCCCAGGATGTTGAAAGGGGCCTGATGCAGTCGCCCCAAAACTGGCTGGCCAGGATCTCCTTTTTTATTCTCATTGCTGTGTTTACCAGTTGGCTCTTCCATAGTCTCCGCCTCTCAACTCAACGACATTTGAGAGATATTCAAGTTGATAGGGAGACGGGCCTGCCCAATCAAGCTGCTCTAAAAGATGATCTTCATAGCGTGTTGTCTGCGGCCCGATCTCGACGAGGAGTTCGGGGCACTCCGGCGGTTATATTGGTACGTCTGCAAGATCTATGGGAAGTAATGGAGGCCATGGGGGCGAAAACGGCTGATAAGGTTGTCCGCAATCTTGCAGATCAGATCGGTGCAGCCGTTTCTCGTGAACATCATATTTATCGGTTTAGCACCTCTGAGCTTTTGCTCTTTTTCTTTGTGGCATCCCAGGAGGAAGTTGATTCTGTCGCCAATGCTGTGCGCTCTGCCGGAGAGCATGAGGCTGAAATAGATGGGATTCCGCTCAGGGTTCAACTGGTTGCTGGTAGCTATTTAGTTGAAAAAGGTGTTGTTGCGCCTGATTTCGTGGTGAACCGGGCAAGAACGGCCCTCTATGCAGCAATAGATTCCAGCGGATTTTATCGGTCTTACGATCCAATGTTTGACCAGAAAACGGCCGAGCGAGTGCGCCTGATATCAAGTGTTCGCAAAGGGTTACGAGAAAATGAGTTTTCTCTCTTCTATCAGCCCAAAATCTGTTTGAAAAGCGGTCGCCATACGGGGGGAGAGGGGTTATTGCGGTGGTTCAACAGCGATGGATCAATGGTTTTGCCCGGTTTATTTATGCCCAAACTGGAAAACACTACATTAATAGATCCTGTCACCCGGTTTGTGATCAGGAAAGCGTGTGAAGATGTTAAACAGCACGACTTACTCCGGGTAAGCATTAATTTTTCAGCAAAGAATCTGATGGACAATGCTTTGGTACAGAGTTTAGGACGTATCGTCTCTTTGTACGGGGTTGAACCTGAAAAATTGGAGATCGAGATTACCGAGGGGGCACTGATCCGAGACCCTGCTCATGCCAAAATGGCCATTGAGAGTTTACGAAACCAAGGGTTCCTTGTGAGTCTGGATGATTTTGGTACTGGGTACTCTTCATTCCAGTACCTCGCTCATTTGCCGCTTTCAGGTTTGAAGATTGACCGTGCTTTTGTGTCCAGCCTGAACGAGAGCTCACATGCTCGGACGGTTCTGAGCTCTATGATCAAGATGGCGCACTCATTGAATTTGCACGTTACCGTCGAGGGAGTAGAGACGGAGGAACAACATCAGATCGTTTCAAATTATGGGGCAGATACGGCCCAGGGCTTCTACTATGCGAAGCCACTTCCGGTACCCGATTACGTTAATTGGAAATGTGGTCTCAATTTGGATGCCGTGAGAAGTTGATTTCGCGAACTGCAGAAAAAAGCCCCTGAAATCAGGGGCTTTTTTCTGGGTGTTTGGTGGAGACGGCGTCAAATTGAGCGCCCTGCAGAATTATGGCGCGCATTTCGACCAAGCCTATGCGATTGAAACCGAATACTTGAATTGTAGATTTTCCCCAAGGATCGAGCTTGCTACCTTTTTGGATAGGTGCGAGCAGAGGTAGGTCGTCATTGATTTTCCAGATTAAGTGCTTTGCTGGATCATTCTCGGTCGGATCAATAAGAGCTGCATCTTCGTTTGAAAGCTCTTGTCCTTCGAGAGTGGCACAGTTTGGGCCTGGAATTGGGAAGGATGAGTCTTTGCCCAGCTTTTCCTTTGTCTCCGATAGCGAGCATTCGGCTTGCTGTGCATCGTAATAGTGGTGGTAGCGGCCGCGATTGCAGTCGTTACAGCTCATCAAAAGAATGAGGTGGTGTCCGGTTTAGCGGGGGGCTACTACACCTGGTATCAGATTTGGCTAACGGACCGTTTCGGAAACTCGTTTGCGCAGATTTCGAGTCAAGTGCCTGCCTTGCAAGTCCCGGGTTGAACCGCTGACTTCCGCCCCCCTCAATGCGCCTCCTCTTAGCGAAAACCGAAGAAGGAAAGAATTGCTATAACGATAACTACTGCACCGACGATATAAACAATGTTGTTCATGAGTGATTACCTTTCTCAGAAACTGTAATTCTGGTTGCACCGCGTTCCCTGCGGCGGATGATGTAACTGCCTTGTATTGGCAGGTCCATTGCCACATCGGGGTTAAGCTTGAGGTATCAGCGTTGCTTAGTCTGTACGCTGGCCCACAGAGCGCAGAAAAATAACGGGGCGTTAGGCTTGCTTTAAGGCCTGCTGTCACGCAAGTCCTTGCAGGTGGGTTTTGTCATTAAGGAGACTCTGAGTAGCCCCCACAAAGAAGAATGAGGTGGCGCCCGATTTTGCGCGTTCGATGTAAAAACTTTGATAGCTTAAACACTGCCTGCGAAACAAGCCTGCAGGCAGTCGAATCAAGACACCGCGGGGTATATCAGCGCGTGTAGTTTTTTTCGAAGTCTTTGATTTGCTTGTCCGCTTCGTCTCTGGTGACGCCATAAGCTTGCTGAATCTCGCCAGCCAGCTGATCACGCCTGCCAGCAATCTCGTCAAGGCGGTCATCCGTCAGCTTGCCCCACTGCTCTTTCACTTTACCTTTAAGTTCTTTCCAGTTGCCTTCAATGGTGTCCTTGTTCATTTCAGCTCCTTCGGCCCTGAGGCCAGATAATGAGTTCATCGAACGGGGGTGCGTCAAAACAGACCGTTCACCGCCGTCGCATCATCGTCTGTTAAAACAGGGCCACTGTCTGTGCGTTAACAAACACAGTCCTGCTCAGGTGGGTTACGCACAGAGGTCGTTCTGCTTTCTGGGTAAATTGGACGACAGGAAAAGGCCTTTGAGATGTTTATGAATCTGAGGAAATAACTTAGACCAACGCCGTCTGATTTGTCGTGATCGGAACCTTGCTGATTCTGATGAGGGTGCGCTCGCTGGTGCTTCAGCGACTGAATCTAACACCGTCCATGGTTTATTTGAGGGTCGGCGTGCTTCTGGGCCCCTCGATCTTTGATGTCTTTCATTTTAATCCGCTGAAACAGGCTCATTTGCTGTAGGTGCTTGCCGAGCTTGCGGTGTTGTTGTCGCTGTTTATCGCCGGTACGAAAATGCCCTGCCGTTCAGCTGGAAAGCATGGCACACGCCCCTACGCCTGGCATTCATCGCCATGACTATCAGCGTCGCCCATACCGCCGCCTTCGGTTATTACCCGCTTGGCCTGCCTCTGGGAGCGGCGATTCTGTTGGGGGCATACTGGCACCTACAGACCCGGTGCTGGCGGCTGCTGGCCCAATGCGAAAATTTGGTCCATTACCCTGATGCTGCTACAGAATCTTATGATCAGCCGCGCGAAACGGTTGCGCGGCCCCCAGCCAGGTGTCGAAGGGCTGTTTGACCTTCAAGGAGCCCCTTGAAGGCTTGTCCGTACTGGTGTTGGTAGTGTTGCTGGGTGGTACGTCGTTTACCGACTCTTGGAGCCTCCGGGCTGTTGGCTTCGGGTTATTCCTGTTTGTGGTTGTTCACCCGGTCAGCGTATTCCGTGGCTTGCTTGGCTCTGGCTCATCGTGGCGGCTGCAAATGCTGGTGGGCTTCCTGAAACTCCTTTAACGCCCTATGTGTGCTTACGAACAGACAGCAGGGTGGTCCAACCCCGATTCTGGGAAGGTGGGCTCGCATCGGATCAACCTACCAATATTGGCGGCACCACGACCCGCGCCCACTATCCATTGGCGCATTATGGAAATGCAATCTAAGCAAGGAGCTTCTCATGATCAGAATCAAGACTGTTGCGATCACTTTCTGTCTTCTAGGTGCCTTGCCCCTGGCCGTATCCGCACAATCCGCTGAGTTTGGTCCGCGCGAGGGCGACCGTGAATTCTCCCTCTCCGGAACAGGCAGTAACGACCGGGATTTTAACAGCGGAAGCTTCGGTGTGAGCGGTGATCTGGGCTGGTATCTGCGGAATAATGTCGTGGCCGGTATTCGCCAGAGTCTCAATTATGCCGATATTGAAGGCGAGGGCGTCACCGATGATTTCTGGAACGGCTCAACCCGGGGTTACCTCGACTATCAGTTCCTTAACGATCGTGCGCGACCCTTTGTTGGTGCGAGTCTGGGCGGCAGTTATGGTGATGGTGTCAAGGACAGCGCCTTTGCCGGCCTTGAAACCGGGTTAAAGTACTATGTGCAGACCAAAACCTATTTCCTGGCGCGCGCCGAGTACCAGTTCCTGTTCAGTGACACCGACGACGCCACCGACGCGTTCCAGGATGACGGCATCTGGGTCTATACCGTGGGTCTGGGTTATAACTTTTGAACCCAGTTACAGTGCGGATTCGGTAAAACGGGGGTTGGTGCCGGTGGCCAGTTGACGGTCGCTGGCCCGATCTCCGTAAAGATGTCGGATGCCGCGCAGGTCACCTGTCTGCAGCCCGGGGAACCTCTCGGTGTAGCGAAAACCCATTACCTGTCTGGAAGGGCCGGGATGGTTCAGGCAGATGGTGCGCACTCCCCCTTTGTCATGGGGTGCAAAGGTGACATTGGCAAAGGCCCTCCGACGTGGCTGGCCCTGCGCCCCGAGAATGATGCCCGCATCGCGGGCATCTGCAACCTGATGGAATGAAAGGTCAGCGGCACGCTCCCAAGTCCGGAACGCTGCGGCGGTTTCCTGTACCAGAGTCTCCAAGGGCAGCCCCTGTCTGGAGAGCGCTTTCATCGGAGCCAGAACGCCACAATTGCGGGCGTCATCAAACCGCAGTGTTTCGTCAGCAAAGGCGTAACTGATCTTCGCATCCGCTCCAAACCGCTGTTCGCCCCATTTTACTGGAGAGCCTTTCAGCTTGAGCAGCCGGTAGCCGGCCACCATCGGCGCCATGGTGAAATGATTTGACTGAAAGGGGCGGCTCCGTCGTACCGGAGATGGGTTCATTGAAGAAGAATACTGACATCAAAGGGCGGATGTCGGTTTTCGTTTTGAAAAGGAATGTTCAGCAGGGCGGTTCCAAATAGGATGATGGCTATGACAACACCAGTATTGCTCTACTACGACACGCGCATGCTCGGCCATAACCCGCATGGATGGGACCCCGGTAATCCGGCCTGGACCGACGCCGTCAAGGCGATGATTGCGCTGCAATATCCAGGCAGCAACCTGGAAACCTACAGTCACCCGGAGCGCCCGGACCGACTGACTGCGATCGTCGACCGACTGATGCTTGATCCAATCGAAGGGGTGCGCTGGATGCTGCCGACGGCGGCCACCACGGCTCAACTCGAGCGGGTTCATGACGACAACTATGTCGCTAGAATAGAGTCTTTGGACGGAGACTCCTGCTGGCTGGCCGCAGATACCACTGCGGTGTCGCCGGGCAGCGTGGAGGCGGCCCGCCTGGCTGCCGGAGCGGGAATCAGCGCTGTCGAGGCCATCTCGGCTGGTGAGGCGCGGCGAGCGTTCTGTATCGTTCGGCCACCTGGCCATCATGCCCATTCGGGCTGCGCCACCGGCTTTTGTCTCTACAACAACCTTGCGGTTACCGCTGCCCATGCACGTGAGAGCCTTGGCTATCAGCGAGTGATGGTCTGGGACTGGGATATGCACCATGGTAATGGCACACAGGAAATCTTCTACTCCGATCCTTCCGTGCTGGTGGTTGATAGCCACTGTGCCGCGCCGTTTTATCCGGGCACCGGCCTCCAACGTGATATCGGGACCGGAGCGGGAGTCGGCTCTCAAATCAACGTCCCTTTGCCTCTGGGTAGTGGCAACGCGGCACTGCTGAAGGTGTTTGACGAGTTGGTGAAGCCGGCGGCGAAGGCATTCCAGCCAGATATTTTGCTGGTTTCCTCAGGCTTCGATTGTCATTACCTTGACATGACCTGTTCCATGGATGAAACGGGCTTTGCCATTCTTACCCAGCGCATGAGCGACCTGGCAGATGAGTTATGCAAGGGCCGTCTGGTGGTTCTTCTGGAAGGCGGCTATAACGCCCAGGCATTGGCCGATAGTGCTCATGCGGTCGTGAAGGTGCTGGCGGGGAACACGGTAAATTCCTGCAACGTCATGCTGGAGGACCCTGGCTGCGGGGCGGTGGTGGACGCCATCCAATTTCATCAAGAAATGTGATTCGGCGCTATTGTGTAAGGGGTAAACGCGAAAAAGGGCAAGGCTTATCAGGCCTTGCCAAAGTCCACTCCTCAATTGCGGCCGAATATCAAGGAGGATTCTTCAATACCGACCTATCCAAGTTTACTTCTGTGTTTTAAATTCCGGAGCATTTAGTAGGCTTTCACGGGACTGGTCAATCCTCAATTCCAGCTCATCAGCATTGTCGGATTTCTGGACGTCATCCCATCCGATGGCGACATCCTTTTCACCCATGCCAAGGAACCCGCCGACGCCGATCACGAAGCCGACAACCTGGCCGTTCTGGTCAATAATGAGATCACTCACCGCGCCGACTTTTTCATCGCCAGCGCTTATCACTTCGGCACCAATCAGATTGCTCGCGTGTATGCTGTTCGCAGGTGCAGTACCCATGTAGCCAGTATTCTGCATGGGAGACTGAGCTGTTTGCGGCGCTTTGGTTGAGGATTTCATGTCGCCCTGGTTTTTCTGCATGCCCGGCTGAGTCTGCTCAACTTGCGAGCCGGTGGACTGCTGGGCAAGAGCTGAACTGGAACCTAATGCGATGGCCGGTGTTATCAGTGCATAAAACGCGAATGAATGTAATTTGTTCATTGAATTCTCCATGAACCTCATCGGGGCTTGGCCCGCGCCAGCGTCATTGCCGGGTGCGGTCTGAACTACGGACTTACATCAAATTCAGGATGAGGTTCCAATTTACGTCGAGCCAAGCGCCCAGTCTGTTCGCTAGACCACCAAAGCGGAAGGTTGGGGCAAGTGAGCCTATTTTGATCTCGGCCGCAACGCAGAATATTTTCGCAAGCCTGATTCCAGCGCTTTGGTGTCTGTGATATCGACCATGGTCATAACCACGCCGTCGATCAAATTGTCCAGCCGGCGATAGGGCATGATCCGGATGGAGAACCAGCAGCCTTCGTTTGTTTTTATCTGTTTTTCACTGACCATCAGGGTATCGAGAGTTTTCCGGGCATCGTCCTCCAGCTCCGGAAATTGCAGTTTTGTGGTTAGCTCGCTGAGCGGTCGCCCGACATCGCTTTCCCTCAGGCTGATGATGTTGGCTGCGCGAGCGGTATAGCGGTGTAGCGGCGAACGTTAAGATTCTGGCCCATAAACAGGATGGCAATTTCGATACTGTTGAGCACATTCTGCATATCGCTCTGTGACAGCGCCAGTCGTCCAGTTTGGTCTGCAATTCCGTGTTGATGGTTTGCAGCTCTTCGTTCATTGACTGCATTTCTTCCCTGGATGAGGTCAGTTCCTCACTAGTGTCCCGTCTGGTTAATTCGCTGACCTACTGCGTTGCGCTGACTCGATTTGGAACCACCAAACCTTCGCCATCGCGCCTTGCTCTCAAGGCTCTCAGTGGCTCAGTAGGTCAGCGAATTAACCAGACGGGACACTAGTTGACTCTGTGCGGACTCCCGCTGCCTGTCTGAGCTGGGGTCAATACTCTGTTGAAGCAATCCTTTTGCGTCATCGCGGGCCCGGCGAGAGCATCTGCTAAGGAGACTTGCGGGTAACTGCCCAGTGAAAGTGTTTTTTCATTACCCGAAGGAACCGAGTGGGCATAAAAAAGCCCCGTTTCCGGGGCTTTGGGGCGTTTCAGTGGATCTCGCTGGACCTCCTGAAACTCTTGGTTGGTGGAGACGGCGGGAATCTCCACCACAGACCTAACCCCTTGAAATACGGGCCTCTAGATCGTGTTAAAACCGCCATTTGTGTCCAACTGTGTGTCCAAATCTAGCCTGATAGCTCGCGGTTGAGCAATGGGCAATGCTTGGTCGGTTTGTTTTGGAAGCGTTGGGATCTCAGCAGCTTCCTTTCTAAAAAAACAGTCATCTGTGAGGCAAGTCCCTGCTCAAATAGCCAGCCTAAGAAGAATAAGTTCGGAAAGGTTCAGAGC
>NZ_JAWOIS010000087.1:0-24733 GCF_046484525.1 Marinobacter sp.
TTCTTTTCCAACTGCTTCCAGGGAATCAGCTTGTCCATCCGT
Organism: Marinobacter sp.; assembly: GCF_046484525.1. Taxonomy (GTDB): domain Bacteria; phylum Pseudomonadota; class Gammaproteobacteria; order Pseudomonadales; family Oleiphilaceae; genus Marinobacter. Next base: position 43 of record NZ_JAWOIS010000087.1, read on the forward strand.
TCCAGAAAGATCTCGCGACGGGTCTTACGCTTCTTGTTCTGGTACTCGGCTTCGGAGAAGGTCATCTGATCCATGGTGGCGACGAATCCTATGCAGTTGGCGATGGCCATATTATCGCTGATTTTGAGACTTATTCAGAGTCTCCTTAGATGTCCCCCAACATAATAGACACACTTGTTAAATGCAGCATCATGACTTTGCCTCCAGCAGCTGTCGTAGCGGAACAGGAAGCAATGAACGTGACTTTTTTGTGATAGATCTTTCGTGCTTCTGCCAAAGAATACCGAGATAGATAATGCCAAGTCCAATGGCGGTCAATGCAATTGGAAATAGCCAAGTATCACTAAAAACATCAGACGCTAAATAACCAAGATAACCACAACTACCAAGAGCGCCGAAAACTACGAAAACTCTACGAACTAAAAGTACGCCAACACCTATCATTATAAGATTGGTGCAGAAATACAGGAACTTTGATAGCTCACTATCTGAGTTCTGGGAAGATAAGCCGCCCCAAAATGCAATAACACCAAAGATATAAATCCAAAAGGCATAGTCACCCTTCTGGTGCGCCCTTATGTCAACCCAAAAAGCGAGACCTATCATTAAAAGGCCCGAATATAAAGAGACTAACTCCCTTAATTCCCATGTCAAATCTCCGCCTGAAATCATAGCTGTAATATCCATTGTCATATACCAAAGCGTTACAGCAATTGGCATAATCAGAAAAGGATACTTGTACTTCCAGGCAACAATTGCCCCAACAGCCAGTGTGCCTAATTCCATATATAGCCAATGCCACTTTATGTATCTATGGTAGTCTCTATATACGCTATCATCAGGCCAGACTCCAAGCCACTGCTGGAAGCCATAAATTGCCAAAGGCGTTAAGCAGACGACAAATGTTGCGCAAATACCAGCAGGAATAGCAAGATTCTTTGCTGCAAAAGAATTCGTGATCTTTAGTCCAACAGCAGCATAGAGAACAGAGATTGACAATATTCCAGCACCGCCGAAAGATTCCCAGCCCAAGTTCATGAAGAGCGTCATCGCTCCAATAGCAATAAGCCCGCCCAAGTAATAAAGAACGTGAGTAAACGTAAATTTCGGAACATCTTGAGATTGAGCAAGCAAGAACTCGTACAGGGATTCTACTTGCTGAGGGGAAATTATATTTTCAGCAGAGGCATCTTCTAATTTCTTCTTTGTCAAGTTCATGATTGATCTCCAAATTTAGTTGGCATCTAACGAAAAACTCAGCATTTACAATCAAGCCAACCACGCTAGTAATATATATCCAATAAAATACTTTCGATGTGTCTTTTATGACAAACCAAGTCACAGTTGAAATAAACGACAATGCAGCCGCTTTGACTGCTGCAACCGGAGTAGCTGAGAAAACGCTACACCCTTGACATTTATAAGCCATGGTATCTGGCGGATTACCTTGATCGATAAGAATTTCTGCAAGAAAAATCCCGCTAATATTAATTAGGAGATACCAAACCATACCAGCAAAGAGCAAAACACCAGCCACACTCTAAACTTCACGGATTCCCCACTGCCTAACGAATGATATGGACTCCCCCTGCTCCCACCTCACCGATGCACCACATTGAAGGCGCCTGACATCTTCAATCAAAAGCAGGAGGAGTCATCATGAAGGTTACATCCATTGGCATTGACCTGACGAAAACCGTGTTCAGTATTCATGGCACCGACCCACACGGCAAGGTTGTGGTTCACAAACGACTGAATCGGCCTAAGCCATTGGTGTTCTTTGCGCAACTTCCTTCGTGCCTGGCCGGCATGGCGCCTGTTCCGGAGCCCACTGTCGGGCGCGTGAAATGACCAGGCTGGGCCATGATATGCGGATCATCACACCTCGCTTTGTCGCCCCCTATCGCAAGAGCAGCAAGAATGAGGTCATCACTCACACGTATCATCATCCTGGCCTGGGCAAAAGCGTCCACAAAGAGGCCGAATGTAGAGTCGCAGTCTCAAACCGCTTCAGATTCAAATGGCGTTGATTAACCGCAGGGGAAGTCCACCGCGTACTGATGCGCCTTGTTAAGAATTTTCGATATTTCCGAACAGCGCTCTATGACGCAGGAAAACAACTATTGCAAAAATGATGAAGCCTAACCCCATCAAAAATGGCAAGCTGACAATTCCGCCACTTGAGAAATATCCAAACCCCGAAAATAAAAGCCCCATGAACAAGTAGAAGACCGGCGCTATTATTGTATTTTTGGGAGCATCGGCGTACATTTTGGCGTTTTTCTCAATAATCATGTTAATAGCCTCAACCTGAGACTCATGCTTATTTTTGCACGCAAGACCATGAGTTAAATCTGTGGCACAGTTCGAGCAAAGGCCTTTGCTACAGCATTTGCACGTCCCAATCGCGGCCACTCCGGAATGGTTAAAACAGTCCATGACTCTCCTTATATTTTTAACACCAATGTTGAGCGGTGTGATCTTGCACCACTTTGGCGGACACTTCAGGCACTGAGCTTTTCATACTCTTCCGGTGATTGGTAGCCCAAACTCGAGTGCAGTCGCTCGCTTTTGTTGACACGGTTATCAAACATCATGTGGTGAATAATTTCCGAGACCGCCTGCACTTTCGTGTCGAACAGGCGCTTATTTACCAGCTCTGCTTTTAGCATATGGAAGTAAGACTCCATGGCCGCATTGTCGAGAGGGTTTCCCTTTCGGCTCATGCTGCGAACCATGCCCTCGGGGGGAGGGCCATGAGCCGCGCAGCGGGTTGACGTCCCAGCGGGCGCAGTCCAGGTTGGAGCGCAACCGATTGTTAGGTGCTGTTTTCTTCATTCAAGATCCAAGCTGATATCGCCCAGCTCAATGTGTGGCCCGCCCTCAACGAACAACTCCCCGGTACTAAGGAAATACTCGCTCTTTGTCGTTGCGTAGCCGTCGCGCACAATTCTGACATAGCCGTACATGACGGGGTCCCCACCAAGCATCCAGACGACCGCACGCCATCTCTGAACCTTGCCGAGCGCGAACTCGCCATTCTCATCAGAACGACCGGATAAGGCACTCTGAGTTTGGTTCCAGGGGTGAACTTCCACTGCGACATCCTTGATACCTTTACCTGAGGTTGCGTCGATGACTTTCCCGCTAATTGTCGGACTTATGTCTTCTTTATGCGGAATAGGAGCACAAGCCATGAGGCTCATTACAGACAAGACGAACAACAGAAATCTCATTGAGTGCACCTCACGAGGCTCTAGAAAAACTCGGTTCCGAGTCGTTCCCTGCGGCAGGTTCTTTAGCTTTTTTGTCACGGCCATCAACTTACCGATGATGCCAATTCCGGTGTTCAATTTTGACTGAGCCACCTCCCAGGGCTTCCTGGAGTATTTCAGCTTCCATCGTCTTGCGGCCCAGCATTCGCGCCAGCTTCCGAACCTTCTTGTTCAGGGCTTTACCTCGGATGCACTGACAACCTCATCACCGGATTCAATCGCGGACATGTCACCGTCTTTCATCAGCTTCTTCCAACGGAACAATAGACTTGCTGATATACCATGACGCCGGGCTACCAAAGGTTGCCATTGCCTCTTCCCTAGTGTCCCGTCTGGTTAATTCGCTGACCTACTGAGCCACTGAGGGCGCAGCGCTGGGGCCCCAGCACTGCGCAGTAGGTCAGCGAATTAACCAGACGGGGCACTAGATAGCTCTGCACGCTGCAACACATTGTTGGGCCACACTGCACCGACTACAACTTGAAAATTCGAGATGCATTTCCGTTCAGGAAAAGGCTCTGAACCTCTTCCCCTAATGCCAAATCAGCAAGATTTTCGAGGGCTTTCGCTGGCGTGATCATTGGGTAATTCGTACCGAAAAGTACTTTGGTGCGACCGTGACTACGCATGAATTCAACCAAAGCTGGCGGATACTTCTTCGCGGTGTATGCCGATGTATCGATGTAGACATTTTCGTGCTTTGTAGCAACGGCAATAGCCTCATCTGTCCAGGGGTATCCAATGTGCCCACCAACAACCACTAACTCTGGAAAATCCAAAGCCACACGATCCAGATAGATTGGCCTACCCACTTCAGACGGCATAAGTGGGCCAGTGTGACCAATCTGGGTGCAAAACGGGACGCCGAGATCACAGCAAGCTGTGTAAACGGGGTAAAAGCGACGATCTGTGGGCGGAGCTTCCCAGAGCCATGGCAGGACTCGAATGGCTTTGAACCCAAGCTCGTTAATGCAACGCCGAATTTCGCGAACAGCATCCATTGGCTTTGAAATGTCTACTGACCCTACGCCCACTAACCTGTCAGGTGCCTCGGCGACGAAGCCCGCCACCTCATCGTTGGAAATCATGACGTTATGAGGAGCAATCCAAGCTGAAATCAGACTGCGATTCACGCCTGCCTGATCCATCATTCCCAAGGTCATCCCCACGGGGAGCTCGGCTGTGGGTATAGGCATATTCGTCCACCGACGAAGTGACTCAAAGATTGGATCTTGCACATGCCTTAACGTCGGATGCTGTGCCCAAGCGTCAATAATCATCGAATTTCTCCCGTGGGGCCCAACGAAGCCCTAGAAAAACCCGCTTCCGGGTCGTTCCCAGCGCCTGATTTGTAATATTTTTGTCGCGCCCATTCAACGGATCGATAATTCCTATTTCGCTGTTCAACCCGTCATACCGGCTCCACCACCGACATCCGGTGGCTGTAGATCTCTTTACCCTGCAGGCTGTCCACCCGGTGTTTCATCCAGTCGGTGTAGTTGGGTAGACGCTTGTTCTCGATGGTGAACGAGACCTGTCTTCCCGAGCCTTTGCGGTGGTCGGCGGAAGCACCGGTTGCAGAATGTGGTGTTCCTGGCCTTTGGCGAACAGGATGATCTCCAGCAGGGTGGCCGGATCGTAGGCCAGCCGACCGGTGTCTTCATTGCGGTACTTGGGATGGAAAACTGACAGGTCCAGCTTGTGCTCAATCAGATAATGGGCCGCGTGTTCAAAGGTACCGGATTGAAGCTGTTCCTGGTAGTTGATCACGACCATCGCGTGCTGGTCGTAGTTGTAGTGCTTGAAGCGGGGCATGCCGACCTTCCATTGATCCGTTTTCCGCATCCTATCAAAGCCAAGCGCTGATTTTTGGGAGTTTTTCTACAGCCTCAACGCAGAGTTCACCGGCGAAGTTTGCGAAGCCCAGCGCAGCAAGCTTTGTCCGGTGGAACGATTTGTTGTGCGGTGTTGTTAATCACCACTATCACCTTCAATTGGGAAATTCCCGGACTCATACCTCGTCCACTGAGTCAGAGCACTTAAGGGGACGGAATATGTGCGACCATTTGTTTCAATTATTAGATTCTTGCCAATGGCAGTTCCGCAGAGTGTAAGATACCAGTCGCCAAAGCCGACACCTGTTTCTTGATGACCAAATGGTTCTTCACATGCGGGGTTTAAGATCGGAACAGCGTATTCACCATCCAACGTGAATGTTTCCTTTGTTCCACTGCCGCCATTGAGCGACCACTGACAAATTCTTTTTTTGTTTTTAAATAGTCCCGACTTTTCTAAATGTACAGTCTCTGATTTTATGGTTGCCAAAAGAGTCACCGAAGCCAGCTCGCCTTTTATCTTGAGTTTGTCAAGATAGAAACAGGCCTCCTGACCCGAACCGGCAAATACGGGCTCAACAATAAAGAAAACTAAAAAAGCCGCCCAAGACATTTGGATAATTCGATTCCTCATAGTTCTCCTAAGCCGCCCAACGCCAGCCATCATGCGCGGCCACGCAATGGAGGCGAAGCGGCAATACAGTAGGCGTCGCGTGCCTGGCCTTGTTAATTGCCAATGGTCACCCCCGCATCCAGAACCCAACAACGGTCATTGGGCGTGTAACCAATCTGTCCATAGTACGAGTTGGCTGCCGGTGCCGCGATGAGTATCAATTTGCAGAGCGGCCCCAGTTGCTCCTGGGTCAGTGACTGTAATCGTTTGCCTATTCCTGACCTCTGATAGCTCTGATGAACTGCCAAATCTGACAGGTAGCAGGCATAGTGAAAATCCGTGACACTGCGAGCGATACCGACCAACAAATCATCATCCCACGCGCTTACGGTGAGATTGGAATTAGAAACCACCCCCTCCATACATTCTCGGTCGTGGATTGGCCGACGCTCCCCGAGGGTAGAACTCTCCAGCAAACCAATGAACTGCTCAGTGGTAATGGGGTGATTCACCTTGAAGCTGATAGCCATACCTTTCCTTGGCAATTAACGAATGACATGGACTCCCCCCGCTCCTACGGCATCGATCTGGCGAAAACTGTGTTCAGTATTCACGGCAGCAATCAACACGGCAAGGTCGTGGTTCGCAAACGGCTGAATCGCCCCAAACTGTTGGCATGCTTTGCACAACTGCCGCCGTGCCTGATCGGCATGGAGGCCTGTTCCGGCGCCCATTACTGGGCTCGGGGGCTGACCAAAGAACGCACCGCACAGATCAATCAGATTCGCGGGTTACTCGCCGAGTTCAGGCTGATCGTTCCACAGGGGCGTTATGCGGCTCGGCACCGGGTTCCGGAGGTCCTGGAAGATGCGGAAAACGGCTTGCCCATGACAACACTGACGCTCAAAAACCGGACACTGATAACTGATGAAAACCGGACAATCTATGTTGATGAAATAAGGTCAAACATCGGTACTGTTGACAGTAGCTGGACTTTCACCCGACGAGTCTAGTGCCATGCCCGGCACACACGTCCGTGTTGATGGCGTTGTTAGCCAGCCGTTTCTCCAATGAAAATTATGGAAGCTGGTTTCTGGGTCTTTGGGTGGCACGGCTCACGTACTTCACGTATCCAAAAACCACTATCAACGAACAACTTTATCCAGTTCTCCAAGGTTCTAAAATACCACGGTGCCGGGTTAGAGAAATCGGGACTGAACCCAGCCCATGAGCCTTCGCGCCATCCATCCCGGTATGGCAGATCGCCGCACGCCATCACCGGGTGAAGGGTTTGTACGACAAATGTTCCGTGTGAATTAAGCAGGGATGGTGCAGCCCCAAATACTCCTTCAACCGATTCTTTTCCGAGCAACGCAAAGTTACAGACAACAACATCAACCGAGACCTTGAGTTTCCCAGCAGCAATCTCTTCGTAAGATAGCGCGCGAAAATCTCCGCCGCCGGCACGCCGGGCTTCTTCAACAAGTTTTTGTACAACATCGGTCCCTACAACATGCATATTTTTTGCGGCAAGCTCTCGAACAAGCCATCCTTCGCCACAGCCAACATCAAGGACGGAACGTGGCTGACGGCTGAGAATGGCATCGATGATGGCTTGATCCGTAATCTGCTTGCGACTCTCAATCTGCCCCTCACGTACAGCAGCAGTCCACGGTAGGGCATTTATGTCCCATGACTCAACAATCCTTGCGTCGCTGAATGGCTCAGTAATCATACGGTTTCCGGCTGGCTAACGACCCAGCTCAGGCGCCCGCTACCGCAGAGCGACAATAGGAGCGTCGCGGTAGCGGGTCGGCCTGGAGCGCCGTGTTAGGCATTAAACTCCATACCCCTCGTTGTAACAGGCAACCCCAACTGGGCTCATGGACTCAAGTAACCCAGTATTCAAATTTGGCTTGTAGGCCGATGTGATCTTTATATGCCACTCTTCATCAGCCGGCCCTGAACCTATGCCAGTTATATTTAATTCATTACTTCCGCTACTTTTGCATAAACTTAAATATATGTATTCACCATTCCTGGTGTCGGGGAGCGTCAATTGGTGACGCAGCCTAAAGTATGCGTTTTTGTTCTTTCTTTCTTCGAATCTGTTAAGCCACAGATGCTTTTTGGCACCGATTTGCACTAAATTTACCGACCACTCTACTTCACTTCCGGTTTGATAGTTAATTAATACGCTGCCTAAATCCTCTACCTCTGTCGGAAATGGTGGAAATACTATGCCAACATATTCGCCACCATAGATGGTGGTTGAGGCAAATATAAGCAGGGCCGATAAGTATCTCATTGTATGCCTAACGTTTGGAACCGACAGCACCTTGTCCAAAAATCTATAAAACAACAGCTTAGCCCACTGCATCAGTCGTTTCCACGTAATCATTTGACATCTGTGATCCGCTGCACCAATAAGACTGTATAGATATACATGTATCGGCATGAAGCCTTCAAAATGCAGGGAAGGCATCCCCGGGACATGGGGCCGCAAGAGAAGCCGGCATCGGTAAAAAGGCCGGTTGTCACACGTTTCGCCACAGCTTTGCCACTGAGTTGCTGAAAAGAGGAACCGATATTTGGACAGTACAGGACTTGCTGGGCCACTCGGATCTGCGCACCGCCCAGATCTATACCCATGAGGTCGGGCAAGGATTTTCAGGGATACGTAGCCCTCTCGGTTGATCACATCGCTCAGCGAGCCAGTCTTTGCAATGCACAGCCCAGGTTGTGGAAGTAATCGTTGAAGGCAAAGTTAATCCGCTCTCGCTGTTCGCCCTGTGGATAAAGCCCCAGCTTTGCCTCTTCCGATTCCCGGGTTCCCCGCACCAGAAACGCATTCTTGCAGTCGGCATCCTGCACAAAGGCTTCAAACGCCCGGGCGCACAGCTCTTCCGGCTGGCTGTAGTAGTGCACTCCGGCGGCCTTGTCGGCTTTGGCGGATTGGCGGAACAGGTTGCTGGGCTCGGTGCCCCCCTCGTTGAGCAGAACGGTCCGGTAGCAAGCCTGCAGGCCATCGTTCAGGGGGTGGGCGATGGCGTCTTCGCGGGTGAGCCAGAGTTTGGAGGCAAACTCGCCTCTTCCAGTACCTGTGAATAACTTGTCGGCGATGTAGTGGTCGAAGGCGTGGAACCACTCGTGGGCGATGCTGCCGGGGCCCGCGTTTTTGGCGAGGGCGAAGCTGCGGGTGGCCGGGCTGTAGTGGGCGGAAACGCCGGGGGAGCCGCCGATGCCGTACTGCAGCGCCAAGGTGCCACGCAGGGAGATGAGGGTCTCGGTGCCGCCGAGTATGGTCATCAGATCGCACAGGGCATCGTAGAAAAGCCCGGCGCTGCGCTGCTTTTCCGGTTCGGTCACCCAGCGGCCGATCTCCACGGTGCGAAACTGGAAACGGCGGCGAACGTCCAGGAAGGTGACGGCGGTATCACCCCGGTGATCGGGGCCTCGGCGGTAGAAGGTTCTTGGCATGGGCCAATCATAGGGAGACAATCGCCGTGAATCTACATAACAAGGGATCCACGATGACCCAGCTGCCCCAGCTGACCGGGCGCATCGTGGAGGCAGCCGAGGCGAAGGAGCTGGGGATCGTCATGGATGTGGTGCCGTCGGATGAGCTGATGCCGGCAGCCCTGAAGATGGCACAGCGCAAGGAGTTGAAGAATTTCCTGGACATCTGCGCCTGCTTCCAGGGCATGAGCCACAACGAGCCGGAACACCTGGATGCGGTGAACCGGATGCTGGAGGCGATGGCCCGGAAATAGCCGCTCCGGAGCTGCCCGGCAGATCGGACAGCTCCGCGCTTCCTACCTTTTTACCACTCCAGCTGCGCGCCGGTCTGGTACTCGATCACCCGGGTCTCGAAGAAGTTCTTCTCCTTCCTGAGCGTGGCTTGCTCATCCAGCCACGGGGATACATTTTTGGCGCCCGGGAACGGCTCTTCCAACCCCACCGTACGCGCCCGCCGGTTGGCCACGAAGCGGAACTGCTCGCTGTGGTACTCGGCGGAATAACCCAGGATCGGGTCCCGCAGGATGTAGTTGGCGTAGGCGGTTTCGGCCGCCTCGGACTCGTCCCACATCTCGCGCACCGCTTTCGGATCGAGGGTGATGTTTTCCTCTTCAAGGATCTGATTCACCACTTTCAGGCCGAAGGAGAAGTGCATGGCCTCGTCCCGCAGGATGTACTGCAGCTGCTCCCCGGTGCCGCGCATCAGGCCCCGGCGCTGCAGGGCGAAGATGGGGCTGAAGCCGTTGTAGAACCAGGCGCCCTCGAACACCGCCGCGAAGAACAGGTAGGACATGACGAACTCCTGCAGGTCATCCGGGTTGCGCAGGTTCATGTCCGGCCGCATGGCGGCATCGAGCCGGCGGTTGGCCATCCTGATCTTGCCGTGGATCTCCGGCACTACGCGGTAGCGGTTGTAGATCTCGCTCTGGTCCAGGTTCAGGGTCTCGATGCAGTGCTGGTAGGTCCAGGTATGCAGGGCTTCCTCGTATACCTGCCGGGCCTGGTAGATCTGCAATTCCGGCGCACTCATCTTCTCCATCACCGCCAGGCCGATGTTGCGCATGGCCAGGATGTCGGAGGTGGTGAGGTAGGCCAGCACGTTCTCATACACGTGCTTTTCGGCCGGATTGAGGCGGTGGTGGTAGTCGTGGACGTCCTGGGCCATGTTGACGTCCAGCGGGGTCCAGTGGTTCTTGTTGGCGTTCATGAAGTACTCCCAGGCCCAGGGGTACTTGAACGGTGCCAGTTGGTTGATGTCGGTCTCGCCGTTGATTACCCGCTTGTCGTCCACATTCACGGGTGCGGGGCCGCCGGTGGCGGCCGGTCCCGATTCGGTTTTCGGTTCGTCATCCCAGTTCAACATTGCTTTCAACCTCTGATTCCTTAGCCTGCCAGAGCTGGTGGTTGAACCGATCTGGTATCCCCTCCCGAAAACCGCCCGTGAATACGTCCCTGTAGGGCTTGGCTGTAGCCATCCATGGCTACAGACATTTTCGGGAGGGGATACCAGCCCGGTTCTCCAGGCTTGGCAGTTATAGTCTCTTGTGTATGTCAGTATTTACTGACACGCCTCGCAATCCGGGTCGTCAATGGAACACACCTGCGGTTGCTGCGCGGCAACAGGGGCGGTTTTCTCGGCACCGGTGGCCCCCAGGGAGCGCAGGTAATAGGTGGTCTTGAGTCCGCGCTCCCACGCCAACTGGTACAGGGCGTCGAGCTTCTTGCCGCTGGGTTCGGCCATGTACAAGTTCAGACTCTGGGCCTGGTCGAGCCATTTCTGGCGTCGGGCGGCGGCCTCCACCAACCAGCGGGCGTCGATCTCGAAGGCGGTCGCGTAGCGGGTCTTGAGTTCCGCCGGGATGCGGTCGATCTGCTGCACCGAGCCGTCGAAGTATTTGAGATCGTTGACCATCACGTTGTCCCACAGGCCTTCCGCCTTGAGATCACGGACCAGGGAGGGGTTCACCACGGTGAACTCACCGGAGAGGTTCGATTTCACGAACAGGTTCTGATAAGCCGGTTCGATGGACTGGGACACGCCGACGATGTTGGAGATGGTGGCGGTCGGTGCGATGGCCATGACGTTGCTGTTGCGGATGCCGTTTTTGGCAATCAGCTCCCGCACCGGGTTCCAGTCCAGGCGCGCCTCGGTATTCACCGAGCAATCCCCGGCCCGGCGGTTTTCCTTCAGCAGGTTGATGGAGTCGATGGGCAAAATGCCCTGATGCCATAGCGAGCCCTCATAGGTCTCGTAGGCGCCCCGTTCGCCCGCCAGGGTGGCGGAAGCACGGATGGCAAAGTAGCTGAGCTGCTCCATGGCGACATCGGCAAACTCCACCGCTTCCGGGCTGGAGTACGGCAGGCCCAGTTGATAAAGGGCATCCTGGAAGCCCATCAGGCCGAGACCCACCGGGCGATGCCTGAGGTTGGAGTTCCGGGCCTGGGGCACGGCGTAGTAGTTGATGTCGATGACGTTGTCGAGCATGCGCACGGCGGTGGTCACGGTGCGTTCCAGGCGCTGCACGTCCAGCTCACCTCCGACGATATGGGCGGCCAGGTTGACCGAGCCCAGGTTACACACGGCAATCTCATCGGCGCTGGTGTTCAGGGTGATCTCGGTGCACAGGTTGGAGCTGTGGACGACGCCCTGATGCTGCTGGGGCGAGCGCAGGTTACAGGGGTCCTTGAAGGTGATCCAGGGGTGGCCGGTCTCGAACAGCACGGTCAGCATCTTGCGCCACAGCTGTTTGGCGGGGATTTTCTTGAACAGTTTGATTTTGCCCTGCTCCGCCAGCGCTTCGTAGTGCTCGTAACGTTCCCGGAAGGGGTTGCCGTATAGGTCGTGCAGGTCGTGCACGTCGCTGGGGGAGAACAGGGTCCAGTCGCGGTCCTCGCGCATGCGTTCGATGAGCAGGTCCGGTACCCAGTTGGCGGTGTTCATGTCGTGGGTGCGGCGGCGTTCGTCGCCGGTGTTCTTGCGCAGCTCCAGGAATTCCTCGATGTCCAGGTGCCAGCTTTCCAGGTAGGCGCACACCGCGCCCTTGCGCTTGCCACCCTGGTTCACCGCCACGGCGGTGTCGTTCACCACTTTCAGGAACGGCACCACGCCCTGGCTCTGGCCGTTGGTGCCCTTGATGTGGGAGCCGAGCGCCCGTACCGGGGTCCAGTCATTGCCCAGGCCGCCGGCCCACTTGGAGAGCATGGCGTTGTCGCGGATGGCGCCGTAGATGCTCTCGAGGTCATCCTGCACCGTGGTCAGGTAGCAGGAGGACAGCTGGGAATGCCGGGTGCCGCTGTTGAACAGGGTGGGCGTGCTGGCCATATAGTCGAAGCTGGACAGTAGCTCGTAGAACTCGATGGCCCGGGCGTTGGGATCGTCTTCCCGCAGCGCCAGGCCCATGGCCACGCGCATGAAGAATACCTGGGGCAGCTCCAGTCGGGCCTTGTTCCAGTGCAGGAAATAGCGGTCGTACAGGGTCTGAAGACCCAGGAAGCCGAACTGGTGATCCCGCTCCGGTTTCAGGGCCTCGCCCAGCCGCTCCAGGTCGAAGGCAGCCAGGGCTTCGTCCAGCAACTCGTGGCGGATGCCGGCGTGGATGAAGGCGGCCTGGGCCTGTGGATACACTTCCGCCAGCGTTTGATTCCGGGGCAGGTCCAGGGCTTCGGCGGCTTCAAGGCGCAGCTGTTCCAGCAGCAGTCGGGCGGTCACGGCGCTGTAATCCGGCTCCTGCTCGATCCGGCTGCGGGCGGTCATGACCAGTGCCGAGAGCACTTCGGTTTCTTCGATGCTGTCGTACAGGTTGCGCAGGGCGTCTTCCACCAGGGATTCGCCGTCAATGCCGTCGAGGCCGATGGCAGCCTGTTCCACCTGCAGCTTCATCAGGCCCAGGTCCAGCGGGGCGATGCTGCCGTCCGCCTTTTTGACGGTGAGGTGCGGGTGGGCCTCCATGGGTTCTTCCACGGCGCGCTTGCGGGCGTGTTCTTCCCGGTACAGTACATAGGCACGAGCCACTTTCTGTTCCTCGGCCCGCATCAAGGCCAGTTCCACCTGGTCCTGGATATCCTCGATGTGTACTTTGCCGCCGGCTTTCAGGCGCCGGCTGATGGCCTGGACCACCTGTTCGGTAGCCCGGTGCACGGTGTCGTTGATGCGGGCAGAGCCGGCCGCCTTGTCGCCTTCCACGGCAAGGAAGGCCTTGGTCACGGCGACACTGATTTTGGCCGGATTGAATCCAACCAGGGTGCCGTTGCGTTTAATCACCTGAAGGGATTGGGTATGGGTGGAAGCTGCCGGCGGTTCGGCGAAGGCGGTGGCTGTCATGGTGCTCTCCTGGGTTCGCGTTGGTTCCATTTCACCTTCGCGAATGCAGGGGCACACTTTGCCTGGAGGACAGGCAACGGGAACCGGTCTGCTCACCCTGAGTCGCGAAGGTGCAGTCCAGAAGCCGGTGTTGCCGGCTCCTGATCCCTGGCAGGTCTTCGGACTCAGGGGCGTGGATCGTCTGATCCGGCCTTGCGTGGCGACTTCCCGGTTTGGAGTCTCTGATTACCTCCTGAGTCGCCTTTTCGCGCTCAGGAGGTAATCAGAGGCTCCTTGCCAGTGTCATTGTGCCACGCTCGTTCCCCAATACCGCTGCGCGTCAGTTCCGGACTCTCACCGGATTCCCGACTACCTGAGGCGATCAGAGGATGATCACAACATCTGGTAGTTGACCAAGGATTGAAACACTATATACACGTAACAGGATCGGGACAAGGCACTTTTCCGACATCGCCCTGTCTTCGTTGATACATCATCACAAGGGGTAGGTCATGAAATCTCGCTGGTACTGGCTGGCCGGCATCACCGTGTCTGCGGCGTTGGGTGCCCAGGCCCTGGCCACGGACAACCCGATACCGCATTTCTCGCAGATCCGGTCGTTGGATGAAGGCTGGGAGCCGATGCACTTCCCGAAGATCGAGCAACACACCCGCTATGAACTCGTGCAGGAGGATGGTCAACAGGTGGTCAGGGCCACCACCGAGGGCGGCGCCTCAGGGCTGATTACCCGCCTGAATCTGGTGCCGGATAACAGCCTGAAACTGGCATGGCAGTGGAAGGTATCAAACGTGTTCGAGGGCGGCAATGCCCGGGAGAAGTCGGGTGATGACTACCCGGCCCGAATCTACGTGGCCTTCGAGTTCCAACCCGAACAAGCCGGGTTCTTCGAGCGGGCCAAACGCAAGACGGTGGAAGTGCTGTTCGGAGAAACCCTGCCCGGCAATGCACTGAATTACATCTGGGCCAACAAACTACGTGAGGGAGAATTCATCGCCAATTCCTACACCGACCGAACCGTAATGGTGGCAGTGAACTCCGGTAGCCGCCAGGCCGGCCAATGGGTCAGCGTGGAACGGGATATCGTGGCGGATTACCGTAAGGCCTTCGGCGAAGACCCGCCACCGGTAGTGGGTATTGCCATCATGTCCGATTCGGACAACACAGGAGAGCAGGCCATCGCCTGGTACCGGGACCTCACCCTCATACCCTGAAAGAATCGGAACTCAGCGGTAGGCTTCTGGAAAACCGGGAATCACATAGCCCTGACCGTTGCGGGGCATGACCGGTAGCTCCCCCCGCTGTACCAACCGCAAGTAGGCATCATCGAAGGCCTCCCGGAGAATTGCCGCCCGTGGGCCGACGAGGGAGAACAGCCAGGCCACGGTCCGGGAGCGGATTTCAGACTCCCTCACGACACTGTCGGACGGTTCAGTCAGGATTTCCCGCACCGGCGCGTGGTAGTCGAGCACGTAATCGCCACGGTGGCGCTTGAGCATATCGATGGCTGCCCGGTGGTTCGGGGCCTCGGTGATCAAAACCTGGTCGGATTCCTGCAACCACTGGATGAGCCCGGCATAGGTGTAGCCTCCGATCACGATCACGGTCTTACCCTTGAAGTCATCGAAATGATTCAGGGGCGACTTTCCGGCCAGGTACCAAGCGCTGAGCTGCACGGTCATCGGCTGCACCCAGCTTTCCAGAACTTCTCCCTCCAGTTGGGGAATGTTGGTCAGCCCCGGCCAGGCATCCACCATCCCATTCTTCAGGTAGAGATAGACCCGGCTGATGGGCAGAAACAGGAATTCCGGCTGGTAACCGGCCTCCTTGGCCACCTTGCGGGTCATTTCGATGATCAGGCCGGAGGCCTCACCGGATTCCGTGTGGTGGGCAAAGGGCGGAAATTCATTGTAGGCGATGCGAAGCACGCCACCTTGCTCAAAAGCCTCGGCCCGTGACAATGGGGCGCCGAGGGCCAACAGCACCAGGGTTACCCACACATAAAACCGGACCGGTGGCCGATCCACTCGGTCTCGGGAATACATCCTCGCGTGATTACTCATGATCTCCAATTCTGCAGATATCCCAGCAGGCTAGAGTACCAGAACTTCCGGAATCTGCACTGACGCGTGGCGCAATTTCGACGATACGTCAGATATGGTAAACCACGAAATAGAGGCCAATCCCTCCCATCACCAGAGTATAGGGCAGAGCCATCCAGACCATCCGGCCGTAGGACAACCGTACCAGCGGAGCAATCGCGGAGGTCAGCAGGAACAGGAAGGCGGCCTGGCCGTTGGGGGTTGCCACACTGGGCAGGTTGGTGCCGGTGTTGATGGAAACCGCGAGGTCCTGGAAATGGTCGACACTGATGGCACCGGCATCCAGGGCCTGTTTGACCTCACTGATATAGACCGTGGCCACGAATACGTTGTCACTGATCATGGAGAGCAGGCCGTTGGCCAGGAAGAACATGCCCGGCTGCTCACTTTCGGGCAGCGAGAGTACATAGTCAATGATCGGTTTGAACAGATGCTGCTCATGGATCACGGCAACCACCGCAAAAAACACCACCAGCAGAGAGGTAAACGGCAGGGATTCCTGGAACGCCTTGCCAATCTGGTGCTCATCGGTGATGCCGGTGAAGGAGGTCACCAGGATAATCACCAGCAGGCCGATCAGCCCCACCTCTGCCAGGTGCAAAGCCAGACCAATAACCAACACCGCTGCAGCGGCAGCCTGCACCCACAGTGCAGCCTGATCCGCCTTGGTGCGCTTGTTCCGCTCATTCTCGGCGAACTCTTCCAGTACCCGGCGTACCGGCTTGGGCAGGCGGCCGCCGTAGCCGAACCAGCGCAACTTCTCCAGCGCCCAGCAGGTGAACAGACCAGCGGCCAGCACCGGCAAGCTCACCGGAGCCATGCTCAGGAAGAAGCCGATGAAGTCCCAGCCGACGACCTTGGCGATCAGCAGGTTCTGGGGCTCTCCTACCATCGTGGTCACCCCGCCCAGTGCGGTGCCCACAGCCCCGTGCATCAGCAGGCTGCGAAGAAAGGCCCGGAAGTTTTCCAGATCTTCCCGGTGCAGCTCGATCACTTCGTCGTCACTGTTGGTGTTGTGGTCGGAGTGCTGGTAGCCCTTGCCGGACGCCACCTTGTGATAAACGGAATAGAAACCCACTGCCACAGAGATGATCACGGCGGTGACAGTCAGCGCATCCAGGAACGCCGAAAGCACTGCGGCGGCACTGCAGAACAACAGGGATAGCGCCGATTTTGACCGGACACCCACCAGGATCTGGGTAAAGGTGACCAGCAGCAATTCCTTCATGAAATAGATGCCCGCCACCATGAACATCAGCAGCAGGATCACCGGAAAGTTCGTCAGCACTTCCAGATACACCGCATCCGGCGTGGTCAGGCCGATCAACAAGGCTTCCACCGCCAGTAGCCCACCCGGCAGTAACGGGTAGCACTTGAGTGCCATGGCAAGAGTGAAAATGAACTCGCCGATCAGCAACCAGCCTGCCACCCCCGGGCCAAGCACGTACATCACAATCGGGTTGGCAATCAGGAACAGCAGAATGGCCTGCTTGTACCAGACAGGCGCCTTGCCAAGGAAATTGTGGGTAAAGCCGGAAAACACAGTAGTGGGCATTGCAGAGATCTTCTGAAAAACGGATTGTTGAAATTATGTGGCGAAGGGCCCGAATCTTCCTTGATATTTATGTACCGGGGTATGATCCGAAGGTACATTTTTTGACCGCATTTGGTCTTAATAACAACAAGAAAGCCTGAAGGTCCTCGCCGACCCTGAATATTTTCGTAATATTACTAAATAATGCCCGATTGGGCGACCGCATTTTAACCGATTTCCGGCCAAATGCGGTCGCTATCTGAAAAAATGATAAAAAAGGCGATTAGAAGAAGGCCTGGATACCGGTCTGGGCCCGGCCAAGAATCAGCGCATGCACATCATGGGTGCCCTCATAGGTGTTCACCACTTCCAGGTTCACCAGGTGCCGCGCCACGCCGAATTCGTCACTGATGCCGTTACCCCCGAGCATGTCACGAGCCAGGCGGGCGACGTCCAGAGCCTTGCCACAGGAGTTACGCTTCATAATCGAAGTGATTTCCACCGCAGCGGTGCCTTCGTCCTTCATCCGCCCCAGGCGCAGGCAGCCCTGCAGGGCCAGGGTGATGTCGGTCTGCATGTCCGCCAGCTTCTTCTGGATCAGCTGGTTGGCCGCTAGCGGCCGGCCGAACTGCTTGCGATCCAGCACATACTGACGGGCGGTGTGCCAACAATCCTCGGCCGCGCCGAGGGCACCCCAGGAAATCCCGTAACGGGCGGAGTTCAGGCAGGTGAACGGGCCCTTGAGGCCTCGTACGTCCGGGAAGGCGTTTTCTTCCGGTACAAACACCCGGTCCATCACAATCTCCCCGGTGATCGAGGCGCGCAGGCCAACCTTGCCATGGATCACCGGCGCACTCAGGCCTTCCCAGCCTTTCTCCAGCACAAAGCCTCGGATCGCGCCTTCATCATCCTTGGCCCAGACCACGAACACGTCGGCGATCGGGCTGTTGGTGATCCACATCTTGCTGCCGGTCAGGCGGTAACCGCCGTCCACCTTACGCGCCCGGGTCGCCATGCTGCCGGGGTCGGATCCGTGGTCCGGCTCGGTCAGGCCGAAGCAGCCGATCCACTCGCCTGAGGCCAGTTTCGGCAGGTACTTCTGGCGGGTTTCCTCGTTGCCGAATTCGTAGATGGGCACCATCACCAGGGAGGATTGCACGCTCATCATGGAGCGATAACCGGAATCCACGCGCTCGATTTCCCGGGCGATCAGGCCGTAGCACACGTAATTGAGGCCGCTGCCACCATACTGCTCGGGAATGGTGGCGCCGAGCAGGCCGGTCTCGCCCATTTCCCGGAAAATCTCCGGATCGGTCTGTTCGTTGCGGAAGGCTTCCAGCACCCGGGGCTGGAGCTTGCCTTCGGCAAACTGGCGGGTACTGTCGCGCACCATGCGCTCGTCTTGGGTCAACTGCTGATCCAGCAGCAGGGGATCTTCCCAGTTGAAACTCGCTTTATCGGTCATGGCTAATCTCCACTGAATTCCGGGTTCCGGTTATAAGACAGAGTTCGGTTGATACGCTAAGCATATCAGCTGATCACGTGTGGAGACTGATATTTTTTGAAACCAGCTACCCAATTAAAGCAACATGTTTGCTCATCAAGATATATACCATCAAGACATTGGATAACATCACGGCATTTATATATACAACATATTGACGGTTTATTTTAGGGAAGCCTATTTTGAAATGGACGACGGAATGACCTGTATCTGCAGTCAGGCCACCCAACAACAACAAACCGGGCACAACAGGTGAATCAGATGGAAACAGGCAGCACTCTCAATCCGGAACGCCGTGCCGCGATGATCGAAAGTGGCGCGGTCACCATGACCTGCCCGGACGAACGCCTGGGCGAGCGCCTGTGCGCCTTTGTCACCCTGGATGAGAACGCCACCGACCTGACCCTGGACCAGGCCAAGGCCTACCTGGCCGAACAGCAACTGGCCAGGAACTACCTGGCGGAATACCAGACCTACGTTCATGCCGCGCGCATCCAGTGCTACCATGCGCTCGGGCTCAAGGACAACAACCTGCCCCACAACGCCGAGGCGGCGATGAACAGTTGGTAGGGGCCCAAGCTCGCCTTTGACGTGGTGAAACCGTGCCTGCTGACCCACGGCCACATCGGCTGGGGCGAAGACCTGCCCTTTACCCAGCGGTTGCGGGATGTCCTTGGCCTGCAGATTGGTGATGGTACCGCGCAGATCACGAAAAACATCATCGCGCGCGAGTACCTCCCCAAGTGATGCACCCCATGTCCTCTGCGATTCGGGGTGCCGGTGACAACCTGCCCTGGCCTGGAAGCCCGGGCGGCATGACAGGAGCACAGATGATCGTCAACGAATCCGGAGGCATACCCAACCGCCTGTTTTTCCGGCTGTTCCAGACCGGAAACATCCTGCAGCGCCAGGTCCAGAATGAAATGGGCATCAGCGCCGTGCAATGGGCGGTACTCGGGGCGCTGTCACGGGAGGGTTTCGAGGAAGGTACCTCCTTCAATCAGCTCAAGGAGTTCCTGTACGTCAGCCGCCAGAACCTGGACGGCGTCCTCAAGCGCATGGAGCGGGACGGCCACGTGGTCCGCATTCCCGACCCCCAGGACCGGCGGGCCAGACTGGTGGTGCTCACCGATTCCGGCCGGGCTTTCTGGAACCAGCTGCAGAACACCATCACCGAGTTCTGCCACCAGGCCCTGCAGGGGATGAGTTTTGATGACGGCGTCAGCCTTCTGCATCTGCTCAAAAAACTGCAACAGGGCCTGTCCAACGTATCTTTGACCTCCGAAGCCAAAGCCCGCACCCAGGGGGCTGCGAACCCTGCCGACTGACGCTTCGGGCGTTGCGCTCAACCGGTAAAACGGTTGGCTCTTGCACCCATCCCCGCCTGCTGGAAGGGAGATGGGTCTTTTTTAACTCGGCTTGAATAGCTCCAGAAAATCCCGGTATTCCCTGAGTACCGGCCCGCTTCCCCGGGCTACCAGCCTGACCTCCTGCCCGGGCAGACACTGGGCCAGCCGGGATGCCGACAGCGGAGACAACGCCCCGAGCCGCGGGTAGCCGCCGATGGTCTGGCGGTCATTGAGCAAGGCAATGGGCTGGCCATCCGGCGGCACCTGAACGCCACCGAGATTGATCCCCTCCGAGATCAGCGAAGCTATCCTGCAATGCAGCTTCGGGCCAAGCAGCCGCACGCCCATGCGATCGGCCCGGTCGTCGACGCGCCACCGGGTATTGAAGGCATCATACAGGCTGCGACCGGTGAACTCCCCGATCTGGGCTCCGGGTAGCAGCTCAAGGACAGGCGCCTCCCGGAAATCCTTCCGGGCAAGGTCCGGCGCCTCGCTCATCCCCGCTGCCGGCTCCCCATATGGGATATAAATTGCCAGCTGGTCACCCTCCGCCAGCTTGCTGCCCCATCCGTCAAACCCGCCGAGCTGCTCGCGACTGACACAGGCAACGCTGCCCATTACGGGTTCGGCGGCAAAACCACCCCGAACCGAGAGGTAAGCGCGCAGTCCACTCACCGGCGACGCAACGACCAGTTTCTGACCTTCTTTCCAGGTCACTCGCTGCCATAGGGGTACGGGTTGCCCATCGAGGGTCGCGCCGAGGTCGGCACCGGCGATGGCGATGTCCAGATCTCGTTCCGCGATCAGTTGCAGCCCGCCAAAAGTGATCTCCAGGCTCGCGGTACCCCAAGGGTTGCCGGCCAGGTAATTGGCCCAGGCCCAGGAGTACAGATCCGCAGGCCCGCCCTGGGTCACGCCCAGATGGCGTACGCCGAAACGGCCCCGATCCTGCAGCAGCGCCAACGGTCCGGCCCGGTGGACCCGGATGGCGGTTTCCGTTTTGCGTTGTGCTGTCATCCCGCCGCCTCCATGGGGGTGGTATCACCGCCCTGGCGCTCGAACTCCTCGCGGCTGACGGAGACAAAGCGTACCTGGTCCCCCACTCTCAGCAGGCTGAAGCCCTCCCGTTCACGATCAAACAGCCGGGCGCTGGTGCGGCCGAGCAGGTTCCAGCCACCGGGGGTGGCCGTCGGGTAGGCGGCGGTCTGGCGCGCGGCGATGGCGACGCTGCCCACCGGCACCTTCTTGCGCTGGGTATCGAGCCTGGGGCATTCCAGCCGCGGATCGGTCAGGCCCATGAAGGCAAAACCGGGGGCGAAGCCCAGGGCGAAGACGCGGTAGGTTTTACTGCTGTGGCAATCGATCACTTCCTCTACGGTCATGCCGGTGTGCCCGGCAACCCGCTCCAGATCCGGCCCGACGCTGGGATCATAGAAGGTGGGCAATTCGTGAACCTGGCCGGTACCGATGTTCTCGTCCGGCTTCAGGTTCGCCAGCAATCCGGTAATTTTTTGCCGGGCCTCGGTCGCAGACACCCGGACAGGATCGAAGACCACGAGCAGCGTGGTGTAGGAAGGCACCAGATCGACCAGCGCATCAGCAAACGCCGACTCGCAGTGACTGGCCAGGGCCGTAATCCAGTGCAGATTGGCCTCGTCAATCTCCTCGAACAACCGGACCATCCAGCCATCGAGACCGGCGGATTCGAGCCGGGGCAAGGCATTCGCAGCACTGCGGCTCATGCCCGGTTTCCCAGCGCCAGGATCGCTTCGCGGATCGACTGGATCGCGGCAATGGATTCGTTGTTATCCCCGTGCACACACAGGGTATCGGCGTTCAAAACGATCTCGCTGCCATCAATGGCGGTCAGCGGTTCGCCCTTGGCAATCCTCACGGCCTGCTCCAGGATTTCGTCGGGATCCTCATGGACCGCGCCGGGCGTGCGCCGGGAAACCAGGCGCCCCTCTCCGTCATAGGCGCGATCGGCGAAGGCCTCGAACCACAACGTGATACCGTAGCGATCGGCGATTTCCCGGGCCATGGAGGTGTCGCAGGAGGCCATGGTCATCAATGGCAGGCTGCCATCGAAATCCTTCACCGCCTTGACCACGGCCTCGAATAGGCCGGGATCCTGGATCATGTCGTTGTAGAGAGCGCCGTGGGGTTTCACGTAGTGAATCCGCGTGCCCTCAGCCTGGCAGATGCCGGACAGCGCCCCGATCTGGTACAGCACCAGATCTTCCACTTCGTCCGGCGAGCAGGCAATGGAGCGGCGGCCAAAACCCATCAGGTCCGGATAGGACGGATGGGCACCCACCTTCACATCGTGCTGTTTCGCCAGCCGCACCGTGCGCCGGATGACATGCGGGTCGGAGGCGTGGAAGCCACAGGCCACATTGGCCAGATCGACATGGGGCATGACGTGCTCGTCCATGCCCATGACCCAGGGGCCGAAACTCTCGCCCATGTCGGCGTTGATGGTCAGTCTGCCCATTGTATGCCCCCCCCCACGATCTTCCTGAAACAAACGGTGTTATATTAAAGGATACCGGATTCAGGCCGTGGTGGGACAACCAGGATGCCGGGCATAGAAGTTCAGAGGGTCCTCGATGAAACAATCAATGCGGAGAGGAAGACGTCTCAACCACATCGGCCAACATCTCTGCCGTAATTGCTGAGAGCGTCCAGCCCAGATGGCCATGGCCGGTGTTGTAGAACACCGTCGGAAGACGGCCGGGTCCGACCCTGGGCACCATGTTGGGCAACATGGGGCGAAGCCCGGCCCAGGGTATGACACGCCGGGTGCTGACGCCCGGAAAACATTGCTCCACCCAGCGGGTGAGCGGCCGAATCCGGTCATCGCGGATATCACGATTGAAACCGCTGAATTCCGCGGTACCGGCGACCCGGAACCGGTCGTCACCGAGCCGGCTGGTCACGATCTTGGTGGCATCATCCAGGAGACTGACGGTGGGCGCAGCCTTCCGGGAGTCCTCGTCGTTCAGCTCAACGGTAATGGAATAGCCCTTGACCGGATAGATGTTGACGCGATCCCCGAGCTTCTTCGCCAGCGCCCGGCTGCCAACGCCGGCACAGATCACCACGCCATCGAAGGTTTCACGGTTTTGCTGTTCGCCATCGTCCGCTGTCACCCAGGCATGGCTCTGATCCGCGCTCAGTTCGGTGACCGTGTGGCCATAGCAGGTCGTGACCCCAAGGCGCAGGATCGCCTCGGCGAGGCCGTGGGTGAACTTGTGGATATCTCCGGTTGAGTCACTTTCGGTATAGAAGCCGCCGTAATAGTTGCCCGCCAACGTGGGCTCGATGGCACGCATTTCCTCTGGCGTGACGGCCCGGCGCTCCAGGCCTCCGGCCGCGAGCAGTTTCGAGACGTGGGCCGCATGGTCAAAGCCGGCCTTGTCACGGTAAATATGCAGGATGCCCCGCTTCTTGAGGTCGAAATCGATACCCTCGTCCCGCGCCCACTGGAACAGGTGATCACGGGCAGCAATCGCCAGGCGGGCGGTTTCGGTGGTGTTGGTTTCGTACTGGGGGATGGCGGCAATGAACTCGGCGAACCAGCTCAGCTTGTGCCAGGAGGGCTTGGGATTGACCAGTAGCGGTGCATCTCTTCGGGACATCCACTTGATGCCCTTGATCATCGTCTGCCAGTTGTTCCAGACCTCCGCATTGGAGGCCGAGAGCTGGCCACCATTGGCGAAGGAGGTTTCCATCCCCGCATAGCGGTGCTTCTCGTACACGGTGACATCGAGGCCGCGCTTGGCCAGAGTGTATGCGGTCGTGATACCGGTAATACCGCCGCCAATAACTGCAATTCGCTTCATGAAAATCTCCAGGAGCGTCCAGAGTTTCCTTCCTACGCAAACTGGTAGAAAGCACCCCTTCCGTCACGGGACCTGAGAGATTCACGCGCCGTTTCAGCTAAAGCGGCCGCTTGCTCCTTCGGTGTGCCGACTGACGCGGTCGTCGGCAGCTCTTCGGAAAGTCTTCATGCCAGCGGTCCTTTTGCCTGAGAGTTTCCGGGGCAGTTGCTCCTTCGGCGCCGGTCGCGCAGTAGCGCGACACGGTCTCTCCCGCTAGCACGCCTGAAACCAACTTTAGTATATTTCGGCCCACAAGGGGGAGCATTCCCGTTTGTGGGATTATAATAAAGTTGGTAACAAATCACCTCCGCACGCCCTATTTTATCGCACTAAAAATCTTTTAGAAAACAATAAAGTTGGTAACATTTGAGGTGTTCGCCGCAAAACCCGCCCATACCTATCATAATAAAGTTGGTAACTTATTTGTGGCAACCGCGCTGTAAAAGATTCGCGCTTCCCAAAATGACGTTCGAAAAGGGTACAAACGGTCGCAAGGCGGATATTCGGGTTGGACAGTAACGCCCGGTTCACGCGCCAGTTTGGAGCCGCTGACCTACCCCTGCATTTACTCCACCCAGAATGTTCAAATCCGAATACAGTGCTCGTTGTTCCGGCGATTTTCAACCCAGTTGTCCAAATGACCGCGTTTAAGCAGCCAGTTTATTGCGCTCAATTTCCTGCAACTTGCCAGGGTTAAGCGATACCTGTCCGGCCACTTCCCAGTTCCGGGTGTTGCCAGACCAGCGCCGTGGATTCCG
>NZ_JAWOIS010000045.1:0-40052 GCF_046484525.1 Marinobacter sp.
ATGCTGGAGGCGATAGCCCGAGCCGTGTGGATCCGGTTGCGGCCGGAGGTCTTGGCGGTATGACACAGGTCGGCGGCCTGGGTCAGCAGTTTTTCCGGATCGTTCGGAAATTCGTTCTCGATTACCAGCAGACCGCCGCTGACGGTGGTATGCAGCTTGCTGCCCTGCCATTCGAAGACAAAGCTGCGAACCAGTTCCCGGATATCGTCGGCAATTTTACGGGCCCGGGGCTCCGGGCAGTTCTCGATCAGCAGTACGAAGGTGTCCCCGGACAACCGGGCCAGGGCATCCCGTTGCCGTATCCGCACTCCCAGATTGCCGGCCAGCTCCCGCAGGTAACGGTCGCAGGTACCACTGCCGGCGGTTTCGTTGAATCGGTTGAAGTCATCCAGGTCGAGGTACAGCAGGCTGTCGATGCTGTCCCGGTGGGATTTCTGTTCCAGGGTCTGCAGCAGGCGGGCGAAGAATTCCCGGCGATTCATCAGGCCGGTGACCGGGTCACGGCGGATCCGGTCACCGGCTTCGTTCTGGCTGATCCGGGTGTGGGTGTTACGGCCAATGTGAACGGCGCCGAGGATGTCGCCCTGGGCGCTGGTCAGGCGCTGGTAGTGAAATTCGTGGACGGGCAGCTCGCGATTCTGGTGGGCCAGTGGCATCTCCACCACGAAGCTGCCCCGTTCGAACGCCCGCTGCCAGAGCCGTTCGATCAGCCGGCGTTCGTTGGGGTGCTCCCGGAGCAGTTCTCTGAGATTGTCACCGGCGGCAGGCGTCTTGCCGAAGGTCTGGGCGAACTGGCTGGCATAGGACTGGTTGCAGTGCAGGAGCGTCAGCCGGGTGTCTACCGCCGCCACCAGGTCAGGGGTTGCCTGTCCGGCGGCTTCCATGAGCCGATGGTAATGATCGAGGGCTTTTTCCTGTTCCATGATCGCGGTGCGGTCCACCAGGGTGCCGACCAGGCGGTGGATGCGTCCTCCCTTGCGCAGTGCCCGGCCATCCAGGGCCATACGGCGCTGCTTCTGCCGTGCCGTCAGCGCATTCAGGTCCAGGGAAAACGGCTGGCCGGTGCGTATGCAACGCCGGAACAGCGCCCGGACCCTGGACTGGCCGGCCTGGCAGTAGAACAACGCCTGATCCGGTGTAATGTCCAGGCCTGGACGCAGCTCCAGCAGCTGGTAGATGCCCTCACTCCAGGTCATCTCGTTGCTGGCAATATCCAGTTCCCAGAGTCCGAACCGGGCAAGGTCCTCGGCGGATTTCAACAGGCAGGGATCCACTCGCGCAGCGTCAGCCAGGGCGATGGTGGCCCGCGCTGCCTGGTCGGAATCGTGGATGGCCTGCTTGAGACTGAGCTGAGCGGTAAAGAAGAAGCCTTCCCGGTGCCGGAAGGTCACCAGGATATGCTGGCCACCTTCGATCTGGTGGCGGTTCACCGGCGCAAACGGATCGTCCTGGCGGGAAGCCAGGATGCGATGGACCGGTTGCCCCACCAGCTCACCGGCCTCGTAACCCAGGACCGCCTCGGACTGATGATCGACCTGCACTACCGTGCCTTCGTCATCGATCCTCAGCAGGGTCTGGCGACCATCCTGTGGTGTCTGGTCTGGCCGGTAGCGGCGAATGACGAATTCTTTCACGTGCGGATAGCCTCGGGTGTCGGTCAGTGGCTCCATGATACTGATACTGCCATGGAAAAGAAGCTCCGGGTCCGTTGCCGTGTCTCGCCCGCTGCCATGGGTGTCAGGTATACTGCGCCAAAGCAACTTTCCGGGGGCGCCCATGCCTTTTCGATTTTTTGCGATCTTCAGCCTCGTGTTTACCCTCTTGCTGACTGGCTGTGGCCAGAAGGGCCCTTTGTACCGTGATCAGGGTAGGGCGGCCGCCAGCGAGGCAGTGCGGGCCGTGACCGACGGCCAGGCAGAGGAAGACCGTGAACAGAGTGATAACTGAGTAACCGCGCACCCGCTTAACGAATCAGGACATCCATGGACCACTTCAACTACCGTAACGGCGAGCTCTACGCCGAAGACGTCCCTGTCTCCGAAATCGCCGAGCGTTTCGGAACGCCGGCCTACATCTATTCGCGGGCTACTCTCGAACGCCACTACCGGGCCTACGACGATGCCCTGAAGGGTCGCCCGCACTTGGTGTGTTATGCCGTCAAGGCCAACAGCAACCTGGCGGTGCTGAACGTGCTGGCCCGACTGGGGGCCGGTTTTGATATCGTGTCTGCGGGTGAGCTCGAGCGGGTACTCCGGGCCGGCGGTGATGCCGGCAAGGTGGTGTTCTCCGGCGTCGGCAAGCAGCAGTGGGAGATGAAGCGCGCCCTGGAGGCGGGGGTACGCTGTTTTAACGTGGAGTCGGATACCGAACTGGACCGCCTGAACCGGGTGGCCGGCGAGCTGGGGGTGAAGGCCCCGATTTCCCTGCGGGTCAACCCGGATGTCGATGCCGGGAGCCACCCTTATATCTCCACCGGTCTCAAAGAGAACAAGTTCGGGATCGATATCGCTGAGGCCCTGCAAGTCTACGCCAGGGCCGCGGCCCTGCCGAACCTGGAGATCCGTGGTGTGGACTGCCACATCGGGTCGCAGCTTACTTCCGTGTCACCGTTCCTGGACGCCCTGGACCGCGTGTTGGCGCTGATCGATGCTCTGGCGGAGCAGGGCATCCGGATCCGTCATCTGGACATGGGTGGCGGTCTGGGTGTGACCTATGATCAGGAGCAACCGCCCCAGCCGTCGGACTACGTGAAGGCCCTGGCGGAACGCCTGGGTGATCGCAACCTGGAGCTGGTTCTTGAGCCGGGACGCTCCATTGCCGCCAACGCCGGGATCCTGGTCACCCGTGTCGAGTTCCTCAAGTGCACCGAACACCGTAATTTCGCCATCATCGATGCCGCCATGAATGATCTGATTCGTCCGGCGCTTTACAGCGCATGGCAGTCCATCATTCCGGTCCGGCCACATCAGGACGGCGAAGAGAAAACCTGGGACTTGGTGGGGCCGGTCTGCGAAACCGGGGATTTCCTGGGCAAGGACCGGCATTTGCGGTTGCAGGCGGGAGACTTGCTGGCGGTTCGCTCCGCCGGCGCCTATGGTTTTGTCATGAGTTCCAATTACAACACCCGTAACCGTCCCCCCGAGCTGATGGTGGATGGTGAGCAGGTCCACATGGTTCGTCGCCGGGAAACCCTGGAGGACCAGCTCGCCCCTGAAAGTTGTTTGCCGGAATGACCCGGGAGCAGGAGATGAGTCAGCAGCGACGCGGGCAGGGCCCGACTCTCCGGTTTACGAAGATGCATGGTCTGGGCAACGATTTCATGGTGGTCGACGCCATCAGTCAGCCGTTCCGGCTGCGCCCGGAGATCATCCGGGAGCTGGCGGACCGGAATTTCGGTATTGGCTTCGATCAGCTGCTGGTGGTGGAGCCGCCCGGCTTGCCGGATGTGGATTTCCGCTATCGGATATTCAATGCCGACGGCTCGGAAGTGGAGCAGTGTGGTAACGGTGCCCGCTGCTTCGCCCGATTCGTTCGGGACCAGCGCCTGACCAACAAGAAGGTCATCCGGGTCCAGACCGCCAAGGGTGTGATCGAGCTGCGCGTCGGTAAGGACGGCATGGTCATGGTCAACATGGGTGTGCCCGAGTTTAATCCGCCGGCTATTCCTTTCGCCGCCGAACGGCGCAAGGACGTCTACACGGTCGAGGTCGGCAGCCAGGCCGTGGAGCTCAGTGCGGTCTCCATGGGTAATCCCCATGGTGTTTTGGTGGTGGATGACGTTGACACCGCTCCGGTGGAAACCCTGGGGCCGCTGCTGGAACGCCACCCCCGTTTTCCGGCCCGGGCTAACATCGGGTTCCTGCAGATTCTCGATCGGGGTCATGCCCGTTTGCGGGTGTTCGAGCGGGGCTCTGGCGAGACCCTGGCCTGCGGCAGCGGTGCCTGCGCAGCCGTGGTTGCCGGCAATGTCCGCGGCTTGCTCGACCAGCGGGTGGAAGTGGAGCTGCGCGGCGGCAAGCTGGTCGTCGAATGGCAGGGGGAAGGGGCGCCTGTTATGATGGAAGGCCCTGCGACGACAGTGTTTGAAGGGCAGTTGCGCCTGCCACCAGACAACCATACCCGCCGCCGTAAGAGCGGTCGTTCAAACAGACAACGTTCCTGACAGCCCGGGAGAACGCGATGACAGAACAGACGGTCCGCAAGAAGGCCGAAGACCTCACGCCGGAACAGGTGGCCGACTACCTGAGGGCCAATCCTGACTTCTTTGTTGATCAGGATGAACTGTTGCGTAGCCTGACTCTGCCCCATGACAGCGGTCGCGCCATCTCCCTGGTGGAGCGGCAGGTGCATCTGTTTCGCGAGCAGCGCGACATCCTGCGCCGGGAACTGGTGGAACTGGTTTCCATTGCCCGCCATAACGACCGCCTGTTCGAGAAAAGCAAACGGCTGCTGATGCAGGTGATTGAGGCCCGCACCCTCAACGATATGGCGTCGGCCATCGATGACAGTATCCGCGGCGATTTCGGCCTGGATGCTTCCTCGGTCCTGCTGTTCACCGACCAGGCCCTGCCGGAAGCCTCCCAGGGTGCCTTGCATGTGGTCGGTCCGGAATTGGCCCGGGAACGGCTGGACATGCTGCTGGACGGCGACCGCGCGGTGTGCGGGCAGTTCCGGGAGAGAGAGCGGGAATTCCTGTTCCCGGACCGGGAAGAGCCAATCGCCTCGGTTGCCCTGGTGCCGCTGCGCCATGAACAACTAGTGGGTGTGTTTGCCGTCGGCAGCTGCCAGCCCGGGTATTTCGATCAGAGCATGGGGTCATTGTTCCTGAGCTACATCAGCGACACCCTGAGCCGCCTGCTGCCCCCCATGATCCAGCGCCACACCGGCTGTGCTCCGGTGGCCGACATCACTGCGGAGTCCCGATAGCGTGTCAGCGGGGATCGTCGCCGCGATGCTGCCCGATTCCCTGCAGGAACCGCTGTCGAGGTTTGTTCGCCACCTGGTCTCCGAGAAGCGCCATTCGCCACGTACCTGTGATAGCTATGAGCGGGATCTGAACCGACTTGCGCTCTGGCTGGCGGAATCTGGACGTGACCAGTGGAGGTTACTGCTCAGCCATGATCTGCGCCGTTATGTGGCGGTCCTCAGCCGGCAAGGGTTGAGCGGTCGCAGCATCGCGCGTCACCTTTCGGCCATTCGCCGGTTCTATAACTTTCTGCTACGGGAACGGCTGGTGACGGACAACCCGGCGGTGGATGTCCGTGCCCCGAAAAGCGGCCGCCGTTTGCCTCGGGTGGCAGACGTTGACCAGCTCAGCCAGTTGCTTGATGCCCGTCCTGACGACCCCCTCGAGGTGCGGGATCTGTGTATGTTCGAGCTGATGTACTCCTCCGGTTTACGGCTGTCGGAACTGGCGGATCTGAATCTTGACTCGCTGGACTTGCGTGCCGGGGAAGTGCGGGTGGTCGGTAAAGGCAACAAGGAACGGGTTCTGCCCTTGGGACGCAAGGCTGTGGAGGCAATCGAGGTCTGGTTGTCCGTGAGAGCGAAGCTGGCGCCGGAGGGAGAGAATGCGGTCTTTGTCAGTCGTCGGGGGGATCGGCTCAGCCGTCGCAGTATTCAATCTCGGCTGGGGCGCTGGGGAATTACTCGAGGCGCCGATCAGAAACTGCACCCCCACCTGTTAAGGCATTCCTTCGCCAGTCATATGCTGGAGTCCAGTGGCGATCTGAGAGCGGTCCAGGAACTCCTGGGCCACGCCGACATAGCCACCACCCAGGTTTATACCCACCTTGATTTTCAGCATCTGGCGCGGGTTTATGACCAGAGTCATCCCCGGGCCCGGCGCACCAAACCCGAATCCGGTTCAGACGATCAATGACGCATAATTGCGTCCAGTTCGTCGATGATTTCAGCCCAGTCACTGTCCTCTTCCAGTCCTTCCTCCAGGAAGTGGGACTGGCTTTCCGACCAGAACGGAGCGTCCTGCAGGGCAATCTCCCGCGGAAGCGGGGAATGCCTGGCGACAAAGTCCTCGATGCTTTTGTCATCGGAGGCCAGGCCGAGCTGCTCGAACAGGATGCTCAGGGAGTGTTTGCTGGTGTCCATGGAGTACCGTCTCCTTATTGAGAGTGTCTGAATGAAATCGCCAACGTTTGCAGGTATTGTTCACTGAACTTTAGCGAATCCCGGGAGGATATCCAGTGAAGGTCGTCCTTCGCTCCCTGTTACTATGCAGCCTGCTTGGCCTGTTTCAATCCCCCGTCCTGGCGGATCCTCCCCAGCCCTCGCCAGCGCCGGTGCTCGGCCAGTCCGACCTTGAGTGGCTGCAACAGCAGGAACGGTTTGTGGTAGGCGTTCAGGGCGGACAGGTGCCACTGGCTTTCGATACCGGCGACGGGGTGCTGGCGGGAACCTACATTGATTACCTGGCCCGCTTGTCCGACAAGCTGGGAGTGCCGGTGGATCCGGTCATCCTTGAGAGCGGGGAAGAAGCCAGCGCCGTGCGTCCGGAGCCCGATGCGTTGCTGACTACCCATGCGCCGGGCACCCGGATTGCCAGCGGTCAGCGCATGACCAAACCACTGATGACCCTGACCTACGGGCTGTTTGTCGGTGCCGGTGACGCAGCCATCCAGTCCCTTACGGATCTGGAGGGAAGTCAGGTTGCCATCATCAAGGGCGACACCAATCAGTACGCGATGCTGGAACCGGTGGAAGAGTTCCAGCCGGTGCCAGTGAGCGGAATCGGGGAGGCGGTCAGTACGGTGCTCTCCGGCGAAGCTCAGGCGTTTGTCGGACCGGTGCCGATGGTGTCCGATTATCTGCAGTCGGCCATGATCAACGGCATCGGCCTAGCCAGGCTGCTCGATGACAAGCCGGTGGATGTGCTGCTCCAGGTCCCGGCAAAACAGGAACGCCTGTTCCGGGTGCTCGATAGTGCAATTGCGGCCCTCAGCCACAACGAGCATCGGGTGATCCGTCAGTCCTGGCTTCAGGCCGATGTGCCGTCCATGGAGCGCAGTGGTGTTGAACTTTCGGTGACAGACCAGGACTGGCTCAAGCGCAATCCCAACATGAGGGTCGCCTTCCGTTCTGACTGGCCGCCGTTCGAGTATGAGCAGGATGAGAGGCCCACCGGTCTGGTGGCGGATCTGGTGACCCGGCTGGAATCCGAATTGGGCATACGTTTCACTCGCGCCATGGTCGAAGACCGCTCCCAGGCGGAACAGAAACTGATCGATGGTGAGGTGGATATTCTGCCCGGTCTGTCCAGAACGCCCCGCACCGAAAACAAGTATCTGTTCACACGCGCCTATCTGAACGTGCCCATTGCCCTGGTGATCCGGGATGACGGTCGGTTTATCGGGGATCTTCGGGAATTGCGGGAGGAGCGTGTCGGGGTCGTTAGCCACCACGCTGCCCACGATTATCTGCTGATCAACCATCCCAACCTTGATCTTTATCCCATGAGGAATGTGGAGGCAGGGCTGCTGGCCTTGTCCAACGGCGACCTGGACGTGATGGTGACCCATATTCCGGCAGTCAGCTACACGGTGGCACGGCTGGGCCTGTCCAATCTCCGCATTACCAGCATTACTCCCTACCAATACGATCTCAGGCTGGCGGTGCGCAAGGACAACCCGGAGCTGCACCGGATCCTGAACAAGGGCTTGTCGAACCTGGAGGCTTCGGAAACCGAATCCATCTATAACCGCTGGATTCACCTGGATATTGAACAGGAAACTGACTACACCGTCGTGCGACGGGTGGTACTGATCGCCATCGTAGTGGTGCTGATCTTCCTGTACTGGAACCGGAAGTTGTCCCGGGAGGTGGATGAACGGATCCGCTCGGAAAATGCCTTGCGCCGTAGTGAGGACGAGTTGCGGGCGGCCAAACTCGAGGCCGAGCGGCTGGCCCGGGAGGCCGAGGCCGCAAGCCGGGCCAAGAGCGAGTTCCTGGCCAACATGTCCCATGAGATCCGGACTCCGATGAATGCGGTGATTGGTTACAGCGACCTGCTCAGCAACAGCGTGACCGATCCCCAGCAGCGCAGTTACCTGGACGCCATTCGCGCGGGCAGCCGCAGCCTGCTGATGTTGATCAATGACATCCTGGATCTATCCCGGATCGAGGCCGGCAAGATGCGCCTCGACTATTCAGCAGTTTCGGTGCGCCGGCTGCTGGGCGATGTCCGGCATATTTTCGACCTACGCGCGCGCGAACAGGGGATTACTCTGGAGGTAAGTGTGGACTCGAAGATGCCCGCTGCAATGATGCTGGACGAGACCCGGCTGCGCCAGGTTCTGTTCAATCTGGTGGGCAATGCCATCAAGTTTACCCACGAAGGGGGCGTTACTGTCCGAGCCACAGCAAAACCACTGAAAGACGTTCCGGACGACGATGGCAAGGCAACGGACCGCCAGTTCCATCAATTGGTGGTCAGGGTCAGTGATACCGGAATCGGTATACCGCTGGACCAGCTGGAACGGATCTTCGATGCCTTTGAGCAGCAGGAGGGGCAGAATACCCGTCGTTATGGCGGTACCGGCCTGGGACTGGCGATCAGCCGCAAGCTGGCGCGCATGATGGGTGGGGACCTGGCGGTGCAGAGTAAACCTGGCACGGGTTCGGTGTTTACCGTGACGCTGCCGAGAGTGGAGGCGACGGTGGAGCAGGCCGAGGAAGACGGTGAGCCAAAAGAAGAGGAACGCCTGCTGGCGCAGACCCTGAGCATGCAGGAGCGTGGCTGGTTGCGGCAGCAGCTTGCCCGGGACTTTGGCGATGAGTGGAAAACGGTCCGCGAAAGCGGTGACCCGGAGCAGATGAAGGATTTTGCCCGGCGTGTTGTGGCCTGGGGCCAGCGGCACCGGTCACCGTCGGTTACCCGTTATGGGGAAAAACTGCTGGCGGATGTGGACGCGTTCAATCTTGATGCGGTGAACAGTGCGCTGGAGTCGTTTCCGAAGCTGCTGGGGCGGCAGGACTGACCCGCCGCTGATCACAGACAGTCGAATTGGGAGCGGCGGTCAAAGGCCACGGAGACCATGTCGTAGCCGGACTCGGACAGATTTCGGATCAGGTCACGATCCTTCAACAGGGTCATGCACACCTTGTGGACGCTGGCCTGCAGCTGCTCGATGGGCGGTTCGCCCGCCGCGAAGCGGAAATCCACGATCAGGTATTTCCGATCCGCTGTAGCCGCCACCGGAATATCCTCGCGGACGATGCTTTCATAGCCAATGTAGGTGGCCTGCTGCTGGGGGAAGACCTGGCTCATCAGCACATCAATGTTTTCGGCGTTCGCCAATGGTGCTGTCAAGAGGAGGGCGGCGATGACGATGCGGGAAAAGATTCGAAGGCTCATGTGTCCACTCCCTGGTTTCTTTTTGGGTAGTGTAACAAAATGTAACACCTCGTTGCAGGCCATTATTGCAGAGTGTGTCGTCATTTACGCCGGTGGTGGGAAAAGTTTTTCAATTGTTTGCAGTCTGGATACAGTTTCTCCGGGGTGCCCCGGACGAACCGATCAACTATTCTTTCAAGAGTAAAAACGATAGGGAGAGAGCCATGTTTCAGCTGGTATTCAAAGGTGAGTGTGCTGCCGGAACCGATGAGCAGACGGCAAGAAATAACGCCCGGGCGCTGTTCAAGGCCTCTGTCGAACAGGTCGAACGGATGTTCAGTGGTCAACCGGTGGTCATACGCAACAAGCTTGAGGAGGCCCAGGCCGAGAAATACCGGGCGGTGCTGCAAAAACATGGCATGGTGGCGTATGTCCAGCCCATGCCCGGTGCCCGGCCAACACCTGCGCCATCGCCCTCCGGCACCCAGGCCTCGCCCCCCACGCCTGATGAACCGGCACCCAAACCGACCGCCAGCACTCCGGTGCGAGCCAGCGGCGGTGTAACGCCGAAGGTTGAGCCGGGAGACCGGTTACCGGTGGCCGGGGAGAAAGTGGATGACATCCTGGCCGGCAGTGGTCTTGACCTGGATCCCGTTGGGGTGACCCTGGCTGAACATGAGGAAGCCGAGGCGCCCATGTTCGAACACCTGGATGACTGGACCCTGGCGCCAGCGGGTTCGGACCTCGGGGTAGAGCGGGAGCTTCCGCCGCCCATGGTCCCGGATGTCTCGCACCTGTCCCTGGTAGACGAGGACGACAAGGACAAACGCTGAGTGTATCTGGTCACAGGACGCGTCCGTTGAGAACTCTGGCTACCCTGCTTCTGTGCCTCCTGACTCCGGCATTCCTGCTGGCGCAAGAGCACGAGCGTGCCCGGGTGGGCCTGGTGCTCAGCGGTGGCGGGGCCAAGGGCATGGCCCATGTCGGGGTACTCCGGGTGCTGGAGGAAATGAACATTCCGGTGGATGTGGTGGTGGGCACCAGCGCCGGCTCGGCCGTCGGTGCCCTTTACGCCTCCGGGATGCCGGTTGCCCGAATTGAGGAACGCTTCATCGAAATGGACTGGCTGTCCAGTTTCCGGGACGACCCGGGACGGGCCTACAAACCGATTCGACGCAAACAGGATGACTGGCGGTTTCCGGTTTTGCCCGGTCTCGGTCTCCGTGCCGATGGTTTGCATGTCGGTGGCGGGATTGTCGCCGGTCAGAACCTGGGCTTCATTCTCAACGAACTGACCCGGAATGCTGCGTTGGTGGAAGACTTTGACCGGCTGGCGATTCCGTTCCGGGCGGTGGCTACCGACCTGGCCACGGGGGAGCAGGTGGTGATCGATCATGGCAACCTGGCCGAGGCGGTCCGGGCGAGCATGAGTATTCCGGGTGTCTACACTCCAGTGGAGCTGGACGGCCGGCTGCTGGTGGATGGAGGTGTCGCCAACAATCTGCCGGTGAGCGTTGCCCGGGATATGGGCGCGGAGGTGATTATCGCCGTGGATATCACCGACCCGCTCATGAACACCGATGACCTGCGGGAAGCCTTTTCCGTGGTCGGCCAGCTCACAACCCTGCTGACCCGCCGCAATACCGACCAGCAACTGGACCTGCTTGGTGAAAGGGACATTCTTATCCGCCCGGATCTGCAGGGGCACACTCCGGCGGATTTTTACCAGGCGCCACTGTTGTTCGAGCTGGGTGCGACCTCCGCCCGCAATCATGCCAGTGAGCTGAGGCCTTTGCAGGTCTCACGAACCGACTGGACGGCCTACAAGGCCCGGATGTCCTCACGTGCTTTCAATGCCGGCCCCGTCGCCCGTATCGAGATCGAACGCAGTCGCAGGCTGGCCCGGAGTTTCCTGCGGGAGCGAATTCGCCAATCCATCGGTGAGCCCCTGGATATCCCGGCCCTGGAAGAGGATCTCAAGCGGATCTATGGCCTTGGTTATTACGAAACGGTGTCCTACTCCCTTTCACCTTCGCCGGATGGACCGGTGTTGGTTATTCAGCCCCGGGAGAAGAGCTGGGGCCCCAATTACCTGTCATTCGGTCTCGGCTACGAGGACAATTTCGATGGCGAGACCCGGTTCAATATAGCCTCCGCGCTGCGCATGACAGAGCTCAACCGGCTTGGGGGGGAATGGCATACTGGCCTACAGCTGGGCACTGAACCGTGGATCAGAACCCAGTGGTATCAGCCGCTGGACTTCGGCTACGACCGGTTCTTTGTGCTGGGTGGTGAGTATTCCCGGGAAAGCTTTGGTGTCTATGATGAAGCCGGCCAGCAGGTTGCGGAGGTGGATGTCATATTTCGCTCGGCAGATATTGCCCTGGGGGTGGAGTTGGGAGGTGACGCCGAGGCGCAGCTGACCTACACCCGCGGCTATGCCACGGTGGATGAGGAAGTGGGGGAGCCGGTGGCCCCGGATGACGCCATCCACCAGGGCAATATGACGCTGCGGCTGGTCCATGATTCCCTGAACGATTCGTTCTTTCCGACCGCAGGGGCTTTTGCCGGTGTCAAAGGGCGGTTCGAACGGGAGGATCTTGGCTCGGACCGGCATTTCGACTCGGTAACCACGCTGCTTCTGAGTGCCGGAAGCTGGCAGGGCCTGACCCTGACGGGACTGGTGTTTGCCGAGGATGTGACCCGGGGCGAGGCCGGGGTGGAGAACCATGTCCGGTTGGGTGGCTTCCGGCGACTGTCAGCGTTTGCCCCTGGCCAGATTACCGGCGAGAGCGCTGCCATGGCGGCAGCCTATGCCAGTCAGAGTTTTGGCGGTCCGCTGATGCCGTGGTTTGCCGGTGTCGGGTTCGAGGCAGGCAACGCCTGGGATTCCCTAGGTGATGCCAGCTGGAATGGTTCGGTCCGGTCCTGGAGCCTGTTTGCCGGGGTGGATACCTTCCTGGGGCCGGTCCAGCTGGCGGGTGCCTACAACAATGAGGACAACTGGAGCGCATACCTCAACATCGGCTTCTCCTTCACCCAGCTGTTCTATTGAGGAGGCCGGTCAGCTCCGCTGTTCGTTCCCGGCAATGGCGTCCAGTACCTGCTGGCACTGTTGCAGGGCGAAACGGTGGAGGATGCCGGCAAGGCGCTCTTCGTCGCGGTCCCGGATCGCGCTGATAGACTCTTCCATGTTGGCGAGGTTGTCCTCCAGCACCTGGCTGCCACCGTGCTGGAACGCAGCGAAGGCGCAACGCCGGGCTGAGGGCCAGAGGTCATCAATGGCGTTCACGATGAAGTAGTTGTCGGCGTAAACCAGGGAAGCCTTGGTGTATTCGATGCCCAGCTCGAGGAACTTCATCAGGTCATTGTTCTGGTAACAGGTCTTAATCTGCCGGTGCAGGGATTCAAGCCGCTCCATGTCTGACGGTTGCCACTGGCGCACCAGCTTTCGTCCCGTGTGGGTGAGGTAGAGCTCGAGGGTCTCGTACAGGCTCCGCACAAAGTAATCGTCAAGGGTAGTGACGAATGCGCCTTTGCGCGGGACGTTGCGCACCAGGTGCCGCTTTTCCAGCAGGAGTAACCCTTCCCGTATCGAGCCGTGGCTGACATCCATTTCCTTGGCCATGGAGCCCTCGTAAATGCGCTCGCCGGAGCGAAGCTGGCCAAAAACGATCAGGTTTTCGATGTGGCGGGCGACCTGTTCGGTCAGGGTCTCACGGGGTTTGAAAGCGTTCATGTCGGTTTACGGCTACTGCATGGAATTGGAATTGCTCGCATATTCGCACATTCTAGTGGCCCGGAGCCAGTCTGAGGCCGGTGTCACAGCAAGGGGGCGCTCAGGCGGATGGCCCGGCAGGTCAGCCGGAACAGGATCGAGCGGTCCCGGTAGTCGCGCTCGGTCATCAGCCGGCAACTTTTCAGGTCCTCCTCCAGCATCTGCTCGACTTCGGACACGAATTGTCGGTCGGTGTTGATGGCGGTGATCTCGAAGTTCAGGCGCATGGAACGGTTGTCCAGGTTGGCGGTACCCACGGCGGCATAGCGGTCATCCACCAGCACCACCTTCTGGTGCATGAAGCCCGGCTGATAGCGATAGATGCCGATGCCGGCCTGGCTGGCCTGCACCAGGTAGGAGTAGGCGGCCAGCTTGATCAGGTGGTTGTCGGGGGTTTCCGGGATCAGGATACGGACATCGACGCCCCGAAGCGCCGCAAGCTGCAGGGCATTCATGATCTGGAAATCGGGGACGAAGTAGGGCGAGGCAATCCAGATCCGGGACCGGGCGTTATTGATGCAGTTCAGGAAAAACAGGGTGCAGGTCTCCCAGGAATCGGCCGGTCCGGTGGGCAGGATCAGCACTTCCTGGTCGCCCGGGGTGTGCTCGCCGGCGCTCCAGTCCAGGTTGGGCAGCTCGTCACTGGCCCAGTTCCAGTCTTCCAGCCAGGCCAGCTGGAGGCCGCTTACCGCCGGGCCCTCGATCCGGCAGTGGGTGTCCCGCAGGGGATCCTGGTTCATGGCGGTGCCCAGGTATTCATCACCCAGGTTGATGCCGCCGACAAAACCCACCCTGCCGTCACACACCAGCAGCTTCCGGTGGTTTCGGAAGTTGATCTGGAATCGCCGTCGGCGGATGTTGCCGTCGCCGAATGAGGCGACCCGTGCGCCGGCTTGGGACAGTTCTCGCAGGTACCGGCGGGGCAGGAAGACGCTGCCGATGTCATCGTACAGGAACCAAACCTCCACGCCCTGTGCCAGTTTCCGTTCAAGGATCGATTTGATGCGCTGGCCGACCCGGTCCGAACGGACAATATAGAATTCGAGCAGGATGTAGCGGCGGGCATCCTCCATGGCTTCGAACAGGGCTTCGAAGGTGGCTTCGCCGTCGCGCAGCAGGGTGCAATGGTTGCCATCAGTGAAAGGCTGGCGGCCGAGTTTGCACAACACCTGCAGCTCATCCTGGAAACGGTCATTGCCGGGGGCGGGAATGGATGTGGTCTGTTGCTCAAACCGGTTGAGCAGGTCGGTCAGGGATTCGTCACCCGACCGTCTGGCCTTGACGTAACCACCGAACCGGTTCCGGCCGATCAGCAGAAACAGAGGTACGGTGACATACGGAATGCCCAGCAGACCAATGATCCAGGCGATGGCGCCCTGGGGCGTGCGGTAGGTCAGCAGGATCCGGTAGATACATGCCAGTGCCGCCAGATACGCCAGGCCGACTGCAATGGCGATCAGCGGAAAGCCCTCCATCATGATGTACTCCCCGGGTCCGTGGTGCCAGCGCCCTGGTGTTCGGCCCGGTACTGGGCCGGCGCCTGGCCGGTCCAGCGCTTGAACGCCCGGCTGAAGGCGCTGAGCTCGGAAAAGCCCAGCAGGAAGGCGATCTCGCCCAGGGCATACTGGTCGGCAGCGACATAACGTAGGGCCTTGTCCTTGCGTACCTCCTCCACCAGTTCGTGGAAACTCAGTCCTTCCTTCTTGAGTTTTCGGTAGAGGGTCTGGCGACTCATGTGACACTGACGGGCGAGGGTGTCGGCATCGATCCGGTCGGTCGCCATCTGCCGGGAAATCAGCCTGCGGATCTTGCGGCTGAAGGAGCGGCGGGTTTGCAGCCGGGCCAGCAGGAAATTGACCTGGCGAAGGACCGCCGAATACACATAGGGGTTGCGGTGCGGTATCGGATGGCTCAGGTGGCGACTGGCAAAGGCAACGCGGGTGATGCCGTGCCCGAAGGTTACCGGCCCGCCAAGCAGGACTTCGTATTCGTTGGCGTAGGGTGGCTTCTCATGGGCGATCTCGGCCCATTCGGCCTGGATACCGGGATGGATGAAGTGCCGGGTCCGGCTCATGGCAGCGGCCAGGGTCCGGTCCATGTCCTGGCGGCAGTAATGTTCCGGAACGTCCGGTTGCCAGGTCAGGATGGCGGTGTCGCCGCTTTGTTCGAACGTGAGGATGACCGATTCGTTGATCAGCCGGTGCAGGCGCACATACTGGGTTACCGCCTCGCCCAGGGTGTCGCAGTTGAAAAACACATGCCCCACCAGCCCCATGCGCTCGGGATCGACCAGCTTGCCAGCATGGAGACCGACGCCGGGGTCCCCGGTGATCTGTTCGGCATACTCCCACAGCCGGTAGTGGGCATCGGCGGGCACTCGGCGGTCCGGATCTTCGAGTTCACCGGTATCCAGGCCGGTGATGCGGGCGATCCGGCTCTGGTCCAGTGCACCCTGGCGTTCCAGGTAATGCACCAGTGCCAGCGTGCTGGAGGCGGCAACGCCGGGAGTGCGGGCTGTCAGGGTATCCGGGTGCGAGGAACTCACAACATTCCTTCTGAAAGTTAACAATCTGTCATGGACGCTGGTACAAAATGTCAAGCGTATGGGACAACTTGTCAACGGCCTGTTTGCGATACAACGATAGCATCATCACATCAGGTTGGAGTAATGAATGCACACTTGATGGAGGTGTTGTATGGAACAGGAAATCTTTGTGCCCCATAGCGAGCAGGAACGCAAGAACGTGATTGCTCTCGCGGAATATCTGGACAGCATCTTCTACTGCTGATCAGACAGGCGTTTAGCCTATGACCTTAAGCCGGGTAACCCCCGGCTTTTTTTCGTCCTGATATTCGTCTGCCTTGCTCGCTGGGCTGGCAATGGTAATGTATCCCGCTCCGAGAACAATCCTTTCCAATGCGGAGGCTGTCTGTCCATGAGTGTCGAGCTGAATCATCGAATTACCGGCGAAGGCAAACCCCTGATCCTGTTGCATGGCCTGTTCGGGTCACTGGAGAACCTGGGAGGGATCGCGCGCCGGCTGCAGGATGAATGGCAGATCCACGCCCTGGACGAACGCAATCACGGCAGCTCCCCACACACCGACAGCATGGACTACCCCTCCATGGCGGCAGACGTGCTTGCCTACATGGATGCCCAGGGACTGGACAAGGCCTCACTCCTGGGGCATTCCATGGGGGGCAAAGTGGCCATGCAGGTGGCGCTCATGGCGCCGGAGCGGGTGGAGAAAGTGATCGTGGCGGATATCGCGCCGGTCAGCTACAAACCCCGCCACGATGCCATTCTCGAGGGGCTGAGAAGTCTGGATCTGACCAGCGTGCGCTCCCGTCAGGATGCCGACAAGCTGTTGGCGGAGTATGTCGAGACGCCCGGCGTCCGGCAGTTCCTGCTGAAGAACCTGGAGCGGGTGCCCAGCGAAGAGCAGACTGCTGATGGCCCCATGTTCCGGTGGCGGCTGAACCTGCCGGTGATCGATGACTGCTATGAAAATCTGGCCAAAGCCCCCGAGGGTGACGGCCCCTTCAACGGTCCTGTCCTGTTCCTCAAGGGCGCAGAATCCGCCTACATCCAGGAAAAGCACCGTGACCAGATCATCAGCCTGTTTCCTTCGGCCGAACTGCGCATCATCCAGGATACCGGCCACTGGCTGCATGCCGAGAAAGCCGATACCTTCGCCGCCCTTTGTCGCCGGTTCCTTGAGAGTGAGGACTGATGCCGGCGCCGTCCGGCACGGTCTGTTTTCATGGTCTAGCCCGCGTCTGCTATGGTTAGGCCATTGTCCTGGCGGGGGAATCGGAAAATAACAACAGGCGGACGCACTCTATGAAGTGGTTGTTGATCGGGTTGCTGGTGGTGTTTCTTTTGCTCGGCAGTTTTTTGCTGACGCCGTCGCCCATTGACAGCAAGGCCTGGGAGCCGCCCTCGGCACCACCGCTGACCGGGATCCTGGCAGCCAAC
This sequence comes from Marinobacter sp., assembly GCF_046484525.1. Lineage (GTDB taxonomy): Bacteria > Pseudomonadota > Gammaproteobacteria > Pseudomonadales > Oleiphilaceae > Marinobacter. Next base: position 17,107 of record NZ_JAWOIS010000045.1, read on the forward strand.
GAACGGCTTCGACTGGCGGACCTTCTGGCCCGCGGCCAGGTCTACGGCCCGGAAGACACCACGGTCGGACCGGATGGCGTTCTGTACAGCGGTACCCAGGACGGCTTCATCGTCCGCGTCTTTCCGGACGGTCGCATCGAAAAGTGGCTAGAGACCGGTGGCCGGCCTCTGGGGATGGTGTTTGATCAAAAGGGAAACCTGATTGTTGCGGATGCCTGGAAGGGGCTGCTATCCATTGCCCCGGACAAGACCGTGACCGTGCTGGCGCGGGAAGCCGGAGGCACCCCGTTCCGGTTTACCGATGATGTGGACATCGGTCCGGATGACACCATCTATTTCACCGATGCCAGTTCCCGCTTTCATCAGCCGGACTATCGGCTCGACCTTCTGGAAATGCGCCCCCATGGCCGCCTCCTGCGTTATTCTCCCCGCACCGGGCGGGCCGAGGTCCTGCTGGGCAACCTGTACTTCGCCAATGGCGTCGCGGTTTCGCCGGACGGTGACTTTGTTTTGGTCAACGAGACCTGGAAATACCGGATCCTGCGCTACTGGCTGCAAGGCCCCCGGGCCGGTCGGGCGGAGGTATTTGCCGACAACCTGCCAGGGTTCCCCGACAACCTGGCGGTGGATAGAGATGGCCGTTACTGGGTGGCCTTCCCCACATTGCGGAACGCGCAGGTTGACGTCCTGCACCGGACGCCCTGGCTCAAGGACCTGGTCGCGAAGCTTCCGGACAGCCTGAAACCCGCCCCCCAGGAGTATGGTCTGGTGGTGGCCTACGACCGGGACGGCAATCCCATTACCAGCCTGCACGATACCCGGGGTACCCACCTGCAGGAAATCACCTCGGTGAATCCCCATGACGGGGTTCTATACTTTGGTTCACTTCACAACGACCGTATCGGGCGGCTACCGTTGCAGGCCATTCCGGGGCTCGGAGACACTGACGAATGACCGCCGAACAGAAGATTGACTGGGATCTGCCGGATCCCTTCACCCTTGAAATTATCGTGCGTGAAGAGGACACCGATCGCCTCGGGCACGCCAATAACGTGGTTTACGTCCGCTGGCTTGAGGATGTCAGCTGGGCCCACATCGAGAGCCTGGGCATGACCTGGGAGTTGCACGAGGCCACTGGCAAAGCTATGGCGATCACCCGTACCGAGATCGACTACCTCACCTCGGCCAACGTCGGGGACCGGCTCATCCTGGGTACCTGGCTGACCGGGTTTGACGGGCGCTTCCGTTCCTCCCGCCAATTCCAGTTGGTGCGCCCAGCGGATGACAAAACCCTGGTGCGGGCAGTGTCTACCCATGCCTGCGTCAACATGAAAACCCAACGACCGTCCCGGGCACCAAAGGAATTTGCCGAGATCCTGTCGGCCGCCTCGGTCAGTGGCGGCAAGGGCCTCGAGTCAAACTGAGCCTTACCCGGAGGCGGTTTTCTGCTAGTCTGAAAGCGTCCGCCTCAGCGGGCACCGAGCATTACCATCAATCGTTAACCACCGATGTCTGGAGAGACCCATGGAATCCAATAACGAAAACAATATCGACACTTCCATGCGCCACGTAGTTTATGACCGTTTTGGTGAACGGGATGTCCTGCAGGTGGTGGAAAGCCCGGTGCCGGAACCGAATGAAGGACAGGTGGTGATTCGGGTTCATGGCGCCGGCCTGAACCCCATTGACTGGAAGACTCGCAAGGGTCTGGGCTTTGCCGCGCGTCAGATCGAGAACTCGCTGCCCTGGACGCCCGGCTATGACGTGGCCGGCGAGGTGGTTTCTGTGGGCGACGGAGTGACCACCCTGGCGCCGGGTGACCGCGTGATGGGCATGGTGGGGTTCCCGGCCACCGGCGGGGGCTACGCCGAGTATGCCCTGGCCGCGGGCGATGATCTGGCGATCGTGCCGGAGGAACTCGACCTGGTGGCGGCCGGAGGTGTGCCCCTGGCGGCACTGACGGCCTGGCAGGGGCTGTTCGAGATGGGCAAGCTGGAATCCGGACAGAAGATCCTGATCCACGCCGGTGCTGGTGGTGTCGGCCATTTTGCAGTCCAGTTTGCCTTGGAACGGGGTGCCCATGTGATTGCCACGGCCTCCGCGCGAAACCGTGACTTTCTCGCGGAGTTGGGCGTTCATGAAGTGATTGATTACCACACCATCGATTTCGCCGACGAATGTTATGGCCTGGACATGGTGCTGGATCTGATAGGGGGAGACGTGGGCAAGCGTTCACTCCATACCCTCGGTGAGGGCGGTGTCCTGGTGACCATTCCCACCGTGACGGCCGATGAGATTATCAGCATCGCCGAAGAGATGGGCCTGCGGGCCCATGGCATGACTGTGCGCCCGGATGTCTTTCACCTGGAGGAAATCGCCGAGCTGATCGAGGACGGCGATGTGCGGGTGCACGTCGACGGCAGATTTACCCTCGATCAGGTGCGGGAAGCCCACGAAGCGCTTGAAGGTGGGCATGTCCGCGGCAAGCTGGTGCTGGACTGCCGCTGAGTGCCGGAGCCCTCAGTCTTTTTGTTCCGCGTCTTTGGTTTCTGCCTTCGCGGTTTTTCCGCCGTTGTTTTTCTCCTTGCGTTCCTTCTGTGGCTGAGGCGGGACCAGGCTGATCAGCATCCAGCCTTCCTCCGGTTTCAGGTCTTCCATCTTACAGACCGGCGATATGTAACCCTTGCTGTCGAACACGAACAGTACCAGGGCCTGACGCTGGTATTTCTCCAGGAAGGCCTCGTAGCTGAACTCCTCGCTCAGTTGGGTGGTCCGCACCGTATAGCCCTGGCTGGCCAGGCTGGCGAGCTTGGCGTAGCTGACGCCATCAAACAGGCCTCGGGTCATCTGGATCTTCTCTGCCGTCTGGTGGCGCGCCTTCTGATCCTGCTCGCCCTCGGCCAGACTGAATACACAGTTTTTTCCGAACCAGTCCAGGAAATGGTACGTGGCCAGTGAATTCATGTGCTTATACGGGGAAATGACCAATAGTTTACCGATGCCGGTAAGGTCCAGGTGGGTGGAGGCGTGTTCAGAGACCGGGTTGCCGAAGTAGACCTGCAGGTTATCCATCCTGGCCTGGCGAACGTTCTCCCAGTTGGTGTCGGCCAGGGTGATCGGCACCTCATGTTTCTTCAGGGCCTGGGCAATCATCCGGGCGACATTGTTGGCACCCAGGATCAGGAAGCCGTATTCGGCCGGTTCCGCGACCTTGAGCAGCCGTGCCACCGGGCGCGCCGTCAGGCTCTGCAGGGTGACTGTGGCAATGATCAGCATGAACACCAGTGGCACCAGGGCGCCGGCGCTTTCATAGCCGAGCCTCTGGAGCTGGAATGCGAACAGCGCCGAGACCGCGGCCGCCACGATGCCCCGGGGCGCGATCCAGCTCAGGAACAGTTTTTCCCGAAGATTGAGGTCGGTGCCAATGGCTGACAGGAAGATACTCAGGGGGCGCGCCACCAGCATCAGGGCGGCCAGGACCACGACCAGGGCCCAACCCAGATCTGCAATGGCCGAGAACTCTACCCGGGCAGCCAGGATGATGAACAGCGCGGAGATCAGCAGCACGCTGAGGGACTCCTTGAACTCGAGTATGCTCTCGATCGGCACCCGCTTCATGTTGGCCATCCAGATACCCATGATGGTGACCGTGAGCAGGCCGGATTCGTGTGCCAGTTCATTGGAAATAGCATAGACGCCGAGCATGAAGGTCAGCGTACCGGCATTGTGCAGGTACTGGGGAATCCAGTGCTTGCGCAGCACCAGGCCGTTGAGATAGCCGGCAGCCGCCCCGATCAGAAAACCTACCAGCAGGGTCTTGCCGAAGATATAGAGGGAGTGGCTGAAAACGTTGCCTTGGCCCCAGGAGACGATGCCCTCGAATACCAACACTGCGAGCAGCGCGCCCACCGGATCGATGATGATGCCTTCCCAGCGCAGGATGTTGGCCAGTTTGGACTTCGGACGGACCGATCTCAACAGGGGCGCTATCACGGTAGGGCCGGTAACGATGGAGATCGCACCGAACAGTAGTGCCACTTCCCAGGATACATCAAGGGCCCAACGGGTCACCAGAGTACCGATGATGCAGGTGACGATGGAGCCGACCGGCACCAGATTGCGTACCATCTTGCCGTGGCCGCGAATTTCCTCGTAGCGCAGAGTCAGGCTGCCCTCGAACAGGATGATGGCTACCGCCAGCGAGATCACCGGGAACAGCAGGTCCCCGAAGATCTGCTCTGGTGCCAGGAAGCCGAAGAGCGGTCCCGCGGCAATACCGCCGGCCAGGAGGAACAGGATAGCGGGCATTCGCACTCGCCAGGCCAGCCACTGGCAGAACAGCGACAGGACGCCGATGCTGGCGAGAACCATGACAGAGCTGAGAGGCATAGGTTTTCAGGTCCTTTGAATTACAGGTTGGCGCGCCGGGCAATACGGTTGAGCAGGCGCGAGGCCGCGATAAAGCCGAAACTGGCGGTCACCGGGCTGGCGGCTCCGAAGCCGGAGGCGCAGTCCAGCCGGACCGGGCCGTTGCTGGCCGGTTTCTGCAGGCACACTTCACCATCTCCCGCAGGATACGTGAGCTGCTCAAGTGAGTATACGGCCTCTATGCCAAATCGCCGCTTGGGGTTGCGGGAGAAACCGTATTCCCGCCGCAACAGGTTGCGGACCCTCGCAAGCAGCGGGTCTTGGGTGGTTTTGGCAAGGTCGGCCACCTGGATCTGGGTCGGATCCATCTGGCCACCGGCTCCGCCGGCACAGACCAGTGGAATCTTGCGTCGCTGGCAGTGGGCGATCAGGGCGGCCTTGGCCTTGACGCTGTCGATGGCATCGACCACTCCGGTCATCTCGGGGGTGGCCAGCTCGGCGACATTCCTGGGGGTCAGAAAGCCAAAATGAACCCGTACCTCGGCATGGGGGTTGATGGTTCTCAGGCGATCGGCCATGGCGTCGGTCTTGGTACGACCGTATTGTCCCTCCAGGGCGTGTAGCTGCCGGTTGGTGTTGGATACACAGATGTCATCCATGTCGATCAGCGTCAGGGTACCGATACCGCTGCGGGCCAGAGCCTCTGCCGCCCATGAACCGACACCGCCGAGGCCGACGATGGCGATGTGTGAATTCCGGAATGCGTCCAGGGCACGGCGGCCATAGAGCCGCTCGATCCCCCCGAAACGAAAAGCATAATCGTCCGCGGACATTCAGCCTCCGTCAGTAGCCGGCCTTTGCCGGCGCGAATCAAAGGACGCAATTGTAACCCAGGCATCGAAGGGAGACGAAAAGCAGGCATAAAAAAGCGCCACGCGGGGGCGCGCCCTTCGGGAGCCACTGAGAGCCTTGATAGCTGCGTTGCTCTGACTCGATTTGGAACCACCAAACCTTCGCCATCGCGCCTTGCTCTCAAGGCTCTCAGTGGCTCAGTAGGTCAGCGAATTAACCAGACGGGACACTAGTTCAGAGACACTAATCAACGTGTCCATTATTGATTTTCATCAGGCCCAGGTCCGTGCCGCACTGGGGTTCGGTCAGACACATGGTGCCGGTCCACTCACCGGAGATCAGCTTGTCCAGATAGGTCTGCTTGTGTTCCCCGGAACCATGGGCATAAAGGGCGCTGATGGCTCCGTGGGTCAAGCCCGGGTACATGCCCAGGGACAGGTTGGTGGAGCACACCATTTCATCCACCACGAACTTGAGTGTGGGGCAGGCCCTGGCCGCCGAACTCCAGGGGCGCGTCGAGGGCAGTCCGGCCGCCTTCAACAAACTTGCGGCAGGCCTCTTTGAACCCATCGGGTGTTGCCACGCTCCGGGTTTCCGGATCGTACTGACAGCCTTGCCGGCCTCGTCAATCACCGCGGACATCAGATTCTGGGTGGCGTCGGCGTACTTTTCCAGCTCGTGCAGCTTGTCTGCTCCCAGGACATCAAACAGCAGGAGGCGAAGGTCATTCGCGGGTGCCTGGTATTGCATGGACGCTCTCCTCATCGTTTTCAGGTCAGTCAGACTGGGTGTGATTGGTCCGGGCGTCGCAGCCCGGTGCTCGTTTCCAAACTGGTGATTCGTACGACCGTTTGAACGCTTTGGTCTTCACTGATCGGACAAAAAAAAGTGGCGCAACTTCATAAAAAAAACGTATCGACCTGTTGGGTTCGGTCAATGGGTTTTTCTGAAAACCCTTTGGTAGTCTTTTCAACCAGTTGGAGCTCATCATGAAGCAGGTTTTGATTGCAGGCGTCAGCGGGGCGATTGGTTCCGCGCTGGCGAGCCAGTTACTGGCCACGGATCCCGAACGGACCGTTTTGGGTCTGTGCCGGAACCCGGCTGCGCTGAGGGAGCAGATCCCGTATAGTCGCTTGCGACTAGCGCAGTGGGACGCCCAAACAAGCAGCGTGGAAGAACTGGGTACTAGCCTGGCGGAAATGCTGGGTCCGGATGGCGAGCTGGACACCGTGATCTATACTGCCGGCCTTCTGCACGACAGCGAGATCTTTCCCGAGAAACGGATCGAGGAGCTTGAGGCCGGGGCGATGGCGCGCTCCTTTGCCGTCAACTGCACCGGTTTCGGTACTGTGATGCGGGCGGCCATGCCCCATTTGCGACATCGCCGGTTCAAGCGGATTGCGGCCATTTCCGCCAAGGTCGGGTCGATCGAAGACAATCGGTTTGGCGGATGGTACGCCTATCGTTGTTCGAAGGCCGCCCTGAACATGCTGGTCAGGAACCTGTCTGTGGAGTTGCCAAGGCGGTGTCGGCCCGTGAGCTGTGTTGCCGTGCATCCCGGTACAACCGAATCGGGACTCAGCGAGCCATTCCAGCAGTCACTGGCCAGTCTGGAGGTGCGCAAGCCCGGGGAAACTGCAGCCAATCTGTTGAGGGTGATCGGATCACTGGAGGAGGGGAGTAACGGTCGTTTCTATAGTTGGGATGGCAGCGAGTTGCCCTGGTGAGGTTGGATTTTGCACCGCCCCGAACACGAGGGAGTGCGAAAGCTAAAGGTAGCTAGCTATCGAATAAACGGGTTGAGAAGGCGTGTAAACCTGCCCGTCAGCTTCACCGGAGCGCTGAGCACAGACAACGTAATGCAGTCTTCGCACCCAACCGCAACCGGCTTGTGCTCGTCCTGTTCATTGAGCACTACGAAATCCCACTGGTTGAACACACCATTCTGGTCAGCGAACGCGCCCTGCAGGACAATTGTGGTTTCATTGCCCCGATGGGTGTGAGCCGGCGCTTTGCCTCCGGCTACCAGCTTTTGCAAAACCACCTGTTCGCTCTGCCCGGGAAATTTCTCACTGATATCCAGCACGCTGACATCACCCAGTTGTCTTTTCCAGGGCAGTTCGTTCAGGCCCTCGCCGAGCAGCTTCTGCAGTGCGCTCATCCTCGGCGGAGCCGGTTGGACCGGTTCGTTGATGGGCTCACTGTCAATACGGGACAGGATGTTATCGAATATGCTCTCAGAGACGCTGGCCCTGGGCTGCTCTTCCATCATCACGGCACCCAGGCTGTCCAGCGTGTCAACACGGCTCCGGCAATGCGGGCACTTGTCCAGGTGGAGCCGGATACACAGGGCATGGGGCTCGCTCAGGTTTCCTGCGCTGTACTCCATGAGAGTCAGGCTGTCGGGATGGTGCCGTGTCATACGTTCTGATCCTGCAAAATCACTTTCAACTTGTTCAGGGCCAGGCGAACCCGGCTTTTTACCGTACCAAGGGGGATGTTCAGCTCGTCCGCAACCATCTGGTGGGACTTGTTCTCCATGTAAACCTTGGCAATCACTGTGATCTGCTCCTCGGGCAGGTGACTCAGTGATTCGCGGATTCGCCGCTCAGACATAAGACGGTGCAGAGAGGTAACCGGTTCATCCTCGTTGTCGCCAGGGATCTGCCAGAGGTCTTCGGTCTCCACCAGCATCTCGGCGCTGGATCTCTGCATTTTGCGCAGTATGTCGATGCGCTGGTTACGGGCGATGGTAAAAATCCAGGTGGAGGCCGCCGCCTTCCGCCAGTCATAGAGACAGGAGCGCCTCCAGATCGAGACAAACACTTCCTGCACCAGTTCTTCCGCGTGGCTCGCCAGGCCATTGGCCATGGCGTAATACTTGATCTGCGGGCCAAAGTGCTTGAACAGTGCGTGGTAGGCCTCGCGGTCCTGGTGTTTGCCCACTTTGTCCAGCAACTGGCTCCAGCGGTCCTTGCGGCCCTCGGCTTTTGCTGGTTTCGGATCCAGTGTCGTCACCGGACGCTCCTTGACAGTCGCGTGGCTTGAGCTTGTTCTGGTCATCATTCTATGCACTCGTCGCGGGTTTGTCAGTCGCAGGATTTACGAGGGCATAAAGGGACCGGATTAGTGAGACCACAAAAAATCGGGAAAGTTTTCCGTTGCGGCCTGGGTGTCCGACCGCACCGGCGGCGGCTATTCCTCCAGGTAGGTGTAACCTTCGAGTCCCGCGGCCAATTCAGCCAACAGGGCCTTCTGTTGGCTTTCTGGCAGCTCGCTGGCGGAGAACTTGCGGCGATAGGCTTCCAGCAGCTGCTCCGGCTCGAAATTCACGTAGCGCAGCACCTTGGCCACCGTGTCGCCCGTAATGGGTTCGCCGATAGCATAACCGCCCTCGTCGTCCAGGCGGACGTCCACGGAGTGGGTGTCGCCGAACAGGTTGTGCATGTCGCCCAGTATTTCCTGGTAGGCGCCAGTCATGAAGAAGCCCATCAGCAGAGGCCCGTCACCGTTCTCTTCCGGCAGGGGCAGGGTGGTCTCGATGCCCTGACCGTCCACGTACTGGTCGATACGGCCGTCGGAATCGCAGGTGATGTCCTGGATGACGGCACGCCGGGTCAGGGGGCGGTTCAGACCATTGATGGGCATTACCGGGAAAATCTGGTCGATGCCCCAGACATCCGGCAGGGACTGGAACAGCGAGAAGTTCACGAACAGCTTGTCGGCCAGCTTCTCATTGAGCTCGTCAATGATTTCCCGGTGGGCACGATTGGCGCTGTCGAGCCGGCTCTTGAGCAGCCGGCAGCACCGGGTATACAGGGTTTCGGCTTGGGCCCGTTCGGTCAGTGACAGCAGGCCGTGGGCAAACTGGCTGTGCACTTCGGCCATGGCATGCAGCACGTCGTGGTAGATCTCCGCCAGCGAGCGGGGGGATTCTCTGTCCTCAAGGCTGGCCAGGTCGCGCCAGAGGTCGTGCAGGGGCGCTGGCGCCTCTGCCTCTGGTTCGACGGGGTTGCGGTTGTCTGGCTGCTCCTGGTCGATGACGTTGGTGACCAGCACCGAGTGGTGGGCGGTCAGGGCTCGCCCGGACTCACTGATGAGGTCGGGGTGCGGAATGCCCTGGCGCTCGCATTCGGCCTGGAGTAAATGAACCACGTTGTAGGCGTATTCCGACACACTGTAGTTCATGGAACAGCTGCTGCGGGAACGGGTGCCTTCGTAATCCACGCCCAGCCCGCCGCCGATATCCACGGTTCCGATGGGTGCCCCAAGACTGTGAAGCTCGGCGTAGAAGCGGGCGCATTCCTTCAGGCCGGTCTGGATATCCCGGATGTTGGCAATCTGCGAGCCAAGATGGAAGTGGAGCAGTTGCAGGGAACTCAGGGCGCTGGCGTCGCGCAGGGTTTTCACCACATCCAGGACCTGGCTGGCGGAGAGGCCAAACTTCGATTTCTCGCCCCCGGTGTTCTGCCAGTTGCCCTTGCCGATGGTGGCCAGGCGGGCACGGACACCGATCAGCGGGGTCACCTCAAGCTCCCGGGCCTGCTCCAGGATCAGGGGCAATTCGGATTGTTTCTCGACCACGATAAAGACCCGATGCCCCAGTTTCTGGCCAATCAGGGCAAGACGAATGTATTCACGGTCCTTGTAGCCGTTGCAAACAATCACTGAGCCGTTCTGGCGGGACATCGCCAGTACCGCCATCAGTTCGGGCTTGCTGCCCGCCTCGAGGCCAATCTGGCCGGCGGAGGCAGCGGGTTCTGCCGCCAGCAGTTCTTCCACCACCCGGCGCTGCTGATTGACCTTGATCGGGTAGACGGCGGTGTAGCGACCCCGGAAGCCCTGATCCGTGGCAACACGGTTAAACGCGTTGCAAAGCGTGTTGACCCGGTCATGAAGGATATCGGTGAAACGGATAAGTACCGGCAGCTGCACTCCGGACTGGCTGAGGCTGCGGGTCAGTTCGGGCAGGTTGATGGCAGCCCGGGTGCGGCCCCGGTCCGGTCTTATCAGGACCTCACCCTGCGGGTTGACACCAATGTAACCGTCGCTCCAGTGCGCGATGTTGTAGACCTTGTGGGCAGGGGTGCCGCTGGCTTCGCTCATGCTTGCTATCCTGTCAGGAAACCGGGCCGGACGGGTGCCGGGAATATGGGCGCCATTGTAGGGCCAACATCCGTTGGCTGAAAGAACCGGATGTGGAAAATACATGCTTCCGGGACGCCATAAATGCTTTGGCTGCCGGGATCCCGGCCCTACAATACGCCCCTTTCAACATAGCCCATGGTGCACAGCGGGAGGCAACACATGACAGCATTGAACGAGGGATGGTTTACCGAGGTCTTTCAGGATCAGGGTACGGCTTTTTCCCTGCAGGTGAAGAAGAAACTGCATGAGGAACAGACACCGTTCCAGAAACTCGAAATCTACGAGACCGAAACCTTCGGCAACTTGATGGTGCTGGATGGCTGCGTGATGCTGACCACCCGTGACAACTTCCTGTACCACGAGATGATGACCCATCCGGCCCTGTTCACCCACAAGGATCCGAAAAAAGTGGTCATTGTCGGGGGTGGTGACTGTGGCACCCTCAAGGAAGTGCTGAAGCATCCGGGGGTGGAAGAAGCCTGGCAGGTGGAAATTGACGAGCGGGTGACCCGCATGTCCGAGAAGTATTTTCCGGAACTGTGCGAGACCAATGACGACCCCCGGGCCAACTTCTTTTTCGGTGACGGTATCCAGTGGATGCGTGATATCGAGCCGAACAGCGTTGATCTGATCATCATCGACAGCACCGATCCCGTCGGCCCCGCCGAAGGCCTGTTCGCCCTGGATTTCTACCGGGACGCCATGCTGGCACTCAGGGAAGGTGGCATCATCGTGCAGCAGAGTGAGTCGCCGCTGCTGCACACAGACACGATCATCAAGTCGATTCATGAAGACATGCTCAAGGCCGGTTTCGAGCATGTACAGACCTTGCCGTTTCCTCAGCCGGTCTATCCGACGGGCTGGTGGAGCTGCACCATGGCCAGCAAGACGAACCCGTTGCGTTATTTCCGCGAGGAAGACGCGGGTAACCGCCCGTTTGTCACCCGCTACTACAACCCGGGCGTTCATCACGGTGCCCTGGCCATGCCGCAATTCATGATGGATGCCCTCGGGGATCCGGTTATTCCGGGGGAAGCGTGACGCAAAAGTAGACACTTCCCGAGTCTGATCTAGACTTTAGGCAGTGATCGTCTTTCGATCATTCGCGTTGGTTTCAGCCAGAGGAAGCTGTAAGAGGAAGTCGTTATGGATGTGCGCAAGGGGGAGCAGGAACGTCACTGGTTCCGCAGTAAGCGTTTTGAGGTGATCAACGGTCAGTGGTATTTCCAGACCCGGGAGGGAACCATGGAGGGGCCGTTCGACAGTATGAAGGAGGCGCAAATGGAGTTGCTTCTATACCTTCGCCACGCTGACGATGCCTTGTACCAGAGTGTCTGAATAAAGAAGGGGGCAGATGAAAGCTTTCATCTGACCCGCGTTGTCACTTCAGGTTCAAATCCGCGACCTCCGGGGTCAGATGAAGTCCTTCATCTGACCCCTCCTTCACAGCGGCCTTACTGCTTGCCGCTGACAAACTCCGGATAGGCTTCCATACCACATTCGGACAGGTCCACACCCTCGTACTCGTCTTCCTCGCTGACCCGCAGGCCGATGACGGCCTTCAGGATGCCCCAGACAACCAGGCTGGCGACGAAGACCCAGATGAAGATGGTGAGCGCGCCGATGATCTGGCCGCTGAAGCTGACGTCACCGTTGGTAACCGGCACCAGCAGCAGACCGAGCAGACCGCACACGCCGTGCACGGAGATAGCACCCACCGGATCGTCGATGCGCAGCTTGTCCATGGTCACGATGCTGAGCACGACCAGGACACCGCCGATGGCACCGAAGAGGGTGGCCGTCAGGGCGCTCGGTGTAGACGGCTCGGCAGTGATCACTACCAGCCCGGCCAGGGCGCCGTTCAGCAGCATGGTCAGGTCGGCCTTGCCGAACATCAGGCGAGCGGTGATCAGCGCCGCAACCGCGCCACCGGCAGCTGCGGTGTTGGTGTTCAGGAACACCATTGCCACGGAGTTGGCGCTGGCGATGTCGCCCAGTTTCAGGACAGAACCGCCGTTGAAGCCGAACCAGCCCATCCACAGGATGAAGGTGCCGAGGGTAGCCAGCGGCAGGTTGGCACCCGGGAAGGCGCGGATCTCGCCGTTCGGGCCGTACTTTCCTTTACGGGCACCCAGCAGGAGGACGCCAGCCAGGGCCGCAGCGGCACCGGCCATGTGCACGATACCGGAGCCGGCAAAGTCACTGAAGCCGAGGTCGCCCAGGTTGTATATGCCGAACACAGAGGCACCGCCCCAGGTCCAGGCACCTTCCATCGGATAGATGAAGCCGGTCATGAATACTGCAAAAACGAGGAAGGCCCAGAGCTTCATGCGCTCAGCCACTGCACCGGAGACGATGGACATCGCCGTGGCAACAAAGACTACCTGGAAGAAGAAGTCAGAGGCGCCGGAGTATATGGAGCCACCCTCGAAGCCGTCCTCACGGCCGGCGAAATCGCCCAGCACGCCAGCAACATCCACGTCGGCAATGCCGGACAGGAAGATGCTGCCGCCGTACATGATGGCATACCCGCAGACCAGGTACATGATGCAGGAAATCGCGAACAGCGCGACGTTCTTGGTCAGGATTTCAGTGGTGTTCTTGGCCCGCACCAGGCCGGATTCAAGCATGGCAAAGCCGGCGGCCATCCACATGACTAATGCGCCGCACACCAGAAAATAAAACGTATCTATAGCGTATTGCAGGTGAAAAAGATTGCTTTCCATTTGAAGCCCTCCGCACAAGGCTCTTCAGGTTATAGGTTTTTTGCGTTGGCTGACTGAGTGGTCAGGTCAGGTTCAGACCGCTTCTTCGCCGGTTTCACCGGTCCGGATGCGGATCGCCTGTTGCAGCTCGGTCACGAAGATCTTGCCGTCACCGATCTTGCCGGTGTTGGCTGCCTTGGTGATCGACTCGATAACCTGGTCCAGCAGGTTGTCGCCGATGGCGATCTCGACCTTGACCTTGGGCAGGAAATCCACCACATATTCAGCGCCACGATAAAGCTCGGTGTGGCCTTTTTGCCGACCGAAGCCTTTGACTTCAGTGACGGTTACGCCTTGAACGCCAATCTCGGATAGTGCCTCACGGACATCATCCAATTTGAAAGGCTTGATGATCGCTGTCACAAGTTTCATTGCTTTCTCCTTGGTAAAGCCGTCCCAACAGTGAGGGCCCGTCGGCCGATTGTTGAGTTCGGGATGCTGCCACCTCGCACACCAATTGTGCGGATTGCGTACGAGTGTTCTAGCATCGGGTATGCCAACGCAAAAAAATGATTATAAAACAACAAGATATATGTAGCCTGTCCCAGATTGGCGCAAGACTGCGCACCAAAAGAGGGCGGCTCATCGCCCGGCGGTCCATTTTGAAGCCATTCGCCGTGCCGCGACGGCAGCCATTATATAGCTGACGGGCAACAGTATGGCAGGCCCGCGTGTGTGATACACTCCCGGAACTGCTTTTTGGTGGCCGGCTCAGGCCGGAATCCGCAAGATTGGGAACCAGTGAGGTAACACGTGAAAGGTCCGCAGGATATACTTGCTCAGCTACAGGGCCAATTCGGTCAGTTCGTCCCCGACATGGCCCGTGCCGCCCGGGAAGACTTTGAAACCCAGGCTCGCGCCACAGTGATGTCGGTCCTGTCGCGCCTGGAACTGGTGACCCGGGAAGAATTTGATGCCCAGCAGGCGGTACTGATGAAGACCCGGGAAAAGGTGGAAGCACTGGAGTCCCGCGTCGCCGAGCTGGAACAGAAACTCCAGGGCAAGTAATGCCCTGTTGGTGGGCAGGATGCCCGCCGGAACGAGCCAAGGAAGGTCATCATGCTTGCAATTGTCCACTCGCGCGCCAGCATTGGCGTGTCGGCTCCCGCGGTTACCGTGGAGGTCCATCTCTCCGGCGGCCTGCCCGCCCTGTCTATCGTCGGATTGCCGGAAACCGCTGTTCGTGAAAGCAAGGAGCGGGTTCGCAGTGCGTTGCTGAATGCCGGTTTCGAATTCCCCGCCAAACGCATCACCATCAATCTTGCTCCTGCCGATCTGCCCAAAGAGGGCGGGCGCTTTGACCTGCCGATTGCCCTGGGCATCCTGGCGGCCTCAGGGCAGATTCCGGAGCAGAGCCTGCAAGGCTGCGAGTTTGTTGGCGAACTGTCCCTCGATGGCGCACTTCGGCCTCTCAAGGGTATTCTCCCGGCCGTGCTGGCAGCACGGAGTGAGGGGCGCCAGCTGTTGGTGCCCCAGGCCAACTCCGAAGAAGCCGCGCTGGCGAGCCGGGATGATGTACTGGCGGCCGCCCACATCCTGACGGTGAGCGAGCATTTGTCCGGCCGGGCCCGGCTGGTTCCAGTCCCCGGCGCGACCCGGGAGCAGGCCTCGGGTGACCGCCAGCCGGTGGCCGATCTTTCCGAGGTCCGGGGCCAGCGGGTGCCCCGTCGGGCGCTGGAGGTGGCCGCAGCGGGTGGTCATAACCTGTTGCTGTTCGGTCCGCCGGGAACCGGCAAGAGCATGCTGGCGAGTCGTTTGCCCGGCATTCTGCCATTGCTGACCGATGACGCTGCCATGGAGGTGGCGAGCGTACATTCGGTGGCAGGACTGCCGGTTCGGGAAGGGCGCTGGCGGGAACCTCCGTTTCGCGCGCCGCATCATACCGCGTCGGCCGTGGCCCTGGTGGGTGGTGGCAGCAGTCCCCGCCCGGGTGAGATCTCCCTCGCGCACGGGGGCGTACTCTTCCTGGATGAGTTGCCGGAGTTTGAGCGCCGGGTGCTGGAGGTGCTGAGGGAACCGATGGAGACCGGCGAAATCGCCATTAGCCGGGCCGCCCGGCAGGTGCGTTTCCCGGCCCGTTTCCAGGTCGTCGGGGCGATGAACCCCTGCCCCTGTGGTTACAGCGGTCACCCCTCCATCGACTGTCAGTGCACGCCTTCCCAGGTGATGCGATACCGCTCGAAGATCTCGGGGCCTTTGCTGGACCGTTTCGACCTGCACGTGGAGGTGCCGGTGCAAAGCGGCGAGGTGCTGATGCAACCGGGTACGGAAGAGGAAACCAGTGCCTCGGTGCGTACCCGGGTGGAACTTGCCCGGTCGCGTCAGCTGGAACGGGGGCAGCTCAATGCTCTGTTGTCCGGCCGTGCCCTGCAGGACACCTGCCGCCTCGATACCGACAGTGAGCGGATGCTGGCCGGCGCCATGGAACGGCTGGGGCTGTCCGCCCGGGCGCTGCACCGTATCTTGAGGCTGGCACGCACACTGGCGGATCTGGAGGCGGTTGAGACAGTCTCCTACGCGCACCTTGTGGAAGCGCTCGGCTACCGCCAGCTCGACCGACAGCAGGGCCGGCACTCGGTGGTATCCGCCTGACCCGACGGACTCTGGTAAACTGTGGCCCAGATTGTTAACCAGAACCCGCAGCCCGCGGTTAAGGATTCCAGATGACTGACCAGAAAGAACCGCAAGACCAGAAGGATACCGCGGATTCGCCGGTAACCACCCGCCGTGGTGTCCGAAGCTTCGTCCTCCGCCAGGGGCGTATGACCGAGGGCCAGAAGAAGGCCTTTGATCGGGGTTGGGGCAGGTATGGCCTGAGCCGCGAAGACGGCATGATCGATCCGCGCGAGGTGTTCGGCCGTGACGCCATGCTCAATCTGGAAATCGGGTTCGGGATGGGCAAATCCCTGGCCAAGATGGCCGAGGCCGCGCCGGAACAGGATTTTATCGGGGTGGAAGTGCACCTGCCGGGCATTGGCGCGCTGCTCAAGGAGATCGAGGACCGGGGCCTGGAAAATGTCCGGATCTACAACATTGATGCCAATGATGTCATCGACCTGTGTCTGCCGGATGCCTGCCTTGATCGGGTCATGGTGTTTTTCCCGGATCCCTGGCCGAAGAAGAAGCACCACAAGCGCCGATTGATTCAGCCCGAGTTTGTCCAGCGTCTCCGGCACAAGCTCCGGGTAGGCGGCGTGCTGCACCTGGCGACCGACTGGGAAAACTATGCCGAGCACATGATGGAAGTGATGAGCGAATCGGAAGGCTTCGCCAATGCCAAGGAACCGGGGGAGTTCTCACCGCGTCCCGATGACCGGCCGATTACCAAGTTCGAGAAGCGCGGCGAGCGACTCGGGCATGGTGTCTGGGACCTGCTGTTCCATCGCACCAACTGATCTCCGGTTACCGGGTCAGCCGTGGGCGAGAGGGTGTCGCCGGGCGGCCCGGATAATCACCAGGCCGGCCACGCCGAGGGTCAGGCCGGTAAACTTGACCAGCGCACAGAGCGTGGCGGACAGGCTGACCACATCGGTGGGCGGGTTGAAGTTGTTCAGCAGCAGAATGTTTTCGGTGACATCCGCAGCGCCAGCTGCCACAAACAGCGCTCGCACCCAGCGCCCGACGACCCGCTCCCGGACGCCGGGCCGGTCCCGCATCAGGTGGCGGGTGAGGTGTATCAGGGCGAACAGGTAAGCCGCGATAAAGAAGAAATCGAGCCACAGGGAGACCCGGCCCCAGAGCACGCCTTCGGAGCGCCAGCTGCGGAGGATGGCGTGAGCCTGGTCAGCGGTAGCAGCGAACTGGAAACTGACAATGCCCTGGGGCGCAGAGCCGGTCTGCAGTGGCTGATTGACCAGTATCAGGCCGCCCAGCAAGATTACGGTGGTGATCAGGCTGGTCTTCAGCGTTTTTGGCAAGGCTGCCCATCCATGTGCCGGGTCCATCAAAGAAAACGCTCCAGCAGGCTGTTGAGATATCGCTGGCCAAGCTCCGTCGCCTGCAACCGGTGGCTCTCCAGCAATCCTTCCTTACGTAACTGACCAAGTTGTACCCTAACTGACCCCGGGGGTAAACCCGTTCGTTCCGCAAACAGCGATTCTGCCACACCGGCCTTCAGCCGCAATGCATTCATCAGGAATTCCAGCGGCAGCTCGTCCGGCTTAATGGCTTCGACCCCGGCGGTTCGACTGCCAATACGATTGAGGTAGGCCTCCGGCTGACGGGTTTTCCAGTAGCGCCGGATGCTGCCATCCGCCAGGCTGACCTTTCCGTGTGCGCCGGCACCCAGCGCCAGGTAATCGCCGAAAGTCCAGTAATTCAGGTTGTGCCGGGAGGCTCGTCCGGGTTGGCACCAGGCCGACACTTCGTAGTCGTCGAAGCCGTTCTCCCGCAATAAGTCAGCACCGGCCAGGTAGATGTCCCAGAGCCGGTCGTCGTCGGGCAGATCCGGCGGGCGACTGTAGAATTCCGTGTTCGGTTCCAGGGTCAGTTGGTACCAGGAAAGGTGAGGCGGCTCATGGGACAGGGCTTCGCTCAGGTCCGAGAGGGCCTTATCCGGTGTCTGTCCCGGAAGGCCATGCATCAGGTCCAGGTTGAAGTTGTCGAAGCCGGCAGTTCGGGCCGCTTCCACGGCGCGATGGGCCGAGTCGCGATCGTGGATGCGACCAAGCACTTTCAGGTATTCAGGGTTGAAGCTCTGGATGCCGATGGAGAGCCGATTGATACCGGCCTGCCGGAACGCCTCGAAGCGGCCCTGTTCCAGAGTGCCGGGGTTGGCTTCCAGGGTGATTTCCGCATCAGGAGCAAAAGCAAGCTTCTCCCGAAGGGCTTCAAACAGTCGGAAATAGAAACTCCCCGTCATCAGGGAGGGGGTGCCTCCGCCGATGAACACCGTCTGGATGGCCCGGTTCCGAACCAGCGCCAGATCCTGCTCCAGATCCTCCAGCAACGCTGCCAGGTAGGCCTGCTCGGGGATGTCGCCCCTGATCGCATGGGAGTTGAAGTCGCAGTAGGGACACTTGCGCACGCACCAGGGCACGTGGATATAGAGGCTCAGGGGCGGGTTCACCGCCACCGGGGTAGTGGCGGGCATGGCCTCAGAGCTCCGCCTTAAGGTGTTCAATCAGCTGGGCGAGGGCGCGGCCCCGGTGGCCGATGCGGCCCTTTTCGGTCCGGCTGAGTTCCGCGGCGCTGCAATTGTGTTCCGGCGCGAGGAAGATGGGGTCATAGCCGAAGCCGCCGCTGCCCCGGGCCTCGCGCAGAATCTGGCCCGGCCAGCGGCCGTGGCAGATAATTGGGGTCGGATCATCGGCATGGCGGAGATAGACCAGCACGCAATGGAACTGGGCCCCGCGATCTTCATCGGGAACGCCCTTCAGGGCATCGAGGAGGGCTTCGATGTTGTCCGGGTCAGTGGCACCTTCGCCGGCAAACCGGGCGGAGCGGACGCCGGGCAGGCCGCCCAGGGCGTCCACCGCAATACCGCTGTCGTCGGCAAGTGCCGGCAGGCCGGTTTCCCGGGCGGCATGCCGGGCTTTCAGGATGGCATTTTCAACAAAGGTAGCCGCCGGTTCCTCGGCCTCACCCACACCCAGCTCACCCTGGGCGATTGGCGTCAGGCCCAGGGGCGCGAGCAGTTCGGTCAGTTCCGCAATCTTGCCCTTGTTGTTGCTGGCGATGACGAGTTGCTGTGCCATGATTCAGTCACTGAACAGTGTGTGGGAAAACCGGACCGACAGGTCCCGCTGGTAACCGGTCGGCCGGGCGGTAATGTTGAAGGTCATCAGCTCACCGGCGGGGTACTGGTACTCGGCGATGAAGTAGACCGCATCGCCCTCCTGGATGCGACGGAACGCCAGGAAATTGACCTGTTGGATATCGTTAGTGACCTTGCCTTCCACCTGGCCGCTGACGGGTTTGAGGGTCCCGTCGTCCTGCTCCTGCATGATGGAAATATTAACGATGCCGATGCCCTTGCTCCGTTGCAGGTCGTTGGCACTGGCGACCTCAGGCGACAGGAAGGTGCTCGGCAGTACACTCCAGTGCAGCTGATAGTCGCCGAAGTCCCTGGAGCCGGCAGCCTGGGCCTGCAAGCCAGCCAGGGTCAGGAGGATGGCCGCCAGAAAGGTTGTGAAAATCCGGAGTTGTTTGATCATTGCTCGTTCTCCCGTGTGATGCGGTAAATGGCAATCTCCCCCAACAGGTTAGGCCATAACCGGGCAGACCAGCTGTTCTGGTGCTGGCCGTCCACAACCCGTCGGCTCTTGATCCTGATGCCCTTTTGACGGCACAGGGCCTCGAAATCCTTGAAGGTGCACAGACGGATGTTGGGGGTGTTGTACCATTTATACGGCAGTGCCTCGGATTCGGGCATACGGCCACTCAGGGTCAGGCCCCAGCGAAGTCGCCAGTGGGCGAAGTTGGGGAAGGTGACAATGCCTTCGCGGCCTAGCCGAAGCATTTCATCCAGCACCTTGTCAGGCCGGCGGACGGCCTGCAGGGCCTGGGTCATCAGTACGATGTCGAACATACCGTCATCGAAGTTGTCCAGGCCCTGGGTGTCCAGGTTCTGTTCGATGACGGCGACACCCTTGCCCATGCAGGTGGTGATGTGGTCCGGGTTGATTTCCAGACCGAAGCCGGTGGCCTGGCGTTCCCGCTGCAGGAAGTCGAGGAGGGTGCCGTCACCACACCCCAGATCCAGGACGTGATGACCGGGTTTGACCCATTGCTGGATGATTTCGAGGTCAGGTCTCATGCGCCTACCTCCCTTGCGACCCGATCCATGTAGGCGGTGAAGATATCCGTATACCGTGGCGTGGGGATCAGGAAGGCATCGTGCCCCCAGGGCGCGTCAATCTCGGCGTAGCTGACTTTCTTCCGGGCGGAGATCATCGCGTTCACCATCTCTTCCGAGCGCTGGGGCGTAAACCGCCAGTCCGTACTGAATGACAGTACCAGGAATTCACATTCGGCCGCGGCAATGGCTCTGGACAGGTCACTGCCATGGTCATAAGCCGGGTCAAAGTAATCCAGTGCGCGGGTCATGAGCAGGTAGGTGTTGGCATCGAAGGTTTCGGAAAACCGCTCGCCCTGGTAGCGCAGGTAGCTCTCGACCTGGAATTCGGCGTCATAGCCGAACTTGTAGGCCTCTTCCCTCAGCTCCCGACCAAACTTCTCACCCATGGAGGCATCGGACAGATAGGTGATGTGGCCGACCATCCGGGCCAGCATCAGGCCGCGGCGGGGCAGTGTGTCAAAATCGTAGTAGCGGCCGCCATGGAATTCCCGGTCGGAGGTAATGGCCTGACGCGCGACTTCGTTGAACGCGATGTTTTGGGCCGTCAGCCTCGGCGTGGAGGCAATCACCACCGCGTGCCGGAGCCGGTCGGGGTAATCGAGGCTCCACTGCAGTGCCTGCATGCCGCCCAGAGAGCCGCCAACCACCGCCGCCCAGCAATGGATGCCCAGTCGGTCGGCGAGCAGGGCCTGGCTATTCACCCAGTCACTCACGGTAATCACGGGGAATTCCGGACCATAGGGTTTGCCCGTAGCCGGGTTTTCCGAATTCGGGCCGGTGCTGCCATGACAGCCGCCCAGGTTGTTCAGGGAAACCACGAAGAAACGGTTGGTGTCGATGGGTTTGCCCGGGCCGATACAGCTGTCCCACCATCCTGGTTTGCGATCGTCCATGCTGTGGTAGCCGGCGGCATGGTGATGGCCGCTGAGGGCGTGGCAGATCAGCACGGCATTACTGGCGTCGGCGTTCAGTTCGCCATAGGTTTCCACCACCAGGTCGTAGTTTCCCAGCTCTTGGCCACAGGCCAGCTCGATGGGAGTGTCAAAGTGGTAAGACTGTGGGGTAACTATCCCGACAGAATCCGCGGGCAGGGAATCGGGCATCGGCGCGACAGGTTCCTGGTTCGATCCGTAAGTAACTGGAACAGCGACAGCAAAGCCATCGCCAGCCCAGCAGTTTATAGCCGGGTGGGGATGGCTGCAACCGGGAACGGTGTCAGCAGGCCGGGCTTAAACGACCCCGGAAATGTTTACCACCTTCTGCTGGATCAGGGTCGGAGCTGGCTTGCGGATCTGCCGCTGCATCCCGTCGGCCAGTTCAAGCTGGCGACGCAGGTCGGCAATGGTGGTTTCGAGCTTCTCCCGCTCGGCACGGCCATCGCGGTCGCTTCTGACCATGTCACGCAGGCGTCGGATCTGGTGCTCCAGCAGCTGCTTTTGTTCCATGGAATACTGCATGATGGGGAGCAGGGCCTCGTAGGGCCAGCGTTCAACGTCCTTGCTTACCCGGTTATGCAGGGTGCGGGCCTCTCCGACCATGACATTGAAAAAACGACGCACCAACAATGACTGTTCAGTGAGCAGGTTTTTCGGGCTGATTCGGAAGCGCCTGGCTTTCTTACGCAGCTCCCGGATGGCGATGACATGCCGCCCGGCGCGCAGCGGGATGGGTTCCAGATGCCGGGCCCGGGTATCTTCGTTATAGCGCCGGTAGATGGCGCCCACCATCTTCTCCGCCAGGTGGCCTTCGCTCATAAGGTTGGTGAGGTCAGCTTCCAGCAGTTCGAAGAAGTGATCCATGGCCCGGTTCATACCGGCGGTGGTCCAGCTCTTCGACATGGATGCCCGGATCTTTTCGGCATGCTCTTCGAAGCGTTGCTCGCTGACCAGGTTCTTGAGGGCCTTGCCCTGGGAATCTACCAGCCGGCGACTGGAGCGCAGGGAGATGAGCTTCTTGTAGTAAAAGTCATAATCTTTCTGTACCCGCTCCGCGAGTCGGCTCAGGGCCGCTTTGTCCATAGTGGCGCCGGAGCAGGCCTGGAATTCCTCTTCCAGGGCCTCCAGTCGGGTCTGCATGGCGGCCTGGCTGTTCTGGAGCATGCCCAGCAGATCGTTGATCAGGCTCTGGGTAATCAACTGCTCCTTGTGCATCAGGATGCGCTTGATGATCAGCTGTTCCAGCTGGCCGATGTTGGAGCGCTCGAACAAGTCGGTATCGCGGCGGACACGGGCCAGCAGCCCCTGCTTGGCCGATAGCGGGATGACATCGTGCTGGCGGATGCCCAGGTGGTCGGCGGTGTAGCTTCGCACCCGCTCGATGGCTTCCCGGGTATGCTTTTCACCCTGTAGATCATCCCAGAGCACGTCGATCTTGTTCAGGGCCGCAAACCGGCCGGCCCGGTGATCAGCGTGTTCGGTGTCGATGTGTTCCTTCCAGATGGTCATGTCACTGGCAGTGACACCGGTATCGGCGCTGAGCACGAAAATCACTGCATGGGCCCGGGGCAGCATGCTGATGGTGAGTTCGGGTTCGGAACCCAGCGCGTTGAGGCCCGGGGTGTCGAGAATGCGCAGGCCACGTTCGAACAGGGGGTGCCGGATACTGATCTGCGCGTTACGCCAGGCTGGCACCAGAACATTGCCGGGATTGTTGCGATCATGCTCGAGCATGGCTTCGTCGAAGCCGAGGTTTCGTGCCTCTTGTGGCGGCACGCTCTTGACCCTGGCAACCTCGGCCAGAACTTCGCGCATGATTTCCGGGTCGCGTTCATCGAGTTCATGCTTGACCCAGCGTTCCGGCTGTTTACGGAGTTGCTGCAGAGATAGCTCTCCGGTGCGGGTCTCAATCGGGAGCAGCAGGAGGTAATTCTGATTGGCCGGCCGGTCAAAGAACAGCTCGGTCGGGCACATGGTGGTTCGCCCGGCTTGGGAGGGCAGCATGCGCTGTCCATACTCCGAGAAGAACAGCGCATTGATGAGTTCGGTCTTGCCCCGGGAGTACTCGCCGACAAAGGC
>NZ_JAWOIS010000007.1:0-5553 GCF_046484525.1 Marinobacter sp.
GCATCGGGGGCGCGTACAGCACAAGCGGTAGTAGCAGCAATGCCACGGAGATGAGGATGCGTGACGCTGGAACCATGGGGATTAGCCTCACCTGACACTTGGGGACATCTGGTAACAGTATAGCGAGCCGGGATCCGGTGGGGTCCTCTTCACCTTCGTTCAAGGCAGCCAGTTTCCCTTACGACGGGCAGGTCCTGAATATGACGATTAGTATGCGCAACTTGAGTGAGCGTTGGTTGAACGGTATCAGCCGTGACTCTGGATTCGGTGAGAAAAAAAGCGATTTGGCTATTCCCTAAGCGTGCCCCTAAAAATATTCAGGAATAAATATTGCTGACACTCGTAGTAAGCACGATGATATGCTGAAATCAGAGTGATCTGGTCGGGTTTGATACAGAAACACCCCACGCAGGTCAGTAAACCGACAATTTCACTCAAGCTTTAATCGTCGTGGCGGCAGTAAGAGTTCTTAACACTACGAGGAGATACGGTTATGGCACTGTTTTATGTTGAGAAAGGCACAAACCAAGCTGGCGAGCATCTGGTTCATTCATCGACCTGCTCATCCTTGCCGGCGGAAGAGAGCATGATTTACGTGGGGTCGTACGCGCAGGCGCCAATGAAAGAAGTCACGGACCGTTATGTCCGAGTGGCCACTTGTCCGAATTGCTTGTCGGCCTAAGTGAGGGAGTCACGCCTCGCCTGGGTACAGCTCAAGAGCTGTACCCAGGCTTCGTGTTTAGCTTCGAACAATCTCTACATCCCTGCTATTATGCCTTCAATCTCAATGTGGTATGGTTCAAAGCAGTTGAACCGCTAAGGAATCGGGAAGAGTTCGAACACACATATAATGGACTTGCCTGAAGGACTATACGACCAATTACTCACCGAGTCTCTGTGGGATGCCATAACCCAGTCCACGGATGAGCATAGCCGTACCCTCTCGCCACTCTCTGCGGAGGATGCCCCGGAACGACTGGCTGAAGCCATCGCTTCCCAACTCACGCGCATCCTTGATGATTTGAGCGGCGAAGGGACTGAAAAGATCCGGCGCCAGTTGGCGCTGGCCAATGATCTTCTGCTTTATACTCGGCAGCGCCTGCAAGTACGCGATGAGGCGATCGATCCACTGTCCGAACCATTACGCTTGCTGCAAGCCGTGCACCGGCACGGCGAACCATCGGCATTCCCCGATACCGGCCTGGCCCTGCCCTGGCTGTTCACCGCCGGCAAGGGCTCACCCTCGCTCCTCTCCGAACTGCGCCGCGAGCTTGCTGCCTGCGATCAGGTCGATATCCTGGTCAGCTTTATCACCCATTCCGGTGTACGAAAGCTGCTGGATATTCTTCAGTCGATCACTTCTGTGGGTGCGGATGGCCAGCCTCGCACCCGTCTGCGTATCCTGACCACCACTTACACCGGTGCTACGGAGCTCCGCGCGCTGGATGAACTGGCGCAACTGCCCGGATGCGAAATCCGGGTGTCGCTGGACGGTCGCCGCACCCGCCTCCACGCCAAGGCATGGCTGTTCCAGCGTCGCAGCGGATTCGGTACCGCCTATGTGGGAAGCGCCAATCTGTCGGGCGCCGCGCTGATGGGCGGGCTGGAGTGGACCGTCAAATTCACCGAGCACGGTCAAACCGATTTGTTCGAACGCGCCAAGGCACACTTTGAGACGCTTTGGGAAGACAAGGAATTTCAACCCTACGATCCGGGCAATCCACAACACCGCAGCGCACTAGGCGAGGCACTACAACGGGAGTCGGGCGGCGGGATCATAGCTCGACCAACCTACTTCGATCTGGAACCCAAGAGCTACCAGCAGGAGATGCTCGATCAGCTCCAGAACGAGCGGGATCACGGGCGCTGGCGCAACCTGGTTGTCGCTGCCACCGGAACAGGCAAGACCGTGGTGGCGGCCTTTGATTACAAACGTAGCAGCGCCCAGACGGGTGGGCGGCCGCGTCTGCTGTTTGTGGCGCACCGGGAGGAGCTCCTTAAGCAGGCACTGCGTACCTATCGCGAGGTGCTGCGCGATCACGCCTTCGGTGAGCTGCTGGCAGGCGGTAATGAACCTGACCGCTTTGATCACCTCTTTGCCACCATCGACAGCGTAACCAGCCGGGATCTGGTTGCCCGCCTTGGCGCCGACCATTGGCACACGGTGGTCGTGGATGAGTGTCACCGCCTCGCGGCACAGCGCTTCGACTCCCTCGTCACTTCGGTAACCCCTCGCATCCTGCTCGGTCTAACCGCCACACCGGAGCGCAGTGACGGGCAGCCGATCATGGGTTATTTCGATAGCCGCCCCGACGGCAGCCCTGCCGTGGAACTGCGGTTATGGCATGCACTCGACCTGCAATTGCTCAGCCCCTTCGAGTATTACGCCTGCGATGACGAGACGGACTTCTCCGGCGTGCCGTGGGAGCAGCCGGGGGAACTGGCGGCCATCGACAACCTGGTGACGGGCAACGATGTGCGAGCACGGCTGGTGCTGAACGAGTGGCGTCGCCTGGCCGGTGATCCGGCACGTGGCAGGGCCCTAGTGTTCTGTGTCTCTGTCGCCCACGCCCAATACATGACCGGGAAGCTGAATGCCGCCGGAATCAAGGCCATATGTGTCGTGGGCACCACCCCGCTAGAGGAGCGAAGGCGTGCACCTGAGAGGCTGGCGCGGGGCGAGATCGCCGCCATCGTCACCTGCGACCTCTACAACGAAGGGGTGGACCTGCCGCTCGTCGACACGCTGCTATTGTTGCGCCCGACCCAAAGCCCGGTACTGTTCCAGCAACAGATCGGCCGTGGATTGCGCCTTGCCCAAGGCAAGGAGAGCTGCCTGGTGCTCGACTTCGTCGGACAACACCGACAGGAATTCCGCTTCGACCGGCTGCTTTCTACCATCACCGGGTTGCCACGGGGAGAGTTGCTCGAAGCGGTCGGGAGGGGTTTCGGCTCCCTGCCGCCAGGCTGTCATATCCACCTCCAGCGCAAGACACAGGAGCAGATCCTCAACAGCCTGAAAAGGCTGATACAGCACAATTGGCGCCGCCTGCGCACCGAGTTGCAAACCTATGCTGTCCTGCGTGGGCGGGGCAACATCCGCCTGGTCGATTTCCTGCGCGAGCAGGCCATCGAGCTGCAAGATATTTATCGCAAAAGCGGGTACTCTGGCTGGACACGTTTGAAACGGGATGCAGGCCTGTTGACCACGGATGCCGGTAACGAGGAAGACTATTTTGGTCGTCGTTTCCCTGATCTGCTGCACCTCGATGATCCTGAGCGGCTCGATATATTGCGCAAGGTGGGAGAGTCATCTGCCGGCTACCGGGCAGGGAACGAACGCGAGCGCCGGCTGCTCCAGATGCTCGCTTATCAGATCGATGCCCAACACCATCAGGCTGGCAGCAGCGAAGCGTTCCTGAAGCGCCTGCATGCCCACCCGGAACTGTGCAGCGAGCTTAGCGAACTTGGCGAGGTGCTCCAGGCAAGGAGCAGCTTGTTGCACAAGCCCATCCCCGGGCTGGAGGATACACCCCTTAGCCTGCATGGCAGCTATGGCATTCGGGAGATTTTGACGGCAGTGGGCTGGTTGTCAGCCGAGCGACGCGCACCCTTTCAGTCTGGAGTGCTGGCCCTGCGCGAGCGCCAGATCGAGCTACTGTTTGTCACCCTGGACAAACGTGAAGGCTACCATGAACGCATCTCCTACCATGACTACGCCATCAGTGCCGAGCGCTTTCACTGGCAATCACAAAACTCGGCCAGCCCGGTCACCGCTGCCGGCCGCCGTTACTTGGAAAGCCCCGGTAATGGCTGGTCCTTTCAACTCTTTGTTCGCAAGGCCAAAGGCGACCCCTACCGCACCTGTGGTCCGGTTACGCTAGAGCGTGCCGAAGGAGCAAAACCTATGACTATCTACTGGAAACTGGCGGTGCCACTGCCAGTTAGGCTGTTTCAGGAATTCAGTGTATTGAGGGAGGCGTGAGGCTTGACAGAGACCTTTAGTCCTGTTTACTAGCTGCTCGCTTTTTTCTGGCTGCTCCACGCAGTTCCTCCATGGTGCGCTTGCCCGAGCCGCTTTCCATGCCCTCGGTTATTAGTGCCCGGAATTCCGGGGACAGTATACCTATTTCGTTGCCACCTTCTGGCTGCTTGATTGGTCTCCAAGCGTTTCCGGGGACAGTATACCTATTTCATCCCTTCGACCATGCGTCTCACGACGCCTGAATCAGAAACTCCGTTCCCTTCACCACCGGCTTGCGGCAACGCTTCACCTGCTTGAACTCCACCAAGCCGTAGTTCTGCATGGTATCGAGCGTCCTGGAGACGTTGTTCGGCTTGCGTCCAGTAAGCTCGGCCAATTCCTTGATGGAGTCTGGGTGCTGCTCGGCGATGACGCGTAGCAGTTCCCGGTTGCGGTCGCTCAACACCTCGCTGAGGGCCTTCATTGAGGGGAACCAGATGGTGGGCCAGTTGCGCTTTGGCTTGAACTCACCCTTGGCGATGGCGATGGTCATCTCTCGCATTTTAGTTGGAGGCATGATGCCTATTCTGATAGTGCTCATGTTCAATCTCTATCCTATGACGCCGTGCTTTTTCAGGCAGTCGTCGACTGCCGTCCAGAAATCTTCAATCAGTTGTGCAGGGGACTCGAAGCAGTAGGGTTCTCCCTTGCAGTTCATATCTGTGTGCTGATGGTCGTACTCTACAATCCGGCCTTTGTAGCCCCGCTTCCTTCCAGCCTTGGGGACATGGGCATTGTCGAATCCCATGAGCCGCTGGTTGTGGTGGTCGTGCAGGGTCAAGTTGTAGCGGATGCCGTGAGGGATGTGCTCTGAAGGTTCGACCCTCCAGGCTTCCAGCCTGACCCAGTATCCACGCTCCTGCTGGATGATCCATCCATTCATTTCGAGCAGGTTTTCCATTCCCTGATCCGGGTTCATCAATATTCCTTTTGAGTATCATCAGGTGATACTTTAGCAGGAGGCGAGTTATGGCGCCAGTATTGGCGAAACGTCGCGTTTGCCTCCATTGCCCATCCTACGTAGCTGGATTCCCGCCTGCGCGGGAATGACGGGTATTGGGATTGTTTGCTCACCTCGGAAAAGGGGACGGAGGGATTATAAAATGACCAACTTCGATAACTGGTTAAACTTTAATCCCTCCGTCCCCTTTTCTCCGTTCGTCCCCAGGAAAAACGGATGGCTCCTGGTCCGCAAACGATATTCAGGTCAGGAGATATCTTGATCGTTAAATGCGGTACAAAGGAACTGGACGACCTAGTATCAAATGGTAAATTGATACTTGTCGGCAGTAAACCCATTGAACGAGAGGATCTTGTTAATGAAGAGATGACCTTGATCGAGGCTGTGGTTACAGCTAGTTCACCCTTGATCAATTCATCAGCCTTCAATCTCGACCTGCGCCGGCGATTTGGTGTCAACTTACTGGCCATATTCCGACAGGGTTCGCAATTAAGGGCGCGACTGGATCGCATCAACCTGAAAGAGGGTGATGTGCTGCTATTGCAAGGTCATCCACAGACGACTGCTG
>NZ_JAWOIS010000009.1:0-26281 GCF_046484525.1 Marinobacter sp.
CGGATGGCCTCTGCGAATTTTTCCGCGGCGCTGTCCAGGAGTTTATGCATCGGTTCGTGGCCGACCCGGTGCAGCAGCGCCTTGGTCTCGGCCGTGGCGTTGGGGGCACAAAGACGGACGCGTTCAAGGGCCTGTTCCAGGAGTTGGTCCACGTCTTCGTCGGTTTCCGCAACCTGATGGACTATGCCCAGAGCACAGGCTTCTTTGGCGTCAATCCGAAGGCCGAGCAGGGCCAGCCGACGGGCCTGGGTCAGGCTGATGCGTTCCACCACGAACGGGGCGATCTGTGCGGGGATAACGCCCAGGGTGGTTTCCGGCATTCCGAACTTGGCTGTGGGTCCGGCGATGGCGACGTCGGAGACGCAGGCCAGGCCGAAGCCTCCACCCATGACAGCACCTTCGGCCACCGCGATAACGACCTTTGAGGATTCGTTAACCTGCTCGATCATCTGACCGAAGGCCCGGTTCAGTTTGTAGAACGGGTCGTGCTGGCCGTCTTCCGGTTTCTGGCCTCTCGCCCCGGCCATGTCCTTGATATCGCCACCGGCGCAGAAGTGGCCTCCGGCTCCGCGGATGACGACGGCGCGGATGGTTTCGTCGTGTTCGATCTGGGTAAAGATCGTTGCCAGTTCCGCCACCATCTGCAGGCTCATGGCGTTGCGGACGTCCGGGCGGTTGATGGTTAAAAACAGGGTTGGGCCCTGTTTTTCAAGAAGAAGCGTTTCGCAATGAGGTAGCTGTTCCATTACCGACTCCACGAAAATTGTCTGGGGCCGGTGCCCCGGGAACACTGTCCAGGACCGTTGAGGGCCATGGACGGCCCGAAACGAGCCTACATGGACGTACTCGTGGCGTGTCCTGGACAGTGTTCCCGGGGTGCCGGTCTTGCGCCATTTTTAGTCTTGATCAGTCGCGTTTTTTGCCGGGCAACGTGCCCATCAGCTTGCAGATAATCCCGAGCATGATTTCGTCGGCACCGCCGCCGATGGACACCAGCCGGACATCCCGGTAAGCCCGGGACACCGGGTTATCCCACATATAACCGTTACCACCCCAGTACTGAAGACAGCTGTCCGTCACCTCACGCCCCAGGCGGCCGGCCTTGAGCTTGGCCATGGACGCCAGCCTGGTCACGTCCTTGCCGGCAATGTGCAGCTCGCAGGCCTGATAAGTCAGCGCCCGCAGAGCCTCTACTTCTGTCTGCAGCTCCGCCAGCCGGAAATGGATGTACTGGTTGTCCAGCAGGGGCTGACCGAAGGTCTTGCGCTCCCGGCAGTACTCGATGGTTTTGTCGATACAGACCTCCAGAGCCTTGATGACGTTGGCCGCACCCCACATTCGCTCCTCCTGAAACTGAAGCATCTGCATCATGAACCCGGTACCTTCGGCACCGATCCGGTTACGCTGGGGCACGCGGACGTCGTCAAAGAAGATCTGGGCGGTTTCTGAGGACCGCATCCCAAGCTTGTTCAGATGCGGACTGAAGGTGATGCCGGGAGAATTCATCGGCACCACGATCAGGGATTTATTCTTGTGCGGCTTGTCGTCGCTGGTGTTGGCCAGCAGACAAATGAAATCCGCTTTGGGCGAGTTGGTGATCCACATCTTCGAGCCGTTGATGATGTAGTCATCGCCGTCTTTCCTCGCGGTCGTCTTCAGACCGGCAACGTCTGAACCTGCGCCGACCTCGCTCACGCCGATACAGCCCACCATGTCACCGGCAATGGCCGGGGCGAGGAAGTCCCGTTTGAGTTCGTCGGAGCCGAAGCGTGCGAGGGCTGGGGTACACATGTCGGTCTGGACGCCAATCGCAAGCGGCACGCCACCGCAAAGAGCCGTTCCCAGTTCTTCGGCCGCAACGAGGTTGTAGCTGTAATCGAGGCCCATGCCACCGTATTCCTCGGGTTTCTGGATGCCTAGGATTCCTAGGTTGCCGAGTTTCTTGAACAGGTCATGGATGGGAAACTCGCCGGCTTCTTCCCATTCGTCGCAGTAGGGGTTGATCTCTTTTTCAACGAAGTCTCTTACCGTTTTCCTCAGGGCTTCGTGTTCGGCTGTGAATTTCACGTTCTTGTTCTCCGTTGTGTTAGTTCGTGCCTGCTTGTATTGGTGCACGTTCGTTAGCTTGGGTGGCGGTTGTGTGGGAGCGCCTTCAGAAAACCGCCGACAAGCACGTCCCTGTGGGCTTGTTTCGGGCCATCCATGGCCCTCTACATTTTCTGAAGGCGCTCCCACACACCCGCCAAAATCTGCGAATTTGTTGCTTCCTTCTGACAATCTGTTGTTCTGGCAGTAGAGCTCTCATATTTAACGGGACCAGCTTGATCTCAGTGCGTTAACTCGTGGCATGATTGCGCTGTCTGGGGAAGGGTGGCCAAAAATGTTGAAGGCCAGGGATGGCCTGAAACAAGCGCACATGGACGTGCTCGTAGCGGTTTTTGGCCACCCTTCCCCAGACAGTGCCCACTCCAAAACGACCAGTCCTGAGTGCTGAATTCAACTCCCAGACAAACCTTTAAAACCGGGCCACACCAAAACTATTGGGCCGTAGCTGCCGAATCTCGGCCTCGCGGCAGACTGACAGGACCAGAGCGAGCACCCGCCGGGTGTCCCGTGGATCGATCAGGCCGTCGTCCCAGAGCCGTGCCGTGCCGTACAGAGCCGTGGAGCCCTCCTCCAGTTTCTTGGCCGTCGCCTGTTCCAGGAAATCCAACGTCTTGGCATCCGGCTCCATGCCGCCCCGGCGCTGCTTCTCCTCCGCCACGATGCGCATCACCTTGCCCGCCTGCGCCGGACCCATGACGGCCGTCCGGCTGTTTGGCCAGGCGAAGATGAAACGGGGGTCGAGGCCTCGGCCACACATCGCGTAGTTACCTGCACCATAGGAACCGCCAACCACAATTGCGAACTTGGGCACCCGGCAGTTCGCCACTGCCTGAATCATCTTTGACCCGTGTTTGATGATCCCGTTCTGTTCGGAATGAGTTCCAACCATGAATCCGGTGGTGTTATGCAGGAACAGGATCGGGGTGCCGGCCTGGTCGCAGAGCTGGATGAACTGGGCGGCCTTGGTGGAGCCTTCCGGGGTGATCGGGCCGTTGTTGCCGATGATGCCGACAGAGTGGCCTTCAATGCGGATGGTGCCGCATACGGTCTGGTCGTCGTAACCGTTCTTGAAGTCCAGGAACCGGGAGCCGTCCGCGATACGGGCGAGGATTTCCCGCACATCGTAGGGCTTCTTGGAATCGGCGGGGATCACGCCCAGTAGTTCTTCGGCCGGGTACAGGGGCTGCTCCCAGCTCATCTCACGTTGCGGCGGGAGATGTTCGTTCCAGGGCAGGGCGCCGAGGATTTCCCGGGCCTGGCGGATGCCGTCGGCGTCGTCTTCGGCGAGGTATTCGGCGGTGCCAGCCACGGTGGCGTGCATTTCCGCGCCGCCGAGTTCTTCGTCAGTGGCGACTTCGCCGGTTGCGGCTTTCAGCAGGGGCGGGCCGGCCAGGAACATTTTGGCTTGCTTACGCACAGTGATGACGTAGTCCGAAAGCCCCGGCTGGTAAGCGCCGCCGGCGGTGGCGTTGCCATGAACCACGGTAACCTGGGGGATGCCGGCGGCGGACATGCGGGCCTGGTTGGCGAATCCCCTGGCCCCGAGCACGAAAATGTCGGTGGCGTAGTTGAGGTTGGCGCCGCCGCTTTCGGACAGGGACACCACGGGCAGTTTGTTCTCCATGGCGATCTGCTGGAGCCGCAGGGTCTTGTCCAGGCCGGCCGGGGTGATGGTGCCGCCCTTGATGGCACTGTTGCTGGCCACGACCAGGCAGCGGACGCCGCTAACGGTGCCGATGCCGGCGATGATGCCGCCGCCGGCCTGGGAACCATCCTTGTCGTCGTGCATCTTATAACCGGCCAGGGAGCAGAGTTCCAGAAACTCACTGCCCCGGTCCAGCAACCGGTTGATCCGGTCCCGGGGCAGGAGTTTGCCCCGTTTGGTGAATTTTTCCCGAGCCGATTCGGCCAGGTCCAGGACCTTTTGCTCGACCTCGCGGAAGGTCCGGATGTGGGCCTCCATGGCTTCGGCGTTGGCCCGGAAGTCGTCGGACTGGGGGGTGATGGTGGTTTCGAGTACCTGCATGTCTGTTTCCTCAGTCCTCGCTCAGTACCTTCGGGGTCACGGCGCGGTGAAAGCCGTTCCAGGCCTCGTTGTTTTTGGCTTTCGGCATCGGCCAGACACGTCCTCCCTGGGAGGCGGCACCGTCAATTCTCAGGCAATCACCGGAGATGAAGGCGGCGGCCGGGCTGAGCAGGAAGCAGATGGCGGCGCTGACTTCGGATTCGGTGCCCAGGCGCTTGACCGGCACGGCATCGGCGAGGCTGCGGATCCAGTTCTTCATGTGGGCCGGATAGTTGTCCATGCCGCTGGAGGCAATCCAGCCGGGAGCTACGGCGTTGACCCGGACTCCAGACGGAGCCCATTCAACGGCGGCGGTCTGGGTGAAGTTCACCATCCCGGCCCGGGCTGCACCGGAGTGTCCCATGCCGGGCATGCCGCCCCACATGTCGGCGACGATGTTCACGATGGCGCCGCCGGTTTTGCTCAGAGCCTGGGTGTAGGCTTCACGGGCCATCAGAAAGCCGCCGGTAAGATTGGTTCGGACTACGGTTTCCCAGCCTTTCTGGTTGATGCCGGTCAGGGGAGACGCAAACTGGCCACCGGCATTGTTGACCACGCCGTCAAGGCCGCCGTGTTCGGCGATGATGGCGGCGACCGTCGCCTTGACGGATTCTTCTTCGCGGATGTCGCACACGTGGGCCGAGGCGAGCCCGCCGTCCTCGGTGATTTCCGCCTTCACAGCGTCAACTTTCTCCTGCTTTCGGCCGACCAGCGCCACCCTTGCGCCCAGGGAGGCCAGCTCATGGGCAGTGCAACGGCCGATACCGGAGCCACCACCGGTGACGATATAGACACGGCCCTTGAACAGGTCGGGCTGGAATACAGAGCGATAACTCATCGTTTTTGTCCTTTTTCATACACGGCCCGGCTGATGGGCACAGGGAATTCCAGAAGCTGCTGGGCGAAGGCCTTGCCCTGGGGATCGATCCGCAGGCTTGCGACACCGCCACCCCCGAGGCTGTGTTCCAACAGGAAGTTGAAGGCGTTCAGGCCGGGCAGGGACCAGCGGGTAACCTTGCCGGTTTCGGGATTCAGAGTGTGGGCCATCCAGTCGGCGACGGCGGCCTCGGTCAGGGCGGCGGCGATGTAGGGCTCGAACGCGGGGTCGCGGGCGATGACACCGATGTTGCTGTGGTCACCCTTGTCGCCGCTGCGGGCCCAGGCTAGTTCGATCAATGGGACTACCAGGTCGGTTTCCGAAGTGGCTGCGGCTTCGGGAAGTGACGGCCGTCGGTCCGGATCAAAGCCGCCATCCGTGCGGATCGACACTGGCGCCTGTTCTCCTCCGAGATCCACGGTTACCGGGACGTCCGTCTTCGGGACCAGGCAGGACCAGAGCCGGATCTTGGGCCAGACGGTCGGGCGCCCGCCGACAATACCGGTAATTCCCGGTGCCATGCCGGTGGCGGCCTGGGCGATTTCCCGGGAGAACAGTACCAGGGCCTCCTTCTTCGGATGGGCGGTGCTGATCTTCACCACCACTTCCCGGCAGTCCTGGCCGCGGGCGTGGGCGCCATAGGTGGTTTCGGTGCCCAGCAGTTCAATGCTGGTTCCGGAATAGTCCGGCAGGCCCCGTTCGCTGAACATGCGAGAGGTTCTGGCCAGAATGGCCTCGGCCACGGTCCGGGCCTTGGCCCGGGCATCGAGGCCGGCGAGCAGGAAAGTGACGGTACACTTGAAACCGTCCGGCCAGGTGCCGGAGACCTTGTAACTGTCGGTGGGAGCCTGGCCACGGGCCCCTTTGACCGTTACCCGGTCGGGGCCAGACTCTTCGAGGGTGACCCCGGTGAAATCACATACCACATCGGGAAGCAGGTAGGCGCGGGGATCACCAATCTCATAGACCAGTTGCTCAGCGACGGTTCCCCGGCTGACCATGCCGCCGGTGTCCACGGGCTTGGTGATGGCAAAATCGCCCGAGGCGCTGACTTCGGCGATCGGGAAACCCATGTCGGCATAGCCGTCGGCTACGTCCTGCCAGTCGGTGAAGTTGCCACCGGTGGCCTGGGCGCCGCACTCGAGAAGATGACCGGCGAGGCTGGCCTGGGCCAGCTTGTCGTAGTCGTCCCACTGCCAGCCGAACTCGTGCATGAGCGGTGCCAGCACCAGGGCGCTGTCCGCCACTCGGCCGGTAATAACAATGTCGGCTCCCTGTTCCAGGGCGGTCACGAGGCCTGGTGCGCCCAGGTAGGCGTTGAGGCTGACCATCATGCCCGGCATGGGCTGGCCGGTGGTCATTTCGGTGATGCCGGCATCGCTGAGTTTTTTCTTCTTCATCAGCAGGTCGTCACCGAGGACCAGGGCTATCTTCAGATCGACACCCGCCTTGTCACACATATCCTGGAGGGCGTCGCGGCAGGCCACCGGGTTCACGCCGCCGGCATTGGCCAGTACCCGGATGCCTTTTTCTTTGATCTCGCCCAGCAAAGGGCCCATCACGGTCTGTACGAAATCCCGGGCATAACCCTGGGTCGGGTCCTTCATCTTCTGGCCAGCCATGATCGACATGGTGATCTCTGCCAGGTAGTCCGCCACCAGGTAGTCGATATTGCCTTTCCTGACCAGCTGGGCGGCAGCGGTCTCGGTGTCGCCCCAGAAGGCGGCGGAGCAGCCGATACGCACATTGTCGCGGTTGGAATCTGACATCTTCTCTGCCTTGTTTTTGTCACCCGCATCCGGCGGGTTTATGGGAGGATGGAAATCACAATACCAAGCAAGCGCTTGGTTTGTAAACAGGCAAATTTGAGGTAGTATTAAAGGCCTAATCAGCCAACCGGATAGCCTTAGTGAGCCAGAACCAGATCCTCCAGTCTCTCATCGCCGAAAACCTCGTTTCCGACCCTCAGGGCGCCCGCGGCCGGTTGCTGAAGGAAGCGGCCCGATTGTTCCGGGAAAAGGGCTATGAACGCACGACGGTCCGGGATCTGGCTGCCGCCGTGGGCATTCAGTCCGGCAGCCTGTTCCACCATTTCCGCACCAAGGAGGAAATCCTCAAGGCGGTGATGGTGGAGACGATCCGGCTGAACACCGCCCTGATGCAGGCGGCCATGGAGGCGGCGGAAACACCGAAAGACAAGCTCCGGGCACTGGTTCGTGCCGAGCTGGAATCGATCAATGGCCAGACCGGTGAAGCCATGGCGGTTCTGGTCTTCGAGTGGCGCAGCCTGTCCGCGGATTCCCAGGCTGACGTTCTGGAGCTGCGGGATATCTATGAAGCGCTCTGGCTGGATGTGCTCGGTGTCCTGCGAGACCAGGGCCGGTTACTGGCTGAGCCTTTCGTGGTTCGGCGCATGCTGACCGGCGCCCTGAGCTGGACCGTCACCTGGTACCGGCCGGAGCGGGGTGGGCTGACCCTGGATGGACTGACCGATCAGGTCATGGCCATGCTCGGATTTCCGGCAACGCCCTGAAAGGCGTCTGCTGTAAAACAAAGGGCCCTGGAGCTTCCGGGTACAAGCCTATCTTTATGGAAATGGACGAACACACTCAACTGGTTGTGGGTAACGCGATGTTGCGTAAGATGGCCAAGATCGCAGACCCAGAAGATAAGCTTGAGGGCTTACGGATCGCGATCAATTACATTGAGGCGCAGGAGTTCATGTAAAATGACGGGATGCTGAAATCCGGGGTTGAGGCGATCAAAAGGATTGCTTCGATCACCCTATCGCCTAGCTCTATGAAACGAATCAGTGCAGTGGAGGTGGCCGAATGAACATCGACATTGAAGCCATCTTGGACACTCTCAAAGACGGCAAAACCGCTAAGACGCAGTCATCTCTGGATAAGCTCAACCAGACCCTGAAGGACTACTACGAGTCAGGTGCGCGAGACTTCTCCATCACCACGATTGGGAGGGTCTCTGAGGAAAATGGCGGCGTGGGTTACCAGTCGATCCGCGCAACGGCCAACAAGCATTATCGGGATCTGGTCGAGGCATGGGCCGCAAAGGCTAAGACAACCACGAAGAAACCACCGGTCGGGCCTGGCAAGAAAACCAGCCAGGACTATCAACTGCTAGAGAAGATTGATTATACGGCTGTACGAGCCCTTTTCGGGCAAATCATCCGTGAGCGGGATCGCTAGAAGAGCGAAGCCAACATGCTCAAGAACTAAACCCAAATCGTCATCGACAAGCGCCCCACTGCGTATAGCCAAGCCCAGTCCGAAACGAGCGCCGAGTTGCTCCCGTCCTTGAAAGGCATTTGCTCCGACAACGGGATTAAGGCGTTGCAGACCGTCTTGACGGATGAATGGCTGGATAAGCTCGGTTTTCAAGCGAATGTCCTGGGGCAGGCAAAAGATGAGGTCGGTACGGAAATATTGCCTCGCGGCTTCATGAAAGCCATCAAAAAGATACTGGGTGAGATTGATTAGTGATGGCCGGGAATAAACAAAAGCGAACATTGGTAGTGCCCCTTCAGTGCAACACCGCTGAACTGGTGGCTGGATTGATTGATGAGGATGGGCAAACGGTATTTACTACCCGGATCACGATGAATGTGAACTCGCCTAGTGGTTGACCAAGTAATAGATCGAGCGGCGTTGCTGGTGGCCTGGATTGTCAGGCCACCACTCCAAAGGTCCTGCGCCAGTCACGAGGGCTCACGTGGTGACGTTGCTTGAAATGCTGCCGGAATGACGTTGCCGTGTGGAAGCCGATTCTTTCCGAGATGGCTTCCACAGACAGCGATGTGGTTTCCAGCAGTTCCCGTCCTCGCCGAAGTCGTTCACTCACCAACCACTCCATCACCGTCATGCCCGTCGCCTTCTGGAAGTGGCGGGTGAAGGTGCGCCGACTCATGGCGGTGCGGGTGGCCAGCTCATCGATGGTGTGTGTTTCGGCCAGATGTTCCCGCAGATAATCAAGCAGTCGGTTAATGTGCGCATCCTGGGTGGAAATCGCGACCGGCTGTTCGATGAACTGGGCCTGGCCACCTTCCCGGTGCGGCGGAACTACCATCAGGCGGGCAAGGGTATTGGCAGTCTTGGCGCCATAGTACTCCCGCACCAGAAACAGGCAGCAATCCAGCCCCGCCGCCGTGCCAGCAGAGGTAACCAGCCGGTCATCCTCCACATAAAGAGCGTTGGTATCCAGGTTCACCTGCGGAAACCGCTGTAGGAAGTCCTGTTCTGCCAGCCAGTGGGTCGAGGCTCTCTTGTTATCCAGCAAACCCGCATAGGCCAGCGCATAGGTGCCGTAGCAAAGGCCTACCACATGCGCGCCCCGTTCATGGCAGCGGGTGAGTGCCTCCGCCAATTGCGGCGGTGGGGCTTCGCTCAGATCATGCCAGCCGGGTACCACCGCAATATCAACCGCATCCAATAGTTCCAGCCCGCCATCCGGCTGCACGGTCATGGCTTTCTCGGATGCCAGGGGCTTTCCGTCCGGGGTGATAATCAGCAACTCGAACAAGGGGCCTTCTGGCAGGGCAATACTGAACACCATATAGGGCACAGAGAAATGGAAGGGGCTAAATTGCGGGTGAAGGACAAGCCCGACTTTGGGTAGTGCCACGGTGTCACTCCTGAGGTTTAGTAGATCTGATGATAACTGTTTGGCCCGATTCTTTCGATAATTGTCTTTCAGGTCAATATTGGTGGTGATCAGATCTCCGTAGACTTTATTCCATCAACGAACACCCTGTTGGAGGATAAACACCATGTTGATCAAAACCTTCGCTGGCGCCCTGATGCTGGCTTCGACTGTTTTTACTGGCGCTGCTTTCGCCGAATCGGATACCCGGGAATCCAGCCACCAGATACAGCAAATCCGTAGTGCCACAATCAAGGTTACTTACGGAGAGACCACCTTTCTGATCGACCCCATGCTGGCCGACCAGGGGGCTTACCCGGGCTTTCCGAACACTTACCGGAGTGAGCTGCGTAATCCTTTGGTGGGCTTGCCCATGGCCGCTGAAGATGTGATCGAGGGTACCGATGTGGTGATCGTAACCCACACCCACCTGGACCACTGGGACGATGCTGCCCAGAAGCTGTTGCCGAAGAACATTCCCCTGTTTGTGCAGAACGCGGCGGATGCCGAGATGATCCGTTCACAAGGCTTCAAGGATGTGCGCATCCTGGATGGTCAGGCGGAATTTGGCGGTGTGACACTCCATAAAACCGGCGGACAACACGGCTCCAATACCCTTTATGCCATTCCCGAGCTGGCCAAGGCGCTCGGTGAAATCATGGGCGTGGTTTTTGAGGCAGAAGGGCAGGAAACCACTTACGTGGTAGGCGATACCGTGTGGCGTGATGAAGTGGTGCAGTCTCTGGAGCGCTTCCAGCCAGATGTTGTGGTGCTGAATGCCGGCGCTGCGGAATTTACCGGCTTTGAGGGCGACCCGATCATCATGGGCAAAGAAGATACCCTGCGCGTACACCGAGCTTTACCGGATGCGGACATTGTCGCCGTGCACATGGATGCGGTGAACCATATGACCCTGAGCCGCGAGGAGCTGGCAGAGTTCGTAGAGAACGAGGGTATTGCCCATCAGGTTTTGATCCCGGCGGATGGTGAGATTCTTTCTTTCTGACCAAAACACATCTGAAACATATGACCAAACGAGGAACAGTCTAATGACCAAACGAGCCGTTATTGTTGTCGATATCCAGAATGAGTACTTTGCCTCCGGCAAACTGTCGCTGGTGAACATCGAACAGGCAGCCGCCAAGGCGGCACAGGTGATAGATGCAACGCGTCAGAACAAAGACCTGCTGGTGCACGTTCACCACGAGTTTCCGGACCCGAATGCGCCTGTATTCACGCCGGGTTCAGACGGCATCAACATCCACGAATCCGTGGCACCGAAAGGTGATGAGCCGGTTATTCTCAAGAACTACCCCAACTCATTCTTGAAGACCAACCTGAAAGAGCTGCTGGATTCTAACGACATAGAGGAAGTCGTGGTGATCGGCGCCATGAGCCATATGTGCATCGAGGCTACCAGCCGCGCCGCTTCAGACTTTGGCTACAAGGTCACTGTGCTAGAAGATGCCTGCGCCACGATGGATCTGGAGTTCAACGGTATGACCGTGCCTGCGGCACAGGTTCATGCCACGGCTATGGCGGCTCTTGGGTTTGCCTATGCGAGTGTCCAGTCCACCCGGGATTACCTGTGAGGATCCTGCTCTTCGTATCTGTCCCGTGGTTGCTCCCGTAAACTGAACACTGACCGGCTAGTGTCCCGTCTGGTTAATTCGCTGACCTACTGAGCCACTGAGAGCCTTGAGAGCAACGCAGCTATCAAGGCTCTCAGTGGCTCCCGAAGGGCGCGGCGCTGGGGCCCCTGACCGGTGTTGCCAGCACTTGATGTGGAACCACCACACCTGCGTACTGGCGCCTTGGCCAGGGTCCCCAGCGCCACGCAGTAGGTCAGCGAATTAACCAGACGGGACACTAGAAGCATTTCTAGCCGGTCGTTTCAATGGTATCGATCGACCAGGATTCATTGCTGACTCGCTTAGAACGGATACTGAATGCCCTCTTCCATGCTGGCTGGTGGCGAACTCATCTATATTGGCGGCCCCTCAAAAACGACCGCTGTTGTTGAGTGCAGATGTTCCAAAAGTCTGAATGTCCGCTTTGCGACCTCAGTCGAGGTCGGTGGCAGTGAGTTGCGAAAAACTAGCGATCGCATATTTGATCAAATGCCCGGTTACTCGTGGAAAGATAAAATGCGAATTAGGAACTGTGAGGCCGCAGACCTCGAGCGAGCCGCTCAAATTTTCTGCGAGGCATACTCAGCCTCGCCCTATAACGAGATGTGGGAACCAAAACATGCTTCGGCCTACCTTCAACGATTCTATCGAATCGATCCAAAAGGCTGTCTTGTGCTCGAAGGAAATGGCGAAGTAGTCGGAGCAATTTTCTCTTACTCCTACCCATGGCACTCTGGCACGCTTACTTGTATCCAATAGTTGTTTGTTGCGGAAGAAAACAGAAGAAAGGGTATGGGCAAGACCTTGCTGCAAAGCATAAACAAGGGTGCGTGAGGGGGCGCTTGGTTGGTCGCGCACAACGCCTCCGGGGCGGCTGAATTTTATGAGCAAGTCGGATTTCGCAAAGATGGACCCTATAAATTTTTCTATGGTGTCCTTGACGCCGTGTGAGTTCAGCTAGTTTTAAACGGCAGGAGCCCCAAATGCCCGTTACTGAAGCCGTGCGCTACCGTTTCGGTGCGGATTTCCAGAGCACTTCGACATTGACGGACCGTTTTATACAGTGGGCTCTGCGGGCTATCGAATAAATTGTACAGAGCTTTGAAACTTCTAGGTTCGCTCGTCCACGGTCATCCAACGATGAGTGCTTAGTCGCTGCGGCGGTGTCTCTGGCGACACCAGGCTGCTAGTGTCCCGTTACCTACCCGGTTCAGTTATAAAAACCTGTGATATAATAACCTAATCGCATTTCACGTTTAACGTGTAACGTTATAGGGTGGGTATTCATGATCAAGAGCTTTAAGTGCAAGCACACAGAAGAGCTTGTAAAAACAGGTAAGACTCGGCGTTTCACCGCAATACAGCGAACGGCCGAGCGTAAGTTACAGCAGCTGCTAAGTGCTGAAGCTCTTAAAGATTTAAAGTCTCCGCCCGGGAATAGACTTGAGCGCCGCTTTCTGGAGACAGAGAGGGGCAACACAGCATCCGGATCAATGACCAGTGGCGATTGTGTTTCCGCTGGACAGATGAAGGGGCGGAAGACGTGGAGATTGTTGATTACCACTAAGGAGGTTGCGCAATGGTTACTTTAGGTATGCGCCCTATCCATCCAGGAGAGATTTTGCTTGAGGATTACCTTGAGCCTCTTGGCATGAGTGTGAATGCGCTTTCAAAAGAACTTTATGTTCCTGCACAGCGCCTGAATGAGATTGTTCGCGAGCGTCGTGGTGTGACCGCTGATACGGCTATGCGGTTGGCTCGTTATTTCGGGACCACCGAGCAGTTTTGGCTCAATCTGCAGACCGATTACGATCTGCGCCGAGCCCGTGCGGAGAAATCCGATCAAATCAATAAACTGATTACGCCTCGCAAACCTGACCATGAGGCTGCCTGAACTCAGCTAGCCACCTTTCTTGTCCACCAACACTTTGATTGAGGTCGCTTGAGCGCACCCTTCGGGGCGAGCTTCTGCGAGTTTGGTATTCGCTCATCCCGCGTTGCGGGACAGGCCCTGCGCATCCCTCGTACTTCCGTCCTCCGAATGGTAAAGGATCCCCGCTAAACGATCTGGTTACACCCGTTGCTACAAAGAACATGGTTCGCTTTGCGACCAGGGCACACTCGGAGCTCAGCTAAACAAAAGCGAACGTTCCCGCTCAACATCTCGCCCGAAAGATACAGGTTTTTATGTGAGCAAAATCGAACTCCTCTCGTTGGTTACCTTGAGGCCGGCTCATGCATTAGAGGGAATCCAATTTGCCTCTGAGAATGAGGGAAATCTGAAGTTAGATGCTTGTATATTATTGAAAGCAAATAGATACAAAGTTTGTGAAACAGGTTTGGATTGGACGGGGGTGCTTTCGGTTTAATCGAAATTCAGGTCACCCCTAACTGGGAGGGTTTAACACGATGAGAGTTTGCCTTTGGGCGGGTAAAGAAAAGTCGCGGTCTTAGCGGTTGAATCACTGGCCGTGGGCGTCACTGAGAACCCGAACGAGGCTTGGCTCCACGTGGCGAATAGGATCTTTCCATTCAGCGACGCTCCGCAGAAAAAGGCGGGTTATAGAGGTGGGGGCATTGGATTGTGTTATGCAGGCTTAATCTGCGGCCTTCCGGCCGGCATTTATGCACACCAGAGCAAAAACGGCGACTAAGCCGTTGCGCCCGTCAATGCGTTGAAGGGGAACCGATTCTTGGCTTCACAGCCAGAGCTCCTATGGCGCAAAGCTGTTTGAAAAAAAAACGAAATCTGGGATTAGCCAATTGGATGTGTTGTCCGATGTTTCCTATCCTGTTGTTCGGTCTGTGGCGGTCCATCAACCGACGTCGAGATCGGTGTGGTCTGTGGCAGTGGCACCGCTGCTATTTATGCTGGTTCGGCCTTTTCCCTGATGCGGTTAACGCTAAGATGGTTGGAAGGGGGCAAGGTGGGTCGAAGCGATGGTGGTAGCGGCGTTGGTTCTGGTAAATCCTTTGGTCGGGGCGACTTTGGTGGCGAGGGGCGGTCACGACGGCTGCTAGATGTAAACGCGCTATGAACTTGGACGGCCTAGATAAGGTTCCCGGTGAGCGCTGCGATCAAGATTCATCAACGATCTGAGCGAATTAGGGATTAGAAGTAAAATCAGGATGATTGAATGATGTACACAAAGGATTGGACGAAGGTTTCCCACCCCAGCAGAAAAATAGAACGAATGGAGGCTTTTTTTGCTAGTCATGGATTTACTCCGCACCGACACGACACCTACGCCTTAGGCATCACCCTCAACGGCGTCCACAGTTTCAGCTATCGCAAGTCTATGCGACACAGTCTGCCGGGCAATGCGGTGGTGATCCATCCGGATGAATTGCACGATGGTGAGGCGGGCACGGAAGCGGGCTTCCATTATAAGATCCTCTATCTCTCCCCCGAGAACATTCAGCAGGCGCTGGGAGGAAAAACCCTGCCGTTTGTTGCCGACGGCATTTCATCCGATCCGCGGATCGTCTCCGCTATTTCCAACCTGCTCACCAATTTGGACGGTCGGCTAGATAGCCTGGAAGAGGATGATGGGATCTATGAGATTGCGCAGGCCCTCAATGAAGTGTCCGGTCAAAAGACACGGCGCAAAAAATTAAACTACAGAGCGGCTGAATTGGCCCGACAATTCATGCTCGACGCCTCCGACGAAGCGGTCACCATGGACCGCTTGGAGCAAGTTGCCGAGACGGATCGATGGAGTCTGTCGAGGGATTTTCGTGCTTTGTTCGGAACGAGCCCTTATCGGTATCTGACCCTGCGCCGGTTGGATAAGGCCAAGGGTATGATCAGCGCTGGGATGGCGTTGGTGGACGTCGCTGCCGCCTGTGGTTTTACTGACCAAAGTCACATGACACATCACTTCTCCAAAACGTACGGATTGCCCCCTGGCCGGTGGGCGGACCTGATGCTTCGCAACTAGCGCCTAATCTGCACAATCATACAAGACGCAGATTTGACCCAATACCTAGAATCGCTCGGGACTCCACAGAAGAGCCCAAGTGTGCGTTTGCACGCTCCGGTTCCTGATTTGGAGTCCGGATGAGGCCTACTTGTCTTGGCAATGAGGCAAAGGCCTCCCACTTCAAAACACTTTTTAGGGACATAGTTATGAAATTTGAGAGCAAAGTGAACCCTGTTGCGGGAACTGTCGGTGGCACTGTTGGCGGCACTGTCGGCGGAACCGTTGGTGGCACTGTCGGTGGAACCGTTGGCGGCACCGTCGGTGGCACACTGGGTCTGGAAGGTGTGCAGCTCGCCACTTCGTTGACCAAGTAATTTACCAGGCCACCCAATCGGGTGGCCGTTGATACACCTTAAGGATGAGGGCTGCTTTGTGATAACTGCAGTAGACACAAAAACATTCACTTTATCTGACGACATTATCCAGCAGCGGGTTGGAGATAAGACAGCAACCTACCACCGACTCTTGGGAGGCTTGTTCTTTCTGGACGATGCCGGTCAAGAGGTTCTGCAATCCTTTAAACATAAGAAAGCGGTACCGGAAGCCGTGTTGCGGGGGCAGGCTAGCAATCGACAAGAGGAACTGATTCAGCAGCT
Source organism: Marinobacter sp. (assembly GCF_046484525.1). Classification (GTDB taxonomy): domain Bacteria; phylum Pseudomonadota; class Gammaproteobacteria; order Pseudomonadales; family Oleiphilaceae; genus Marinobacter. Next base: position 15,915 of record NZ_JAWOIS010000009.1, read on the forward strand.
GATTGCCCGGCGCATCTTGGTGGAGAGCCCGGTGCCTCAAGTACAAGAGGCCACGCCGCCGATCGAGAAAAAAGTCAATATCATCCAGCTGATTCTGGCCAACGCGTGTAACTTCGGTTGCACCTATTGCTTTGAGGGCGTTCAGGGCAAAGAGATGTCGGTTGAGGATGAGGTCAGTAAGGTTGAAGAGTCTCGAATCATTGCCAAAGACAGCATCAAGGTAAACATTGAAGACTCCATGTATGCCTCGAAAGAGCGGTTCGAGCACCAATACAGTCCCCAGAATCGTTCCATGAAGCCGGAAGATGGCGTTGCTTATGTGGAATCCGCGTTAAGAGTGTCCCGATCGGAAGGCGTCAGGGAAGTGATGGTCCAGTTTTTTGGCGGGGAGCCCATGTTGAACTGGCGCACCATTAAAGCGGTGCTGGAGCGGTTTGGTCGCGGAGAGAAGGATGACATGATCATCCACTACTCGACGGTGACCAATGGCTCCTTGATCACCGACGAGGTGTCCAAGACGTTCCGGGAGTACGAAGTGGCCGTGTGCGTCAGTGTGGATTCGCCCAACAGTCCTAGTCGTCCGCTCAAGAACGGCGATGACAGCATGCCGGTTGTCATGAAAGGGCTCAGAAAACTCCAGCAATATAACAACCGGGTAGCCCTAAACGCGGCCCTGACGTCAGCCACATGGGATGACTTCAACGAAGGCATCGTCGATTTGGCTGTCGACGTTGGTGCTAAGGAAATTGGTGTCGTCGTTGATTTTGATCCCACCTTCTACTCCGAGTATGGCGCCGGAAACATCGTCGATCGCCTCTGGCAGTTGGTTCAGTACGGCCGAGAAAACGGCGTGGTGTTAACGGGCTATTGGCACCAGATTTTCCAGGTCATGCTGGGTTTCGACACGGTGAGCTACCGTGGATTTAAAAACTGCTCGGCGAAGGGCGCCCAGTTCAGTATCGAGCCGAATGGTTCGGTGTTCTCCTGTAAGGCGGGATCTACGTTACTGGGGGATATTCGGGATGAGACCAAGATTCTGAACGAACAACCCTATTTGGACCATGCCGAGTTACGTCGGGAGAATCCGGAATTCTGCCGTGGCTGTGAGATCGAGGGCTTCTGTGGTGGGCTCTGTCTGGGGCCACTCGAAAAGAAGTACGGCTCGATCAAGTCGGTCGAGGAATCGGCCTGCGACTTCTATCGGGGCATCACCAAAAAGCACATAGAAGCGATCCAGCCCTACGAAATTGCCACCTTTGATCTTGAACCTGCCTAAGGAAGGATACCTACATGACCGCTTTCGCCGAAAAAATTCCCTTTGAAAACAGCGCCAATCAGGATTACTTGGAGAACGGGTATTGCGTCATCGATATGCCCAAAATTCCTCAGAGCCTATTGGATTCATTCGACAATATGCCCCGAGACATGCACAGTCTGGGGAGACTCAGAGAGATTCGCTTGACCCAGTACATTGGATACTGGGAAGAAGGGGAGTGGCTTTTTGCCTCCCTTCCACAGCGAAAATATGTGCAATCGGCCGATTATATCAAACTGGCCGAGGCTGGCGGCGTACCCCGTCATCGTGAACAAATTGTTGGGGACCCTACGCCTTTAATTGCCGCAGTGCTGAATGAGTTGCCAGTTGAACTCAATGACATGTTCCAGATCAACGTTAACCAAATCCGGGTTATTACAAACGCTGAATTTAAGGGTGTTACGGTACCTGAGGGGCCCCATCGGGATGGACACGAATTCAGCGTGATCGCCGTTGCCCGCCGGAACAACGTGAAAGGGGGGGAAACCCAGGTGATCGATCCTGCAACCCGCGACGTCTTGTTCCGCACCACATTGGACGATAATCAGGCCATTTTGATCGATGACGAGCGTTTCATTCATTACGCTACCAACATCGAGCCCGAAGACGGGGATGCGGGCTACCGGGACATCTGGGTCATTGAAATCAACCGCTGGCACAATCGGGCCTACGGCCCCCTTCACGAACGGTCATCGCTGGCTTAACCCATGCGCGATTCGCCCAGTCTTGACATCGTTGTAGACCGGCCTCTTGGGAAGGCGTCTTCTATCCGACGGGCTTTCCTGAGGGTACTTCCGTCCGCTTTTGCGATTGCCCCGGTAAGCATGCTATTCGGCGTGCTTGCGTACCGGGCGGACTGGAGCCTGCTCGAAGTTCTGGCCGCTGGATTTCTCGGCTTTACCGGGAGCGGCCAGTTCGCGTTGCTGCCGCTCTCCGAGACCGATGCCAGCTTTCTAACTATGCTCCTGATCTGTGCATCGATTAATAGTCGTTACTTTCCCATCGCCTTTACCACCGTCAAACGATTGCCAAAGACCGTGTTTGCCAGAACATTTGTGTCACACATGCTTGGAGATGAGGCCTATGCCACAGAAAGAAGCAGCGATACGGTCCTCGAGACTCTAGTCATTCGATCAACCATCTTCGTGTTCTGGGTCGTCTCCGGCGTAATCGGCGCGCTGATTGCTCAGGCCATTCCCAGTGCTTGGTTAAGCAATGGTATTCATCTGGGGTTTCCGGCCAGTGTTGTGCTGGTTTACCTGTCGGTCACGCAAATAAAGATGCAGGTGTCCGGTGTTTATCTTCGGCCCTTGGTGATGCTCGCGGCCTGTCTGGTATTGGCCGTGGCTTGTTATGAGTGGTTAGGACCCACCTATTTCTGGATTCCTAGTGTCCTCATTACCGCTATCATTTTGGACAAGGGGAAAAAACATGAATGATGGCGTAATTATGGCGATTGCGGCTCTGCTCGTGACAAGCCTGTTGGTTCGAGTTCTTCCGGTGCTGTTTGACTTTCAGTTTCCCGATGGGCTGGCCAAGTGGATGGAGACGATTCTTCCGCCGGCTGTTTTCCTGAACTTTATTGCGTATATTTTTTTGCAGGAGATGCAGGTGTCAGCTGGAGCTGCTCTGGTTTCCCTGGGCATCACAGCTCTGCTGGCCCATCTCAATCTTGGGGGGCTTTTCGTGGGCGTGCTTGGTGGCTGCCTTACGTATTACTTACTATTGGCCTGGTAGCTCTTATACACAACTACAAACGTTCTCTCGCGTCCGCATGCCTCTTTACACTGATCGACTAGCTTAAACGTTCGCTTTGCGACCAAAGACGCACTTATTACCGCCCATCAGCTTGCCCATCCGTTCAGCGCTAGCTCCAAAACGCCTCCCGTGAATCGCAGCATATGGCGAGAGGGCAGAGCCCTCCACAAAGCTCACGGTATTTTTTTTACATACGTGCTTACATACTGTGTAAGAAATAGAAATGCCCCGAGAGCACCTGCTCGCGGTGCATTCAGTCACTCACCAACCTACATAAAGTTTACTATTTACTTTGACAGGGGCCCTTTGTTCGTTCCAGACCGGGTTAATCGCGAGCCAGTTCCACGAGCCGGTATTCCACCAGGTTCGGATCGGAACGGATGGCTTCCTCGGTATAGGGGAAGGTAATCCACTGCTTCTCGGAATAGGCCTGAGTCATATCCTTGAAGTAGGGGGAGGCCGGGTCGGTGGACTGGGAGTAGGTCACAAAGCCCTCGGCCTTTGGCATGCCATTTTCTCCCCAGGTGACGGTCTGGATGTAGCTGTTGCCGTAGTTCACATCATAGCGCCCATCACTCAGATCATTCGGTCGGGAACTGGCGATGGTAAAGCTGCCCTCGAAACCCTCACCCCCGAAAATCGGGATCTGCGCGTCGTGAATGCCCGAGAACTGGATGTCCCGGACTGCGGCATCCAGGGCAATCGGGGAATCCTGAATGCGTTTCACGCCATCGGCGAAGGCTGTCTGCACCAGCGGGCTGCCGACGTTCAGATTCGCAGGCGTGTTAACAGGATCGTTCGGGTCGAATGGCGTCAGCCATTTGTCCGGAGAGGTGATGGGCAACGGGTCAATGCCGCGCCAGAATTCCCGCCAGATATGGCCGCCCACGGAGTCCAGATTGTGAGTGCCATCCCATTGCCTCAGGATCTCGCAGGCTTCGGATATGTTCACTGGCTGGCCCGAACTGCTCAGCAGCGTTTCGAGCGGGCAGTATGCATCCAGCACATCCTGACGGGCGAGTTCCTCGGACAGGAGGCTGCTGTTGAGTACCACCGACTGGAGGTTGCCAAGGTCGAAACCGAGGCTGCCGGTCACGCCGTCACTACCGTCAAGCCGATCCTGAACCTGCTGCATGCACTTGCGGGTCCTGAGTGTGCGAGCGGTCTCCTCATCGCCGATGATGGCGGCAAACCCGGTGAGCGGTTCGGCCGGGTTCGTGACCCAGTAGCTGTCGTTACAGTTGTGCACCCAGTCGTCCCGGCGGAGCGTGGGCAGGTTGGATGGGCCAAAAATGCCGGCAGCCGGTGCATCCGGGTCGGTGTCCCACTGACAATCGGCCCGTGAACCGTCCAGTATCGGCAAGCCGGGAGCCAACTGGTCGAAGACCGGTGACAGGGCGGTGGCGCAGGCGGTGGCTTTCTCATCCGGTACGTTGGGTACAACCGTGACATCACCATAGTAAGCCTGTTGTCCCGGGCCGGTGGCGACGGTGTTGACCCAGGGCACTCCCAGAACGCTGGCATGCAGGTCAACAAATTCCTCGAAGCTGTCCGCCTGGTTCCAGCGAAAAAACTGGTTCAGCAGGCGGTCGTTCTCTGCGTTGGCGTCACGGAGTGTGTAGGCCTTCAGGGAAGACCAGTTCAGCACCGGCACTCCGGCGGCCTCAAAGGTCAGCATCGGGCCATACTGAGAGCGGTACAGGGTTCGGGTCCGCTCCCCGACAGTTCCGTCTTCCTCCAGCACTTCAACGGTGATATCGGTGCTTTCCATATCGACGTATTCACCCTCGTAGAGGTACTGGGTGGGATCCGCCGGGTTGAGAGTCAGCTCATAGAAGGTGAACCGGTAGGCCTTGGATACCGTGTGGCTCCAGGCAAAATGCTCGTTGAATCCGATGAGCACAGCTGGCAACCCGTACAGCGCAGCCCCCATGATTTCGGTGTCGTTGCCCACTTTCAGATGGGCGAGGTACAGGCGCTCGGTTTTCTCCCAGGGGAAATGCGGGTTGCCGAACAGTATTGATTCGCCGGTCCGGCTTGCCTCTGCTGAAAGGCCGTACATGTTGCTGCCGATGGGGAGTTCCTTACTGAACGGAAATGGCAGGTTTTCACTATCTCCGCCCTCCAGAGCCGAGAGAAGGTCCTCTGCGGAAGGTAGTGTAGTGTCGATGATTTCCGGTGGTTGGGCGGTGGCGATACCCTCCACAAACACCGAGGAGCTTGCCAGCACCGCAAGCCGCAGGTAGCGCCGGTACATGTCCTGCTCTTCCAGGGCGAACAGCCAGTCTTCATCCCGGCAGGCCTGATGTCGGTCCGGGTGCATGCCTTCACGGATTTCGGTCAGATACCGGTTGAAGCCCTGAACATAGCCTTTCGAAGCGTCCAGAACTTCCGGGTCGCTTTTCGCCTTGAAGGGCGTAATGGCTTCGTCCGTCAGGGTGGTGCGCCAGAAAAAATCAGCGTTCAGGTTCGTTGTGACTGCTCCGTTGGAAGGAATGCTATAGGAGCCGTCCGGCCCCAGGTAGCGGGAACGCAGGCCCCGGATGGTCAGAGTATCTTCGACGAGCAGGCAGAGGTTGTCCTCGGCCTGGGCATAGCCATAGGCGTAACCGAGGCTGGAGAAGTCGTCCGCTTCGATGTGAGGAATGCCGAAGGATGTACGCCTGAGTGTCGCCCGGTAAAGGGTCTGACTGTCTCCCGCAATCTCGGTGTTGTCCCCCGGGGTGGATGAGGGAGGCGTGTCACTGTCGGAAATGCAGCCGGCCAGGATAAAGGGAATCAGTGCCAGTGGAATGGCTTGTTTCGGATTCATCATCGTTTCGCCTTCTTTTGTTGTTTTGGAAACGCTGGAAACGGGGCGAACCGGCAAAAGGTTCCGGACTTTGGCTGTGATAATCTTCGTTCGCCTACCGGGTAGACGACACGTCCGAACCTACCGTTACTCTGAATGCATTGATAAGTGTCAAAAAATGGATGTGCAGTCCTTTCCATCTGGACCATTGGCCTCATCGGCATATTCGTTTCGGCATTCCAGCCATTTTTGTCTGACAGTTTTGGTCGCATCCTTGCATCCGTGGACAACGAGGGTAGGGAAACCTTTTGGTGCGACGTTACGTCATCAGAAATCGGACGGGCACCTGGACAGGTACCCTCAATCTATAAAAACAATGCAAAGCAGGGCGAACTATGATTTCCATTCTGGTTACCTTACACCGCCGCAGTCGCGTGGCTTCTTTGAAACTCCTGACCGCAGGGGCTCTGATCCTGCTTGCCGGCTGTTCCGCAAACCCGATTTACACCACCACTGGTGTGGTGCTCTCGAACTACTCCGAGGGCGAGGCCACCCCGTATGTTTTGCAGATGTCTGATCCCAAGATGGCCTGTGCGCTCGGTGAAGGCATCGACCCGCTGCTCTATTCCTTCTCACGAGTGACCTCCGCGCCGGATACCACAGGTTCTCTGCTGATGTTGCTCGCGGGTAACTGCGCTGAATACAAGGCCTGGGAGGCGGAACTCGCCTACCTGCGGGCGGATTATCAAGGCAACGTCGAGGCTGCCAAGGATGCGAGGGAAGAGGCCAAGCGTCTGAACGCCCTGACTGCCAAGCGCCGCTACGCCTCCTTCCAGAGAGCCATGACGGCCTACGAATTCGATCCGGCAGCCGAGCCGTTGGAATGTCCCTTCCTGTTCAGTGAGCAGGATGAACTTACCTTCCTGCTGGGTCTGCTGACCGGCATGCAGGCGATCGTGAATGATGCCAGCTCCGGCGCCATGGCGGGCGTGCCCAGAAACATTGCACCCCAGGCCGAGCGTGCCGCTACCTGTCTGGATAATGAAAAGTGGGGTGGTATGCCCAACGCGATTCGGGCGCTTGTCTGGCTGCTGCTGCCTGATACCAAGCCTGCCTTGTCTCCGGATCCTTGGGAGGTGCTTGAGCACAGCACCGAGTTGGGTATCGAGAAAGGCATGCGCGTGCCGCACGCACTCCAGGCTGTGGCCGCCGAAACTTTTGGCCGCCCGGACAAACTGGAGGAAGCCATTGCCTCCTTCGCTGAAGCGAATGCAACCATTGATGTCTGGGGCGAGTACCGTCTGGTAGATGAGGTGGCCGCGGGCGTGATCCGCTTCTCTTCGGACAAGCACTGGTCCGCCAACTACGGTTACCGCACCCCACAGACCTTCTTCGGCAAGATGAGTCCGGAGCGGCAAAGCGAAAATGTTGAAACCATGAGTCTGGATGGCCTGCTGTAAGGCAGGCCGTCACACCCCTCTGAAAAACCGATAAACACAAGAATGACCCGGAGGTCGTTATGATCCGCAAATCCCTAACCGCCATGGCCCTGGTAGCAGCATCACCCTTTGCGTTGGCACAGAGTGTTTCGATGTGCGTGTTCGACGTTATTGGAGCCAATGGTGACTTCTACAACTTCGTCAAGGACTATGCCCTGGAGATGAAGAACCACGGGGTGGATTTCCAGCTGAAGCCCTACACCGACGAGGGGGTCGCCATCGGTGACTTCAACGCCGGCCAGTGTGACGCGGTAGCGGCGACCGATATCCGGATCCGGCCATTCAACAAGTTCACCGGCAGCATCAGTGCCGTGGGTGCCATTCCTACGTACGACAACCTTAAGACCCTGCTGGCAACCCTGGCCCAGCCCAAGGCGGCACCGCTGATGAAAGACAACGGTTATGAGGTTCTGGGCATTGTGCCGGTGGGCGCCGGTTATCTCTTTGTGAATGATCGCAGCATTGACACCGCCGGTGAACTGGCCGGCAAGCGAATGGCAACCCTGGACTACCAGAAAGACGCCATTCACATGGTGAATTACGTGAAAGCGACCGTTGTGCCTTCAGACATCACCAACTTTGCCGGCAAGTTCAATAACGGCTCTGTCGATACCGCCTACGCGCCAGCGTTCGCCTATGAGGCCCTCGAGCTGTACAAAGGCATCGGCGACAAGGGTGGCGTTGTGGATTATCCGCTGGCGCAGCTGACTCTCCAGATGGTCGCCCGGGATGAGGTCCTGAATGACGAAGCCGCCCAGGAAGCCCGTGAGGTTGCCTGGAACATGTTCCCGCAGGCCATGAACCTGATCAAGAAGCAGGAAGCGGCGATTCCGGATGAAAAATGGGTCCGGATCCCCGAGAAGGACATTCGTGGCTACCAGGAGATGTTCCGCGAGAACCGTATCGAAATGCGGGATGGCCTGAACGGCGCCCCGGACGTTTACCACCCGAAGATGATGAGCCTGCTCAGCAAGGTCCGTTGTGCAAGCAATCCTTCGGCTGCCGAGTGCACCGCGGCCAACCACGAATAACAGGGCGGGATACGCATGAACTGGCGAGCTCTGGCCGCTCCGGCCGCAAGGACTCTTTACCCCGTGCACCGCATGCACGGGGCGGTCCTCCTGCTATTGCTATTGTTCACCCTGTTGTTGGGGATGGGGAATTCTCTGCATTCCCGGTTGCTGTGGGTGGGTGAGCAGACCTGGCCGAATTACTACCTGCTGAGTCCGGATGCCACGGAACCCGCGTGCCAGCTGGAAATGGACATCGATGCGGAGGTGGCCAAACGGGTGGCTGCCTACAAGCCCGACCCCGACGATCTGTTCAGTTTGCCGCCCAATCCGGAGGCGATTCGCAAGTCCCTGGAGAGCAACCTCGAGCTGTGTCAGCAGCAATATGCGGTCTACGAGCAGAACCTGAAACACGCAACCCCGGCGCTGGGTATGTTCAAGACGGTGGAACAGGGACTTGCCGAGTTCCTGCTCGATAACATCGAGCTCACCAAGTACTTGTTCATTGCCATGTTTGCCATGGCGGCAGCGATTGCTGCGCTGGACACCGACCACATTGCGCTCCGGTTGCCACGCAACCGGGCCGAGTGGCGTTTGAGCCAGGGCGTGCAGTTTGTGGTCAACGGACTGATGGTGCTATCCCTGAATGCCTATCTCGGCAAGCTCGCCACCTCGCCGGGCTCCGAGGACACCATGACTCTCCAGTACGCCTGGGCCGGGGTTTTCGGACTGTTCATGGTGATCAACGCGGTAAGGTTCCTGAACGTTCCGGATCGGGTTGGCGCCGGTAAGCTCCGGGCATCTTCAGGACTGGTGATCCCGCTGTATTGCGGCATGGGCCTGATCGCCATGGGCTATTTCTTCCTGGTGGACGGCTACGCCTCTGGCCTGGCTATCTACTTCGGGATGATGTCCAACCTGTCATCGATGTTCATCAACATCGGGTTGTATGTGCTGGTGGGCATGATGCTCAAGCAGACCCGGATTCCGGAGCTGCTGTTGAACGTCATCAAACCGTTCAACCTGCCGGCGCCGCTGCTTGCCTCGGTGATTATCTTCGCAACCGCCTTCCCGACGGCCTTTACCGGTGCATCGGGCATCTTCATTCTTGCTGTGGGCGGTGTTGTGTACGATGAACTTCGGCGTGCCGGTGCCGGGCGCCAGTTGTCACTCGCCACGACCGCCATGTCCGGCAGTCTGGGCGTGGTTCTCAATCCGTGTCTGCTGATCGTTGTGGTTGCCGCCCTCAACAAGGAAGTGACCACCACCGAGATGTACAGCTGGGGTTTCTGGGTGTTCATCATGTCGGCGAGTCTGTTCTCGCTGATCGTGTGCAAAACCCAGGGCAACTGGAAACCCCGTCCGGCCCCCGGTGCTCTTCGCGCCGCTATCGGCGAGACTCGGGCGTTGCTGCCCTACGTTGTCGTGGGAGCTATCGTGATTATGGCGATCTGGGCCATCCTGGGGCTGAAGTTCAACGAGTACAGTGCACCGTTGATCCTGCCGCTGGTGATGCTGGCCCTGGTACTGCTGGATGCCGGCAAGGACAGTCGGGAGGATGGCGAGACCCGGGCCCACGCCTTCTGGAGCCGAAGCTCTGCGGCCGCCAGCGATTCCGCGGTGCATATCGGCGCGCTGCTGGCCCTGATCGGCTTCTCGATCTGCCTGGGCGGTATCCTGGAGCGTTCGGACATCGTCCATGCGCTGTTCCCGGAGAATCTGACCAGTCCCTGGATCGCCATGCTGGTGATCGTGGTGATGCTGACCATTATCGGCATGGTGATGGACCCTTTCGGCGCCGTCATCCTGGTATCCGCCACCATTGCCCAGCCTGCGATCCAGCTGGGTATCGATCCGCTGCATTTCTGGATCGTGTGTCTCGTTGCCTTCGAGCTGGGGTATCTCAGCCCGCCGGTGGCGTTGAACCACCTGCTGACCCGGCAGGTGGTCGGGGAAACGGAAGTGCTCGCTGCCGAGCGCACCGGTTCCTTCTG
>NZ_JAWOIS010000022.1:0-66742 GCF_046484525.1 Marinobacter sp.
AGGAATCAGGGAACCTGGATGAAATGCTCGCTAAAGTCGCAGAGCATTACGAGGGTGTTGTGGATGACATGGTTGATAACCTGACAGCGCTGATGGAGCCGATGATTATGGGGGTTTTGGGCGTGTTGGTCGGCGGCTTGATCGTTGCCATGTACCTGCCAATCTTCCAGATGGGTCAGGTTGTTGGCTAACTGCATCTTTCCGATCTGAAAACGGGGTCAGATGAAAGCTTTCATCTGACCCCGACTTAACCCTTCCCTCTCCCCCTAAGATCAATCAAGGCTCTCAATGCAGTTCCTCGACGTCTACCTCAACACCCCCTGGCTCCTCTACCTCTCCGTCACTCTCGTTTCCCTCTGCATCGGCAGCTTTCTGAACGTGGTCATCCTGCGTTTGCCGAAGATGATGCATCAGGAGTGGCGTTGCCAGTGTGAGGAGTTTCTGGAGGTTCCGGAGAAGGCGCGGAAGAAGGAGGAGCCGGTTACGCTGTCCAAACCAGCTTCTACCTGCCCTTCCTGTGGTCACAAGATCCGGGCCTGGGAGAATATTCCGGTGGTCAGTTATCTGGTATTGGGGGGCAAGTGTGCTTCGTGCAAGACGCGGATTTCGCCAAGGTACCCGATCATCGAGGCGGTGACGGCGCTGTTTTCGGTGTTGACGGTTTACCTGCTTGGGCCGACTGAGGCGGCGCTTTGGGCGTTGTTGCTGGTCTGGTCGCTGGTGGCGTTGACGGTGATCGATTTTGATACGCAGTTGTTGCCGGATAGCATGACGTTGCCGTTGCTTTGGCTTGGGTTGGTGTTGAACTTTTTTGGGGTTTTAACCGACTTTACCAGTGCGTTCTGGGGGGCGGTGGTTGGTTATCTGTCGCTCTGGTCGGTTTACTGGTTGTTCAAGATCGTGACGGGTAAGGAAGGCATGGGGCATGGGGATTTCAAGCTGCTTGCGGCGCTTGGGGCGTGGCTTGGGTGGCAGTTGTTGCCGGCGGTGATTTTGTTGTCCTCCGTCGTCGGGGCGGTTGTCGGGATTAGTTTGATGGTGTTCCGGAAGCATGGGCGGGAGGTGCCGATTCCGTTTGGGCCTTATTTGGCGGCGGCTGGGGTGCTTTGTTTGTGGTTTGGGGATGCTATTCAGGCGGCTTGGTTTGCTTATCTTGGGGTTTGAGTTGAGATTGGGGGTCTGAAGAAAGCTTTCTTCTGACCCCTTTTTAGGGTTTGAGCATGGGTAAGAAAATCAACATGGGGTCAGATGAACTTGTTCATCAGACCCCTGGGGCGGGCCAGACTCCTGGGGTGGGCCAGACCCCTGGGGCGGGCCAGACTCCTGAGGTGGAGGTGGGGTCGGATGGAAAGCCAAAGGCTTTTCATCAGACCCCGGCCATTGTCGGGCTTACGGGGGGGATTGGCTCCGGGAAATCTACCGTCGTTCGCATGTTTGGTGAGCTTGGGGTTCACTGGGTGGATGCTGATGATGTCGCCCGGGAGGTGGTTGAACCTGGTACCCCTGGCCTCGCGCAAATTGCTGAGCACTTCGGTCAGGATATTCTCACCGACGAAGGCACCCTGGATCGGGCCCAGCTGCGGCAGATTGTGTTTGCCAATCCTGATGAGCGGACCTGGCTGGAGGGTTTGCTTCATCCGATGATCCGGGACGAGTTGATTCGGCAGTTGAAGCCTGAAGGGTATGCCCTGCCCTATGTGCTTCTGGTTTCTCCATTGTTGCTGGAGACGGATCAGCATAATCTGGTCAGCAGAGTCGTGGTTGTGGATGTCCCGGTGGAGACGCAGATTGAGCGGACGATGGCTCGGGATACCAATGAGCGGGATCAGGTGGAGCGGATTATTGCGGCTCAGATGCCTCGGGAGAAGCGCTTGGAGCGTGCTGACGCTATTATTGATAATGACCGGTCATTGGATGATGTGGAGCGTCAGGTTCGTGAATTGCACGGGAAGTTCCTGGTGGATTTTGGCTACTAATTGTTTGCGCCGTTTCTCCCCGGCCGGGGTTCTGTCATTTCTGGTTTTTGTTTCTCTTCCCGGACGCGCTGCGGAGCCGGTGTTTGAGGTGCATCAGCGTTCCATTTCCGAGATTCTGGCGCCTGAGCAACTGAGGCCGTCGTTTTATACGTTTTCTCCGGAGGAGTATTGGGCGGAGCCGGAGGAATCCTACTGGTTGTCTTTCTCTAACTGGGTGTTGCGTCAAGAGCGCATTCAGGGGCCAAGGATTCAATCTTTGGGAGCCTGGGCGGATCGGACGCTTTCGGGGTCTACTCAGGCATTGCCGAATAATGAAAGCTACCTGCGCCTGGGGTTTGCTACCGAATCCGAGTACAGCAACCTGGCATCATTCGAGCCGGAGGCCCGGTTCCGGCTGGATATTCCCACCGCCAAGCGCAAGCTGCGGATTGTTATCGAGAGTGAGAGTGAAGAGCTGATTCCGCTGGAGGAGCGGCAGCGGGACCGGCAGTTGACGGAGCCCGAGCGGACGGAGACGGAGACCACTGGTGCGCTGCGGTATCTGACCCGGATCGGGGATGCGATCAATCTATCCACGGATATCGGTGGGCGGCTTCGGTTTCCGCCGGATGCGTTCTGGCGGGTGACGGCTGGCAAGGGCTGGCAGCTGGATGAGGACTGGGCCGGGAGTCTGCAGCAGCGGATTTATTACTTCCATCAGGAGGGCTGGGGTTCCCGGACGTGGTTCGGGGCCAGTCGGTATGTGGGGGATGACTGGCGGTTTCAGTCTTCCTCTGAGCTGGAGTACGTGCACTCGGACGAGAAGTTTCTGGTGGCGCAGATTTTCAGTGTGCGGAAGGTGGTGGATAATCGCTCGACGTTGGTTCCGCGGGTTGGGGTGTTGGGTGAGAGCAAGCCCGGGTGGCGGACGACGTCGGCGTTTGTGGACCTGACCTGGCGGTATCGATTGCATAGTGACTGGTTGTTCGGGGAGGTGATTCCGGCGTTGACGTTTCCGCGGGAGGATAGTTTCAAGGATCGGGCTTCGGTGGTTTTGCGGGTTGAGATGTTTTTTGCTGGGACTATTGATCGGCGGTAGGGGGTTGAACGTGAACTTGGGGTCAGAAGAATAAATTCTTCAGACCCCAGGGGTGGGGTCTGGTTAACTCAGGGGTCTGATGAACTTGTTCATCTGACCCCAATTTGGAATTGAACTCGGGGTCAGAAGAAGAAAAGATTTCTTCAGACCCCTGGGGAGTGAGTGTGGGGGCAGACGTGAAAAAGGGGTCAGATGAACAAGTTCATCAGACCCCGGGGGAAAACGCTGAAGATGGGGTCGGAAGAACAAGTTCTTCAGACCCCGGCCTTGCCGTGACCCCTATTGCTATCACCAAGTCCTGTTTTCAGGACAAGTTCGGGGTACCCCGCCAGCCGGGGCTTACCCGCCACGCTCACGCCGAACTCGTGATTCAGCCTCCCTACGACCGCGAAGATGCTTTCCGCGGGCTGGAGACGGCTTCGCATCTTTGGGTGATTTTCCAGTTTCATGAGGCAGTTCGGGCGGAGTGGAAGCCGGTGGTGCGGCCGCCTCGGCTGGGGGGTAACAGGAAGATGGGGGTGTTTGCCAGTCGGTCGCCGTTTCGGCCGAACAGTCTGGGGTTGTCGGTGGTTCGGAATGAGGGGCTGGCGCGTCGGGATGGGCGGCTGGTGCTGCGGATCAGTAATCATGATCTGATCGAGGGCACGCCGATTCTGGATATCAAGCCTTACCTGCCGTTTGCGGATTCGGTGCCGGAGGCGAGTCTGGGGTGGGCGGATTCGCCGCCGACCGAGAGGCTTGAAGTGGTGTTTCTGGCTGAGGCGGAGCAGCAGCTGGCTGCCCTTCCCTCCGGGGACTATCCGGATTTCCGGGCGTTGATCGAGGATGTGGTGAGTTATGATCCCCGGCCGTCGTTCCGGCGGGGCCGGGATGAGGCTCGGATTTACGGGGCGCACCTGTACGATCTGAACGTAAGGTTCCGGTTTGTAACAGAGGGCGGAGAGAAGCGTGTCGAAGTTCTAACCGTCTGTTAAACTTCGGTGATTGTTTTGTAGTCGACACAGGGAAGTCGAAATCTTGCACCCATACCGGTTTTTCAAGCGATTTGGCGTTCGGCCGCTGGCAGCGCGTCTGCTGGTGTATGTGCTGCTGTTCAGCCTGGTGCTTTCCCTCGCCGCCACCGGCGTTCAGATGATCGGCGAGTTCGAGCGCCGCAAGAATGACCTGATCAGTACCCAACAGAAAGCCGCCGAGCTGGTCTCCGGGAGCATGAGCAACAACCTCTGGCTGATGAATTTCAGTGAGGTGGCCAACAGCCTGGATGACATGAAGGCGGTGCCAGCGATCCAGTTTGCCCGCGTGACCACCACCACGGGTGAGGAATTCACCACCGGCACCCACCCCGACGGCAGGGTAATCTCTCAGACCATCCCCCTGATCTTTGACCGCTCCAGTTTCCAGCCGCCCCAGGAGGTCGGTAGTCTCACGGTGGTGTCGTCGGTTCAGCAGATCCACGATGAACTCTGGAAGACCGGTCTGCTGACGCTGCTGTCCGTGACCGTCGTGGTCATGCTCGGTACCTTCGGCCTGCTGCTGATTGTTCGGGCCACCCTCTCCCGCCACCTGGAGGCCATGGCCGATTATGCCGCCCAGCTGAATCTGGATGCCCTGGTGGATCCGCTTCAGCTGCGCCGGAAGCCGCCTAAATCGCCGGATGAGCTGTCGGAGCTGGAGCAGGCCCTGAACAAGATGCGGCTGCAGATCCTGGAAGACACCCGCTCACTCCGCCAGACGACCATCCAGTCCCAGGGCGAGCGGGACGAGGCTGTTCGAGCCAATCACGCCAAGAACCGGTTTCTCGCCAATGTCAGCCACGAACTGCGCATTCCGCTCCAGTCGGTGCTGGGTTACGCCAACCTGCTGACGGATACGCCGCTGGATCAGGAACAGCGGGAATACGTCAATACCCTGCTCAACGCCTCCCAGAGCCTGTCCGCCATCATCAATGACCTGCTGGATATCTCCAGCATGGAGGCCGGCAAACTGGTGCTGGAGGACATTCCGTTCGATCTGCGGGAGACCCTCAACGATCTGGTGCATATGCTTGGCAGCCGGGCCCGGGAGAAGGGGCTGGCGCTGGAGCTGCGCATTGACGAAAACCTGCCCTGGTCCCTGAAAGGCGACCCGGCACGTATCCGGCAGATCCTGCTTAACCTGGTCTCCAACGCCATCAAGTTTACCGATTCCGGCCATGTGCTCATCAGCATTGAGGTGCTGGGCCGGCGGAATGGCAAGGCCCGGCTGCGTCTGGCGGTGGAGGATACCGGCGTGGGCATCAATCCGGAGGACATTCCACTGGTGTACGAGCCGTACGTTCAGCTCGGCCAGCAGTTCCAGCGCCAACTGCCCGGCGCCGGTCTGGGCCTGACCATCTGCCGCCAGCTGGTGACCCTGATGGACGGTTCCCTGGACCTGGAGAGCCGGCCCGGCGAGGGCTCCACCTTCTGGGTGGAACTGACCCTGCCGGTGGCGCCCGAGAATGCCCCCCGGGTGCGGCCGGACACCCGCAAGGTCCGGGGCAAGCATATCCTGGTGGTGGACTCCTACGAGCTGTCCCGCAAGATCACCCTGGAGATGCTGTCCCGCTATGAGGTGCACATCGAGGCGGTGAAATCCGCCGGCGAAGCGCTGACGTCCCTGCGGCAGGCCTCAGACAGCCAAGAACCGTTCGATGCCATCATTCTCGATGGCTTTGTACCGGATATGGACAGTGACCTGCTGTGCCGGCAGATTCGCAGCAACCCGACCTGGGCCCATATGCGCTTGCTGATCCTGTCGTCCAATCCGCAACGGGGCGACGCCGAACATTTCCGTCAGGCCGGGGCAGACGCCTTCCTGAGCAAATCCCTGCGGGAATCCTGCCTGATGGCCATCCTGAACCATTTGTTCACGGATGCGGAGAAGAACGAACGCCGGTTCCTCACCCGGTTCTCCCTACAGGCGGTTACCGACATCAGCAAGCGCCGGGAACTGCCCTGCGGCCGCATGAAGGTACTGCTGGTGGAGGACAACCCGGTCAACCGGACCCTCACCCGTCGGCTGCTGGAAAAGCTCGGCTGCGATGTAATGACGGCGAACGATGGCGAAGCCGCCGCCAGCCTCTGGCAGTGGCACCCGTTCGACCTGGTATTCATGGATTGCGTGATGCCCCGGGTAGATGGTTTCGAGGCCACCCGCCGCCTGCGGGAATGGGAAAAAGCCCACAACCGCCCCCACGTGCCGGTCGTTGCCCTCACCGCCAGTGCCATGGAGGAAGACGAAGAACGCTGCCGCCGCGCCGGCATGGATTCTTTTGTCGCCAAGCCTGTCAATATTGAAATGCTGCGGGCAGTACTGGAACAATACTGCACCGCATCGGCGGCCACCTGAGGACTGGCGCGTCGCAATTTCGTCACCAATCTGAAAAAATCGCCATGTTTGTGCAATGCCCTACCTGCAAGCAATCCGTAGAATGGTCTGAAGATAACCGGTACCGGCCATTCTGCTCGGAGCGCTGCAAACTGATTGACCTGGGCGCCTGGGCCAACGAGGAATACCGGGTGCCGGCTGAAGATGAAGATTCTTTATCGGATGCGTACCATTTAACCGACAGCAAGAAGGTAGAAGAATGAGAATCTCAAGAGTTTCCCTGATGGCACTGACCCTGGCCGCAGCACCGGCCTTCGCAGGCGATGTGGACCTGAGCCTGACCAGCGATTCCGTGAAGGGCCAGGTGAACTTCTTTGGTGTCAATAACGATACCCAGCTGGGCGCTGGCTATACCTACCACGAAGGCAGCCGCCACATCATGAACGTGGACTTCCACGCCCAGGGTCGCACCGCGCTGGGAAACCTGCCGACCACCGCCGGTATCGGCGTGCGCGGCATCGGCTGGGATGACGACGGCCTGGACGGCGGCGCCATCGGCATCGGCGGCTTTGCTACCGTGAACGTGCCCCGGGTTCCGGGCCTGTCCTTCACCGGCGGCCTGCACTACGCCCCGGACATTCTGGCCTTCGGTGATTCCGAGGACATGACCAGCGTCGAGCTGCGCGGCAGCTACCGGGTAATTCGCAACGCCGAGGTTTTCGCCGGTTACCGTTACCTGAACACCGATCTGGACGCGCCCTTCCGTGGCGACGTGGACCTGGATGAAGGTGTGATGGCCGGTATCAAGATCTACTACTGATCCTCCGGACCCTCTCAGGCGCCCGGTCTCCGGGCGCCTGTTTCGTGCCTTTCCTCACGATTTCCCTTCCGTACCGCTGCTAGACTGACGACCTGAATCTTCTGCACGGATTGTCAGACATGCCTTTCAAGCACGGACTCTGGATTTCCCTTTCTGCCCTGTTGCTGGCCGGCTGTAGCAGTGGTGAGGACGCCATCGACGGCGCCCGCACCCAGACCAACGACTTCGCTGCCGCGAAAAACCCGTTGGACGATTTCAGCTCCGGAAGCACCGGCGATTCCAGCAATGCCGGCGACCTGGAGCCAAACGAGGTGCGGATCACCCTTGAGGTGCCCGGTTCGGTGGCGCCGGATGCGGAGATAACCCGGCGCAATCTGCGGCTTGTTGAGCCGGAAACCCTCAGCGTGTACACCACCAATACCTCCCTGCAGAACCTGGGCAGTGTGGAGGTTACCACCCGGGAGGATTCCGAGGGTTTTACCATTATCGCCTTTCCGGACGGCCAGCCCCTGGCACCCGATGTGGTTATCGAGGCCACCTACGGCAATGCCCGGATGCGCGCCCTCGCGACGGACTCGGACCAGGACGTAAAGATCAATCCCTTCTCGGAATACCTGGTGCGCAATACCCTGGCCAGTTACACCCCGGGGCAGCTTGAGACCATCAGGGACTGCGTGAATGATGCCGGTGGTGGGTTGTGCCTGAACAAGTATGTCTGGTCCACCCTCGCCGATCAGGTTCACGATTTCGAGATCGATATCCCCGGCAACCTGGATGTGACCGGCGCGCTGTCCCTGCTGGAAGGCCGGGCGGATTTTGCCCGCTATGTCGCTGCCATGGGCGACTATGCCCTGCTGGATGACAGTTCTTCGGGCAAGATCAGCGCCAGCTCCGCCGATTACAACTCGGTGTTCCTGGGGGTCGAGCTGGGTCAGAGCTTTGCTGAACCCAGTATCAGTGGCACCGGGCTCTGGGGCATGCGAACGGCTTATGAGGAACGCCTGGAGGACCGCAACGGGGTTGGCTACGTGTACCCGGCCCTGACGCTCACCAGCTTAGATGCCTTCAATATCAAGGTAACCTCTCTGGCTACGGACATTCCCTATGAGCGGGAGGTGCTGCTGCATTCCGAGGGCAATGACTTCTTCCTGCGCGGCTCAGAGTTCTGGGAACAGAACACTCATTCCTCCTCCCCCGGTGCGGCGACCCTGTTAGGCGATACCCGCCTGTTAGCCGGCCGGGCCCTGTACCAGAGCATCACCGGCCGTGACAGCGCCCGGATCATTGGTTGGACCCGCAACCCGCATTACCTGGATGCCTATACCAGTCCGCCAGCCGATGAGACGGTGGGGCCGGACCGGGTGGTGGGCGGCTATTTCACGGCCGGCAAGGCGATTGAACTGGAAAGTGATGGCGAGGCGCTTACCCGGGGACAGCTGCTGGAGAGCCAATACCTGTCGGCGCTGGAGCTGAACCTGCTGCGGCCGGCGGGGGAAGCGGAGTTTGATGCCGATGTGCTGGATAACCGGCGTTATAACGTGGTGTATCTGGCATCCCGGTTTGCTGATGACACCACACCGCTGACGCTTGAGAGTGGTCTGGGCACCTGGGCAATTGATGGTGACGGCAATGTGACGCAGGCGCTGGATGTGGCTACCGTGAGCCGTGATAACACCGGAACGGTCACCCGCGCGCCGACCGCGGCGGTTGCTACCAACTGGCTGGTCAGTCCCCGAACCTCGACACTGAGTACCGGTCAGCGGGACATCGGCCGGCTGAACCTGGACATCTCGACCGCTTCCGAGGATGAAGAGCGGCCCGAGGTGGGCGTGGGGGCGGGTACCCCTGATGGCGCTTTCCTGGCGTTCAATCTGGACGACAGTCCGTTTGGGGATGGTTTGCTGGTGGCTGCCGGACAGGCCATCTCCGCGGCGCCGGGGAGTGGCCGGTACCGGGTCCAGGGAGTATCCATGGGACTCTCGGGGGGCACCAACGAACTTCGCCACTTTGATAATGCCGAGCTGGTAATCAACGGCGGTACCGCCACCCTGAGCGGTGAGGCGATCTCGGTGATCAACACCGTAAACGGCAACCAAGTAACCACGCCTTCGGAAACCGTGATCGATACCACCTTGACCTACGCCCAGTCCGCCCCCGGCACCATCTCCCTCACCAGTAGCAACCTGGCGCTGGACGGCTTCTACACGGACGATCACTCCCAGATGTACCTCAGGCTGAACCGCTCGGGTACTGGCTCGCAGGCCGTCGGGCTGCTGCTGGCGACCCGAATCCCCTGAGGCGACCGACGATTTCGGTAAACCCGGCAAGAGCCCTCCACGTACAACCTGTTATAATTATTGGCATATCTGTTATCACGAGAGGTTTTATGCCTGCTGGTCACCGGACGCTGTTCTTTTTTTTTCCATTGATTGCTTTTGCAATTGGTGGTGGTTTCTATATTCCACCAGGAAGCTACGGTGACAGAAACTATGACGGCTCTGAAGTGGTGCTCCGGGAACTGCCTGCCCTTCCCGACTGGGCCGACGCCCCGCTGCCGGACTTCTCGTCCTACCGGGACACCACCGAGAAAAAGGCGGCGTTCTTCTCATTCCTTTACCCGCGTATTGTTTTGGCCAACTCCAGGATTTTGCTGGAGCGGAGCTACCTGCTGCGACTGGAGGAGAAAGCCGAGCTGACTTCCTCTGAGAAGCGGTGGCTGAATCAGCACGCCGAGCGCCTGAGAATCGAGGCACCCGCCAGCAGTGCCGAACAGTTCGCTCTGCTGAAAAAACGCCTGGATGTGATTCCACCCTCGCTGGTGCTGGCCCAGGCCGCCAACGAGTCCGCCTGGGGGACGTCCCGTTTTGCCCGGCAGGGTAACAACCTGTTCGGTCAGTGGTGCTTTTCAAAGGGCTGCGGCCTGGTGCCGAAGAGCCGGGTGGAAGGCGCCAGTCACGAGGTGGCAAAGTTTGCCTCACCCTATCGCTCGGTAAGGGCCTATATCCAGAACCTGAACCGGCATAAAACCTACCAGACCCTGCGGGATGTCCGGATGCAGGATCGTCGCGCCGACAATCCCCTGTCCGGCCTGGAGATGGCGGAAGGCCTGCTCGGCTATTCCGAACGCGGCGAAGAATACGTAAAAGAGATCCGATCGATCATCCATTACAACAACCTGGGCTTCTACGACGAAGACTTCCGGGATTCAGTAACGGATCGGGCCCCATCCGACCTGAAGCAGCTGGCCTCCAGCGATTCTGAAAGCCGGTTACTCCCGGGCCGGACCGCTGACACCGGAAACGCTGCCGAAGGCTGACAGACACCGCTAACCCGCAACAAACCAGAGAACACACGGAATGCTTGATTTTCTGCCCGCACCGCTGAAGGGGACTTTGGCGGCCCTGTCGATTTTGTTGAATACCCTCATCCTGTTCCCCTTCCTGCTGCTGTTCGCGCTCATCAAACTGATCATTCCGGTGACACCGGTGCGCAAGGCCTGCACCGTGGTACTCAATAACATCGCCTGGGTGTGGATCGGGTTCAACAATCTGCTGATGGATATCCTTCACAAGGTGGAGTGGGACGTGCGCGGGGTGGAGAATCTCAGCCGTGAGCACTGGTATTTCGTGACTTGCAACCACCAAAGCTGGGCGGATATTCCCGCCATCCAATACGTGCTCAACAGCCGCATTCCCCTGCTCAAGTTCTTCCTGAAAAAACAGCTGATCTGGGTACCCCTGCTCGGCATCGCCTGGTGGGCCCTGGACTTCCCGTTCATGCACCGCCATACCAAGGAACAGATCGCCAAGCGCCCGGAGCTCAAGGGCAAGGACATCGCCGCCACCCAGGCTGCCTGTGAGAAGTTTCGCTATACCCCGGTGACCATTTTTAACTTTATGGAAGGTACGCGCTTTACCCTGGAGAAGCACAAGTGCCAGAACTCACCTTACAAACATTTGCTCAAGCCTCGCGCCGGGGGGACGGCGTTTGTGTTTGGGGCTATGGGGGAGATGATTCATACCATGCTGGATGTGACCATTGTGTATCCCGATGGGCGGAAGGGGTTCTGGGATTACCTGTGCGGGCGGATCCGGCGCATTGTGATCGATGTGCGGGTTCGGGAAGTGCCGGAGGCGTTTTTGGGCATGGATTATGAGAATGACCAGGAGACACGGGTGGCGTTTCAGCGGTGGGTTGGTGAGATTTGGGGGGAGAAGGATCGCCGGATTGAGGAGTTGAAGGTTGGGTGAAGGTGATTGACGCCAAGGTGGGGTCAGAAGAAGGTTTTCTTCAGACCCCCGGGGGTGAACTCAGGGGTCTGATGAACTTGTTCATCTGACCCCATCTTGGACATCGAACTCGGGGTCAGAAGAAGAGACTTCTTCAGACCCCTGGGGCTGGCTCACCTCTCACAGCAGCCCCAGCTCCCTTGCCCTC
Source organism: Marinobacter sp. (assembly GCF_046484525.1). Lineage (GTDB taxonomy): Bacteria > Pseudomonadota > Gammaproteobacteria > Pseudomonadales > Oleiphilaceae > Marinobacter. The sequence continues at coordinate 11,660 of NZ_JAWOIS010000022.1, forward strand.
ACAATCGCCTGGGTCCTGGACTTCACCTGCAGCTTGGCATTGATCCGCCTGGCATGGGTTTTCACCGTGTGCAGGGAGATGTGCAACTTGTCGGCGATCTCCTGGTTGGAGAGGCCCTTGGCGATGAGTTCCAGCACCGCCTGTTCCCGGTCGCTGATGGGTTCGGCGAGGGTTTCGGCGCCTGCCGTGGTGGCTTTGATGTCAAACAGGCTGCCAAGGGCGTCCTTGAATTTGCTGTCTTCCAGTTGGCCGTAGCTTTTCTCCATCAGTTCCTGCAGCTCTGCCCGCAGTTCGTTGAAGGGGCTGATGAAGTGTTCGGTGGCGGCTTCTTCGACCACCTCTGCCAGCACCTTGCGCGCCGGGGACAGGCCCTTCTCTTCGTTCAGCAATAAGGCCTCAAGCAGACGGATGTGCAGTTCGACGCCCCAGGGGATGGCCTTGCCGTATCGGTCACGGATACCTTCAAGGGTTTCACGGGCCCGGATGCTGTCGCCGCGGGCCAGGTCCACGCGGACCTGCAAGCAGTCGAGCAGGCCGGGCATCATGGGGAAAAGCTCCGGCACGCAGCCGCTGTCCCGGTAGGGCTGGAGTTTCTGGATGGCCTGGACGGCGCTTTCGAGCTGGTTCTGAGCAAGCCAACAGGTGGCTTTCAGGGCTTCCAGCACAGGCACGAACAAGGATTCGTCCACCTGCCAGGCGTGCATGGTGCGCTCGGCACGACCGATCCACACGAAGGCATCTTCGAGGCGGTTGTCGGACCGGCAGATCAGTACCCGGATCGCCATAGCGAGTAGGAGGCCCAGGTCCCGGGTCTGCTCCGCGTGCCGACCGCAGAGTACGAGCAGCCGATCCGCTTCGGCGATCCGGCCCTGGTGCCAGAGAACCAGCACCAGGTTCAGTTGCAGGCGGGTCTCACCGATCCGGGCCGGCCGCGCCAGCTCCTGCATGGCGGTATCCAGTCCGGTTCGTAGCAGCTGCTCGGCATGCCGCAGTGCCCCCTTCCCAAGCTCAATGCGGGCATGGGAATACACGGCGAGGGCTTCGGAGCCGGAATCCCCCGCTTCTCTGGCCAGGCGCGCGGCAGCCCGGTTCGCTTCCCGGGCTTTGGCAAACTGCCCGGCGGCACACAAAGCACTGGAACGCACGATCTGGGTGACCAGCTGCCCCTGGGGCGACAGATCGCCATCATTCAAGGCCTTATCTGCCATTTCCAGTGCTGGCTGCACCTTGCCCTCACCACGGAGAATAAAGGCCTGGAGCGCGGCGATGCGGGCATTATGCTCTTTCCGGTCCTCCCCGGAGAGATCATCGAGCAGCGCCCTCGCCTGCTTGAACTGACCGCCGATGGCGTGGACCCAGCTGTACACGATGCGCAGGCGGGCGCTGCGTTCCAGCAAGCTCACCGGCAAGCTTTTTCGTAACCGAAGCAGAGAGGCGGTATCCTGGCCCAGCAACAGGGCCTCGGAGCCCTCCGAGGCAATCCGGATGACCTCGTCGCCATTGCCCGCCAGCAGTGCATAACGCAAGGCTTCGGGAAACTGTTTGCGCTCGCCGAACCAGCGACTGGCAATGGTCATTCGGGCTTCATATCCGGTCATCGGGGACGTGCGAAGCCATTCCTGCATCAGGGGATTCAGGCGGTACCAGCGGCCACGGCCCGGCATGGGCCGGATGGGCAAGCCCTGCTCGAATACCTGGGAGGGCAACAAGGCCATCTCTGGAAGCGCCGACTGGAGCGCGAGGAGTAGTTCGTCCGAACAGAGTTCGAGTTCGGCGATGGCGCGAACCGAGCGAACCTGCCCCGGCGTCAGTCCGCCGAGGACCGACTCCTTCAGGAAACGCTCCACTCTCGGACTTTCCTGGATTGGTTTGCGTTCCAGCTCGCACTGCACCTCACGACGGTACAGGGCCAGCGGCGTGGCCCAGCCTTCGGTGAGATCGTACAGGTTATCGACCGCGACACTGGTGAGTTTGTTGGCCACCAGTTCCTGGCTGAAGAAGTCGAAGGTTTCCGGGCGGGAAAATTCGAAGACCGAAGGGCCGAGACGGGTGAACCGGTTTTCCAGCTCAAGAGCGTGGGTTTCAAACGGCAGGCCCCGGCGGGTAATCAGCACGACACACAGGTTTTCAGGCAAATCCAGGGTCAGTTGCTGCAGCAGGGGCGTCACCGCCGGATTGGTCAGGCCATGCAGGTTATCCAGCACCAGAACCTGCATTGCGCCATTCGACTCCCGAGCGTGGCCCACAAGCATCATGGCCAGGGCATCGGAATATCCGGCGCCGCCCTGCAAGGCACTTTCGAGCGCTTCGGGCATGTCAAAGACCATGGAAAGCAGGGTCAGGAATCGGGTGGGTGCGTTATCCTGGGGCGTCAGCGAGATCCAGCGCAATTCGTTGTCACTGACATAGCGTTTGCTCAGGGCGCTCAGGACGGAATGGGATTTGCTGTATCCGCTGGGTGCTTCGACAAGAACCGCATGACTGGGTGATATGGCCTGATTTATCCAGTCGTCAACAACGGGTCGGGCGAGCGTATCGCTCGGTAACGATGGTACCCGGACGCGCTGGCGAAGAAGATCGCGCACCAGTTCCCCGCGCTGAAGGCCGTTATTGGCAGACTGAAATTCGTCGTTGGCGGCCTTGCCGTCACTGAATGGTTTCACACACTGCCCCGCTAACAACCGGCCGGACGGCGAAACGTCCTGCGCCGCTACTGGAAGAATCCAATGACTTTTGAGTGACGACCTGCTGTGGGTGCGCCTTTAGTATGAGAGGAAGGTTAAACCAAAGGGGGGTTGGGCTGCAAAGGTTTGAGTGGCACAGAGGTCTGAAGAACTTATTCTTCTGACCCCGAGTTAGAGTGAAAATGGGGTCAGATGAAGGTTTTCATCAGACCCCTGGGGTGTACCTGATCCCGAGTTGGAATCGAATATGGGGTCAGATGAAGGTTTTCATCAGACCCCTGGGGTGCACCTGATCCCGAGTTGGAATCGAATATGGGGTCAGATGAAGGCTTTCATCAGACCCCTGGGGTGCACCTGATCCCGAGTTGGAATCGAATATGGGGTCAGATGAAGGCTTTCATCAGACCCCTGGGGTGTACCTGATCCCGAGTTGGAATCGAATATGGGGTCAGATGAAGGTTTTCATCAGACCCCTGGGGTGTACATGACGCCGGGGTTGGCGCCTGGCACAGGGGTCTGAAGAACTTGTTCTTCTGACCCCATCTTCACCACTCGTTACCGGGTACCCGCGCGGCGCAGGGCGGCTGGGGTGTAGTCGCGGGAGCGGCGTTCGATGCCGAAGGTGTACGGGTTTGTTTCCTCATTGGTCAGGCCGAGGGCCAGGTAGCGACCGGAGAGGAGGTCGTACAGGGTTTCGATGGCGTACCAGGGTACGGTCTGGTCGTAGAACTGGACCGCATGCGCTTCGGCCACACGCCATAGTTCGCCACGACCGTCGAAGTGGTCGATGACGGACGCCTGCCAGCTGTCTTCATCGATGAAGAAGTCACGCTGGGCGTAGATGTGGCGCTCGCCCGATTTCAGGGTTGCGCGCACGTGCCAGACGCGGTGCAGCTCGTAGCGGGTATAGTCCTGGTTGATATGACCGGCCTTGATGATCTGGTCATAGGTCAGGCTCGGGTCCATGAGCTTGTAGGAGTTGTACGGAATGTACATTTCCTTCTTGCCCACCAGCTCCCAGTTGTACTTGTCCGGGGCGCCGTTGAACATGTCAAAGTTGTCCGAGGTACGCATACCGTCAGCAGCGGTACCCGGACCATCATAGGCCACCTGCGGTGCACGGCGAACCCGACGCTGACCGGCGTTGTAGATCCACGCACGACGGGGCTCGGCGACCTGGTCGATGGTTTCATGGACCAGCAGCACGTTACCGGCCAAGCGCGCGGGTGCGGTGATGGCTTGACGGAAGTAGAAGAGTACGTTCTCGTCCTCGCCCGGCTCGTAGTCCTCCAGGTAGGTTTTCCAGGTCAGCTCGTCCTCGAAACGCACGACGGAGAAGTCACCACTGGCAGTCGGAGTAACCTGACCGACGTTACGCTGGACCGAACCACCCCGGTACCGGGTGATGTGGTTCCAGATCACTTCCAGGCCGTTCTGGGGCAACGGGAACGGCGTGGCGCTCTGGTAGTTACCCAGCCCATTGCCATCCTTGATCAGCTCGGTCGTGGTGGCGTTCTCGACAGTCTGCTCCATGACGTGATCCGGATAGGCCGCGGTGCGGTGAGTCTCGTACACGGGCATGAAGTAGTTATCGTACTTCTTGATCATCGCGACCTGGCCAGGCGACAGATTGTCGGCGTACTGGTCCACATTGCTCTGATCAATAACAAACTTGGGCTTCTCATTGGGAAACGGGTTCACGTAAATACCGTCTCCCTTGTAGCCCGCCGGAGGAGTGGTCAGGCCGCCCGTCCAGGGCGGAATGACACCACCATTGCCGGCTTTCTCGGCGCCCATCGGCGTCAGGGAGTCACCCAGCTTGGCCGCCTCCGCCGCAGAAACCGCACCCCAGGCTTGGCCGGCACACAGACTGGCAGCCAGGACACCCGTGGTCAGTAGTTTCTTGTTCAGTCTCATTTAGGTTTCCTCGTCAGACGAATTGTTTCCGGTTCAGAAGGAGTACGAAACGCTCGCACTCACGAAATCTCGGTCAGTCAACTCGTTATACGGCTCGCCACCGAAATAGTTCGTGTAACCGATATTCCCGGAGATTTTGTTTTGGTAAACAGCCTGCAGTGATAGACCGACCGCTTTGCTACCTTCATGGAAGGCGCCACCCGGCTCAGGACTGTATCCTTTAACATCGTGGCTCCAGGCCAGCTGCGGAGACAGGTTGACACCTGCGATCACGTTGGGGTAATCCCACACAAACCGGGCACGGTAACCCCAGGAGAAGTCAGTGGTGAAGCCATCTGTTGTACAGTACGTATCGTTCAGGTTCAGGGCTTCACAACCACCACCGGGGCGGGTCCCTATACCAAAGGTACCAGAACGGCCGTACAGCGCTTCATCTTCCTCTGGCAGATCGTGCACGTAGGTGGCACCAAATTCCGTAACGAAGGACAGGCGACTGGCACCCATCACCTGGTCAAAGAACTTGATCAGAGTGAACTGGAACTGGGAAACATCATATTCATCCCAGCCGCGAACATCTGAACCGGAAAGGCTGGCACCGCCGGCCTCAGCTTCACGCTGATCCTGCAAAAGACTGGCATTCTCGCCGGTTACCGGATTGGTCAACTGCAAACCACCGTAAATCAACTCAAACGCGTTCCATTGCAGCGGCAGGTCCTTGTGGAAACTGTACTCCGCACCCAGGGACCACCCACCAGGGACGGTAGTGTTTATACTGATACCATAAAGGTCAAGATTTTCCGGGTATTCGATGTAATAGGACGGGAAAGTTACATCCGCTTCCGGATCATTGACCACACCGCTCACGTACGGCAGGCGGCTGTTGTACTTGATATAATAAAAGCCCAGTTCGGCATCGTTAAGGGCTGGAACATACCATCGCATAGCCACACCAAACTGATCTTTTTCGTCTGCTTCACGGTCTCCTTCTCGCGGAGCAATGAAGCCCTGAGCATAGGCTTCCGAGTCTGGCAGCTGGCCTGCCAGCAGTACCGGGCCACAGCCGTCTGCCGCAAAATCGTTGGTTGAGAAGAACGTGCCGCAGTCATCTGGCCGGGTGGCTTCCCAATCGGCCTGAACGAACGCTTCGAGAGTAATGTTCTGGCTAACACCAGCAGAGGCGTAAAACATCTCAACCGGTAGCAGGGCATCCTTCAATTCGGAACCTGGCGCGCGAAAAGCCTGCACGTCAACCGGATTGATGACATTGATACCACCCTGGATGAACGTGCTCTCCCCCCAACTAACCACCTGGTTGCCGTAACGCAGGCTGACAGGCACATTGCCGAAATACCAGTCGGAGAATATATAGGCGTCCAGGAATTCACCGCCTGAGGCGTTATCCTTTGCTTCCGGATTGAGCTCACGCTGCTGGCCGACATCATCGACGGCGCGGCTCTCGTCCTTCAGTTCGAAATCATACCAATAACGACCACGGACAAGCCCACCAACACGGGTCAGTGTTTGACTGTCCACCGCATAATCCACGAAGAGATCACTGTTGCCCTTAACGATCTTGGAGTAGGTGTCACCCTTGTCGAAGTTCAGGTTGCCGTCATCGTAGTTGTTGGTTGAGGCGCCCACGTCAGAATAGGCATATTCTGGCCCCAGGTTACCCTGACCAATCAGTCGGCTGTCCTGATCCTCGACCCGCCAACCTACACCAGCTGACAGCGTCGTATTGAACTGGGCTTCCACATCTCCCATGTAAAACGAATAGGCGGACGCCTGGCCGGCTGTACCGGCGGCAATCGCCACGGCCAGCGGTAGTTTGGTCCAACGCTGCCATTGATAGGTTTTTCTTGTCATTGGAAGGCTACTCCATTGTTGTTCTGAGTCGCTGCTCTGATTATTGGTGTTCACGATGTATTGGAGGCTTCATGCACAGTGCTCGTGATGTTGGCACTATAGCTAACGCAGTTCGGGGCTTTGATCAGTCAAAAGTATGATTTTGCTATCATACCTCGCCGGCCGCCCGGTTACTTCGCAATATGAATCACTATAGACAAGAAATCTGGTTGCAACCAATAAAAAAGCGGTCAGTAAACAAGGGGTTTGGATACCTGACTTGGGTGGGAATGAAAATGGGGTCGGAAGAAGGCTTTCTTCAGACCCCTGAGTTCGGCACCGGGGTCTGATGAACACCTTCATCTGACCCCGACTTGGGCTCCCCTCCGAAATTCGCCTCAGAGCATTTCAATCGCCATGGCAGTCGCTTCACCCCCACCGATGCACAACGCGGCAATGCCTTTTTTCTTGCCGTAGTGCTTCAGGGAGTGCATCAGGGTGACCAGCAGGCGGGAGCCGGTGGAGCCGACGGGATGACCCTGGGCGCAGGCGCCACCGTGGATGTTGACCTTTTCCGGGTCCAGGCCCAGCTCCTTGATCGGCATCATGGCGACCATAGCGAAGGCTTCGTTGATCTCGAACAGGTCGACATCTTCCTTGCTCCAACCGGTCTTCGCGAACAGCGTTTCGATGGCGCCTACTGGTGCACAGGTGAACTCGGATGGATGCTGGGACTGGGTGCTGTGGCCAACAATGCGGGCCAGCGGCTTCAGGCCGCGTTTCTCCGCCTCGGATTCGCGCATCAGCAGCAGCGCGGAGGCGCCATCGGAAATGGAAGAGGAGTTGGCCGCGGTCACGGTGCCGTCTTTCTTGAACGCCGGGCGCAGGCTCGGAATTTTCTCGATGTTGGCGTTGTGGGGCTGCTCGTCATCCTCGACAACGACCTCACCTTTGCGGGTTTTGACGGTCACCGGGATGATTTCTTCTTTGAGCAGGCCGTCTTCGATGGCTTTCTTCGCGCGGGTAAGGGATTGGATGGCGTACTCATCCATCTCCTCGCGGGTATAGCCTTTCCTGTCTGCCATATCCTGGGCGAAGGCACCCATCAGCCGACCGGTCTCGGCGTCTTCCAGGCCGTCCAGGAACATGTGGTCCTGCGGCGCCTGGCCGGGGCCCATGCGGTAGCCTTTGCGGGCACCGAGGAGCACGTAGGGGGCGTTAGACATGCTCTCCATGCCACCGGCGACCATGATGTCGTTGCTGCCCGCCTTGATCAGGTCATGGGCAAACATCGCGGCTTTCATGCCGGAGCCGCACAGTTTGTTGATGGTAGTGGCGCCGGCATTATCCGGCAGACCCGCCAGACGCATGGCCTGACGGGCCGGGCCCTGCTTGAGGCCGGCGGGCAGGACATTGCCCATGATGACTTCCTGAACGTCCGCCAGCTGCAGGCCAGCACGCTTGACGACCTCTGCGATGGTGAGGGCGCCAAGTTCGGGGGCGGAGACGTCCGCCAGGCTGCCCATGAAACCGCCCATGGGGGTGCGGACGCCGCTTACGATGACTACGTTGCCGTTGCTCATTGGTGATGGACCTCTCGATCTGTTTGCGCTGGGGTCTGATGAACGCTTTCACCTGACCCCTTTTTTAGTTTTTTGATTTGGGGGTTGGTCAAACATGGGGTCAGAAGAACGAGTTCTTCAGACCCCTGAGTTAGACGCTGCCACTCGACCTCAGGGTTTATGTGGCGCCTCCAAATATTCGTGGGACTGCATTTCCAGCAACCGGGATTCGGTGCGTTCGAATTCGAAGCTGAGGCGGCCGCCGGAATAGAGCTCGGTGATGGGGGCTGCCGCGGAGATGATGACTTTGACGTTGCGGTCGTAGAACTCGTCGATCATGTTGATGAACCGGCGGGCCTGGTCGTCTTTGTCGCCTCCGAGAACGGGCACGTTGCTGACGATGATGGCGTGGAACTGGCGGGCCATCTCGATGTAGTCGTTCTGGGAGCGGGGGCCGTCACAGACGTCCTTGAAATCGAACCACACTACGTCGTCGGCATGGGCCTGGGCCGGAATCTTGCGGCCGTTGATTTCCATGGTTTTGCTGTGCTTCGCGGCTTCCACGGCCAGGCGCTCGAAACTTTCGCGCAGGCTCACATCGGCCTCGTCGTCCAGCGGGCAGTGGTAAAGTTCCGCCTGTTCCAGGGTGCGCAGGCGGTAATCCACGCCGCCATCGACGTTAACGACGTCGGTGTGTTTCTTGACCAACTCGATGGCCGGCAGGAAGCGCTGGCGTTGCAGACCATCTTTATAGAGTCCGTCTGGAACGATGTTGGAGGTACACACCAGGGACACACCCCGGCTGAACAGGCCATCCATGAGGGTAGCGAGGATCATCGCATCACCGATGTCGGACACAAAGAATTCGTCGAAACAAATGACGCGGGCTTCGTCGGCAAACTTTTGGGAGACCATCTCCAACGGATTCTTCTCACCCTTGAGGGCCTTGAGTTCGTTGTGAACCCGCTGCATAAAACGGTGGAAGTGCACCCGCATCTTGCGATCGAACGGCAGGGACTCGTAGAAGGTATCCATCAGATAGGTCTTGCCGCGACCGACACCGCCCCAGAAGTACAGACCCTTGACCGGCTCTTCCCTGCCCTTCTTGAGTTTTCGGCGAAGCTTGGCCATGGCTTTGTTACGGTCACTTTCAGCTTCGACCAGTTTGTCGTAAAGTGCCTGCAGGCGCTTTACCGCATCTTCCTGGGCCGGGTCCTTGTGAAAACCCGGGCGCTCAAGATCCTTCAGGTACCGCTGCCAAGGCGTCAGGCTCGCACTGGTTTCGGAGGACATCGCTGCTGTCATCAAGGTATTCCCGGAAGTTGGACATTAAATTTGGGCGCGGTATTGTCGCTTATTTAGCGAATTTTCGCCATTCGGGGCGGCCGCAGGGGCAATACGACGATTGTTGCAGACGGTAACCGTGGGCGGGGAGCGCCCCGGCACGTTATACTGCGTTGAGGGCTTGGCTCATTTTTAGCTAAAAGGACGACACAGCATATGACGAACCTGATTCTGGCAGCGATTGCCGCATTGGTTGTTGGCATTGTCATCGGGGTATTGGTTGGCCGCTCCGGTCAGGGACAGACTCTTCGGCAGCGCCGTGCAGAACAGCAGATTGATGAGCTGCGGAGCGAGTTTACCCGTTACCAGGCTCAGGTGAATGAGCACTTTATGGAGTCAGCCCATTTGCTGCGGCGGTTCAATGATGCCTACCGGGATGTGAATCAGCACATGGCCCGTGGCGCGAATCGCCTGTGCAATGACGAGGACTGGATGGAAGAGCTTCAGCAGGAGACGTCCAAGAAGCGCCTTGAGGAGGTCCGCGAGGACGCCTCGGCCGAGCCGCCCCGGGATTATGCGCCGAAGAAGGATCCTGAGGCGAAGGGGACGTTGGCCGAAGACTTCGGGCTGGATAAGGAGCGGAAGGCTTCTTCTGAGGCTTGAGTTCGAAGTTGGGGTCTGAAGAAAGCCTTCTTCTGACCCCATTTTCATGACTCCACGCTCAAATCACACCGGGTTATCACAATCGATAAACTTGTGCGTGATCCCGAATTCCTTTTCCAACGCCTTCCCAAGTGCCTGCACACCGTAACGCTCGGTGGCGTGGTGGCCCGCTGCAAAATAGTGGATGCCACATTCCCGTGCCGTGTGAGTCGTCGGTTCTGAAATTTCCCCGCTGATATACGCATCCAGGCCAGCATCCAGGGCGGTGTTGATGAAGCCTTGCGCAGCGCCGGTGCACCAGCCTACCCGCTTGATCTCGTGCTTTCCCTCACCGACCCAGAGAGGCTCGCGGTGGAGTTTTCTGGCGATGTGCAGGCCAAATTTTTCCGGGGTCATCGGTTCCTGCAGTTCCCCTTCCCAGACCAGGCCGCCCAGCGGGCGCGGGTTTTTGATGCCGAGGACGTCGGCGAGTTGGCGGTTGTTGCCGTAGTCCGGGTGATCGTCCAGCGGGAGGTGGTAAGCGACGAGGTTGATGTCGTGGTCGAGCAACTGTTTCAGCCGTTCACGCTTCATGCCCCGGATGCGCTGGTCTTCGCCTTTCCAGAAGTAGCCGTGGTGGACGAGGATCATGTCGGCGTTGGCGTCGATGGCGGCTTCGATCAATGCCTTCGATGCGGTTACGCCGGTGACGATGGTGTTGATCTCACCCTTTCCCTCGACCTGGAGGCCGTTGGGGCTGTAGTCCTGGAAGTTTTCGGGTTGGAGCCATTCGTTGATGGTGTTCAGGATATCCTTTCGAGCTGCCATAGAGCTCCTCCTGATTGCCTTCTGAGTTGGGAGTGGCCGGCAGGCGGGGAGGGCCTCCGCGAGCCATTCAGTTTTACAGAGACTGAAGGCCCTTGATTAATGCATCATTCTGCTCAGCTGTGCCAATTGTAATTCGCAGGAAGTCACTGATTCGGGGCTTATTGAAGTGCCGGACGATGATGCCCTGCTCTCTCAGGCCTTTGGCCAGTGCTTCGCCGGATTGTTGCTTGTGGCGGGCGAATACGAAATTGGCTTTGGAGGGCAACACTTCGAAACCCAGACCCTCCAATGCTTCGGTAACACGCTCCCGCTCACTGATGACACCATCGCAGCACTTTTGGAACCAGGCTTCGTCCTCGTATGCCGCTTTCGCGCCGGCCAGTGCCAGGCGGTCCAGCGGGTAGCTGTTGAAGCTGTTCTTGACGCGATTGAGGGCCTCAACCAGATCCTTGTGGCCTACGGCGAAGCCGACACGCAGACCTGCCAGGGACCGCGCCTTCGACAGGGTCTGGCAGACCAGCAGGTTCGGATAGTTGTCTACCAGGGAGATCGCGCTTTCACCGCCGAAGTCTACGTAGGCTTCATCAACCACCACCACGCGATCCCGGTTGGCCTGGACGATGGCTTCTACTTGCTCCAGCGGCAGGTAGCGGCCGGTCGGGGCGTTCGGGTTCGGAAAGATGATGCCCCCGTTGGGCTGCTGGTAATCCTCCGGGTTGATCTCGAAGCTGTCGGACAGCGGTACCTTCTTGCCTTCGATGTTGTACAGGCCGCAGTAGACCGGGTAGAAGCTGTAGGTCACGTCCGGGAACAGGATCGGCTCGCCGTGCTGGAACAGGGCGTAGAAGATGTGGGCCAGGACTTCGTCGGAGCCGTTGCCGAGGAATACCTGATCCGGCTGGACCTTGTGGTAGCCAGCGATGGTCTGGCGCAGGGCCTCGCCTTCCGGGTCCGGGTAGAGGCGGAGGTTGTCGTTCAGTTCGGCCTGGATAGCTTCGATGACCTTGGGCGACGGGCCGAAGGGGTTTTCGTTGGTGTTGAGCTTGACCAGGTTTGCCATTTTCGGCTGTTCGCCCGGGACGTAAGGGACCAGGTCGTTTACCAGGGGGCTCCAGAATTTGCTCATTTTTGACTCCGAGTCGACGGCAGGTGGGCGGCACGTCTCCCGGGAGACGTGCCGCCCACCTGCCTGCATACCGCGTTAGCAAGGGGTCAGAAGAAAGCGCTCTTCTGACCCCGGAGTTTGGTTTTAAGATGGGGTCAGATGAAGGTTTTCATCAGACCCCAGAGGGGAATTCGAGGTGAAAATGGGGTCAGATGAAAGCTTTCATCTGACCCCGCCTTCAAGTCCCCACTTAATCTTTGATCCGGTACTCCGCCGAGCGGGCGTGGGCGGTGAGGCCCTCGCCTCTGGCCAGGACGGAGGCGACGCGGCCCATGCGGTCGGCGCCGTTGGCGCTGAAGCCAATGATGGACGAGCGCTTCTGGAAGTCGTAGACGCCCAGTGGCGAAGAGAACCTCGCGGTGCCACTGGTGGGCAGTACGTGGTTCGGGCCGGCGCAGTAGTCACCCAGGGCCTCGGCGGTGTAGCGGCCCATGAAGATGGCACCGGCGTGGCGGATGTCGTCCAGCATGGCTTGCGGATCTTCCACGGAGAGCTCCAGGTGTTCGGGGGCGATCCGGTTGGAGACTTCGGCCGCTTCCTTGAGGTCCGCGACCTGAATCAGGGCTGCGCGGTCGGTCATGGAGGTGCGGATGATGTCGGCCCGCTCCATGGTCGGCAGCAGTTTCTTGATGCTGACTTCCACGGCATCCAGGAATTCCGCGTCCGGGCTGATCAGGATGCTCTGGGCCTGCTCGTCATGCTCGGCTTGGGAGAACAGGTCCATGGCGATCCAGTCCGGGTCGGTCTTGCCGTCGGAGATCACCAGGATTTCGGAAGGACCGGCGATCATATCGATGCCGACCACGCCGAACACCTCGCGCTTGGCCGCGGCCACGAAGATGTTGCCGGGCCCTACGATCTTGTCCACGGAAGGGATGGATTCCGTGCCGTAGGCCAAGGCGCCAACTGCCTGGGCGCCGCCGACGGTGAATACCCGGTCGACACCGGCAATGGCGGCGGCGGCCAGGACCATGTCGTTCACGACACCGTCCGGCGTGGGAACGACCATGATCACTTCACTGACGCCGGCCACTTTCGCCGGGATGGCGTTCATCAGTACAGAGGACGGATAGGCCGCCTTGCCACCCGGCACGTACAGCCCGGCGCGATCCAGTGGGGTTACCTTCTGGCCCAGGATCGTACCGTCCTGATCCTGGTACTGCCAGGATTTCTGGTCCTGGCGCTCGTGGTAGTCGCGGATACGCTCGGCCGCCTTTTCCAGAGCCTCACGCTGATCCCGGGGGATGGCGTCCAGGCTTTTCTGGAGCCGATCCTTGCCCATTTCCAGCTCAGCCACGGAGCCAACCGCCAGGCGGTCGAACTTTTCGGTGAATTCCAGGACGGCCTGGTCACCGCGGGTTTTGACTTCGTGCAGGATGTGACGCACCGACTCGCTCACCTGATGATCAACACTGTCGTCCCAGGCCAGCAGTTTGGCCAGTGCGCTGTCGAAGTCGCTTTGGGAGGCGTTCAGTCGTTTGATGGTTACGTCGGTCATTTCATTGTTCCTGCTTCAGGAGGACATTGCTTTGGTCTTGCTGTTGGTGCTGGATTGCTGCCGATACCTCGGGGTCTGATGAAAGCTTTCATCTGACCCCAACATCAATTCAAGGACAGCTCAAAATTACCGGGGTCAGAAGAAGGCTTTCTTCAGACCCCTACTTTTCTGCTCGACGCTTCTCTACGGCGGCGGCCATCTTTTCAATTATGGGGTTAATCCGCCCATGTTTCATCTTCATGGACGCACGATTGACCACCAACCGGCTGCTGATGTGTTCGATCAGGTCGCGGGCTTCGAGACCGTTGGCCTTCAGGGTGTTGCCGGTATCGACGATATCGACGATCTCGTCAGCGAGGCCGAGGATCGGGGCCAGCTCCATCGCGCCGTAAAGCTTGATGATATCGGCCTGGCGGCCCTGAGCGGAATAGTACCTTCGAGCCAGGTTGACGAACTTGGTGGCTACCTTGATGCGGCCGTTCGGCGGCGTCTGGCCCTTGGGGCCGGCCGTCATCAGGCGGCAGCGGGAGATGTTCAGGTCCAGGGGCTCGTACAGGCCTTCCGCACCGTGTTCCATCAGCACGTCCTTGCCGGTGACACCGAGGTCCGCGCCGCCGTACTGGACATAGGTCGGCACGTCGGTGGCGCGGATGATCAGTACACGAACATCCGGGTCGGTGGTCGGAAACACCAGCTTGCGGGATTTCTTCACGTCGTCGACCAGCTCGATGCCGGCTTCCGCCAGCAGCGGCAGGGTTTCTTCGAGGATTCGTCCCTTCGACAAGGCGATGGTAATGGAATCTGTCATGCGTCCTTCCGGTTTCCCGTCGTGTCTGTTAGGCCGGCAGGCGGCGGATACTCGCGCCCAGCAGCTGCAGTTTCTCTTCAATACACTCGTAGCCGCGATCGATGTGGTAGATGCGGTCCACGATGGTGTCGCCATCGGCCACCAGGCCGGCAATCACCAGGCTGGCCGAGGCCCGCAGGTCTGTGGCCATCACCGGTGCACCGGTCAGATGCGCGACGCCCTTGATGATGGCGGCGTTGCCTTCCAGGGAGATGTCCGCACCCATGCGGCCAAGTTCCTGCAAGTGCATGAAGCGGTTCTCGAACACGGTCTCCACGATGGTGCCGGTTCCTTCCGCCACCGCGTTCATGGCGGCGAACTGAGCCTGCATGTCTGTGGGGAACGCCGGGTACGGTGCCGTGCGCAGACTCACCGCTTTCGGCCGTTTGCCCTTCATGTCCAGCTCGATCCAGTCCGGACCGGTCTCGATGTGGGCGCCCGCTTCTTCCAGCTTCAGGAGGACCGCTTCAAGAAGATCCTCACGGGTGTCCTTCAGCTTCACCCGGCCACCGGTGGCGGCGGCGGCTACCAGGAAGGTACCGGTCTCGATGCGGTCCGGCAGCACGTTGTAGTGGCAACCGTGCAGGCGCTCGACACCGTTGATTTCGATGGTCGCAGTGCCGTGGCCCTTGATGTCCGCGCCCATGGCGATCAGGCACTCGGCCAGGTCCACCACTTCCGGCTCACGGGCTGCGTTCTCAAGGATGGTCTTGCCGTCAGCCAGGGCCGCGGCCATCATCAGGTTCTCGGTGCCGGTTACGGTCACGGTGTCCAGGAAAATGTGGGCACCCTTCAGGCGGCCGTTGGTCTTGGCCTTGATGTAACCGTTCTCGACCTTGATATCCGCACCCATCAGCTCCAGGCCGTGGATGTGCAGGTTCACCGGCCGGCTGCCGATGGCACAACCACCAGGCAGAGACACCTCGGCCTCGCCGAAATGAGCCACCAGCGGGCCCAGCACCAGGATCGACGCGCGCATGGTCTTGACCAGTTCATAGGGCGCGTGGAAGTGCTTGATGGTGTTGGCGTGGATCTCCACGCTCATCTTCTCGTCAATGATCACCTCAACACCCATGCGGCCCAGCAGCTCGATCATGGTGGTGATGTCGTGCAGGTGCGGCAGGTTGCCCACGGTGACCGGCTCGTCCGCCAGCAGGGTGGCAGCGAGGATCGGCAGTGCCGCGTTCTTGGCACCTGAAATACGGATTTCGCCATCGAGGGGTCTGCGCCCGCGAATCAGAAGTTTGTCCAAAATAGAATTCCTGTGTCAGGCGGGCGTATCAGCCCTGGCGCTCGGCCCATTCTGCGGGAGTGAAGGCACGCGGATGCAGGGCGTGGATGGTGCCGTCCATAATGTGCTGGAACAGCGCCTTGTTGATCATTTGCTGCCGCTTGATGGTCGGCAGGCCTTCGAATACCTCACCCACCACGACGACCATGTAATGGGTACCATCAACCTGGACCTGAACCTCGCAACCGGGCAAGGCTTCTTCGACCAGTTTGGTGACTTCGGCGGCGTCCATAAACTATCCTCGGGTGTTTTGGAAAAATCAGGGGCGAGATTGTAACCAATTAGTCGGCGCGGGTCAGCTGGCCACTCAGATTACTCAGTGATGCCAGCGAGGCAAGGCGGCCATTGATACCGCGAAAACTCAGGTCGATGCCCTGTTTCCTGGCAAGCCGCTCCCAGCACAGCATCATGGAGAGCACCACACTGTGGGCGGTTTCAAGACCGGAGACATCAACCACGAGGCCGTCGTTGACGCCGGCAATCAGCTGCTCCCCCTGCTGGCGAAGCGCAATGACCGACGAGGCATCCACCTCGCCGGTCACGGTCATCTCGCCATCCCGGAGCTCGGCGCGCGGGGCGGAAGGACTCATGAGTTGTCTGCGTCCCCGTCCAGATCAATGGCCTTGGCGGCATCGCTCCAGCCGTCAATCACGACCTGGATCTGGCCCCGATTCGCTTCCATTTCCTGGCCGAACCGGTCCCGGAAGGCGAGGCCGATGTTCACGCCCTCTACGATCACGTTTTCCATCAGCCACCGACCCTCTTCGTTCCGGTACATGGAATAGACCACCGGGTAGCGATTTCCGGAGGAGCTGATCACCTGCAGGTCCACCGTGGCACGATTCTCATCCCTGGGCAGGATAGTCGCTTCCTGAACGTTGATCTCGAAATCCTCGGCGTCGACCAGGGCCTTGGCGTAGCTGTCGAACAGGCTGCGTTTGAACGTCTCAACAAACTCGTCACGCTGCTCGGGCGTGGTCTGGCGGGCATAGCGCCCCATTACGCGGGCGGCGATGCGCCGGAAATCCACGAAATCGGTCAGGGTTTCATCCATGCTTTGGTAGAAGGCCTCGGGATCCTCCTCATACAAACCACGCTCTTCATTGAGCTTCTTCACCAGTTTCTGGGTGTTCACGTCCACGTATTCACGCAACTCTTCGGCCTGCCCCGCCTGCGCCTGGGCAGCTGTCGCGACCACCAGGGCCAGGACCAGGAAAAGTCGTTGGGTCAAAGCAACCATCAGGATCTCCCGCTATCTCTGTTCGGTCAGTGCTCCGGCGCTCATTTGCCGGAAGCAAAGTTACTGATCAGCCGCTCAAGGTTCATGGCGGACTGGGTGGAATAGAAGGTATCGCCGGCTTGTAGCGATTCCATGTCCCCACCGATGGATATGTCAATGTACTGCTCACCGAGCAGACCGGATGTACGTATAACTGCGGAACTGTCCGCCGGAATGTTGTCCACCTCTGCATGAATCGACATTTTCACCCGGGCCTGGAAGGTTTCCTTGTCGAGGGAAATGGACTCGATGGTGCCGACCGTCACCCCGGCCATGGACACCTTACCCCGGGGTGTCAGGCCGCCGGTATCGTTGAAATTGGCGTACAGGGTGTAGGTGCTCTCGGCGGCCTTGGGCGACAACCCGCTGACCTGAAGCGCCAGCACCAGCAAAGCCGCCAGCCCCGCAACCATGAACAGACCAACAATGATTTCAGTGGTTCTCTGTGCCATTACCGGCTCCCGTTGATCAATCTCAGAAATCGCCGAACATTACGGCGGTTAGCACAAAATCCAGCCCCAATACGGCCAGGGACGAGTAAACCACGGTCTTGGTGGTGGCGGAACTGATTCCGGCAGACGTGGGCACACAGTCATAGCCCTGGAACACCGCGATCCAGGCGCAAACGAATCCGAACACGACACTCTTGATGAAGCCGTTCATCACGTCGTCCACAAAGTCCACGGAAGACTGCATGTTGCCCCAGAAGGAACCTTCGAACACGCCCAGCCATTCCACACCGACCAGCATGCCGCCCCAGATACCGACCACGGAGAAGATGACCGCCAGTATCGGCATGGCGATAAAGCCGGCCCACAGGCGTGGTGCGATCACCCGCCGTAAGGGGTCCACCCCCATCATTTCCATGCTGGACAGCTGCTCGGTGGCCTTCATCAGGCCGATCTCCGCGGTCAGGGCCGAGCCAGCCCGCCCGGCGAACAGCAAGGCGGTGACCACCGGCCCGAGCTCCCGCACCAGGGTCAGCGCAATCATCTGGCCAATGGCAGCCTCGGAACCGTAATCGGAGAGTATGGTGTAACCCTGCAGCCCCAGCACCATGCCGATGAACAGGCCGGACACCACGACAATGGCCAGAGACAACACCCCGACCGCATAAATCTGTTTGACCAGCAGCGGGAAGCCGGTCACCGGGCGCGGCACGCCACTCAGCACCCCGGCCAGAAAACGCCCGGAGCGGCCGAGGGAAGCGACAACATCGAGGCCCAGCCGGCCCAGGGAAGCGATACGGTTCAGCATCAGACGCCTCCTCCCAGACCGAAGTCCTTGCCGGCATCATCCGCGGGATAATGGAAAGGCACCGGTCCGTCCGGCTGTCCCTGCAGGAACTGCTGGACCTGGTCCGATGGGTGCGCTTTCAGCTCCTCCGGCGTGCCTTCGCCAATGACCTTGCCGTCGGCAATGATACAGGCGTAATGGCAGATACTCAGGGACTCGGGCACGTCATGGGACACCAGCACGCTGGTCAATCCCATGGAGCTGTTCAGATCCCGGATCAGCTTGACCAGCACGCCCATGGCGATGGGATCCTGGCCGGCGAAGGGCTCGTCGTACATGATCAGCTCCGGATCCAGGGCAATGCTGCGAGCCAGGGCAACCCGGCGGGTCATGCCGCCGGAGAGCTCCGAGGGCATCAGGTGGCGCGCGCCCCGCAGGCCGACGGCTTCAAGCTTCATCAGCACGATGTCGTGGATCATGTCTTCAGGCAGCTTTGTGTGCACCCGCAGCGGGAAAGCCACGTTTTCAAAGACACTCAGGTCGGTGAACAGGGCGCCACTCTGGAACAGCATCCCCATTTTCTCGCGCAGCGCGTACAGGGCCTTGCGCTTGAGGCGCGGCACCTCGTGGCCATCGACCTGGACGCTGCCGCTGTCCGGGCGCAGTTGCCCCCCGATCAGCCGCAGCAGTGTGGTCTTTCCTGTCCCACTGGGGCCCATGATCGCGGTGATCCTGCCCCTGGGGATATCCAGGGTGATGCCATCGAAGATCCGCCGGCCGGAACGGGAGAAGACAACGTCCTTCAGAGATATGTATGCAGTCGAACCCATAATCTGTCCCTTTCGAGGAGGGGCTACATTATGCGATGCGGCGCCTAACCTCAATGTCTGGGAGGTAAAATGTCGTGATGGTCATCACCGAAATTACTGAAAATGATATACTTGCGCCACTTTCAACGCTTTTTGCCGAAATCCCCCGATACAAGCCAGGCCAGAGCCCGATGACTGAACAGACCAGCCACGATTTCCGGACATCCGCCCTACGCGCCATTCGCATCGAGCGCGATGCCATCGAGGCCCTCGAAGGCCGCATCGACGACCACTTCCTCCGCGCCTGCGAGACCATCATGGCCTGCAAGGGCCGAGTCGTGGTGACCGGCATGGGCAAGTCCGGCCACATCGGCAACAAGATCGCGGCTACCCTGGCCAGCACCGGCACGCCTTCTTTCTTTGTCCACCCCGGAGAAGCCAGCCATGGCGATCTGGGCATGATCACCAGTCAGGATGTCGTCATTGCCATCTCCAACAGCGGCAACACCAGTGAGGTGGTCACCATCCTGCCGCTGATCAAACGCATGGGTGCCCCGCTGATCAGCATGACCGGCAACCCGGACTCGGTACTGGCAAGGGAAGCAGTAGCCAACCTGGATGTCCGGGTGGACGCAGAAGCCTGCCCGCTGGGCCTCGCCCCCACTTCCAGTACGACGGCAACCCTGGTCATGGGAGATGCACTGGCGGTGGCCTTACTGGAAGCCCGCGGCTTCAGCGCCGAGGATTTCGCCTTCTCCCACCCCGGGGGCAGCCTGGGCCGGCGCCTGCTGCTCAAGGTGTCCGACATCATGCACGCCGGCGAGCAGATTCCCGCGGTCACCGAAGGCACCACCCTCAGCGGTGCCCTGCTGGAGATGTCCCGCAAGGGCCTGGGCATGACCACGGTGTTGGACGCCAATGGCAACCTCACCGGCGTCTTTACCGACGGTGACCTGCGCCGCACCCTGGACCGATCCGTGGACATCCACAACACCGCCATCGAGGAAGTGATGACCCGCCACGGCAAAACCATCGCCGCCGACCACCTGGCGGCCGAGGCCCTGAACATCATGGAAGAGATGAAGATCAACGCCCTGCCGGTCACCGACGATAAAGGCGCCCTGGTCGGCGCCATCAACATGCACGACCTACTCCGGGCGGGAGTGATCTGATGGCCGACCTGACCAGCCCGCTGGCTTCGCAATGGCCTGAAGAGCTGATCGCCAGGGCCGCCCGCATCCGGCTGATCGCGCTGGACGTGGACGGCATCATGAGCGACGGCAAGCTCTATTTCAGCGCCAATGGCGACGAACTCAAGGGTTTCAACATCCTCGACGGCCTTGGTCTGAAACAGCTTATGGCCGCCGGCATCACCGTGGCCGTGATCACCGGTCGGCGCTCGCCCTTGACCGAAAAGCGCATGAACGACCTGGGCATCCCGCACCTGATGCAGGGTCGCGAGGACAAGAAAGTGGCCCTGCAGGAACTGGTCCGCACCATGGACATCGCCCCGGAAGAGATTGCCTACATGGGCGACGACCTGCCCGACCTGCCGGCACTGCGCTTTGCCGGTCTGGGCATCACTGTGCCTAACAGCTACTGGCTGGTCCGTCAGCACGCGGACTACTGCACCAGCGTGGCCGGTGGAAATGGCGCCGTACGGGAGGCCTGTGACCTGATCCTGACTGCCCAGAACAAACTGGACGCCGCGCTTGCACCCTACGTGGAGCCCGAGGGATGAGCAGCCCCCTGGAGTCGCTCCGGCAAGTCACCGAACGCCCGCTGGCGCGGACGCTCGCGGTGATTGCCCTGGTCGCGGTCGCCATGCTCCTGCTCTGGCGCAGTGACGAGCCACAAGCGCCGGCCCCCGACGCTGCTGCCCTGCGCGGTCCGGCCGAACCGGATGGCTTTGTGGTGGACGGGACCTACACCGCCTATGACGAGAACGGCAACCTGGAAGTGCGCTTCTCCAGCCCGCGGATCGAGCAGTTCGAGGAGGGCAACATGGCCACCATGGTATCGCCCATCGCCCGTATCCGCGGCGAACCGGGCACCAACCCCTGGACAATCTCGGCGGACAACGGCAGCCTGCTTCAGAACGAGAATCTGCTGTACCTGACCGACAACGTGCGTATCATTCGCCCGATTGGCGACCGTGAGGCGACCCTGACCACGTCAAAGCTGACGCTGGACAACGATCAGAACATCATCTATACCGACGCTCCGGTGGAGATCACCGATCGCATCGGCGTGACCCGTGCCACCGGCATGAAAGCCTGGATCAACGACCGAATTCTGGAGCTCAACTCCGACGTGGAAGGACGTTATGAGACCGTTCAATAAACACCCGTCCGGCGTGTTGGCCACCCTGCTGGCGCTGGCCCTCAGCAGCCCGGTCCTGGCCTTCGACCTGGATTCCGACCAGCCGATCACCGTCAGCGCCGACAGCGCGCGGCTGGACGACAGCAAAGGCGTGGCCACCTATACCGGTGACGTGATCCTCACCCAGGGCAAGACCCGACTGACTGCCGAACGGGTCGTGCTGTACCGCAACACGGAAGGCCTGAACCGTATCGAGGCTTCCGGCGCCCCGGCCCACTACACCCAGCCGAGCCGTGACGGTGAGGGCGAGACCGATGCCCGCGCCCTGAACATCACCTGGTCTGCCGATGACCAGCAGCTGACCTTTGAACGGGAGGCGGTGATTGAGCAGAATGGCAACCTGTTCCGCGGCGACCTGATCCATTACGATACGGTTCGCCGGGTCGTTACCGCCAAGGGCGGCCAGGACACGGGATCCGGCACTGGCCGGGTTGAAATGGTTATCCAGCCCCGCAGCACCAGACAGGGATCCGATGGCAGTACTGAGAGCCAGTAACCTGGCAAAGAGCTATAAACAGAAAAAGGTCGTGATCGACGTTTCCCTGGAAATCCAGAGTGGCGAAATCGTCGGTTTGCTCGGCCCCAACGGCGCCGGCAAGACCACCTGCTTTTACATGATTGTGGGCCTGGTGCCCGCCGATCGCGGCCGCATCACCATTGATGGCCAGGACATCACGCCCCTGCCCATGCACGGGCGGGCCCGCAAGGGGATCGGCTACCTGCCTCAGGAGGCCTCGGTATTCCGCAAACTGACCGTGCGGGACAACATCATGGCGATCCTGGAAACCCGCAAGGGCCTCGACCGGGCCGAGCGTGATGCCAAGCTCGAAGAGCTGCTGGAAGAGTTCCACATCACCCACATCCGCGACAGCGTCGGCATGGCTCTGTCCGGCGGCGAGCGCCGGCGGGTGGAAATCGCCCGCGCCCTGGCGATGGAGCCGGCCTTCATCCTGCTGGACGAACCCTTCGCCGGCGTCGATCCGATCTCGGTGAGCGATATCAAGCACATCATCCGCCACCTGCGGGACAAGGGCATCGGAGTGCTGATAACCGACCACAACGTGCGGGAAACGCTGGATATCTGCGAGAACGCCTACATCGTCTCCGGGGGGCATATTATCGCCTCCGGGAGTTCGGAGGAAATTCTGGCGAATCAGCAGGTGAAAGAGGTGTACCTGGGGGATGAGTTCCGGTTGTGAGGGGCGCCCAGGGGTCTGAAGAAATCCTTCTTCTGACCCCGAGTTAACTTCAAGCACGAGCCAAGGGTCTAAGTTGGGGTCAGATGAAAGTTTTCATCAGACCCCTGAGTTTCACCTCCCCGCCACCTTTCATGTTCAATCTGACCCCCGTTTCCAGTAAACTCGGCAAAGAACTTGCTTGCTACGGCAACTAGCTAGCATACAAAGCATTTTTTCTCTGATACCAAGGTGACAGAGCGTGACGAGTAACGGATCCTGAACGTATGGTGATGAAAGCTTCATTACAGTTAAAGCTGGGTCAGAGCCTGACCATGACGCCCCAGCTGCAACAGGCGATCCGGCTTCTGCAGCTCTCCACCCTCGATCTGCAACAGGAAATCCAGCAGGCCCTCGATTCCAACCCGATGCTGGAAACCTCCGAGGACGACGACCACGCCGAAGCACCGGCGGACAACACCGAAAACCGGGACGACGACGAACAGGGTTCCACTGCCAGTGCCGAAACCGGCGATGACTGGGACGACGCCGGCCCGGAATGGACCAGCGAGAACGAGGTTCCCGATAACATCCCGGACGACCTGCCGGTCGACACTGCCTGGGACGACATCTATCAGTCCGCCCCGGCCTCGTCGGCCCGCAATGACGACGACAACGACCAGGATTTCGAGACCCGCAACTCGCCCACCGAAACCCTGCACGATCACCTGGAATGGCAGATCAACCTCACACCCATGAGCGAGCGGGACCGGGCCATCGCCCATGCCCTGCTCGATGCGGTGGACGATCACGGCTACCTGACCAGTCCGCTGGAGGAAATCCATGCCGGCCTGCAGGACGACGCCGACGAGGACCCCCTGGAACTGGACGAGGTGGAAGCGGTACTGCACCGGCTCCAGCACCTGGACCCGGCTGGCGTATTTGCCCGGGATCTGCAGGAATGCCTGCTGATCCAGCTTAACCAGCTGCCACCGGATACCCCCTGGCTGGCTCAGGCTCGGCTGGTGATTACCCACTACATCAACCTCCTGGGTAACCGGGACTACGCCCAGCTGCTGCGCAGAAGCCGCCTGAAGGAAGAGCAGTTGCGGGAAATCCTGGCGCTGATCACCGGCCTCAACCCCCGGCCGGGCGATGTGATCGACCACGGCGAGCCGGATTACGTCATCCCCGATGTCATCGTTCGCAAACACAACGGCCGCTGGCGGGTGGAACTGAATCCGGAAATTGCCCCCCGCATCCGCGTGAATGCGAGCTATGCTTCTCTTATAAGGCGTGCGGACAGCAGTGCAGACAACACCTACCTGCGCGATCAATTGCAGGAAGCAAAGTGGTTCATCAAGAGCCTGCAGAGCCGGAATGAAACCCTGCTGAAGGTGGCCACCCGCATCGTGGAGCACCAACAGGGCTTCCTGGACCAGGGTGAGGAGGCGATGAAGCCGTTGATCCTGTCCGATATTGCCCAGGCCGTGGACATGCACGAGTCCACCATTTCCCGGGTGACCACGCAGAAATACATGCACACGCCCCGGGGCATCTTTGAGCTGAAGTACTTTTTCTCCAGCCATGTCAGCACGGATGAAGGGGGTGAATGTTCCTCAACGGCCATTCGCGCGATGATCAGGAAACTGATTGCCGCGGAAACTCCCAAAAAGCCATTGAGTGACAGTAAAATTGCAGCCATGCTAGGAGAACAGGGCATCAAGGTGGCAAGACGCACCGTGGCCAAGTACCGGGAGGCGATGCATATTCCGCCTTCCAATGAACGCAAACGACTGGTGTAACAACAGGAGACGCCTATGCAACTCAATATTTCAGGCCATCACGTAGAACTGACTCCCTCCCTCAAGGACTATGTTACCGAGAAGTTCGACAAGCTGGAGCGCCATTTTGATCACATCTCCAACTGTCAGGTGACCCTGGAGGTCGAAAAAGTGCGCCAGATTGCGGAGGGGACTCTGCATGTAGCGGGTGGCGGTGAAGTTCATGCAAAGGCCGAGAATGAGGACATGTACGCAGCCATCGATGCCCTGATCGACAAGCTGGATCGCCAGGTTCTCAAGCACAAGGAAAAGAACGTAGACCGGATGCACGGTAACGGACAACGTTAACAGTCCGTCTCCGTGCAGTAATCCAATGGCGCTGCGGCACTTCGGGTGTCGCAGCCTTTTTTTTACGGAAATGCAGTCGATCCATGAGCGACACATCCCTGACCATAGACAACATCCTTGTACCGGAACTGACCCTCTGCCGGGTGCCGGCATCAAGCAAGAAGCGGGTTCTGGAGTTCATCGCTGAAAAGATCCACCAGCAAGATGAAGCCCTGAGCGACACCGAGATCTTCAACAATCTGATCGCGCGCGAGCGGCTCGGAAGTACCGGAATCGGCCAGGGGATTGCCATCCCCCACTGCCGGCTGGAAGGCCTGAACCGGGTGATCGGTGTACTGGTGACGCTGGAGGAAAGCGTCGAGTTCGATGCTATCGACAACCAGCCCGTGGACCTGGTGTTTGCCCTGATCGTGCCCAAGGAGGCGACCAGTGAGCATTTGGAGCTGCTTAGCCAACTGGCCGAGAAATTCAATGAGCGGTCCTTCTGCAACAGGCTCCGTGAGTGCGAAGATGCAAGGACGTTGTATGAGCGCATGACAGCCGCTAACGGCTGAACCCGACTTTACCGGAGGTATGCTGGGCATGAAGTTGATCATCGTGAGTGGCAGGTCAGGCTCAGGCAAGAGTACCGCACTGCATGTACTGGAAGACCTGGGCTTCTACTGCATCGATAACCTCCCCATCGGATTGCTGTTCCCGCTGACCCGGGAAGCGGCCACCCAGGAGAAGCCCGGCCGCCTCAACAAGATGGCGGTCAGCATTGATGCACGGAACCTGTCCGGAGAACTCGCCAACTTCGAGGACCTCTACAACCAGCTCCAGGCAACCGGCATTACCGTGGAGATCATCTTCCTGGATGCCGACGAGCAGTCGCTGCTCCAGCGTTTCCACGCCACGCGCCGGAAGCACCCACTGAGCGACGACAGGACTTCCCTGCGCGAAGCCATCACCAGCGAAAAAAAGCTGCTGGAACCGCTGTCCAAACTCGCGGACCTTTATATCAACACCACCGGCATGTCGATGTACCAGCTGCGGGATCAGGTGAAGCAACGGGTGGTGGGCCGCAAGGAGCAGGAACTGGCCCTGCTGTTTCAGTCCTTCGGCTTCAAGCACGGGGTTCCGTTGGATTCCGATTACGTGTTCGATGTCCGCTGCCTGCCCAACCCCTACTGGGACACCAGCCTGCGCCAGTATGTGGGCACCGACCAGCCGGTGATCGATTTCCTGGAGCGGGAGCCGGCCAGCCGCAAGATGGTCGATGACCTGATCGCCTTCCTGGACAACTGGCTGCCCGGCTTTGCCGAAAGCAACCGCAGCTACATGACTATTTCCATCGGCTGCACCGGCGGCCAGCATCGCTCCGTGTATATCTGCGAGCAGCTGGGCAAGCATTTCCGCAAACACTACAACAACGTGCAGGTGCGCCACACCGAGCTGCCCCACCTGCAAGCCCGGGAAGAGACCTGAACCGTCATGATCCGCCGCCCCATCACCATCATCAACAAACTCGGCCTGCACGCCCGCGCCACAGCCAAGCTGGTGGCCACCGCCTCCGAGTTCGACAGCCAGGTCCGGATCGCCCGCAACGGCCGCGAGGTGGATGCCAAGAACATCATGCACGTGATGATGCTTGCTGCCAGCCAGGGTACCGAGGTGGAACTGATTGCCGAGGGACCGGATGAGGAAGGGGCCATTGAGGCGCTGGCGGCGTTGATTGATAACTACTTCGGTGAGGGGGAATGACGGTGAATATGCACAGGGGTCTGAAGAACACCCTCTTCTGACCCCGAGTTTGGCGCATGTTCTGAGCCCGGTTTGAAAATGGGGTCAGAAGAAAGTGTTCTTCAGACCCCTGGGGATTTGTCTCCGTTTTAACTCACCTGTAACGCCTAACTCCGCTATAATAAAGGCGTTTTCAGCAAGCAGGTGATCCATGACCGATATTCTGGAAAAAAGCCAGGCCAAGCAGCGTTTGCGCTCTCTGAGTGAGGCGCTGGATAGTGGTGCCCTCAAGCAGGTTGCCCGCATCCTCAATGGCGGCCTGAGCCCCAGCGATATCGCCCACCTGCTGGAATCCTCCCCTCCCCGTCAGCGTGCCCTGCTCTGGAACCTGGTGGAGAAGGATCTGGAGGGCGAAGTCCTTCAGTACCTCAGCGATGACATCCGTAGCTACTTCCTGAGTCAGCTGAACGCCCAGGAACTGGCGGACATCATTGAGGATTTCGAGTCGGACGATCTCGCCGACTTGCTGCAGCAGCTACCGGATACGGTGATCCAGGAGGTTCTGGACACCATGGACGAGCAGGACCGTCTGCGGGTCGAGGAAGTGCTGTCCTATCCGGAGGACACCGCCGGTGGTCTGATGAACACGGACACCATCACGGTGCGCCCGGACATCAATATCGACGTTGTGCTCCGTTACCTGCGCCGGCACCGTAACCTGCCTCCGATGACCGACAGCCTGATCGTGGTCAGCCGGCGGGATGAATTTATCGGCGTGCTGCCCATTACCCGGATCCTGGTGTCCAACCCTGCAGCCACCGTGCGCGAGGTCATGGACACCGAAGTCGAACCCATTCCCGTGGCCCTTTCCGACACCAAGGTCGCGACCCTGTTCGAGCGCTACGACCTGATCTCGGCGCCGGTGGTCAACGAGGAAGGCCGGTTGCTCGGGCGCATCACCATCGATGACGTGGTTGACGTTATCCGGGAAGACGCCGACCACTCCCTGATGAGCATGGCCGGTCTGGACGAGGATGAAGACACCTTTGCCCCGGTCTGGAAAACCACCCGCCGCCGGGCGGTGTGGCTGGGGATCAACCTGGTCACCGCTTTCATTGCCTCGGCGGTGATCGGGCTGTTCGAGGACACCATCAGCAAGGTGGTTGCCCTGGCGATACTGATGCCCATCGTCGCCAGTATGGGCGGCATTGCCGGCAGCCAGACTCTTACCCTGGTCATCCGGGGCATGGCCGTGGGCCAGATCAGTGGCGCCAACGTGCGATGGCTGTTGAACCGGGAATTCTTTGTGGGGGCGCTCAATGGCCTGTTCTGGGCCCTGGTAGTGGCCACGGCCGCCGCAGTCTGGTTCCAGGATCTGATGATCGGAGGCATCATTGCCGCCGCCCTGGTCATCAACCTCGTCGCCGCCGCCTTTGTGGGCACCATGTTGCCGCTGTTCCTGAAATCCCGGAATATTGATCCAGCACTGGCGGGAAGCGTTATTCTGACCACGGTGACGGATGTGGTGGGGTTTATGGCGTTTCTAGGGTTGGCGACGATTTTTTACGCCTGATCGGCAAAGATGGGGTCTGATATAAACTTGGGGTCAGAAGAAGGTTTTCTTCAGACCCCTGAGTTGCACCTGAAAATGGGGTCAGATGAAGGCTTTCATCTGGCCCCGACTTTGGACTAACCCCCGAGTTGGCCCTCGCACACAAGTTAACATGGGGTCAGATGAAGGCTTTCATCCGGCTCCGGCTTTAGGACCCACTATGACAGATCACCACGACGACGAATTCCAGGAAGACCTCGGTCCCAGCAAATCCCAGATCAAGCGGGAAATGCACGCCCTGCAGGAAGTGGGCAAGCGTATGCTGGATCTGAGCGACGACCAGCTCAACAGCTTGCCCATCAGCGATACCCTGAAGGCGGCCATTGTCGAGTCCCGGCGAATCCGCAAGAATGAGGCGCGCCGGCGGCACCTGCATTACATCGGCAAGGTCATGCGCAACGAGGAAGACCCGGAAGCCATCGAGCGCGGTCTCGACGCCTTCGACGCCGGCAGCGCCGAGCATACCCGCCGCCACCACTTGGCCGAACGCTGGCGCGACCGGATGGTGACCGAGGGAGATTCAGCGGTGGGGGAGTTTATTGATTACTGCCCGTCGGCGGATATCCAGCATCTGCGGAACTTGGCGCGGAATGCGAAGCGGGATGCCGAGAAGGAGAAGAATACCGGGCAGGCGAAGAAGCTGTTTCGGTATTTGCGGGAGTGTATTGACGAAATTGAATAGTGCGGAGCTGGGACCGGTGAAGACGGGGTCATCCCCCAGGGGTCTGAAGAACGCTTTCTTCTGACCCCGTTTTTAGATGCGATCCCGGAGTCTGACCTGAACATGGGGTCAGATGAAGGTTTTCATCAGACCCCTGAGTCGGGGTTAGAGGCCAGAATGGGGTCAGATGAAGGTTTTCATCAGACCCCTGAGGCGGGGTTAGAGGCCAGAATGGGGCCAGATGAACTAGTTCATCTGGCCCCTGAGTTAGACCTCTGAGTTAAACGAGCCGCCGGTGCTCCCAAACGGGCATGTTCTCCCTCACCTGCTTCAGCCGCTCCAGATCCAGCTCGGCGGTAATCACGCCGGGGCCGTCTTCTTCGCGCTCGGCGGTGATCTTGCCCCAGGGATCGCAGATCAGGGTGTGGCCGTAGGTGCGGCGGCGTTCGCTGTTCTGGCCGCCCTGGCCAGGGGCGACGACCCAGACCTGGTTCTCGATGGCCCGGGCGCGGATCAGGGCGTGCCAGTGGGCATCGCCGGTTTGCCAGGTGAAGGCGCTTGGCAGGCAGATCCACTCGGCGCCCTGCTCCCTCAGCGCGCGGAACAGCTCCGGGAAACGCAGATCGTAGCAGATGGCCATTCCCAGTTTGCCCGCTGGCGTATCCACGGTCACCACGCGCTCCCCGGGCTCGAAGGTGTCCGATTCCCGATATTGGCCATGGGCATCCTCTACTTTGGCATCGAACAAGTGAATCTTGTCGTAACGACCGACCTCCTGGCCCTGATCGTCATACACCAGACATGTGGCCCGCACCCGATCCTCAATATCGGTACCATCCGGTCGCTGGGCCAAAGGCAGGGAGCCACCTACAATCCAGATCCCGAGCGTTCGGGCCTGGACTGACAGGAAATCCCGGATTACCGGTCTGTCGCCCGCCTCTGTCCGGCCACAGTCAATCATGTCCTGGGTCGACAGCACGGCGAAGTTCTCCGGCAGCACCGCTACCTTCGCGCCCTGGCGGGCTGCTTCGGCCAGCAAACGCTCCGCTTCCTGCAGATTCGCCTCGATGTCCCGGGTGCTCACCATCTGGATCGCAGTTACCCGCTGTTTTTCCTGTGTGGTCATAAAATCCTTCTCCGTTCGCACTACTCGCCGGTATCGAAGACCCGGCGAAGATCAACCTCGGGATTATCCCAGGCCCCGGTAACACTATAGGTGGCACTGGTCAGTTTACTCAACGGGTCGCCCAGAACCTTGTCCAGCACGAACAAGGCACCGCCAATCGGTGCCCCCGCCCCCATGAGCAGGGCCGCAAGAGGCAAGTTCTGGGTGAGCGGCAGGACCACTACCAGCCGCATGTCCAGGGTTTCCTCGGACAGGTCCGTGGTGCCGCTGAGTTTGAACGCTCCCGAGGGACCGACAATCTGCAGCTCGGGATCCATGGTCAGCAAACCGCTGGTGATCCGTGCCTTGCCGGAGATGGCGTCAAAAGCCACACCCCGTTCATAGAGGTCGGAAAAATCCAGTTTCAGGCGCCGCCAAAGGGCATCAGCGTTCAGCAGGTTGAAGATCCGGAACAATTGGGCGGTGTTGTTCTGCTCCAGGATAATCCCCTCATCAAGACGCAGACTGACCGTTCCACTAACCTCCCGTACGGAGAAATCATCGGGTCGCCCGGGCCAGTCCAGGTCAAGTTCGAAATTGGTCTGCCGGTTTTCCAGCGGAATTTCTGTGCCAAACAGCCGGTTCAGATCGGTCAGGGAACCACCGGTTACCGAACCGGCAAAGCGGCTGACTTCCCGGTCAGCGGCGATACTCCAGGTCATCTCCCCCAGCAGGGTCAGGGAGTTCAGGCGGCCCTCGATGTCATTGACCTTGAGCTGGAACGGTTCCGGTCGCAGAAGGAACGTCCAGGTTCCCAGGCTCTCGTCGTTGAGCTGAAGGTCTGCAATGCTGACATCAATGTCCGGCCAACTGCCCATATCCAGGGCCCGGAAAGCTTCCAGTTGCTCTTCGAGGGTCAGTAACTCCGGCTGGGCTTCCCGTTGCTCATCGTCCCGGACCAATCTCAACACCTCAAAATCGGCCTTCACCGGCTCGTCACCATCCGGCAATACTACCCGGCCTACCGCCCGCTCGGAACGGGTACTTACGACCCAGCGGTCCTCCAGCTGCAGCGCACTGATCTGGATATTTCTGAGGGTATGGGAACCCAAGTAAAGGTGGCCAAGGGTCAGGTCGAAACCGGTGTCGTGCCAGAGGAAATCGAAGCCCATCCGGTTCTCCCAGCTACCGGCGATCCGGAGCCCCCCGTCGGCCCGGGGATCGAGGGTGGCCTCCAGCGGCGCCTGTTCTTCGGCGCTCTTGCCCAGTGGTTCAGGCCAGTCCACGGCAAGCCCCTCAAGATTGGAACGTACCCGGATACCGGACGTGGTGTCCGCTCCGACCGTCAAGACGGCGGAATACTCCAGGGCACCCTTGAGCCCGAACCCACTGTCACTTTCCAGACCGGCCTGGCGGAAGACGCCAGGTACCGTGAGCTGACCTTCCTGACGAATGGCGAGGCCCTGCCCGTCCGCACCCACACTGAGGCCGACCGCCACCGGATCACCGAAAAATCGGGCCTGAATCGGCCCTCCAGAGAAGCCATCGGCGGTATGATAGGTCAGATCTCCGGAGAGTCCGGTCCAGCTCAGATTAGCGCCTGGATAACGTACCGAGCCATTGGAGGTCTGAACCCGGGCCTGGATCACCGGCTCCCCGCCTTCGCCCAGAGGCAGCTCAAGATCCAGGTCCAGGGCATACTCGCCCCCGTATTCCAGACTTCGGGCCTCGGAGCCGGCCATCTCGCCCAACGGGCTGTTGTCCATCCAGAAGGGCACGGCATCACCGGGCACGCGGGCAGCGGCATCCACATAGAGCCGGGTGCCGTCGCCGGGGATCACCTTCACCCGGCTCGGACCGAGCTCCAGGCCGCCGGTCCGGCCAGACTCCAGCTGAACGTCTGTGTTGCCGTTGTGAATATCGACCCTGCCCCGCGCCGACGTCACTTCCGGCCAGCGTTCATCGTAACGGACCGTCGCGTCCTCGAAGGTGTACCACATGGACGAGACGAACGAACCCCGGGGCGCATCGCGACCGATCTGGCCATGGCCATAGTAGACCCCCTCGGTGATCCGCGCCTCGGTGATCGCTGTCGTCAGCCATTCATACAGGCCGGGGTTTACAACCTTTTCCGGCAGGAAATCTTCCAGCATCCCGACTCGCCCATCCTCGACACCGACGCGAAGACCAAGGTTGTCCTCGCCCTCACGATCCATGCGCAGATCAAAGGCGCCGGTGAGGCTGGTGGTGTCGCCATAGCGCATCCGGATGTTATCGGAATACATGCGGGTGATGGGACCATCCAGCAGCCAGGCGACGGTGCCCTGCACTTCCCGAAGCGACCAGGCGTCGCGGAACAGCCGGGGAAAGCGAAGGGTGACTGACTCTCCGGCGGGCGCCAGTTCCACCGAGCCGGAATTGCGGCGCAGGGTAATCCGGCCATTCAGACCGGAGGCGCCCGGAGCGCCGCCGTGAGCCTGAAACCGGACGTCACGCAACAGGCCGGTGAGCTCGAATTCCGCCAGATCAAGGGCGGGCAACCTCAGATGCATCCGGTCCAGATAGCCTGCGGGGCGATAGTTCCGGAGCACACGATCCGCCTGCTCCGGCAGCAGGGGCAGGACCACAAGCAAGCGACGCAGGGGCCCCAGGGGCAGAGCATCCGCCACCACTTCGACATCCCCACCCTCCCGAGGCATCAGCCGCGCACTGAACGGCGGGACGGTGACCTCATTCCAGGTCCACTGCAGTTCCTGCAGGTGAATTTCTCCTCGTGAAACCACAGTGTTACCGGCGTTCTCCGCCCGGCGCCAGCCAAAACGGGCACTGATGTTCTCGATCGGCGCCAGGGATTCATCGCCCACACCCAGTTGCAGATACGGCGTCTGTACCGAGCCGCTTGCCTGCTGAAGAAGGCCATCCCGGAAGGTCAGCCAAAGCTGCCCTCCCAGATCAAAACCTTCGACACGGAGCGTGCGCCACTGGTATTCGTCGACCAGGCCATCGAACAGCCGGCCCGAATCCACGTCCAGATAAAGCTGGCCAGTAAAGTCGCCAGTGAAGAAGTGCCGCCCGACCAGGCTGAAACTGGCCAGCTGCTGGGTGGTGCCAGGCTGCATGGCGCGCCCGGAGGCCCGAAACAGGCCACGGCGGTAGACCAGATCCAGCTGGGGAATCTCAAGATGACGCAACTGGCCCTGGTTGTCCCGAATCGCCAGATTGACCCGGGTGAGTTTGACGTAAGGATCGGACAACCAGCGACCCGCCAGCTCAAGCCACTCCTGAAACTCACTCCGGGCGGGCGCAGGCAATTCCACACCCTCGACACCCACCTCGCCATCAGGGGTCTGGTTGAGAGTCAGTTCCAGGCCATCGGCCTCGAAGGCTTCAAAAACCACCCGGAACCGGAGCAGGGAAGCAAGGAAATCGAGGCGGATCCGAAGGTGTTGAAGGCGGACCACATAGTCACCGGTCCCGGGTTCGATGAGGTCGATATCCCGGGCCAGTACAGTCGGGTCCAGCCAGTTCCAGCGAGCATCGAGGCCACCGATTTCCACCTGTTTGCCGGTGCGCGCCGAAAGCTCGAGTTCGAGGTCATCCCGGAAGCTATCAATATTCTGGGTCAGTTGCCGGCCGATGCCCGCGTAAAGCGCAAACAACAAAAGCACCGCCAGAAGGGACCACCACACCAGGCTCGATAGCCGTGCAGCGAGACGTACCGGCCGGCTTTCGGGAGGCAGGTCCGACAGCGGTGGCCCGTGATCGGCTGAGGACATGGATTCTGTTACTCCCCGCGCCGGTAACCAGCGCGGGCATCAGAGCAACACAACATCGTACTGCTCCTGACTGTAGAAAGGCTCCACCTGGAAACGGATGGTCTTCGCGATGAAGGTCTCAAGATCGGCCACGTTGTCGGACTCTTCGTCCAGCAACCGGTCCACCACTTTCTGGGAAGCCATCACCAGGTAACTTTCGGAATCATAGGCCCGGTTGACCCGGAGGATTTCCCTGAAGATTTCATAACAGACGGTCTCGGCAGTTTTCAGGAAGCCCCGACCGTCGCACACCGGGCAGGGTTCACAAAGCACCTGGCCCAGGCTCTCGGTAGTGCGTTTGCGGGTCATTTCCACCAGACCCAGTTCGGACACGCCGGTGATCTTGGTCTTGGCGTGGTCCCGTTCCAGCATTTTCTCCAGCATGCGGTGAACCTGGCGCTGGTGCTCGGAATCCTCCATATCGATGAAGTCGATGATGATAATGCCACCAAGGTTGCGCAGCCGGAGCTGACGGCTGATGGCCCTGGCAGCTTCCAGGTTGGTCTTGAAGATGGTTTCTTCCAGGTTCCTGTGGCCGACGAAGGCACCGGTGTTGATGTCGATGGTGGTCATCGCTTCGGTCTGGTCAATGATGACGTAACCGCCCGACTTCAGCTGAACCTTCCGGCTCAGGGCCTTCTGGATCTCATCCTCCACCGAGTAAAGATCGAAGATCGGCCGCTCACCGGGATAGTACTCCACCATGTCCGCAAACTCGGTGACGAATTCCTGGACGAACTCCATCACCCGCTGGTAGCTCTCCCGGCTATCAATCCGGACCTTCTCGGTCTGGGGCCGAACCAGGTCGCGGATGGTGCGGATAAACAGAGGCAGATCCTGGTACACCACCGCCGGCGCCTGCACCTTGGCGATGCGCTCCTGGATGGACTGACTGAGCCGGTGCAGGTATCTCATGTCACCGATCAGGTCCTCGGCCGGGGCTGCCTCGGCGGCAGTCCGGATGATGTAGCCGCCCTTCACATCGGTGCTTTCTGCGGACGCCTCCTCGAGCAGGGTCTTAAGGCGCTCCCGCTCGTTGTCGTCCTCGATGCGCTGGGAGATGCCGATATGACTGACGCCGGGCATGAACACCAGGTACCGGGACGGAATCGACAATTGGGTGGTGAGGCGGGCGCCCTTGGTGCCAATGGGATCCTTGGTCACCTGAACCACCAGGGACTGGCCTTCCCGCAGCAGGGTACGGATGTCCGGTACGGTTTTGGGGCCTTCGGTCAGGTCCTCGGCCCCTGGCTGGCTGATGATTACATCCGAGGCGTGGATGAAGGCGGCGCGCTCCAGGCCAATATCGACGAACGCGGCCTCCATACCCGGCAGCACGCGGACGACTTTACCCTTGTAGATGTTGCCCACGATGCCCTTGCGGCTGGTGCGCTCGATGTAGGCCTCCTGCAACATGCCGTTTTCCACCAGGGCGACCCGGGTTTCCACCGGCGTAACGTTGATCAGGATTTCTTCACTCATTCTTGGCTCTCCAGACTGCTTGGCCAGTTCGTCCATACCGGGAAGCCGGCCTCGGCCAGAAGTTTGGCGGTCTGCTGCAACGGCAGTCCGACCACAGCGCTGTAACTTCCCCTGAGTTCCTTCACAAAAATACCACCAAGACCCTGGATTCCATAACTCCCGGCCTTGTCCATGGACTCCCCACTGGCAACATAGGCATTGATCTCATCGCCGCCAAGTTCCCGGAACTGTACATCGGTCACCACCAGGCAGGACCGGCACTGACCACGATGTGCCAGCGCCACCGCGGTCATCACCTGATGGACCTGGCCGGAGAGCAGCGCCAGGGTGGCACAGGCATCGGTCCTGTTTACCGGCTTACCCAGAATGTCACCACCGAGGACCACGGATGTATCGGAACCGATGACCAGTGCCTCCGGATGCTCCGCAGCCACCGCCAGGGCTTTCTTCCGGGCCAGGCGTTCGACGTATGCTTCGGCGGTCTCGGCCGGTTCCGGGGTTTCATCCACATCGGCCGGCTGTGTGGTGAACGCCAGTCCAATTTGCTTCAATAGCTCTGCCCGACGCGGTGAGGCGGAGGCGAGAATCAGGTGCGACATGCTAGCCCAGCTTCCGGTTGATGTTATCAAGGATTACACAGACCACTGGCCAGATCACGGCACTGGTC
Organism: Marinobacter sp.; assembly: GCF_046484525.1. GTDB lineage: Bacteria > Pseudomonadota > Gammaproteobacteria > Pseudomonadales > Oleiphilaceae > Marinobacter. The sequence continues at coordinate 47,300 of NZ_JAWOIS010000022.1, forward strand.
GCTGCCGGCCAGAGGTAGCCAAACCCGGTGTCTCCCCCGGCCCCCAATAGCTGTTTGATGAAATGGACCAGCATCTGATTGATGCCCAGCAGCAGGAACACCATCAGGCATTGCTGCGGCATCGGATACATACGCAGGCGTTGGTGGATGGTCAGCACCAGGAAGGCAATCAGGCCCATAGCCATGGCATTCACGCCCAGAGGCGTTGCCTCCAGCACATCCAGCAGCAACCCGAGGAACCAGGCCAGCAGAATGCCGAACTGGGCCGGTGCCCGGAAAGTCCAGTAGAACACCACCAGGCCCAGCCACTCGGGCCGGAATTCAAACCAGCCGACCGGGAACAGGGAGATGCTCAACACCAGTGCCAGCAGCAGCGAAAACACAAAGACCGGATAACTGATTACCGACAACATCAGCCGTCCTCCCCGGATTCTGTCGCCTGACCAGCGGTTTCTTCCGGTTCGACAGGTTCAGGCGGGAATACCGCCAGGACCAGGCGACTCTGGTTCAGCTCAGCTTTTGGTGTCGCCTGGATGGAAATGAAGGGTTCGCCCGGTTCCTTGATGATTCGGGACACCTCGGCCACCGGGTAACCCCTGGGGAAGCGGCCACCGAGGCCGGAACTGACCAGTAGGTCGCCCTCGCGGATATCGGCAGTGTCCGGCACATGCACCAGTTCCAGCGCATCGGGGTCGCCGGTACCCAGCAGAACGGCCCGCAGGCCGTTACGGACCGCTTCCACTGGCACGGCGTGGCTGCTGTCCGAGACGAGCAACACCCTGGAGGTAATCTGACTGGCCTGCACCACCTGCCCCATCAGGCCGTGGGCGTCGAGGATGGCCTGGCCCGGGCTGACGCCGTCGCTCAGGCCCTTGTTAATAATGACTTCGTGGGAAAAGGGATCGGGCGACACGCCTACCACCTCGCCGACGATGACTCGGTCATCCAGCACTTCCGACGAGTTCATCAACCGGCGCAGCTCGTTATTCTCGGAAGCAAGTGCCGCATATTTGAGAGCGCGGCGTTCTAGAATTAGCAGGCGGGCGCGGAGGTCTTCGTTTTCCTGCTGCAGGTCTTCCTTCGAGACGAACAGACCGGAAAACCAGTCACTGAATTCGTAGGGGGCGTTGCCCAGCCAGTAGACGGGGGCAAGACCGGTGGCGATGGTACTCCGCACCGGTGACAGCTTGTCAAAACGAGCGTCGGCAACGATTAACGCTGCCGACGCAAGTATGACCAGAAAGAGTCTGAACCCCGGGACGGGGCCCTGGACGAAGATGGTTTTAATGGCCAGTCCTCCCCACGGGCTTAACCCTCCTGGGAGAACATTCCGATGCCACCGCGATCAATGACTTCCAGTGCCTTGCCGCCACCACGGGCGACACAGGTCAGAGGGTCTTCGGCAATGATCACCGGCAGACCGGTCTCTTCACTGATGAGCTTGTCCAGACCACGCAGCAGGGCTCCACCGCCGGTCAGCACGATGCCGCGCTCAGCGATATCGGAGGCCAGTTCGGGGGGCGACTGTTCCAGGGCGCTCTTGACGGTCTGGACGATCTGGGCCAGGGATTCCTGCAGGGCATCGAGAATCTCTTCGCTGTTCAGGGTAAAGGCCCGGGGTACACCTTCGGCCAGGTTGCGCCCGCGCACGTCGATCTCGCGGACTTCCAGGCCTTCGTAGGCACAGCCGATCTCGTGCTTGATCCGCTCGGCGGTGGAGTCGCCGATCAGGCTGCCGTAGTTGCGGCGCACGTAGGTAACGATGGCTTCGTCGAATTTGTCACCACCGACCCGCACGGATTCGGCGTAGACGATGCCGTTCAGGGAGATGATGGCGATCTCGGTGGTACCGCCACCGATATCAACGATCATGGAACCACTGGCCTCCTCGACTGGCAGGCCGGCACCGATGGCGGCGGCCATGGGCTCTTCGATCAGGAACACTTCCCGGGCGCCGGCACCGAGTGCGGATTCGCGGATGGCCTTGCGTTCCACCTGGGTGGATTTGCTGGGAACACACACGAGCACGCGCGGGCTCGGGGTGATGAAGCTGTTCTCGTGCACTTTATGGATGAAGTGCTGGAGCATTTTTTCGGTGACGACGAAGTCAGCAATCACACCATCTTTCATGGGACGGATGGCGGTGATGTTGCCCGGGGTGCGGCCGAGCATGCGCTTGGCTTCGGCACCGACGGCGGCGACCATTTTCTGGGAGTTGTTGGTGCGGATGGCAACCACGGATGGTTCGTTCAGGACGATACCCCGCTCTCGCACATATATAAGGGTGTTGGCGGTGCCCAGGTCGATGGACAGGTCGCTGGAGAAAATGCCTCGGAGTCTTTTGATCAACATTCGTGTAGTTTCAACCTGAGAGTTGCGGTTGCGAAAAGAATGCGGCAACTTTAGCAGTGAGCACCTACTCAGGCAAGGCGCCATCGGGGCCCTCGACCTTACCATTGTCACATTTTCCGAATTGTTTCAGGCCCTCCCGCGATTGTTCGAATCTGTTACCATAGTCGATTGATTCTGACTTCGGTGAAAGGAGCCCTCAGAGCCTGGTGAAGGAATGGTTGGGGGACGGCTTTCCAAAACACGCTCCTTGCGGCACGTCCCTGTGACGCTTGGGCTCCGCCATCCATGGCTCCGCACAGTTTTGGAAAGCCGTCCCCCAACCATTCCCGGGCTTGTGAGTTGCCTCAATCAGGAAGCACAGGCACCGACCCGATTTTTCATTAAATAATCTTCACAGACTGGAGGCCACGTGAGCATTTCCCGCGAGGACATTGAAAAAGTTGCCGTGCTCGCCCGCATCAAGGTGGACGACGAGCAGGTTTCGGCACTGGAAAAGGATCTGGGCAACATTCTGGATCTGGTGGATCAGCTGAGTGCCGCGGATACCGATGCGGTGGAGCCGATGGCCCATCCATTGGATGCGGTGCAGCGGTTGCGGCCGGACGAGGTGACCGAGACCAATCAGCGGGAGGCGTTCCAAGCCATCGCGCCGGCAACCGAGGACGGTCTGTATCTGGTTCCCAAAGTGATCGAATGACTCCCGCACGGGAACCCATCATCGGACCATCTGACGACCAGCGATTTCAGGATTCATCATGCATAACAAGTCTGTAGCAGAGCTTTCCCGCAAGCTGGAGAGCGGCGAGATTTCCAGTGTGGAGCTGACCCGGCAGTTCCTGGACCGTCTGAAGCAGGAAGACGGCAAGTACAACAGCTTTATTACCATCACCGAAGAAGAGGCCCTGGCAGGGGCCAGTGCCGCTGACGAGATGCGAGCCGCCGGCAAGGCGACGGCTTGGACTGGGGTGCCTTTTGCCCATAAGGACATCTTCTGCACCAACGGCGTTCGGACCACCTGCGGCTCGAAGATGCTGGAGAATTTCGTGCCGCCGTATGATGCGACGGTGACGGAGAAGTTCCGGCAAGCCGGCGCCGTGTGTCTTGGCAAGACCAACATGGACGAGTTCGCCATGGGGTCTTCCAACGAGTCCAGCTATTTTGGTGCCGTGACCAACCCGTGGGGGCTGTCTTCCGGTGAGAAGCGGGTGCCGGGTGGTTCGTCCGGCGGTTCGGCGGCGGCTGTTGCAGCGCGCCTGGTGCCGGCGGCGACGGCGACCGATACCGGCGGTTCGATCCGCCAGCCGGCGGCGCTGTGTGGGGTGACCGGACTGAAGCCGACTTATGGCCGGGTATCCCGGTACGGCATGATTGCCTTTGCTTCGTCCCTGGATCAGGGGGGCACTATCGCCAGGAGCGCAGAAGATAATGCGCTGATGCTCAACGTGATGGCGGGGTTTGATCCGAAGGATTCCACCTCCATCGACCGGGAGGTGCCGGATTACACGGCGACCCTGAACGAGCCGCTGAAGGGCCTGAAGATCGGACTGCCGAAAGAATACTTCACCGATCAGCTGTCTCCGGCAATGGAGGAGCAGGTTCGTAATGCGGTGAAGGAATACGAGAAGCTGGGCGCGACAGTGAAGGAAGTGTCCCTGCCGAACGCGAAGCTGGCGATTGCGGCGTACTATGTGATCGCGCCGGCGGAGGCCTCCGCCAACCTGTCCCGGTTCGATGGTGTGCGTTACGGCTATCGCTGCGAGGATCCAAAGGATCTGATGGACATGTACACGCGCACCCGCGCCGAAGGTTTCGGCGCCGAGGTGAAGCGCCGGATCCTGGTGGGCACCTATGCCCTCTCCCACGGTTACTACGATGCCTATTACCTCAAGGCCCAGAAGGTGCGCCGCCTGATCCAGCAGGATTTCGCCAATGCCTTCAAGGAAGTGGACGTGCTGATGAGCCCCACCTCCCCGTCTCCGGCGTTTATCCAGGGTGAGAAGACCAACGATCCGGTCACCATGTACCTGGAGGACATCTTCACCATCGCCATCAACCTCGCGGGGCTGCCGGCCATGTCTGTTCCGGCCGGTTTTGTCGACGGCCTGCCGGTTGGCCTGCAGATCATCGGTGATTACTTTGCCGAAGCCCGGCTGCTGAATGCCGCCCACCAGTTCCAGCAGGTGACCGACTGGCACCAGCGTGAACCTAAATAAGCCCGAGAGAGGAGACGAACACATGCAGTGGGATATCGTGATCGGGCTGGAAATTCACGTTCAGCTCGCCACCAAAACCAAGATCTTTTCCGGCTCCAGCACCGCTTACGGTGCCGAGCCCAACACCCAGGCCAACGCGGTGGACCTGGCCATGCCGGGCACCCTGCCGGTGCCGAACGAGAACGCCTTCCGCTATGCGGTGATGTTCGGCCTGGCCGTGAACGCGGAGATCGGCCGCCGCTCCACGTTCGAGCGGAAGAACTACTTCTACCCGGACCTGCCCAAGGGTTACCAGACCACCCAGCTGGAGCAGCCGATCGTTGGCCCCGGTTATGTCGACGTTGACCTGGCGAACGGCGAGACCAAGCGCGTGCGCATCCACCACGCCCATCTGGAAGAGGACGCCGGAAAGTCCCTGCACGAGGACTACCACGGCATGTCCGGCATCGACCTGAACCGGGCCGGCACGCCGCTGATCGAGGTGGTCACCGAGCCGGATATGAACAGCGCCGAGGAAGCGGTGGCATTTGCGAAAAAGCTGCACGGCCTTGTGACCTCGCTGGGCATCTGCGACGGCGATATGTCCCAGGGCTCCATGCGCTTTGACGTCAACATCTCCCTGAAGCCCAAGGGCTCCGACCAGCTCGGCACCCGCACCGAGACCAAGAACCTGAACTCCTTCCGGTTCATGGAACAGGCCATTGCCCACGAGGTAGAGCGCCAGATGGACATCCTGGAAGACGGCGGCCGCATCATCCAGGAAACCCGCCTGTACAACGGCGACCGGGACGAGTCTCGGTCGATGCGGACCAAGGAAGAAGCCAACGACTACCGTTACTTCCCCTGCCCGGACCTGCTGCCGGTGGTGATCGATGACGACTTCATCGAAGACGCCCGCAGCCGCCTGCCGGAGCTGCCGGACGCCCGCAAGGCGCGTTTCAAGGAACAGTATGGCCTGAACGACTACGACGCCGGCCTGCTGTCCGGTGACGCCAAGCTGGCCGCGTTCTTCGAGGAAACGGTTGAGCACGGCAAGGATGCAAAACTGGCCGCCAACTGGATCCAGGGCGAGTTCTCTGCCCGCCTGAACGCGGAAGAGAAGACGGTCGCCGAGTCGCCGATTACCGGTGCCCAACTGGGTCAGCTGGTGATCCGCATTGCCGATAACACGGTTTCTTCCGCCGGCGCCAAGAAGGTGTTCGAGGCGCTGTGGAGCGGCGAGAATGACAATGTGGATGCCATCATTGACGCCAAGGGTCTGAAGCAGGTGTCTGACACCGGTGCTCTGGAGGCCATGGTGGACCAGGTTCTGGCAGACATGCCGGATCAGGTGGCTCAGTACCAGAATGAGGAAGATCCCAAGAAGCGCAAGAAGATGCTTGGTGGCTTCATGGGGCCGCTGATGAAGGCCTCTAAAGGTCAGGGGAACCCGAAGCTCTTTAACGAGATTCTGGTTAAGAAGCTTGGGGGGTAATCCGTTGGCTCTGGGTCGTGGCTTTTTGTTTCGGCCCTAGCCTTTCGACCTCGGGGGAGGCCTTGGCAGGAGGCTTCTCCCAAAAACCGCTACGAGCACGTCCATGTGCGCTTGTTTCAGGCCATCCTTGGCCTTCAACATTTTTGGGAGAAGCCTCCTGCCAAGGCCCCCGGACAATCGCGAATATTTCTGACACTGCCGGCCTGACTATGCCCGTCGGTCAGATCAGCGCGGGTGGGGACGGCTTTCCAAAACTGTGCGGAGCCATGGATGGCGGAGCTCAAGCGTCACAGGGACGTGCCGCAAGGAGCGTGTTTTGGAAAGCCGTCCCCACCCGTGCGTGAACTCCCAGCCCGGAGGGCTAGGAGCCCAAGTTAAAACCAATCAAACAAGCCGAGCCCAAAGATCGTGCTCGTCAGCATGCTCCACAACGGCCTGGACGATTTGGCCAGGGACGAGGTTAGTTTCACCGTTGAGATAAACCATACCGTCGATCTCCGGCGCATCCGCCTTGGAGCGGCCGATGGCACCTTCCTCGTCGACTTCGTCGATGAGAACGTCGATGGTCTTGCCGATTTTGGCTTGCAGACGGGCCGCAGAAATCTCGGCTTGTTTGGCCATGAAACGAGCCAGGCGCTCTTCTTTTACATCCTCGGGGACGGCACCTTCCAGTTCGTTGGCCCTGGCACCTTCCACCGGGCTGTAGGTGAACGCGCCCACGCGATCGAGCTGCGCTTCGTCCAGCCAGTCCAACAGGTACTGGAAATCTTCCTCGGTTTCACCCGGGAAGCCGACGATGAAGGTGGAGCGGATAGTCAGTTCCGGACAGATTTCCCGCCACTTCTTGATGCGCTCCAGGGTCTTGCTGTCATGTGCCGGACGTTTCATGGCCTTGAGGACTTTCGGGCTGGCGTGCTGGAACGGGATGTCCAGGTACGGCAGGATCTTGCCTTCGGCCATGAGCGGGATGATGTCGTCCACATGAGGGTACGGGTAGACGTAGTGCAGACGAACCCAGACGCCCAGTTCACCCAGGGCTTCGCACAGGGCCTGCATCTTGGTCTTCAGCGGCCGGCCCTGCCAGAAACCTGTGCGGTATTTGATGTCCACGCCGTAGGCGGAGGTGTCCTGGGAGATGACCAGCAACTCCTTCACGCCGGCATCCACCAGCCTCTTGGCCTCATCCATCACGTCGCCGATCGGGCGGCTGACCAGGTCGCCACGCATGGACGGAATGATGCAGAAGGTGCAGCGGTGGTTACAGCCCTCGGAAATTTTCAGATAGGCGTAATGCCGCGGGGTCAGTTTGATGCCCTGGGGTGGGACCAGGTCCACGAAGGGATCGTGCTCTTTTTTCGGGGGCACGTACTGGTGGACGGCGCCGACGACTTCTTCGTAGGCATGGGGGCCGGAGACGGCCAGCACGCCGGGGTGGGTTTCGCGGATCTTGTCCGCTTCCACGCCCATACAGCCGGTAACGATTACCTTGCCATTTTCGTTGATGGCTTCGCCGATGGCATCCAGGGATTCCTGCTTGGCCGCGTCGATGAAGCCGCAGGTGTTGACGACAACGATATCGGCATCGTTGTAGGTGGGCACGACATCGTAGCCGTCCAGGCGAAGCTGGGTCAGGATGCGTTCGGAGTCCACCAGGGCTTTCGGGCAACCAAGGCTGATGAAGCCTACTTTGCCGCCGGTGGCGGCCGTTTCAGTTTTGTCGGTCATAGCGTTTACAGGAATTCCCGGAGCGGCATGTCGCTCCTGCAATGAATGAAAGCGCATAGTTTACCCCAGCACAGTACCGGACTGCAGCCCGGCCAGGTCGGCGGGAAATACGGATTCGGAGCCAAAACTTTGACGCTCTGCCCGGAAAGACGTCACAAATTTGCCACATCAGGCGTCAGGCATCTTGCTGTTCACATTTTAAACACATAGAATCATGAGCGCTTAAGTGTTTTTTCTGGAAGGATTTTATGGGAAAGGCAGCTTCTTTTCAGACCAGTCACGCCAGAAGAGTACAAATGAAAACAACAACGGCGAAACTCAACCTGCGAAACCAACAACGCGTCGATGTCTCTGCGGACATTACCATTGAAAAACCCGACGGCGAATGCCTGACCTGCTCTGTTGCCAACCTCTCGCGCAGCGGGGTAATGATTTCCTGCAGCGAGAAAGAGGTCAAACAATTAATACCGGATCGGAAAGCTCCGGCTCCCGGGCATTGGATTCCGGTGAAAACACGCTTCTCCGTTCCCGTTTTGCCCACTCAGCCGGTATCGATCATCGCCGAAGGCAGCATCGTCAACATGCGCCGCATTGCCCGGGACGAGTTCCATCTGGGAATTCAGTTCGCCGAATTCGAAGGCAACGGCTACGACTACGTTGACCGTTACGTCTCGAAACTCCTGGCCGAACTTCGCAAGCCTGCCGGGGCCTGAGACACAACCACTCAAACCCATTGAAGACTGGCGAACGCTATATTTTTATAGCCTGAAATTCTACCCAGGCTCCTTCTTATGCCATTGCTGGCTCTGTTATAGTTGCAGAACGTAACTGCACAGTCTCGCCAGCAATGGATGATCATGACCACATATAACCTCACGCACCTGAAACAGCTGGAAGCGGAAAGCATCCACATTATCCGGGAAGTGGCCGCCGAGTTTGATAACCCGGTGATGCTCTACTCCATCGGGAAAGACTCCGCCGTGATGCTGCATCTGGCCCGCAAGGCATTCTACCCGGGCAAGCCGCCCTTCCCCCTGTTGCACGTGGACACCACCTGGAAATTCCGGGACATGATCACCTTCCGGGACCGGAAGGTGAAGGAATATGGCCTCGACCTGATCGTGCACATCAATGAGGAAGGCGTGAAGCAGGGCATCGGCCCATTCACCCACGGCAGTGCCAAGCACACCGACGTGATGAAGACCCAGTCCCTGAAGCAGGCCCTGGACAAGTACAAGTTCGATGCCGCATTCGGCGGAGCCCGTCGGGACGAGGAAAAATCCCGTGCCAAGGAGCGGGTGTATTCGTTCCGGGATGAGCATCACCGCTGGGATCCGAAGAACCAGCGTCCCGAGCTGTGGGATATTTACAACGGCAAGATCAACAAGGGCGAAAGCATCCGCGTGTTCCCGCTCTCCAACTGGACCGAGCTGGATATCTGGCAGTACATCTACCTGGAAAATATCGAAATCGTGCCCCTGTATTACGCCGCCAGGCGACCGGTGGTCGAGCGCGATGGTACCCTGATCATGGTGGACGACGACCGCATGCCCCTGAAGGAAGGCGAAGAGCCGATGATGAAATCGGTACGCTTCCGCACCCTCGGCTGCTATCCGCTGACCGGCGCCATTGAATCCGAGGCGGACACCCTGCCGGAGATCATCCAGGAAATGCTGCTGGCCACCAGTTCCGAGCGCCAGGGCCGAGTGATTGACCATGACTCCGCCGGGTCGATGGAGCAGAAGAAGCGCGAGGGGTATTTCTAATGTCCCACACCTCGGATCTCATTGCCGAAGACATCCAGGCCTACCTGAAACAGCACGAAAACAAGGAACTGCTGCGACTGCTGACATGCGGCAGCGTGGACGACGGCAAAAGCACCCTGATCGGGCGCCTGCTGCACGACACCAAGATGATCTATGAAGATCACATGGCCAGCCTGAAGAGTGACAGCGCCAGGATGGGCAGCACCGGCGAGAAGCTGGACCTGGCCCTGCTGGTGGACGGCCTGCAGGCCGAGCGGGAACAGGGCATCACCATTGATGTCGCCTACCGCTATTTCTCCACAGACAAGCGCAAGTTCATCATCGCCGACACCCCCGGCCATGAGCAATACACCCGCAACATGGCGACCGGTGCGTCCACCGCGCAACTGGCGATCCTGATGATCGACGCCCGTCACGGCGTGCTGACCCAGACCCGCCGGCATTCCTACATCGCATCCCTGTTAGGCATCCGCCACATCGTGGTGGCGGTGAACAAGATGGACCTGGTGGATTTCAGTGAAGAGCGCTTTAGTGAAATCAAGGACGACTACCTGGCCTTTGCCTCCAAACTGGGCCTTAAAGACATCCGCTTTGTGCCGATATCCGCCCTGGAAGGTGACAACGTGGTGAACAAGAGCGAGAACACGCCCTGGTTCACCGGCCAGCCGCTGATGGAAATCCTGGAAACCGTCGAGGTTTCCCGGGACAAGAACCTGGAGCATTTCCGCTTCCCGGTGCAGTACGTCAACCGCCCGGATCTCGATTTCCGGGGCTTTTGCGGCACGATTGCCTCCGGCGTTATCCGCCCTGGTGACAAGGTTATGGCCCTGCCCTCAAGGCGCACCAGCGCGGTAAAGGACATCGTGACCTTCGATGGCAAGCTCGATGAAGCCTATATCGACCAGGCCGTGACCTTGACCCTCGAGGACGAGATCGACGTCAGTCGCGGGGACATGCTGGTCAAGGTGGAAGACGAGCCGGAAGTGGCCAACCGCTTCAACGCCAACATTGTCTGGATGACCGATGCGCCGCTGGAAACCGGGCGACTATATGACATCAAGCTCGGCCCGACTTTTACCTCAGGCACGGTCAAGAAGATCCACCACCAGACCGACGTAAACACACTCGAGCAACAGCCCAACCCGGGCCAGTTGGCGCTGAACGAGATCGGTCTGTGTGAGTTGACCCTGAACCAGCCGATCGCCTTTGATGCCTACCAGCGTAATCACGCCACGGGCAGTTTCATCGTCGTCGACCGTCTGACCAACGTGACTGTCGGAGCGGGCATGATCGCCGGTCTGGCGGACGGCACCGAATCCCTGGATCCGGTGACCGCGGAGGAGCGCGAACGCCGCCTGGCCCAGAAGCCCGTTATTATTGCCTGCAACGGCAAGCAGGCACCGGCGCTGGCACTTGCGGTCGAGCGCGCTCTGTTCGACCAGGGCAAGACTGCCGTGGTGCTCAGCGAGGAGAACGCCGGAGACGCCGACGAGCGCCGCCGCACTGCGCAGTTGCTCACCGCCCATGGGCTGGTTGCGATTTCTGTGAATCTGGGAACCGACATTGCCAATACGGCGGTGAGTGCCGAATCTGCGGAGGAGATTCCGGGGGCAGTCCAGGAACTGGTACAGGGCCTGGTTCGGAGTAAGCGGGTCTGAACAGGGGTCAGATGAAAGCTTTCATCTGACCCCGACTTCACCCCGAGCTCCGACTTTCAACTCCAGGGGTCTGAAGAAAGCCTTCTTCTGACCCCAAGTTCACCCTGCCCGCACCTCTTCCTCACCACAAGTTGCTACAATGCACAGCCCCGAGCAGCGCACCGCCCTCGGGGCTTTGTCGTTGATCAATCGGGGAACAACACGCCATGGCCATCAAACACCTACGCACCGCCTTTGCCAGCCAGTACCAGCCGGGCCAGCCCGCGCGCCTCAACAGCGGCGAGGCCCTGCAGGAACCCGGTGGCGATTACGAGGCGCTGCACAAGCAGATGAAGCGCCTGTTCAACAGCAAACCGGGCAAGAAGTACGGCCGCTTCTCCGAAGACCTGGGCGAGTGTCCGTTCAGCAGCTGGCTCAAGGATTACCGGGAGGACAAGCAGAGCTTCGGCGCCATGACCGACCGACTGTTCGGCCAGTGGCAGGAGCTCCTCACCGGTTGCCAGGAAGAGTTCGACGGCCACCTGATGATCGTCCACGAAGCCCTGGCCGACGCCGAGGTGATCTACCTGCTGATCCTTGAGACTGATAGCGCCATGCGCTTTGACGGCAACCAGGTTCTTGACGCCACCGACGTGCTCAGCCTGTCACGCCTGAACCTGGCCGTTCGCATCGAGCTGGACGACTGGCTGGGGGAGAACGGCAGTGAAAACTACCTTACCCTCGTCCACGGCCGCGGCACCGGCGAGCCGGGGGAGCTGTTCATTCGCCTGTGCGGCTTCACCAACAACGTGGACGTGGAAAAGGAAACCATGACCTTCCTGGACGCCGTGGAAGCCTTCGCCAAGACCTCCGAACCGGAAAAAGCCGGCGAAGTCCGGTCCCGCGCCTACGAATTCTGCAAGGAACAGCATGCCCTGGGCGAGCCCGTGGAAATCGAGGCTCTGTCCGGGTACCTGGACGAAAACGAACCCCAGCGCTTCAAGGAGTTCGCCAGCCAGAATGCGGAAGTGCCGGAAACCGGAGTGTTGCATCCGGACCATCGTAAAGTGAAGAAACTGGTGCGTATTGCCGGTTCCGGTGGGGGGATGAGTGTGTCGTTTTCCTCGGATCTGGTGAATCAGGCAGTTTACTACGACCGGGAGAAGGATGCGCTGACCATTACCCGGCTGCCGAAGGCGTTGCGGGAGCAGTTGCAGCGGTATCTGGAGGCTCGGGAGGAGTGACAGCGAAGGTGAAGATGAGGTCAGATGAAGGCTTTCATCTGACCCCGACTTTATGCCAGATGCGGATGCCGCTGTTTGCGCACTTCTTTCATCCACCCCACTCCATCAACCAGCTCCCCGGTCTCCGGATCAATCGGCGGGTATGGCAGGTTACGGTCATCGCAGTAGCGCTTCACTGTCGGCTGACACCAGCAGAACAGCAGGCGATTGTATTCCTCATCCGGCAGCCGCCGCTGCTCGAACATCCCCGCCAGCTTCCGCTGCCGCTGGGCCTCGGAGAGGATGATGGCGCAGGCCGAAGATACGTTCAGGGACTCCACCATTCCCATCATCGGGATCACAACATGTTCATCCGCCTGATCGGCCGCGGAGGAACTCACCCCGTCCACCTCATTACCCATAATGACCGTACACGGCACGGTGTAATCCACCTCCCGGAAATCCACCGCCCGGTCGGATACCTGGGCCGCATACAGCTTGTGCCCCTGCGCCTTCAGGTCCGCCACCGCATCATCCATCGTCGGATGGGTGTGAGTGGTCACCCAGTTGTAACTGCCACCGGCGGTCTTCCGGAACGCCCGGAAGCCCTCCTTCGGCCAGACCACGTGCATGTTGGCCAGGCCAAAGGCGTCACAGGAGCGGATGATCGCCGACAGGTTCCGGGGCTTATGGACCTGGTCAGTGAGGACACGGAGGTCCGGTTGGCGGGTGTCGAGGGTTTGTTTGATTCGGGCGAGGCGTTCAGGAGTCATGGGTGGTTTCGTTTTCTGTTCAGGTGCTCTGTGGGGAATTGTCTGGTATCAAGGCTTGGGGGCTGGCGCGGGTGGGTGGTGCTTTTCTTCCGGAAAAAACAACTCGCTTTGCTCAGACAATTTTTCCTGCAGAAAAGCACCACCCACCCCACACCGATTGAAAGCGTTGGGAACCTTCGTACTTCCAGCTTTCAGGGATGGAGATAATAGCATAGAGCCGGATAAGGAATACCGAGACAACGGTGGTTGAAGTTTAAGCACACCGTTATACTACCCAGTCCAATTTTTACCAGCGCCCTACACCACATCCGGCGCCCACACACCAGATAACGTGAGACCCATGGCCAAAAAGCTGTACATCAAAACCCACGGCTGCCAGATGAACGAGTACGACTCCGCCCGCATGGCCGATCTGCTCAAAACCGGCGAAACCGTCGAAATGACCGATTCACCGGACGACGCCGACATCCTGCTGCTGAACACCTGCTCCATCCGCGAGAAAGCCCAGGAGAAGGTATTTCACCAGCTCGGTCGCTGGAAAGGCCTGAAGAGCAAAAAGCCGGACCTGATTATCGGCGTTGGCGGCTGCGTCGCCAGCCAGGAAGGTCAGGCCATCATCGACCGCGCGCCCTACGTGGACATGGTCTTTGGCCCCCAGACCCTGCACCGCCTGCCGGACATGATCAGCGAAGTGCGTATGAAGGGTAATGGCGTCGGCGTGGTGGACGTCAGCTTCCCGGAAATCGAGAAATTCGACAACCTGCCCGAGCCGGGCGCCAACGGCCCCTCTGCGTTTGTATCCATCATGGAAGGCTGCAGCAAATACTGCACCTTCTGTGTGGTGCCTTACACCCGCGGCGAGGAAGTCAGCCGCCCGGTGGATGACGTGATCGCAGAAGTCGCTCACCTGGCCGGCCAGGGCGTTCGGGAAGTGAACCTGCTCGGGCAGAACGTCAACGCCTATCGCGGCGAGACCCACGACGGCGATGTCATGGACCTGGCCGAGCTGATCGAATTGATCGCCACCATCGACGGCATCGACCGCATCCGCTACACCACCTCCCACCCGGTGGAGTTCTCGGATGCCCTGATCGACGTCTACGAGAAAGTGCCGGAGCTGGTCAGCCACCTGCACCTGCCGGTCCAAAGCGGTTCCGACCGCATCCTGGCAGCCATGAAGCGCGGCCACACGGCCCTGGAGTACAAATCCAAGCTCCGCCGCCTGCGCAAGATCCGCCCGGACATCAGCTTCTCCTCGGACTTCATCGTGGGGTTCCCGGGTGAGAACGACAGGGACTTCGAGGACACCATGAAGCTGATCAACGACATCGGCTTCGACGTGTCCTTCAGCTTTGTCTACAGCGCGCGCCCGGGCACCCCGGCCTCCGATCTGCCGGACGACACACCCATGGACGTGAAGAAGGAGCGCCTGGCGATCCTGCAGCAGCGGATCAACCAGCAGGCGATGGACATCAGCCGCAAGATGGTGGGCACCACCCAGCGGATCCTGGTGACCGGCCTGTCCAAGAAAGATCCCGGGGAGTATGCGGGGCGCACGGAGAACAACCGTATTGTGAACTTCCGGCACGTTAATCCGGAGGTGGTCGGGCACTTTATTGACGTCGAGATTGTGGAGGCTTATCCCAATTCTCTGCGGGGTGTGCCCGTGGACTCGGAGTTGCATTAAAGCTCGGGACGCATCCGTTTTAGGTTTGGCGTTGTATTCGGCCTGGGATCGTATTCGTCTGGGGGTTTGGAGTTGGGCGAGTGGTGGGTAAGCCCTCCCCAAAACCGCTACGAGCACGTCCATGTGCGCTTGTTTCAGGCCATCCCTGGCCTTCAACATTTTGGGGAGGGCTTACCCACCACTCTCCGCAGGCAGCACAGTCGCATGCAAGTCATCAGCTAAGCTGAATTATTTAAGGGTCAGGTAAAGCACAGGGGTCAGATGAAAGCCTTCATCTGACCCCAACTTCAAACCGGCCCCAAAGCCCGCCACTTGTTTTTCATCCAACGGGCCTGCAAATAGTCAGAAGGTCCGGGGCTGGCGGGGCTTCCCAAAAACGTGGAGCGCCAGGGATGGCGCGACCGAGCCCTACAGGGACGTACTTGCGGGCGCTTTTTGGGAAGCCCCGCCAGCCCCGGGCCCAAAACCGGACTCTGAAACACGTGCTCCCTGAAACCGGGGGAGTAAACCAATACGGAGCAAGATTGAACACACACGACACAAGACAATTCGACCTGCACCCGGTAGACCAGCGCCGCCTGGGTACCCTGTGCGGCCAGTTCGATGAAAACCTGAAGATGATCGAAAAACGCCTTCAGGTAAAAGTCGGCCGCCGGGGCCATCATTTCCGCGTCGAGGGTGAAACCGAACATGTCGCCGCCGCGGTGGAGGTGATCCGCCACCTGTACCGGGAAACCGAGGCTAGCGACGATATCCCGCCGGATACCGTGCACCTGTTCATCCGGGAGACCGGCATCGAGCGCCTCCCTGATGACGTGCCTTATGATGAAGGCCAGGTGACGGTCATCAAGACCCCCAAGTTGACCGCCAAGCCCCGGGGCCGGAACCAGCAGAAGTATGTGCACAACATCCGCACCCACGATCTGAACTTCGGTATCGGCCCGGCTGGTACCGGCAAGACCTGGCTGGCCGTGGCCTGTGCGGTGGAAGCGCTGAAGGATGAGCAGGTGAAACGCATCCTGCTGGTTCGTCCGGCGGTAGAAGCAGGTGAGAAACTGGGCTTTCTGCCCGGGGACCTGGCCCAGAAGGTGGACCCTTACCTGCGTCCTCTGTACGACGCCCTCTATGAAATGCTCGGTTTTGACCAGGTCACCCGCCTGATCGAAAAAAGCGTGATCGAGATCGCGCCGCTGGCGTTCATGCGGGGCCGGACGCTGAACAACTCGTTCATCATCCTGGACGAGAGCCAGAACACCACCCGGGAGCAGATGAAGATGTTCCTGACCCGGATCGGTTTTGGTTCCACCGCGGTGATCACCGGCGACACCACCCAGGTGGACCTGCCCCGTGGGCAGAATTCGGGACTGATCCATGCCGCCAATGTGCTGAGCAAGGTTTCCGGCATCGGTTTTACCCGCTTCGATGCCAAAGACGTGGTCCGCCACCCGCTGGTACAGCGGATTGTCGAGGCCTACGATTCGTTTGATGACGGGAGTGCCACAGGCCAGTGAGCGAGCTGACGGTTGATTTCCAGAACGTTTATGACGGCGAGGGCGTGCCTGACGAGGCCCTGTTCCAGAAATGGGCACAGGCGGCCTGGCTGGGCGAGCATCCGTCCGAGGTGACGATCCGTATAGTTGGTGCCCTTGAGAGCCAGGAGCTGAATCACGAGTATCGTGGCAAGGACAAACCGACCAATGTATTGTCCTTCCCATTTGAGCCGCCAGCGGGTATAACGGTCCCATTGGCGGGAGATCTCGTTATTTGTGCGCCGGTTGTTGAAAAAGAGGCCGGCGAACAGCATAAAACGATCGAAACGCACTGGGCCCATATGGTGGTGCACGGCATGCTGCACCTGCAGGGCTACGATCATATCGAAGATGAAGATGCCGAGGTCATGGAAGGCCTCGAGATCCGGCTGCTGAAACAGCTCGGATACGATAACCCCTACGAAGCAGAGGAAACGGAACAAGACTCATGAGCGACGATCAGTCGAGTCGCAGTCAGGGCAGCAAGTCCTGGCTGGAGCGTATATCACAGGCCTTGTCCAGCGGGCCTGAGTCCGTCGAGGACGTGCTGGAAATCCTGCGGGACGCGGAGTCCCAGAACATCATCGATGTCGATGCCATGAGCATCATCGAAGGTGCCATGCAGGTGATCGACATGCGGGTCGATGAAATCATGATCCCCCGCTCCCAGATGGTCACCGTGAAAGCCTCCCAGGAGCCAAAGGAATTCCTCGGGGAAATCATTTCTTCTGCCCACAGCCGTTTCCCCGTCATCGGCGACAGCCAGGATGATGTGATCGGCATCCTGCTGGCCAAGGATCTGCTACCCCTGGCCATGAACAATGAACTGAACTGGAACCGCATCCGGGAAATCCTGCGCCCGCCCAATTTCGTGCCCGAGAGCAAGCGCCTGAACCAGCTGCTCAAGGAGTTCAAGGAGAACCGCAACCACATGGCCATCGTGGTGGACGAGTACGGCGGCACCGCCGGCCTGATAACCATCGAGGATGTGCTGGAGCAGATTGTTGGCGAGATCGAGGACGAGCACGACTTCGATGAAGAGACCAACATCAAGGCCCGGGGCGATGATTCCTTTGCGGTCAAGGCGGTCACGCCCGTGGACGATTTTAACGAATTCTTCCAGACCGAACTGGACGAGGAAGAGTTCGACACCATCGGCGGCGTGGTTCTGAAAGAATTCGGTCACCTGCCCAGGCGCGGTGAAACGGTTGAATTCGGCGGCTTGCAGTTTACTATTGCCAACGCCGATAACCGTGTCATTCGTCTGTTGCAGGTAACCCGAAGTGAGCAGTAACGCCACCCGCACTACTCTGAGTACCCCACTGAACGGAAATCCCTGGCTAGGCGCCCTGACCCTCGTGGTTGCAGGTGCGCTCCAGACCCTGACCTTCGCCCCGTTCAATCTGTGGTGGCTGGGGCCTGTGTCGGTGCTCCTGATCCTGTTGGTCACCATTCCCGCCGCCCACGGCCAACTATTCCGGGCCGGCTGGTTTACCGGCCTGGGCCTGTTTGCCACCGGCGCCAGCTGGGTCTACATCAGCATCAGCGAATACGGCAACACTTCCATTCCGATCGCCATCCTGCTGACGGTACTGTTCGTCATGGGGCTGGCACTGTTTCACGCCCTGGCATACTGGTTCTGGGGCAAACTGGCAAAAGAAAGCGCGGTACGCCGCCTGGTTCTGTTCCCGGCTATCTGGATCCTCGGTGACTGGCTGCGGGGCTGGCTGCTGACCGGCTTTCCCTGGCTGTACCTGGGCACCGCCCATACCGATGGCCCCCTCGCCGGGCTGGCGCCCGTGACCGGCGTGCACGGGGTTACCTTCTGGGTGACGGTCACCGGCGTTGCCGCCTATGCCGCCGGCTGGTTGTTCCTGCGTGAGCGCCGGACCATGGCTGGTCTGGCCTTGGTTCTTGCACTGATCCCCTGGGTTGCGGCCCCGGCCATGAACCGGATTGACTGGACCGAGGTCAGCGAGCAGCCCACCACCTTCGCCGCCATGCAGGGCAACATTCCCCAACAGGTGAAGTGGGATCCCGACTTCCTCCGGGATCAGATCGTTACCTACCTGACCTTGACCGAAGATCACTGGGACACCGACCTGATTCTCTGGCCGGAGACCGCCATCCCGCTCACCCAGGACCAGGCCGGCAAGATCATCGAGCATATCGATGGGGAACTGGGAGAAAACAGCACTCTGATCACCGGCATTCCCTGGTACGGCTTCAGTGATCGGATCGAGGACTTTACCTACCACAACAGCATCATGGCCATCGGCAACGGTGGTGGCATGTACCACAAGCAGAAGCTGGTGCCCTTTGGCGAGTATGTACCGCTGCAAGGCCTGCTGCGCGGCCTGATCGGCTTCTTCGACCTGCCCATGAGCAGCTTCAGCAAGGGCCCGGAGTGGCAGGAGCCACTGACCGCCAATGGCATCAATGTGATGCCGTTTATCTGCTACGAAGTGGCCTATCCGGACTTTGTCGCCTTTAACAGCCGTGATGCTGGCCTGCTGCTGACCATCAGTAACGACGGCTGGTTCGGCGACTCTATCGGCCCCCTGCAACACCTGCAGATCGCCCGCATGCGTGCCCTGGAAACCGGCCGCTACATGCTGCGCGGCACCAACAACGGGGCGACGGCGATCATCAACGAGAAGGGTGAGATTACCGAGCGGATTCCGCAGTTCGAGCGGGCGACGCTGACGGGGGAGGTGTTTACCGCGACCGGGAGTACACCGTATATGCAGACGGGGTCGTGGCCGGTGTTGACCCTGGCGGCGATTCTGATTGTGTTTGTGCGGGAGCGGGTGATTCCCAAGAGCTAGTGTCCCGTCTGGTTAATTCGCTGACCTACTGCGTGGCGCTGGGGACCCTGGCCAAGGCGCCAGTACGCAGGTGTGGTGGTTCCACATCAAGTGCTGGCAACACCGGTCAGGGGCCCCAGCGCCGCGCCCTTCGGGAGCCACTGAGAGCCTTGATAGCTGCGTTGCGCTGACTCGATTTGGAACCACCAAACCTTCGCCATCGCGCCTTGCTCTCAAGGCTCTCAGTGGCTCAGTAG
>NZ_JAWOIS010000064.1:0-4814 GCF_046484525.1 Marinobacter sp.
CGCCAGTATGAGGTGGAGCACATCGCCAGAATTGATGAAGTGCAGGATGAACTGTTTGCCATCACGCGGGGCCGGAAACTGGCCCATGAGGGCGTCCGGGCAATTTGCATGGACCCTGTCAACTTCAGTGCGCTGGGTACAGATCTGGAAACTTGATGCATCGATTATTTCGATGCCAAAAGACCAAAAAAGCTTATTTTCTCGAAGTAGAATTCGGAGGACCATAGGAAGCGTGAAGTGGCAACTCGGAGGAAGCAGCCATGAAAACGATTCACAAATTCCGCGTTGAGGCCGCAAAAGAGCCGACAACCCTGAACCTGAAAGAGGGCTACCGGGTCGTGCGCTGCGAATACATCGTCCCGCACAAGGCCGTGTACCTCTGGGTGGAACAGCCGCTGAATGTTGGCACACCGACAGTCGAGCGTCAGTTCCGGGTGGCCCTTTCCGGTGAGCCGGTACCGGATCGCTTCGACTATCTCGGTACCGCATTGGATCCGTTCGGACCGGAGGCTTACCACGTGTTTGCCTTGCCGGCCGGGGAAAACGATTTCCGCTATAGGCCCGCGGGCGATGGCGCGAGCAACGAGCTCTTCAGCAGCGTCGGTTGGCAGTCCTCAGCAATGTCATCCTGATGCGCACTCTCTTGGCCCTTCGGGGCCTTTTTTCTTTCTACCGCGTTGGCAGGGGAAGGTGGCCGGTCTTCACCCAGATAACGGTTTCCTGCTCCACGAAGGGGTGATGCTGGCTCATGTGCGGGCTGCGAATCCAGGTGCCGGCAGGATAGCGCCCATGTTCATCGCAGAACTCGCCGGAGAGCACATAGATTTCCTCGCCGCCAAAGTGCCGGTGGGGCTGGAATGCTTCATTGGCCGGCCATTTCACCAGTGCCACATGCTCGTGCTCAAAATCGTGAAGGGGCATTACCTGAAGCCCGCCAATGCCCGGTAACCACTCAGCCGTGCGGGTGTCCACCCGGACAGTTTCCGTGTCCCTCTCGTCAAACTGGTGCAGCTTGACCAGCAGGGTACATCCTTCCTTGCTGAAGGGAGCATGTCCGCTGCCGGGCGGGTTGCGAAGATAGGTGCCGGCCGGATAGTCGCCGGTCTCGTCGGAGAAGACGCCTTCGAGTACCAGGATTTCCTCTCCCAGCGGGTGTTCGTGGCGCTTGAACGATGCTCCAGGCTCATAGCGAACCACACTGGTTGCGTGACCCCGTTCAGCTTCTTCGCGGGCCAGTGGCTTCCGCAAGACACCGCCGGCAGGGCTGGGCACCCAGTCCATCTCCGCGGTACGGATCACCACCTTTTCACTGAAATCCATATTGAGCATGACAAACCTCTGATTACTGGAGTGCCGGGAATATGCCAGCGAATGGGCGCTGGATGACCACATCAGGCCCTTTACTTGATGAGCGCCTGGATATCCCGGAATCGTGGGTGCCGGCAATCGCGCATCCACTCGAAAGCAACCATTTCCAGGGTAACAATCCGGGCTCCGCTCTCGTTCAGCCGGTCCAGGGCGACATCCCGGTCAAAATCGTTTCTCGATCCGGTGGCATCCGCCACCACCCACACTTTGTAGCCCGCATCCAGGAGGCTCAGTGCGGTCTGCATCATACAGACATGGGTCTCACAGCCACCAATGACAATATGCTGGCGCCCTTCGGGCAGCTGGTCAATCAGGCCATCCGGGCAGGCATCAAAATGGGTCTTGTCGAGAAGCGAGTTACACAGTTCTCGCACCGATTCGATATTGGGGCCGAGTTTGTCCGGCAGCTGCTCGGTGCCGAGCACAGGAACCTCAAGGAGCCCCGCAATCGTCGCAAGCGTCGTACACCGGTCCGCGACTTCCTCGCCGAAGCTGATCGCGGGCATCAGCTTTTCCTGGACATCGATCAGGATCAGGACTGATTGGTCTGCTTTCATCAGCATTGTTATTCTCCTTGTTCTGAGAGGGCAGTTTCGTAAGAGGAGTTCCCCATGGCGCGATGGCTGGTGATCGCGGGCCTTATTCTTGTTCTGCTTGGAGCCATACTACATTTCGCCCCGGGCCTGCTGAACTGGTTCGGCAAATTACCGGGGGATATTAACATCCGATCGGAAAACAGTCGGGTGTTTATACCGATTACCTCGATGATTATCATCAGCGTTCTGTTAACGATAGTTCTGAACTTGTTCAACCGTTAACCGGAATTCGGGCCAATATGAAATTTTTTCGGCGATTTCCGGATAGGGTGTTGCCAAGGGCCTGGAAAACCATTAAAGTTTGCGCCCTCAAATGAGCGGCAACACCGCTGATTTGAAACAGTTTATTGGAGAGGTGGCCGAGTGGCTGAAGGCGCACGCCTGGAAAGTGTGTATACGTTAATAGCGTATCGAGGGTTCGAATCCCTCCCTCTCCGCCAATACAAAACCCCAGCATCGCTGGGGTTTTTTATTGGCGGATTGGAAAGGTAAGAAGAACCCTCGCGGGTTCGGGCGGTGACCGTCCAGGGCTTGGCCAGAGGCCAAGCCCGTTCGCCGGGGCACGAGCTTTGCTCGTGCCGGGAACCCGGCTCACCCCTCTCCGCCAATACAAAACTCCGTCAGAAATGGCGGAGTTTTGTAAGCGTCCGGTAATCCCATCTTGAGCCTGGCGCTGCCGCCGGTTCTCCCGGGAATTCAAAGCCGAGATTGTCGCCCAATGCCTAGAACCCGGAGCATCCGTTTCCCGGATCTCCCTAGATAACAGCCTCAACGCCAACATGGTCCGGCGCTGGAGGAGCGAGGCGCGGCGAGGGCCGAAAACGCCGGGATTTGTGCCGGTTAATCTGCCAGCGGCATCCTCTGCACCGGGCAACCAATCAGTCTCGGATGAGAGTAGCACTATCCACATTGAGATTCCCCACGCCGGTGGTTCAGTTGTGGTGGAGTGGCCGGCGGAGCAGGCCCATCAATGTGCTGCCTTGCTTCGGGACCTGTTGGGATGATCCGCATTGATGAGATCTGGCTGGCCACCGAGCCGCTGGATATGCGGGCCGGGCCCGACAAGGCCCTGGCAGCGCCTTGGGGCTGAAGGCGTCATCGCCATCCTGTAACCACAAGTGCCCTAATGCCGCTATAGCCAGAACCGAGAATCGCTTGCCGCACAGGGACTTGGCATACTAGGCGGCATGACTCAGCGCCCCGACATCAACCAACTCTCTGCCGATCAGCTCCGAGCCCTGGCGACGGAACCGATGGACTCTCTGGACGCCAAGGATCAAGCCCTGGGCAAGAAGGATCGTGAGTTGGTGCGCAGCAACGCCATCATCGAGAAGCTGACTCACGAAGTAGCCATCCTCAAGTGTCACAAGTACGCCCGGCGCAGTGAACAACTCAATGCGGTTCAGGGAAAGCTGCTGGATGAGCTGATCGACAGCGACCTGGCCGCCATCGAAGCCGAGCTGGACCAGGCGATGACCGAGGAAGAGAAAGCCACTCGGCCAAAGCAAAAGCCCAAGCGCACCCCACTTCCACCGGAACTGCCCCGCACCCTGATCCACCACGAACCGGACAACACCCGGTGCCAGTGTGGCTGCCAGCTCAAGCGTATTGGTAAAGACATCAGCGAGAAGCTCGACTACGTACCGGGCGAGTTCACCGTGGAGCGTCATATCCGGGGAAAGTGGGCCTGGAAATCCCTCGCTCTACTCTGGCCGAATGGGTCGGTGCCTGTGGTGTGCAGCTGCAACCCCTGGCGGATGCGATGAGGAACACCTTGCTGGAACACAACGTTCTGCATGCCGATGAAACCCCAGTCAGCATGCTGGCCCCGGGCAAGAAGAAAACCCATAAGGCCTACGTCTGGGCCTACTGCACCACACCGTTCTCGGACCTGAAAGCCACCGTTTATGACTTCGCGCCCAGCCGAGCGGGTGAACACGCCCGCACCTTCCTGGGTGACTGGCAGGGCAAACTGGTTTGTGACGATTATGCTGGTTACAAAGCCGGGTTCGGTAACGGTATTACCGAGATCGGCTGTATGGCCCACGCCCGGCGCAAGTTCTACGACCTGCACGAAGCCAACAAGAGCGAACTGGCCGCCAAGGCCCTGGAATACATCGGCGGACTTTACGAGATCGAACGGGACACCAAAGACCTGCCGCCGGATAAGCGCCGGGAAATCCGACAAACCAGAGCCAAACCACTTGCTGACGCACTTCATCAATGGATGCTGGCGCATCGCCAGAACGTACCGGATGGCTCCGGCACAGCCAAAGCGTTGGATTACAGCCTCAAACGGTGGGCAGCGCTGACTCGCTACCTGGATGATGGTGCTGTGCCCATCGACAACAACTGGGTGGAAAACCAGATCCGGCCCTGGGCGTTGGGCCGTTCCAACTGGCTGTTCGCGGGATCACTACGCAGTGGCCAACGTGCTGCGGTTGTGATGACACTGATCCAATCCGCGAAGCTGAATGGGCATGATCCTTATGCCTACCTGAAGAATGTGCTGACTCGCCTGCCGATGCAGAAGAATAACTCCATCGCTGAACTGTTGCCCCAAAACTGGAAGCTTGCCGCAGCTAAAAAAGAACTCAAATGATCATTCACCTAGTGTCCCGTCTGGTTAATTCGCTGACCTACTGCGTGGCGCTGGGGGCCCTGGCCAAGGCGCCAGTACGCAGGTGTGGTGGTTCCACATCAAGTGCTGGCAACACCGGTCAGGGGCCCCAGCGCCGCGCCCTTCGGGAGCCACTGAGAGCCTTGATAGCTGCGTTGCGCTGACTCGATTTGGAACCACCAAACCTTCGCCATCGCGCCTTGCTCTCAAGGCTCTCAGTGGCTCAGTAG
>NZ_JAWOIS010000013.1:0-137366 GCF_046484525.1 Marinobacter sp.
GCCTGCTGGGTTGAGCCTGCCATTGTGAATGAGTGGATCAACCTGATGGGCAGCTGGGAGGCCCGGTACTCGTCGGAGACTTACCACAAGGCGCTGCAGTGGGTAGAAGGGCGGCGTGATACTTCGGTGGTGCGCAAGCTGGTGGAGCAGCAGTTGTCTAACGGTTCAGTGGAGTGTGTGTGGACCGCCAGAGAGCTTTCCCGGAGCCGCTATGATATTGACCATTGCTTTCCCTGGTCCCGCTGGAACAATAACGATCTGTGGAATCTGTTGCCTGCTTCCCACACCGCCAATGCGGCGAAGTCCGAAAGGCTCCCGGCAGATTCCCTTCTGAAGCAGGCCCGGCCCCGGGTGATCGAGTGGTGGGAGCATGCCATTGTCGGAACGGAACGTGAGCGGCAGTTCTACTCGGAGGCGGAAGCGGCGCTGCCGTTACTGGGTGAGAGTCATACCTTGGACGGTGTATTCGAGGGCATGCTGCAGCAGCGTTTACGCTTGAAAACCAATCTTCAGTTGGCGGAGTGGCTCGGTCTTTGAACGCCCATTTGGCTGTTCGGCCACTTCAAGTTCCGTCAATGAAGGCATAGGTTCCTCAGCGATGGCTGGTTAAGCTAAAGGGAACAATAACCAGAATGGAGATCGTTCCCTGCATGAGACACTCCCGTAAAGTCGAGTCATCCAATCCTCCCAGACACATCTACATCACCGGCGGCGCCAGCGGCATCGGCCTCCAGCTTGCGCGGGATTATGTGCGCTCTGGCTGCGCGGTCACACTGTTTGATATCCAATCCACGGAAAATGCGGTTGCCGAGCTTTCGGCCATCTCCGGCGGAGGCCCGGTGCGCGCCTTTGCCCTGGATGTCGGTGATTCCTTATCGGTCCGGGAAGTATTTTCAGAGGCTGCGGCGGAACAGGGGCCGGATGTGGTCATCCACTGCGCGGGTATCTGTATCGCAGCGCCCTTTGACGAGATCGACGATGATGCCTACACCCGGCTGATCAACATAAACCTGCTTGGCTCCCGCCATGTGGCGGCGGGCGCCCTGCCGCATCTGACGTCCGGTACCCAACTGGTGTTTGTGGCTTCCATGGCCGGGTTGGTCGGATGTTATGGGTATTCGGCGTACTGTGCCTCCAAATACGGTGTGGTTGGCCTGGCGGAGGTGTTGCGTATCGAGTTGGCGCCCCGGGGCATTGATGTGTCTGTGGTCTGTCCGCCGGAGGTGGAGACGCCATTGGTGGTGGAGGAGCGCAAGAACCGGCCCAAACAGACCGAGTCGTTGAAGCTGATGGCCGGCACTTTGCCGGTGGAATTTGCCGTTGAGCAGATTCGCCGGGGCATCGATCAGCGCCGGTTCCTGATCATTCCCGGCAAGCGGGCCCGCAGCCTGTGGTTCACCAACAAGCTGCTGCCCGGATTCCTGACCCGCCGGCTGGCGGATTTTCTGGTCAGTCGCTGAGGTTTTAGCCGAAGGCTCTGGCCAGGGCCTGGTTGAGATCCGCGATCAGATCCTCGCTGTTTTCCAGCCCGATGGACAGCCGCAGCATGCCGTCGGTAATGCCCCGCTTGAGCCGTTCTTCCTGGCTCAAGCCATGGTGGCTGGTGGCGCAGGGTTGGCTGACGAGGCTCTCCACGCCACCGAGACTGGTGGCTAACAGGAAGAGGCGCAGTTTGTCTGCCACCGCGGTGGATGCCGCCCGGTCTCCATCCACCTCGATCGTGACCATGCCTCCAAAACCTTTCATCTGCCGGGCTGCCAGTTCGTGGTCGGCAAATCCGGGCAAGCCGGGGTAGAGCACACGGCGCACCCTCGGGTGTTGTTCCATGGCTTGTGCCACCGCCATGGCGTTCTCGTTATGCTGGCGGATACGCACCGGCAGAGTGCGCAGGCTTCGTGAGAGCAGGGCGGCGGTTTCCGGGGCAAGCAGTTGGCCCAGGTTCTTGCGCCAGGGCACAACCGCTGCCGCCAGTTCTGCCGTAGTCATCAGTGCGCCTGCGGTCAGGTCGCTGTGGCCGCCCAGGTACTTGGTGGCGCTGTGCAACACCAGGTCGGCGCCCAGCTCCAGTGGTTGCTGGTTGATGGGGCTGGCAAAGGTGTTGTCCACCGCCACCAGTGCGCCACGCGGGTGGGCGATCCTGGCAATGGCTGCAATGTCCAGAATGGCCAGGTTGGGGTTGGCCGGCGTCTCGAAATAGACCAGTTTGCCGGGTTCATCCAGGGTGTTTGCCAGTTGGCCCACGTCTTCCTTGAACAGGAAATGCACCGGAATGCCCAGTGCCTGGCAGTGATTTACCAGCAGCTCCTGGGTGCCTCCGTAAAGATCACCCACGCACACAATACCCTTGCGACCATGGGCCAGCAGTGTCGCCGAAATGGCGGCCATGCCCGAGGCGAACGCCAGCGCGGCCTCTGCGTTCTCAAGCCGGGCCAGCCCCTGTTCCAGCTCCTCGATGCTCGGGTTGGTGCCCCAGCGGGTATAGAGATGGCCCGGCGCGCGGCCCTCGATCACGTCCAGCAGCGCGTCTGTGTTCTCGAACTGGTAGGTGGTGGTGTTGTAGACCGGCGAGTAGGGGCTGCCGAAGCTGTCCCGGTGATGGCGGTTGTGAATGATGCCCGTGGCGGGGCCGTGGGAGTTGTCCTGGCTCATTGCAGTTCCTGCTGGTTGGGCTTGAACGAGAATTCTTGCATGGGAATGCTTCCGCTGAAAGGTACGGGATTGATCTGGGTGGTGGAGATATGGATGCAAACCGGGCCGACGGGTAGACTTGCGCGTATTTCCTGAATACGTTCATTTACATGCGAAAAAATAGGAAACGTACTTTGGCTATCCGACTGACCGAATACAGCCACGGCGCAGGCTGTGGCTGCAAGATTGCGCCCGATGTACTGGATCGCATCCTTCATACCGACGCGCCCGAGTTCAAGGACCCGCGCCTGCTGGTAGGTAACAGCAGCCGTGATGACGCCGCCGTCGCGGACGTGGGCAATGGCCTCGGCGTGATCAGTACCACCGATTTTTTCATGCCGGTGGTGGATGATCCGTTTGATTTCGGGCGGATTGCCGCCGCCAATGCCATCAGTGATGTCTATGCCATGGGCGGTAAACCGGTGATGGCTATTGCCATTCTGGGCTGGCCGGTGAACGAGCTGGCGCCGGAGATTGCCGCCCAGGTGATCGATGGCGGCCGCGCGGTGTGTGCCGAGGCGGGGATTGCCCTGGCTGGTGGCCACAGCATCGATTCTCCGGAGCCCATCTTCGGTCTGGCGGTGACCGGCCAAGTGGCGGTGGACCGGATCGTCCGCAATGACACCGCCAAAGCCGGGGACCTGCTGTACCTGACCAAGCCACTGGGGGTGGGGATTCTCA
Source organism: Marinobacter sp. (assembly GCF_046484525.1). Taxonomy (GTDB): domain Bacteria; phylum Pseudomonadota; class Gammaproteobacteria; order Pseudomonadales; family Oleiphilaceae; genus Marinobacter. Next base: position 3,370 of record NZ_JAWOIS010000013.1, read on the forward strand.
CCAGCGCCTCCAAAAAGGGCAGGGTCAGCGCGGAGGATCTTGCGGTTGCGGTGAAGAACATGGCGACGCTGAATAAAGTGGGAGAGGCCTTTGCGGAAGTGGACGGGGTCCATGCCATGACCGATGTGACCGGCTTCGGCCTGGCCGGGCATCTGCTGGAGATCTGTCGGGGCAGCGGGCTGCGGGCAACCGTGAACCGCGGTGCCATTCCGGTGTTGCCTAACCTCCAGCCCTATATCGCCGCAGACTGTATTCCCGGTGGTACTCACCGCAACGCAGCCGCTTTTGGCAAAGCCATCTCCGGCATGACGGAAGCCGACAAACTGCTGTTCTGTGACCCCCAGACCAGCGGCGGCCTGATGGTCTGTGTGGCTGAGGAGAGTCGTTCCGAGTTCGAAGCCGTGGCCCGGGAGCAGGGTCTGGAGCTGTCACCGCTGGGGCGGCTGGAAACAACTGACTCCGGTGAGAACCTCGTGATAGTAGAGGGTTGATGACCAAACACACGGATTGGAGTTGTTGATATGCCAGTGATGGTGCAGGCACTGGTGCCGGTGTTCGTGCTGATCATGCTCGGGCACCTGTTCCGGCGTTGGGACTTTCCCGGTGGCGACTTCTGGCCCCAGGCGGAGCGTTTCACCTATTACGTGCTGTTCCCGGCGATGCTGGTGTTCAAGCTCGGACAGGCCCGCTTGCCTCCATCGGCCTATGGCGACATTGCCCTGCTGATTTGCTCCATGCTGCTGGTCATGACCCTGGCAGTGGTCTTGGTGCAACTGATCTGGCGCTGGAGTGGGCCGGTGTTTTCGTCTGTGTATCAGGGCGCGATCCGGTTCAACTCCTACGTGGGCCTTGCAGCAGGCGGCATGCTGCTGGGCGATGACGGGCTGTCCCTGACGGCGATCGCTGTGGCGGTCATGGTGCCGTCGCTGAACCTGTTGTGCATTCTGATGTTCACGCTGGTGGCGGATCAGGACAAGGTGCGGTTTGGTCAGGTGCTGAAGGCCATCGTCACCAATCCGTTGATTGTCGGCTCGGTGATCGGGGTGGTGTGGAGCTATTTCCAGATCGGTTTTCATCCGCTGCTGGCAGGAATTCTTCAGCCTCTGAGTAACCTGGCCTTGCCCATGGGGCTGATGACCGTGGGGGCCGGGCTGCAGCTGACTGCCCTGCGCGGGGCGTCAATGCCGTTTCTGGTGTCATCGGTGCTGAAGCTGCTGGCCTTTCCGCTAATGGCCGCGGGCCTGGCGTGGATGCTCGGTATGGAAGGTCTGATGGTGCAGGTGGCGGTGTTGCTGGCAACGTTACCCACCGCCACCTCCGCTTACATCCTGGCCCGACAGCTGGGTGGGGATGCCCCCCTGATGGCGGGCATCATCAGTGGCCAGACCCTGCTGGCCATGGCCTCCATTCCGTTAATGCTCAGTATCCTCTGGTAGGCACTGGAGGATGGCATTCGCAATGGATTGCTGGAAGTCGAGGTAGCCGGTCCCGGTGGCCTCGATGTCCATGGCCAGCGGATCCCAGGTGCTGAATGTCACGTCCAGCCCCTCGGTGATGGAGCGCCACCACTGGCGGTTGAACTGGGGCTCGGTCAGCAGGCATGGGTGCGTCGCTTCACGCAGTTTGTCTTGAACTTCGGCGACGTGCCGTGCCCCGGGAGAAAGCTCCGGATTGAGGGTAAGCACGCCCGCCAGTTCCAGCTCGTAGTGCTCGGTAAAGCGGATCAGGGCGCTGTGGTAGGCGAAAATGTCGATCTCTCTCGCCGGTGCCAGCTGCTCGCGAATTGCCGCTTCCCTCTTGGAAAGTGCGGCCTCAAATGCGGCCAGCTTCTGGCTGATCGCATTCGGGTCTGCGCCTTCCTGCTCGGCCAGTGCCTTTGAAATATCCCGGGCCATCTCGAGACCCAGCATCGGGTCTACCCACAGATGTGGGTCCTCGCCTTCGCCATGGCCGTGATCGTGACCCTGTTCTTCTTCATGTTCATCCCCGTCAACTTCTTCTCCTGAGAGTGCGATGGTGCGCTCCCGGAACTCGTCCGCGGACAGCAGTCGGATCAGGAAGGATTCCATGTCCGGACCGACCCAGAACACCAGATCCGCATTCTCCAGGGCGCGTCGCTGGGACGGCCGGATGGTGTAGTTATGGGGGCTGGAGCCCGGCGGTACCAGGGTTGTGACCTGGACATCTTCGGGCGCTACCGCCCGCACCAGCAGTTCCAATGGCTTGATAGAGGTGACCACGTTCACTTCGGCGTTTGCGGGCGCAGCTGTGACCATGGAGGCGCCAAGAAGTGCGGGAGCAAGAGATCGGCCCATGCGGGACAAGATCGACATTTTCGGTTTCCTGAAGCTGTACTGGATGAAATGTTATAATATAACAAAAATCCATACGTCGCCAAGTGGGATGGCCATGCGAAATCGTCGGAGGGCCGGTATAATGCCGGCTTTATCAAACGGCCACCGACATTTCAGGAAGGTTTATGACTGTACGTACCCGAATTGCTCCATCCCCCACCGGAGACCCACACGTTGGTACCGCCTACGTGGCCCTGTTCAACCTGTGCTTTGCCCGGCAGCACGGAGGGCAATTCATCCTGCGCATTGAAGATACGGACCAGGCACGCAGCACGGCGGAATCCGAGCAGGATATCCTGCAGGCCCTTCGCTGGCTGGGACTGAACTGGGACGAAGGCCCCGATGTGGGTGGCCCCCACGGCCCCTACCGCCAGTCCGAGCGCAAGCACATGTATGCACAGTATGCGGAGGATCTGGTAACGGCCGGTCACGCCTTTTACTGTTTCCGCACACCGGAAGAGTTGGAGGCAATTCGCGAGGAGCGTAAGGCCAAGGGTATGAACCCGGGCATCAAGGGCGACCTGGAACTGTCGGATGAAGAGGTCAAGCGCCGCCTGGATGCGGGTGAGTCGTACGTGATCCGTATGAAGGTACCGGATGAGGGCATCTGCGAGATCGATGACATGCTGCGCGGCACCATCGAGATCGACTGGAGCCAGGTGGATTGCCAGATCCTGCTCAAGTCCGACGGCATGCCGACCTACCACCTGGCCAACGTGGTGGACGATCACCTGATGGGGATTACCCATGTTCTCCGTGGTGAGGAATGGATCAACTCCGCGCCCAAGCACAAGCTGCTGTACCAGTATTTCGGCTGGGACATGCCGGTACTTTGCCACCTGCCGCTGCTGCGTAACCCGGACAAGAGCAAGCTGTCCAAGCGCAAGAACCCCACCAGCATCAACTTCTACGAGCGCATGGGTTTCCTGCCGGAAGCGGTGACCAACTACCTGGGCCGTATGGGCTGGTCCATGCCGGACGAGCGGGAGAAGTTCACTCTCGATGAAATGATCGAGAACTTCGACATCCAGCGGGTTTCCCTCGGTGGTCCGGTCTTTGATGTGGAGAAACTGCGCTGGCTGAACGGCCAGTGGCTGCGCGAGGAGCTCGACGATGAGCAGTTCATGGAGCGCATGCGTCAGTGGTGGTTCAATGAGGACGCCCTGAAGGCCCTGGTTCCGCACGTGAAGGGCAGGGCCGAGGTATTCTCTGACGTAGTGCCCATGGCCCAGTTCATGTTCTCCGGCATGCTCAACCTGACTCCGGAAGACTTTGCCCACAACAAGCTGGAAGAGGCCCAGATCAAGCGGGTGCTGCAGTTCACCCTCTGGAAGCTGGAAGCCGAGCGGCACTGGAGCAAGGAAAACATCTTCGCCGACATCAAGGGCCTGGCCAAGGCCATGGAGCTGAAGATGGGTGATTTCATGTTCCCGGTGTTCGTGGCGATTGCCGGTACGCCAAACTCCTGGTCGGTGATGGATTCCATGGCCCTGCTGGGACCGGACATGACCCGTTCGCGGTTGCGTCACGCCTTGGAGGTTCTGGGTGGTTTCTCCAAGAAAGAAACCAAGAAAGTGGAGAAGGAATACGCCGCGCTGGGTGTGTAATAATCGGTTTGGTGAAGAAGTAATCGATCTGGACAGGGACGTTCAGAAAACTGAAAAAAAAGTGTTTTTAAGTGTTGACGCCCCCCGGGTGGATCCTTAATATACGCAGCCGTTGAGGGGCCATAGCTCAGCTGGGAGAGCGCAACACTGGCAGTGTTGAGGTCGGCGGTTCGATCCCGCCTGGCTCCACCAATTTCTAGTCCCCTTCGTCTAGTGGCCTAGGACTCCGCCCTTTCACGGCGGCAACAGGGGTTCGAACCCCCTAGGGGACGCCAATTTGGCTTGACGGTTTAGTCCACCGGCAAGCCAGCAGAGAAACCGCCTTCGGGCGGTTTTTTTGTGCCTGGATGAAAGTGAAAATGGGGTCAGAAGAAAGCGTTCTTCTGACCCCTGAGTTTGAAAAGGGGCAGGTGCAATCGCCTGTCCCCTTTTTTGATCTGACCCCTGGCTCTGGCATGAAAATGGGGTCAGATGAAAGCTTTCATCTGACCCCGTCTTAGGTCGCTGGCTTCGTGCTTTCGCCTGACCCGGCGTTACCGGTTCAGCGCTCGGCAATCGCCCCTTTCCCCACACCCTCATACGCCTTCACCCGAATCGCATCCGTCGGAAACTCCACCTTCAGCTTGTCCGCCATGTGTGCGGCAATCAGTTCGACGGTGGTGTCGGTATCGAGCATATATACCCGTTCCTCGGGCAGGGTGAGGGCAAATTCGCCCTGGTTGGCTTCGTATTCGAAGGTGACGTAGCGCACGCCATCAGCACCGACGTGGCGGCGAATGATATCCTCTTCGGAACCCACGTAGATGTCACGCCACAGGGTGGCCCAGCGGCGTTCCAGGTCGTAATCCCGGTGGCCGTTGCGGTCGATCCGGATCGGGGAGCGGTGGCCGTGGGCAATGCGCTGGCAGTTGCCCAAGTGTTTTTTCAGGCCGTGGACATAATGGTAGTAGGCACCCTCGATCACTTCCTCGCGCAGGTTGATGGCCACAGAGGTGACATTGGCCGGCAACACCTCCATCAGCTCATGCTCCAGCAGGCGGGCCACTGCGGAGGGCACCACGTGCTCGGCGGAGAGCCAGACGACTGCCTCATCCGGAGAACGGTGGACAATCTGGCTGCCATCTGTCAGGTTCCAGATGAAGGTGTCCGGCTGGTCTTCGTCCCAGGCCAGGCCCTGGTAACCGCGGGGGATTACCAGTCGGTGGTCGACGCGCTCATCGATCACGCGCTTGATGGTGCGTTTGACGTTGCTGAAGTCGAACACCATGCCCTGTTCGTCCAGTTCGCCGCCGAGCACCACGTCGGCAATCCAGCTCTCGCCTACCAGCCCACGCGTGGCGTCCAGGTAAGCGAAATCGATGACAGTAAGGTTGTCGACAAACAGGTGATTCATCGGAAGTCCGGAGGGTATGATTGAGTGATGGGCGAATTCTAGCAAAAATCAGCAGTTCCGGCAGTGCGCCGGTGCTTTACCGCCATTGGATATTGCTATCGGGGTGCTTATCAGAAGGTTCAGTTCTCATCCGGACGAATCCGGTTTTGCCGTGATTGTGCTGGCAGCCGGTGCATCAACCCGCCTGGGGCGTGCCAAGGCCCTGCTCAAGCTGCCGGATGGCGGTACTCTTCTGGATCGGGCGTTGCGCCAGGCCCGGCTGCTCAGCCGGGATGTGCGAGTGGTCACCGGCGCCTGGTACCCCTTGATCCGTTTCCGCTGCCATTTCCAGCCGTCCGTCTGGTTGCCCTGTGAGCACTGGGCTCAGGGGTTGTCCGCATCGTTGGCAACAGGCGTCCAGAGCCTGGGGCCTCGGGTGAAGGGCGTCTTTGTGCTGGTGGCAGACCAGCCGTTGCTGGATCCGGAGGCCTTGCGGGCAATGGGGGAGGCGGCACGGCAGGTGCCCAACCAGTCAATGGCGGCGGATTATGGCGGTAGGGCCGGTGTACCGGCTTATCTGCCTCGCTGGCTATGGCCGGAGGTGATGGCCCTGGAAGGGGATAGTGGCGCCGGCAGGCTGCTCACGGAGGTTGGCGCTACCCTGGTGCCCGTTGATGGCATTCATGACGATGTCGACACGCCCTCGGACTGGCGGCGCATCCGCGGCCGGCTCAGCCAAACAGCCCAGATAGCCAGGCAATTCCGACGCTGAAGATGCCGAGGCTGACTGCCAGGCCCAGGGTGTAGACCCGGGAGTTGGCGGCGCGTTGCTGGGCAACGAACAGGTCAATGGTGCGCTGGGCGATGTCTTCAGAGGTTTCCCGGGAAATTTCATGGGCCTGCTGGATCGCCTCCGACTGCAGCGTTTGCCAGAACTCGGTGTCGATGGTTTGCACGCTGGTGATGTGGTCTTTGAGCTCGTCCATATGCTCACTGGTGAAGCCGGACTGTTGCTTGAGGTCCCGTTTCAGATCGGCCAGCTCGCGCGCAAGGTTCAGGTTTACCTCGGCGGCCACGTCATCCCGCAGGTGCCGCGTGCGCTGTTCGATCAGTTCCGACAAGTCGCCCAGTTTCTCCTCAATGGCGGCTTCCTGATTGCTCCGGGTCTCATCCAGGGCGCGCCTCAGGTGATCAAACTGTTCATCGAACAGGTCGCTCAGCAGTTCATGAAGGCGGTTGTTGATGTGGGTCTTCACCGCTGAGCGGGCGATCTGTTCGATCAGTTCACTGGTAAGCGGCACCACGTTGGGTGAGGCGTGGCCATTGGTCTTCGGGTCCGGCTCCGGTTCGGTCTTGGGAGCGAGTCGGACCGACGCATCTTCGGGAACCCGCAAAACCTCCTGATCCTCCTTCCGCGGGATGTCCGTGAACGTTGGCTCCGGCAGGTTGCCATTGCTGACGTCACTGGCCAGCTGGTCGAGAACCTCGCCCACGCCGTCCGTTTGGGGCGGTTTGGTCAGGATGTTATAGACCCCGAAGTTTTTCGCTTCCTCGGTGAAGGAGGGGGATTTCCTCGAGGTGCACATGATGATCGGAATGCCCGCGGTGTCCGGATTGCCCTTGATGGCGCGGGTGGCTTCCACGCCGTTCATGCCGGGCATCAGGTGGTCCATGAAAATCACGTCCGGGCGCTCATGGCTGTTCAGGAATTCCAGGGCTTCTTCCGCCGAGCCGGCCATGTTGACCTGCATGTCGCGGCTTTCCAGCAGCTTGCTCAGGGCAAACCGGGCTACCTTGGAGTCATCTACAAGCAGAGCGTTCTTGATCGACATGGTTACTACCTCAACCTGTTACTGCGATTGCGTGGGTTACCGGGCCGGAACTTACCAGCCTTCCAGTTGCGGGCACTGGGTGGCCCGATAGCTCTTCTCCCGATAACACACACCGGGTTCGGTGGTGCGGGCAGTGAATACCTCACCGGCCGCGGTGGTCAGACGAACCTGTCCATAGGGTTCGCCATGGCGGAAGGTGGCCTCGATCGAGCTGCCGTTGGGATTGCGCAGCAGACCCTTGCCGTGAAACGTGCCTTCCATGTATTGCCCTTCGTATTTCTTGCCGTCGGCAAAGATCTCGGCACCCGCGCCGTGGAACTCACCGTTGGAAAACTCACCCTCGTAGGCGCGGCCATCCGGATAGGTAAGGGCGCCGGTACCGTGAAATTCATTATCTCGGAAGCCGCCGACATACAGCATGCCGTCAGCGGTGGTCAGGGAGCCGTGGCCATTGACCAGGCCGTCAGCCCACTGGCCGGTGAAAATGTCCCCGTTGGCCCGGGTCAGCGTACCCTTGCCGTGGAATTTGTCGGCAGCGAACTGGCCGGTGTACTCGGCACCCGCGGCACCGCGCCAGACGCCTTCGCCCTGGCGTTGCCCCTTGGCCCAGTCGCCCTCGTAGCGGCTGCCGTCCGGGTACCATGCGGTGCCCTTGCCATGGAATTGGCCGTCGATGAAATGGCCTTCGTAGCGAAGTCCGTCTTTGTCCTGGTAAGTGCCGTCACCGGTCCTGACCCCGCCGACCCAGGTTCCGTTGTGGTAATTGACGGTGGTGTAGGCCTCCAGTTTGCCGACCAGGGTCATCTCTTCCCCGGCTTTCAGGGCAACCGTCTGTTGCCAGGATTGATAGCCGGGCTTGCTGATGGTGACGTCGTATTCGCCGGGCTGGAGCTCCAGATCGAGACGGGTAGCGCCGTACTGTTTGCCATTGATGGTGACCTGATCGCCGATGACGTTGGAGCGCAGTACCATCAGGCCGGTGGTCGGCTCGGGTTCCGGTTCCGGTTTGAGTGCGGGTTCCGCCATTGCCGTTGTTCGAGTGTCTTCGGGCATGGGCGGAATGCTGAAGGGCTCGGCCACAGTAATTGCTGCCGGAGCCGGTTTCGGAGGTGCCGGCTCTGGCGCCTCCTGTATTTTCTCGGGCTCGGCGGGCTCAGGCGTGTCGGTAGCCGCCGTCTCAATGGTGTTCGACGGCGCGGGTGAGGGTTGCAGTTCCAGCAAGCTGTGGTCATTACCCACCGAGGCAAAACCGGCGGTCACCAGGAGCATCAGCGCCAGGGCATTTATGAACAGCAGTGGTCTGAAATCGACCATGGAGGAACCTCTTGATTCTGTCTTACCGAATCCGGATTACCTCCTGATCTTAACTACTGACTGCAATGTTATGTAACAGAAAGTGTCTGAAGTTATCGAGAATGCCGGCCAAATCACACTTTGTCCGGAAGCTTGTCATGGTTCAGCTGTTCCCATGATCTCATGTAGACATCGGCTTCGTATTCATAGGGAGAGCGGAATGGGGTCAGGACAAAGTCGAAGACCAGGAAAAAGAAACCGATTGAAGCCCAGGCGATCAGAATGGTGCTGATAGTGGTGGCTTGCACTTCCGGATTGGAGTTGACGAAATCCTGCAGCAGGGGAATCAGGTCGGCGGCCATGGCCACGGGGTTGAAACTCGACAGTACGAACGGAACCCAGAAGGCAATCATGATCGGGAAGAAACCGAACGACCACAGCAGGCGACGCAGAAGGTAGATGCCGACTTCCCGCCAGAACCTGTTGCGGATCTCCGGCACCTTTCGAATGCGTTCGATGTAGCGGCGTCGCTCCGCCCAGTAGGCGGCGACTTCCGGGGCCTCGAGGGTTGTGGTTTCTTCAGCAGACTTGGTCATGGCGTGCAGGGCTACCTTATCGCTACGGGACTGTGCATGATAATCGATACTACGTGTTACCCTACAAGTCTCCATTTGTTTAAAGACAGGATAGATTGAATGGCTGCTGTGATCGAGAACACACCCCATCCGGCCTTTGAGAAGCTACGCAGTCACCGGATTGACACCCTCAACCTGGAGGTTGAGGAGTACCGTCACAAGAAGACCGGTGCCCGCCACCTGCACCTGGCGGCGGACAACGACGAGAACGTGTTCTTCGTTGCCTTGCGTACCTTCCCGATGGACTCCACCGGTGTGGCCCATATCCTGGAGCACACAGCGCTGTGTGGCAGTGCGAAATATCCGGTCCGGGATCCGTTTTTCATGATGATCCGTCGGTCCCTCAACACCTTCATGAACGCTTTTACCAGCAGTGACTGGACAGCCTATCCCTTTGCCAGCATGAACCGGAAGGATTTCGACAACCTGCTCTCGGTTTATCTGGATTCGGTGTTCTTCTCCAAACTGGACCCCCTGGATTTTGCCCAGGAAGGTCATCGGCTGGAATTCGAGAAGCCGGACGATCCGAATACCGATCTGGTGTATCGCGGTGTGGTATACAACGAGATGAAAGGCGCCATGAGCGCACCGACATCCCAGCTGTGGCAGAACCTCAGCAGCCACCTGTTCCCGACCACCACCTACCACTACAACAGTGGCGGTGAGCCGGACCACATCGTCGATCTGAGTTATAGCGATCTGGTGGACTTCTATCGCCACCATTACCACCCCAGCAACGCGATTTTCGCTACTTACGGCAATATCCCGGCCCACGAGCATCACGAGCGTTTCGAGGAGTTGGCGCTCAAGCAGTTCGACAAGTTGGACATCGAGCTGCCGGTCCGTGACGAGAAGCGGATGTTCAGCCCGGTCCGGGTAGAGCAGGGCTATGCCGTGAACGAGGGTGAGGGCACCGACAACAAGGCCCATATCGTGATGGGTTGGTTGCTCGGCCACAGTTTTGATTTGCTGGAAAACATGGAAGGCCAGCTGCTTTCGGCGGTGCTGCTGGAAAACAGTGCCTCCCCGTTGATGCGGGCACTGGAAACCACCGATCTTGGTCATGCGCCGTCGCCCATGTGCGGCCTTGAGGACTCCAACCGAGAGATGACCTTCGTTTGTGGTATCGAGGGCAGCGAGCCGGATAAACACAAGGAACTTGAGACGCTGATCGAGAACACCTTGCAGAAGGTGATTGAAGAGGGTGTCAGCGAGGAACGGCTGGAGGCCATCCTGCACCAACTGGAACTGCACCAGCGGGAAATCGCCGGAGACCAGTTCCCCTATGGGCTGCAACTGATCATGAGTGCCATCGCACCGATGGTTCATGGCGGCGACCCTGTGGAACTGCTTGATCTTGAGCCGGTACTGGCAACCCTGCGGGAGAAGATCAAGGATCCGGAGTATGTGCCGGGCCTGATTCGCCGCAAACTGCTGGAAAATCCGCACCGGATCACCCTGACCCTGCGCCCGGACGAGAAGCTGGAGTCCCGGCGCCAGCAGGCGATTCGTGAAGCCCTGGCCCGTCGCAAGGCCGCCCTGACGGAGGAAGAGGCGCAGCGGATTGTTGATCGCGCCCGCGCCCTTGAAGAGCGCCAGATGCGCAAGGATGACGATTCCATCCTGCCCAAGGTGGACCTGTCCGATGTGCCCCTGCAGATGCCCGAGCCGGAGAGCCGCTATGACGGCGATATTTCCGCGACGGTCTACGCCCGCGGTACTAACGGCCTGGTGTATGAACAGGTAGTGCTGCCGGTGCCGACGCTGAGCGAAGAGGATCTCCTGTTCCTGCCTTACTACACCACGTTGATCTCGGAAGTGGGGTGTGGTGATCTGGATTACCTGCAGATGCAGGACCGGATTTCCGCGGAATCCGGTGGCATCAGTGCGGCCTTCAGCACCAAGGGCAAGATCGATAATGTTCAGGATGTCTCGGGCTACCTGATTTTCAGTGGCAAGGCCCTGGCGCGGAACCGCGGTAAACTCACCAGATTGCTGCACGATGTCTACAATGGCGCGCGTTTTGACGAGAAGGACCGTATCCGGGAAATCATTGCCCAGATCCGGGCCCGTCGGGTCCAGGCGGTGACCGGCAGTGGCCACGCCCTGGCCATGGGTGCGGCATCCCAGGGGTTGAGTGCGGGCGCCTGGCTGGCCTATCGTCTTGGTGGCCTGGCGGGAATCCGCGGTACCAAGCAACTGGATGAAGCCGTGAATGATCCGGCCGAGCTTGAGGCCTTCTGCGGCCGGCTGGCGGCTCTGCACGAGAAGATCCGGAACCAGCAGCGTCAGTTCCTGGTGATCGGCGAAGACGAGCAGCTGCCGGCCATGGTGGATGACCTCAAATCCTGCTGGCAAGGCGAGCCCGGTGGCAGCGCGGAAACCTGGCGTATGGACCCGGTCGACTACACCACCCGGGAAGCCTGGCTGACCTCCACCCAGGTCAACTTCTGCGCCAAGGCATACCAGACGGTGCCCGTGGATCATCCCGATGCGGCGGCATTGACCGTGCTTGGCGGGTTCCTGCGTAACGGCTATCTGCACAGGGCCATCCGCGAGAAGGGGGGTGCCTATGGCGGTGGCGCCGGGCAGGACAGTGTCAATGGCGTGTTCCGGTTCTTCTCCTACCGGGATCCCCGATTGGGCGAGACCCTGGAAGATTTCGACAAGGCCCTGGACTGGCTGCAGGAAACGGACCATGAATACCAGGAGCTGGAGGAGTCCATCCTCGGCGTCATCGGCCAGCTCGACCGGCCCCGGTCACCGGCTGGGGCCGCGCGGCATGCGTTCCACAACAAGCTGTTCGGCCGATCACCCGAGCAACGCGCCCGGTTCCGGGAGCGGGTCCTGGCTGTGACCCTGGATGACCTGAAGCGGGTGGCCAGCACCTGGCTGGTGCCGGAGAAGGCCAGCACCGCGGTGGTGACCAGCTCCGATAACCGGGAGATGGTGAAGGACCTGGGGCTGGAGATTCAGGAGTTGTAGGTCGGATGAAAATGGGGTCAGAAGAAAGCGTTCTTCTGACCCCAACTTCATCTCAGACCCTTGCTTCATCGTCACCGATGCCGCTTCAGTCCGGTCGTCACCATGATTCTGGTCGAAATCTCCTCCACCGAATACGCCGTGGTATTCAGGTAGGGAATCCGCTCCCGCCGGTACATCAGTTCAATCTCTTCGATTTCATGCATGCACTGCTGGATGGACGCGTAGCGCGAGTTGGGCCGCCGTTCGTTGCGGATGGTGGCCAGGCGTTCCGGGTCGATGGTCAGGCCGAACAGTTTTTCCCGGTGGGGGCGCAGGGCCTTGGGCATGCGCTGGTCGGCCAGATCTTCGTCGGTAATCGGGTAATTGGCGGCTTTTACGCCATACTGCAGGGCAAGGTAGAGGCAGGTTGGTGTCTTGCCGCTGCGGGAGGCGCCGATGAGGATCAGATCCGCTTCGTCGTAATAACGGGTGCGGGCGCCATCATCGTTATCCAGGGCGAAGTTGACGGCCTTTATCCGGCGTTCGTAGCTTCCTTCGTTGTTGATCGAATGACTTTTGCCTACGGTGTAAGAAGAAGAGGCATTCAGTTCCTGTTCCAAGGGATTAAGGAAGGTACCGAAAATGTCGACCATAAAGCCGTCGGCGCGGGAGATGATGTCGCGAATATCACTGTCGACGATGGTGTCGAATACTAGCGGCCGGTCACCATCGGTCTCAGAGGCCTTGTTGATCCGGGTTACCATGGCCCGGGCTTTGTCCTCGTCATCGATGTAGGGAACGGTCACGCGCTCGAAGTCGATTTTCTCGAATTGGGCCAAAAGAGCGTGGCCGAGGGCTTCGGCGGTCAGGCCGGTGCCGTCGGAAATGAAGAAGGCAGTACGTTTCATGGTGTGTGTCCGGTTCCAAATCTGACAGTGAGTGCCCTAGGTAATTGCCGCAGGTTACAGTATCATACACGCCAAGTTCGAGACTCCGCAGTGGATATTGCCTGCATTTGCCGCTGAATATCGCTGGCCCGGTTTTGCTCTTTGCTTCACAGACTCTAAGGGAGACGCGCTTTGGAAGATTACATCATCTGGTTTGATCACCTCGGAATGTCTGATGTCGACCGGGTAGGCGGAAAGAACGCCTCCCTGGGCGAAATGATCAGTAATCTCGCCAACGCAGGTGTCACCGTTCCCGGTGGTTTTGCCACGACAGCTTACGCCTACCGTGAGTTCCTGGCGACCGACGGTCTCAAGGACAAGATCGATGATGCCCTCGATAAGCTGGACGTTAACGATGTGAACGAACTGGCCCGCGTCGGTTCCCAGATTCGCCAGTGGGTCATCGAGACCGATTTGCCTGAAGTTCTGGAAAAGCCATTGGCAGAGGCCTATGCCAAGCTGCAGGACGGAAACGAGCAAATGGCGGTTGCTGTTCGCTCTTCTGCCACCGCGGAAGACCTCCCGGATGCTTCCTTCGCCGGGCAGCAGGAAACCTTCCTGAACGTGGTGGGCCTTCAGCAGGTGCGCCGCGCGGTCAAGGAGGTCTTCGCCTCCCTGTTCAATGACCGGGCCATTTCCTACCGGGTACACCACGGCTTCGATCACAAGCTGGTGGCCCTGTCCGCTGGTATCCAGAAGATGGTGCGAAGTGAGACGGCGGCCAGTGGCGTCATGTTCACCCTGGATACCGAATCCGGCTTCCGGGACGTCGTCTTCATTACCTCTTCCTACGGCCTCGGCGAGACCGTGGTCCAGGGTGCGGTGAACCCGGACGAGTTCTATGTTCACAAGCCCACCCTGGACGCCGGTCGCCCGGCGGTGCTGCGCCGTAACCTGGGCAGCAAGGCCATCAAGATGGTCTACCATTCCAGCCCCGGCGAAGGCGAGTACGTCGAGACCGTCAAGGTGGACCAGGAAGACCGCAACCACTTCTCCATTACCGATGCAGAGGTGGAAGAACTGGCCAGGCAGGCCATGATCATCGAAAAACACTACAACCGTCCGATGGACATCGAATGGGCGAAGGATGGTGACGATGGCAAGATCTACATCGTCCAGGCGCGCCCCGAGACCGTGAAGAGCCGGGTCGGTGCCAATGTGATGGAGCGGTATCTGTTGAACGAAACCGGCAAGGTGCTGGTGGAAGGCCGCAGCATTGGTCACAAGATCGGCAGTGGTCCGGTGAAAATCATCACCAGCATTAATGAAATGGATCGTGTGCAGCCGGGCGACGTCCTGGTTACCGATATGACGGACCCCGACTGGGAGCCGGTCATGAAGCGTGCCTCCGCGATCGTTACCGATCGTGGCGGCCGGACCTGTCACGCGGCAATCATTGCCCGGGAGCTGGGTATTCCGGCTGTTGTCGGTTGTGGCGACGCCACCGAAGTGCTCAAGGACGGGCAGGACGTGACGGTCTCCTGCGCCGAGGGTGACACCGGCATGATCTACGAAGGCGCACTGGATTTCGAGTTGCGCGAGAATACTGTGGATTCCATGCCGAACATTCCGTTCAAGATCATGATGAACGTCGGCAACCCGGATCGGGCGTTCGATTTCCAGGCACTGCCCAACGAGGGTGTTGGCCTCGCGCGCCTGGAGTTCATCATCAATCGGATGATCGGCGTGCACCCGAAGGCGCTGCTGAACTTTGACGGTCTGCCGCGGGACATCAAGCAGACCGTGGAGAAGCGCATTGCCGGCTATGACTCCCCGGTGGATTTCTACGTGGACAAGCTGGTGGAGGGCATCTCCACCCTGGCGGCTGCGTTTGCACCGAAGAAAGTGATTGTTCGCCTGTCCGACTTCAAATCCAACGAGTACGCCAACCTCATTGGCGGCACCCTGTACGAGCCGGACGAAGAGAACCCGATGCTGGGCTTTCGGGGGGCTTCCCGCTACATCTCCGATACCTTCCGTGACTGCTTCGAGCTCGAGTGCCGTGCCCTGAAGAAAGTACGTAACGAGATGGGCCTGACCAACGTGGAAGTCATGGTGCCGTTCGTACGGACCGTCGGTGAGGCGGAGCAGGTGGTTAACCTGCTGGCCGAGAACGGTCTGAAGCGGGGCGACAATGGCCTTCGGGTCATCATGATGTGCGAGCTGCCAGCCAACGCCTTGCTGGCGGATCAGTTCCTTGAGCACTTTGACGGTTTCTCCATCGGTTCCAACGACCTGACCCAGCTGACCCTGGGTCTGGACCGCGACTCGGGCATCATCGCCCACCTGTTCGATGAGCGGGATGAAGCCGTCAAGATCCTGCTGTTCTATGCCATCCAGGCCTGCAGGAAGGCTGGCAAGTACATCGGTATCTGCGGCCAGGGCCCGTCGGACCACCCGGATCTCGCCAAGTGGCTGATGGATCAGGGCATTGATTCTGTATCCCTGAACCCGGATTCGGTTCTGGACACCTGGTTCTTCCTGGCTGACGAGAAGATCGACTGATTCCATTTCCGGACAAAGGAGAGTGACAACATGGCAGACATTATTACCCCGGATCTGTGTGACGAGTTTCCGGAAGTCCAGGTGGTCGAGCCCGGCTTCAACAACTACGGCGGCGTGAAAAACTTTGGTGGTGAGATTGTTACCGTCAAGTGCTTCGAGGATAACTCCGTGGTCAAGGAGCAGGTGGGGCAGCCTGGTCACGGTCGCGTCATGGTGGTTGATGGCGGTGCCTCAAAGCGCAACGCACTGCTGGGCGATATGCTGGCTGAGAAGGCAGCCAGCAACGGTTGGGCCGGCCTGGTCATCTATGGCTGCATCCGCGATGTGGACGAGATCGGTCAGACCAACCTGGGTGTACAGGCACTGGGGACAGTGCCCCGGAAAACCGATAAGCGTGGCATCGGTGACCTGAATATTCCGGTTGCCTTCCATGGCGTGACTTTTCATCCGGGTCATTACGTGTATGCCGATAATAACGGCATCATCGTCTCCGAGAAGCCGCTGGTCTGATCCGGCGGTCAGGAACGAAGAAGGGCGGCCCGCGGGCCGCCCTTCTTTTTTGCGCGAATGTACTGGACTGAGCGGAAAGGTCAGGCCCAGTTGTCGGTCTTGCGGGTGGGCTTGAGCATGGGAATGATCAGTGCCAGCAGGACCCCCCCGAAGACAAGTCCGGCTCCCAGCAGCATGAAGTCGGACTCCTTGCTCGCCTCCAGTCGCTCGTTTTCGGCGGTCAGTACTTCCAGGTCGTTGCGGAGTTTCTGGTTTTCCTCGTTCAACTCCCGGTTGCGGCGTTCCAGGTTGATGGAATCGGCGGCAATACTCTTGATCCGCTGCAACTCTTCCTGCAGCTGCTGGGAGCGACTGGACAGGTTGGACTCAGCATTTTCCAGAGCATTGCGCTCCTTCGTGACCTCGGACAGTTGTTCTTTTATCTGGGCCAGTTCGGTCTTGGTCTGCTCAAGCTCCCGATTGGCGGCCTGAAGGCGGTCGGCCGCAATGGGCGTGTTGCTCAGATACTGACTCGCCACCCAACCCTCGGTACCCTTGGGTGTTCGGACCTTCGTGTAGCTCTCCCCGGTTTCGAGCACTTCCAGGGCTGTACCACTGGGTACCGCATTCTCGATAATCCGGTACTGGCTACCGGCGCCCGAACGAACAGGAAGGTAGAGCTTGTCATCAACCCATACGGTTCTGGCCTGGGCGGCTGCAATAGATGATACGATGAACAAGAGACTGATGATCAGGCGAAAAGGCGTCACAGATTACATTCCCGGAATTGGATGGTGAAAAACACCAGATGTTAAAGGCGCAATTTTGTCACAGATGACCCGCTGTTCAAGCCGGTCACCATTACAATAAACTCATGCGCGGCCCAGCGCTTCAGGGAAGCACCGCCTTGAAGGGTTTGACCGTCACCTTCTGGTACACGCCGGCGTCAATGTAGGGATCGGCGTCGGCCCAGGCCTGGGCTGCTTCGAGCGAGTCGAATTCGGCAATCACGAGGCTACCGGTAAATCCCGCCTCGCCGGGCTCGGGGGTGTCAATCGCCGGATGTGGCCCGGCAACGAGTAACCGGCCCTCCGCTTTCAGTGCCTGCAGGCGTTCCAGATGAGCTGGGCGTGCAGACTGGCGCAGGGCAAGGCTGTTCTCTATATCTTCACTGATAATGGCGTAATACATGAAGCTCTCTCAACCGGTTAAGGATTTTTTGTGACTATACCCCAACCCCCGAATTTGTGCATTGATCTGCACTGCCACAGCACGGCCTCGGACGGTGCCCTGGCACCGGTGGACCTTATTGTCCGGGCTGCTGAAAAGGGGGTGACGCACCTGGCCCTGACTGATCACGATACCCTGAACGGTCTTCCTGAAGCTGCAAAGGCGGCAAGCGAATCCGGAATCACGCTGGTGTCCGGAATCGAGTTGTCCTGCCTGTGGAAAGGCCGGACGATCCATGTTGTCGGCCTGGATTTTGATCGGGAGGATCCCGCAATCACTGCCCGGGTCGCGCAGCAGACGGACAACCGCCGGGCGAGGGCGGTCATGATAGCCGAGCGGCTCCAGCGCCTGAAAGTGCCGGACTTGTTGGAACGGGCGACCGCCAAGGCCGGTAGTGATGTGCCCGGACGGCCCCATTTTGCCGAAGCGCTGATCGAGGCGGGTGTTGTCCTTAATGCCGCCCAGGCATTCAAACGGTATCTGGGCGCTGGAAAGCCCGGCGATGTGCGTGCCTACTGGCCGGAATTGCCGGAGGTGGTCCAGTGGATCACTGACGCCGGCGGTATTGCGGTGCTGGCGCATCCGCGCAAGTACAAGCTGACTGCCACCAAGCTCCGGGAGCTGACCTCGGAGTTTTGCCGGGCCGGAGGGCAGGGCATCGAGGTGTCCACCTCCGGTCAGTCCAGCGGGGATCTCGGCTTTCTGGCGGAACTCTGCCGGCGCAACGGGATGTGGGCATCCCAGGGCAGTGATTTCCATTTCCCGGGAGCACCCTGGTGTGAACTGGGGAATATCATGAAAATGCCAGACGGGCTGGAGCCGGTCTGGCATCATTTTCGCGAACCTGCGGGTGTTGAAGCTCCGGCTCAGTCCGGAGCGTGAAACAGCAGGTAGAGGTCGGTCAGTGAGTCCGGAATAGCGTCGGCCATCTGGCGGGACAGCTTGTCGCTGTTGCGGACCTTCTGGAAATCCTCGTCATCGAAGAGCCCCGACAGTGTCAGCATGGGAACCATGAGATCTGCGGTTTCCTCCTCGCTGGCGGCCTCCAGCCACTCCTCCTCGTGCTCCAGGAACGTCTCCACGAAACCCGCGCTCCAGTTTTCCAGCGCGTTCATCGGGTCACCGTCCTCGGGCTCCGGAAGTTCCAGGGCCTGCCCCATATCGAGGGCGTGGGCCATGTCCTTTGACAGCTGGGCGACACTGCGGCGGAATACCTCGGGGATTTCGCCACCGGGCACCTGCTCGGTGGCGGTGGCGAGGCGGAAGATATCTTCCGCGCTCAGCTCAACCGGGCCGACGACGCTGGCGCAAACCACGCCGTGGAGCCCGAAAAAGTCCAGGGCGTCATCACCCCAGGGCTCCGCGAACAGGATGTCTTCCAGCGCTTCTATGTCGGAATTGGATAGCATTTATCAGTTACTCCCGGCCTTTTGGGCTTCTTCCGCTGCACGCTGACGGCGACGGACTTCACGTGGATCATTATACGCCCGGCCCGGCGTAACTGGCAGGTCCATTTCCGGCTTTCCGCTCTCACCCTGGAAAATCCGGGGCGCTTCGGGTGCCTTGGGCTCCGGGGCACTCTGTGCGGGCGCCTTCTCTTCCTTCGGCCTTTCAGCCTCAGGCGTGCTGGCGGACTTTGGCGCGGGCTCTTTCTCTTTGGCCTTTGCCTCCGCTTTCGGAGCCTGACCCTCGGGCTTCTCAGCCTGCGGGGCCTCCTTCTTCCTGGCGGTTAGCTGCTCTTCTGCTTTGGGGCTTACCGCCTCTGGCTGGTTTTCTGCCTTTGGCTGCTCAGCCTTTACCGGTTCGGCTTTGGTTGCCTCAGCTTCGCCAGAGTCGGCTTTCACAGGCTCCGTTTTGGCGGCCTGAGGCTTGGGCTCTTCAGAGCTGGCTGCCTCCGGCTTGCGCTCCTCGGACTTGGCTGTGTCAGCTTTGGCGGGCGCCTGTTTGGGCTCTTCGGCTTTAGCAGCCTCCTGCTTGGGAGTGTCTGCTTCCGCCTTCGAAGGCTTGGCCGATTCCTTGCGGGTTGGCTTGGTTTCGGGTTTTTCAGCTTTCTCCGTCGAATCGGCTTTCGCGGGCTGGTCTGCCTTTGCGGGCTTTTCTCCCTGATCCGCCTTCTCCGCCTTAGGCTGTGCGGTATCGGGCCTGGATTTCTTCTCTTCCTCTGCCTTGGCGGGAGCTTGTTGAGCTTCGGCTTTCTCAGCACCTACGCTGGCTGCCGGACGAGATTCCTGCTTCGACTCAGGAGCTTTCTCCGGTGCGGATGACCGTGTTTCGGCCTTCTGCTCGGCGCCCTTGTCTGAAGTATTGACTGCCTTTTCCGGCTCAGCCGCTTTCTCGGGCTGAGTGTCCTTCTGGTGCTTGTCGCTGCGCGCGGCCTTGCGGTCTGCCGGGGAGCTGGAAGGCGCCTCGGCCGGGGAGCCGTCGCGGTTCCGCTGGCGGCGCGGCTTACGGGGTTTGTCACCGCCGGAGCCTTTCTGGGCAGTATCCTTCTGCTCTTTGGGAGGCTGTTGCTCCTTCTGGGGCTTGGCCTGCTGCTGGTCTTTCTGGCCGCGGCTATCCTTCTGTTCGCGGTTGTCCTTCTGGTCCCGCTGCGGACGGTTACGACCCTGGCCGCGGCCCTTGTTGTCCTTGCGTCCTTCAGCGCCTTTGTCCTGGCCTTTCTCGCTGCCCTGACGGCCCTGGCCGCCACGGGTTTGGTCGTCGCTGCGTCCGCGGCCACGGTTACGGGTATCGTCAGCGCGACCTTGTTGCTGGCCTCCCTGGCGGCGATCACTGCTGCGGTTGCCGCCGGAGCGCTGGTCATCCCGGGCTACCCGGGACTTGCGACGATCCTGGGCGCTGCGGTCCTGGCGGGGCGGGCGCTTGCTCTGTTCGCGCTCGTCGCCCTGCTGGCTCTCGCCACCAAAGAAGCAGGCGATCTTGCGACCGAGCCGTCGGAACAGGCCTTCTTCCTGGGAAGCTGCCTCTGCCACTGTAGGCGTCGGTGTCGGCGCCGGTGCGGACGGCCGGATCGCCTTCACGGCAGCCTGTTCGCGTACCGGTTTTTCGGCGCTCGGCGTTTCAAAGATTTCTTCTTCGCGCTCGCTGTATTCCTGGGCTACCTGGTGGCTGGAGATGTGCTCGGGCGCGGTCTCGTCCTGACGGAGGCGCAGAATCTCGAAGTGGGGAGTTTCCATATGTGGCACCGGAACCACCACGACCTGGACGTTCTGGCGTGATTCGATGTCGGCCAGCTGCTTGCGCTTCTCGTTCAGGAGGAAGGTGGCAACGGATACCGGCACGACGGCGCGGACCTCGCCGGTCTTCTCCTTGGAAGACTCCTCGTAGATCAGGCGCATAATACTCAGGGCCAGTGATTCGATGCCACGAATGGTGCCCTGGCCTTCACAGCGCGGGCAGACTTCGCTGCGGGTCTCACCCAGGGACGGGCGCAAACGCTGGCGGGACATTTCCAGCAGGCCGAAGCGAGAGATCTTGCCGACCTGGACCCGTGCCCGGTCGATCTCCAGCGCTTCACGCATTTTCTGTTCCACTTCGCGCTGGTGCTTGGCTGGGGTCATGTCGATGAAATCGATTACGATCAGACCACCCATATCGCGCAGGCGCAGCTGGCGGGCAATTTCTTCTGCCGCTTCCAGGTTGGTCTGCAGGGCGGTTTCCTCGATGTCCTGGCCCTTGGTGGCGCGGGAGGAGTTGATGTCGATGGAAACCAGTGCCTCGGTGGGGTCGATCACGATCGAGCCACCCGAGGGCAGCTTAACTTCCCGCTGGAAGGCGGTTTCGATCTGACCTTCGATCTGGTAACGGCTGAACAGAGGAATCTCGTCCTTGTACAGCTTGATCTTGTTCTCGAAGGTGGGCATCACGGCGCGCACGAAGTTGAGCACGTCTTCGTAGACATTCGCCGCATCAATAAGGACTTCGCCGATGTCCTGGCGGAGGTAATCCCGCACGGCACGGATGATGACGTTGCTTTCCTGGTGGATCAGGAAGGGGGCCTTTCGCTCACCTGCAGCCTGGGTGATTGCTTCCCAGAACTGCACCAGGTAGTCGAGGTCCCACTGGAGCTCTTCGGTGGTGCGGCCTATGCCGGCGGTACGCACGATGATGCCCATGGCCTTGGGAACCTGGACGTTGTTCATGGCTTCCTTGAGCTGGGCCCGTTCCTCACCCTCGATGCGGCGTGAAATGCCGCCTGCACGGGGGTTGTTGGGCATCAGCACCAGGTAACGGCCGGCCAGGGAGATGAACGTGGTCAGGGCTGCGCCCTTGTTACCGCGTTCCTCCTTGTCGACCTGGATGATGACTTCCTGGCCTTCGGATACGACATCCTTGATGTTGATCTTGCCTTCGATCTGGCCTGGGGACTTCTTGAAGTACTCCTTGGAGATCTCCTTCAGGGGCAAGAAGCCGTGGCGCTCGGCGCCAAAGTCCACGAACGCAGCTTCCAGGCTGGGCTCTACACGGGTGATTCGACCCTTGTAGATGTTGGCTTTCTTCTGCTCGCGGGAGCTGGATTCGATATCAAGGTCAAACAGACGCTGGCCATCGACCAGGGCTACGCGCAACTCTTCAGGATGAGTTGCATTGATGAGCATTCTTTTCATGGAAAGAAAGGGTTCCTGTCGTTTGGTTTTGACAGAAAACCGGGGGGATTCGCATCAGCGAAGCGAAACGTGCGTGCCGCGGGCCTGTTACAACTGAGGCACCCGGCGGCCAGACCGAATCAGACCCTTATGGGGCGCGATTCCATTGGTTCAGTACCACCGCCGACGGTCCTTCTGCCTGTTGGCAAGGAGAGGTCGCATAGGGTGAATGTCTGTTGACGCATGTTATCCGTTTTCAGGTTCACACAGGTGCCTGGGTCTCACGTCGTATTTGTAAGCTGGACGGCCCGGCCTTGCGTGGCAATGATTCTTCGCGATGTAGCCCGTCGGTTTTCCGCACGGTTCCTGTTCTTCCGGGGCTTCCTGTCAGCCGTTCATCAGTCTGCGAAAGCAAGGTCCGGAAGCATTTCCTGCGCCGTTCCCGCTATCTGTTCGGGCGCCGGCGTTCAAACTCTCTAATAGTGTCGGTATACTTCTGCCGCTCCGGCTTCTGGCTCGATTAGGCCAGGCCGTAGACAAACGGCAGAGCACGCCGGAATATAACAGTATTACAGCGCCTGTTCAATCCTCCAAACGCGTCGTCCGCAAGGAATTCCATGTCACGCAAGTCTGTTGCGAAAAAACACGCCGGATCCCGCAAGCGGCCACCCGGGCCGACCACACGGAAGGATGGCGGTACCTCGCGGTCTTCCGGCGCGGGGCAGGAGGTGCGCCAAGGTGTCCAGTGGGTTACGGTTGACGAAAACAACGATGATCAGCGGGTGGATAATTTCCTGCTGTCCCGGTTGCGTGGCGTACCCAAAAGCATCATTTACCGGATTGTCCGCAAGGGCGAAGTCCGGGTAAACAAAGGCAGGGTAAAGCCGGATACCCGACTGCGGGCCGGTGATACCGTCCGTATCCCTCCGATCGTTCGCAAGGAAAAGCCGGAGCAAGTGAAGCCCGGGAGCCGGGTTCAGGGAGTGATGGAGGCGGCAGTCATTTTCGAAAATGATCAGATGCTTGTGGTGAATAAGCCCTCCGGTATTGCGGTCCATGGTGGTAGCGGGCTGAGTTTCGGTCTGATCGAGGTGCTACGGTCGGCGCGGCCCGACAGTCGTTTTCTTGAGCTGGTGCACCGGCTGGATCGCGATACCTCCGGTCTGGTGATGATTGCCAAGAAGCGCTCGGCCCTGCGTTACCTGCAGGAAGAATTGCGCCAGAAGCGGGTGCGCAAGTTCTATCACGCCCTGGTCGCCGGAAGCTGGCCGGAAGGTGTGGATCGGGTGGATGAGCCCCTGCTGCGATACGAAATGCCCAATGGGGAGCGTCGGGTTCGGGTCGACACGGCGGGCAAGGCGTCATTGACCACTTTCCGGTGCCTGGAGCGGTTCCAGGGTTATACCCTGGTTGAAGCCTCACCGGTGACCGGCCGGACCCATCAGATCCGGGTGCACAGTGCCTGGGCGGGTCATCCGATCGCGGGCGATGACAAGTATATGGATGAAGTGAGTATGAAAGCCTTCCGTTCCATTGGCGGGCAGCGATTGATGCTTCATGCCAGGGCCCTGGAATTCCGCCTGCCCGGCAGCGACGAGCCGATGCGGCTTGAAGCGCCATATGACGAAGCTTTTGACCTTGTGCTCCGGACCCTCGGGGCGCGCAAAACAGGATCAGAGAAATGAAAGTTAAAGTAGTGATATTTGACTGGGATGGCACCCTGGTGGATTCGGTTGACCACATTGCCGACAGCCTGCATCAGGCGGCGACCGAGCTGGGTTACCCCGAACTGGAGCGTGAGGCCTACCGGGACATCATTGGTCTGGGCATGGTTGAAGCGCTGGAAAAACTGTACCCGGGCATCTCCCGTGAAGAGATGAACACCATTCGCGAGGGTTACGCCCGTTATTTCTTTAGTAAGGTGACCACGCCCCAGAACGTATTCGAAGGCATGGCCGAGCTGGTTGCCGACCTGCGGGAGTTCGGGCGTAGCTGTTCGGTCGCGACCGGCAAGAGCCGCCGGGGACTTGAAAGCGCGCTGGTCACCAGCGGCCTGGGTGAGCACTTCGAAATCACCCGGTGCGCCGATGAGACCCGGTCCAAGCCGGACCCGGCCATGTTGAAGGAAATCCTGGAATTTTACCGGATTGAGCCGTCCGAGGCGGTGATGATTGGCGACACCCGTTATGATCTTGAGATGGCTCGCCGTATCGGTATGCCCTCTATCGGTGTCGAGTGGGGAGTGCACAAGCGGGATGTGCTGGGGGAGTACAACCCCCATGCCATTGTTGAATCAGTGCCGGATCTTCGTAGCATACTGGGACTCTGAGCCCGGTGGTGCCAATGCAGTTGCTGACAGGATGTATGCATGAGTGAGTGGGATTCTGACAAGTCGCCGGAATGGGGTGATGAGCCGGCCAGGAAGTCTTCTGGCCGTTCGTGGCTGGGCAGGAAAGGGCCCGAGATGCCGCAGGAGAGTAATCGCGACTGGAAACTGATCGAGAAGCTGGTCATGTCGCTCCAGGTGGAGCAGCGTCGCAGTCGCCGTTGGGGGATCTTCTTCAAGCTTCTGACATTCGGCTATCTGCTTGCGTTGCTGTTCCTGATCCGCTTTCCGTTCGGGGAAAGTCTCGATGCCGGAATCGGTGCCCATACCGCGGTGATCGAGATCAACGGCACCATCGCCGCGGACGAGCTGGCCAGTGCTGACAATATTGTCGGTTCACTGCGTTCGGCCTTCGAGGCCGGATCGTCGAAAGCCGTGGTGTTGCGAATCAACAGTGGCGGTGGAAGTCCGGTCCAGTCCGGTTACGTTTACGATGAAATCAAGCGGCTTCGGGAAGAGTACCCCGACAAGAAAGTCTATGCGGTTATTTCCGACATTGGTGCTTCCGGCGCTTACTACATTGCCGCGGCCGCGGATGAAATCTACGCCAACAGGGCCAGTCTGGTGGGCTCCATCGGTGTGATCGCCGGAGGCTTCGGCTTTACCGAGGTCATGGACAAGTTGGGCGTCGAGCGCCGGCTGTATACCGCCGGCGACAACAAGGCCTTCCTGGATCCCTTCTCACCGGAGGATGAGGACGAAGTCCAGTTCTGGAGCTCGGTGCTGGAAAATACCCATCGCCAGTTTATCGAGGCGGTAAAGCGAGGGCGGGGTGATCGCCTCGCCGACGACGAGCGGCTTTTCAGTGGTCTGGTCTGGAGTGGCGAGCAGGCACTGGAGTTGGGGCTGATCGACGGCCTGGGCAGCACCTCATCTGTCGCCCGGGAAATTGTTGGTGCGGAGAAGCTGGTGGATTACAGCCGCCGGAAATCCCCGCTCCAGGACTTTGTGGATCAACTGGGTGTTGCTTTTGGCGAGGGCTTTGCCGGTCAGTTGCTCGAATCCCGCCTGGAGTTGCGCTGAGGACCGGTCAGCCCTCAAGCAGCGGGTTGCACCCCCAGTTCCGCAGCATCCCGTTGAGGGCGATCAGGGGTAGACCAACGAGGCTGTTGGGGTCGCGCCCCTCCAGTCGGTCGAACAGGGTGATGCCCAGGCCTTCCATCTTGAAGCTCCCGGCACAGTCATAGGGTTGTTCCCGTTTCAGGTAGCTCTCGATTTCCTCGTCAGAGAGAGTCCGGAAGTGGGCTGTGAAGGGTTCGCAGAGGCGTTGGTATTCGCCGCTATCCGCATCCAGCAGGCACAGGCCGGTCAGGAATACCACTCTGTGTCCGCTGCTCTGGCGTAACTGTTGCACGGCCTGGGCGTGGTTGCCGGGTTTGTGCAGCAGGGTGCCGTCCGGCAGGCAGGCGACCTGGTCGGAGCCGATGATCCAGTGGCCGGGGTGTCTTGCTGCCAGGGCCCGGGCCTTGCTTTCGGCAAGTCGCAGGGCAAGATCGTCCGCGGGCTCATCGGGCCGGGGCGTTTCGTCAATATCCGGGCTTGCGGTGGTAAAGGGCAGGGCCAGGCGCTCCAGCAGGGCTTTGCGGTAGATGGAGGATGAGGCCAATAGCAGGGGTTTGGTCATTGCCGAGGTCCTTTTGTCGTTAAATACCCGTATCCCCATGGTAACCCGTGGCGAAATGGCAACGAAGTCTTTGACAGCGGCGGGTCTCGCCCCTAAAATTGCGCGCCTATGTCAAAAGCGTCAAACGCCGAGTTGCCCAAATCCGTTGATCCCTATCGGTTGGCGGAGCAGAACACCGTGCTGGAGGGAGTAATTCCTCTCAGTGCCTTGGCTCGTTTCAGAGAAGCGGTTCTGGGGTTTGACGAGGGCGCTGCGTGCCGCGTCAGGCTGTCGTTTTCCATGGACAGCGAGCGCCGCCGCATCGTCTCGGGTGAACTGGAAGCACCGGTGGATCTGGAGTGTCAGCGGTGTATGGGGCCAATGGCCACTACGCTGGATTCCCGATTTGTTCTGGGGCTGGTAACCAGTGACGAACAGGCGCAACAGCTGCCAAGAGACCTCGAGCCGTTCCTGACCGATGGGTTCAGTGCGGATCTCTGGGTCATGGCAGAGGATGAGCTGTTGCTGGTGCTGCCGCCGTTCCCGCTTCACGATCGGAATGAGTGTCCGGCCCGGGAAGATCTGGAAGTCCTCGAGCCCGATGGTACTCCGGCCGAGCCGGCAGAGTCGGGAAAAGAGAATCCGTTCAGTGTGCTGGTGGATCTCAAGAAGACGAAGCATTAACCAGGCGCAGCCTCCGATCGGGAGTCGGCGCGTTACAATGAACACACGTTATTTTTACGTTAACAGGTCAGGAGCATAATCATGGCTGTACAGCAAAACCGTAAGACCCGTTCCAAGCGTGGCATGCGCCGTTCTCACGACGCTCTGAGCACTGCTGCTCTGTCCACCGATGCAACCACTGGTGAAGTTCATCGTCGTCACCACGTATCTCCTGACGGCTTTTACCGTGGTAAGCAGGTAATCGAAGCGCGCGACGAGTAATCTCGTTGCGACCAGTCACCGCCCAAGTGTCGGATGGAAGAACCGTGACCCCGGTTACCATCGCAATAGATGCTATGAGCGGTGACCGCGGGCCCGAAGTGGTGGTGTCCGCGGCACTGTTGGCAGTGCGTGAAAACGAAGCCTTGAGCATCATTCTGGTGGGTATCCGGAGTGAGCTCGAGGCTTTTTTGCGTGAGGGTCATGCCCGAATCCGGGTGGTCGAAGCGGCCGATGTGGTCCGGATGAACGAGCGACCCTCCCATGCCCTGCGCCACAAGAAGAATTCCTCCATGGCTGTTGCCCTTGGCCTGGTCCGCGATGGTGAGGCTCAGGGCTGTGTCAGCGCCGGTAATACCGGTGCACTGATGGCCTTCGGCCGTTCCATCATCCGGATGTACCCGGGTATCGAGCGTCCGGCCATTGCCAAACTGATTCCCTCTCTCCGCGGCAAGTGCCATGTCCTGGATCTTGGTGCCAATGTCGATTCCACTGCTGAGAATCTGTACCAGTATGCTCTGATGGGTTCGCTGATGGCCTCGGCCATCTGCAGTCAGACTGAGCCGCGGGTTGCCCTGCTCAATGTGGGCGAGGAAGAGATCAAGGGCAACGAACAGGTGCGCCTTGCTTCCCACATGCTGGCCCAGTGCGAGACCATCAATTACATCGGCTATGTGGAAGGCAGTGATCTGTTCCGGGATGTGGCCGATGTGGTGGTGTGCGATGGTTTTGTCGGCAACATTGCCCTGAAAACCGGTGAGGGTGTGGCTGGTCTGCTGATTGAACTGATGGAGCAGGCGTTTACCCGTTCGCTCTACGGGCGCCTTGTGGGCCTGCTGGCGCGTCCGATCATTGGCCGGCTCCTGCAGCTGATGGATCCGTCCCGGCACAACGGTGCCAGCCTGCTCGGGCTTCAGGGTGTGGTGATCAAGAGTCATGGCAATGCCAATGAGCGTGCCATGCTGGCTGCCATCCGCCAGGCGGTCCGGGAGGTGCAACTGGAAGTCCCCCGCCGCATCAACGAACGGCTGGACGATCTCATGCTCTGAGCCTGAGACTAAAGTCTGTCCCTGGTCAGTCGTGCATTCGCGGATAATTGGCCTAACTTGTACTATTGGCTAATCTCCCGAAACCCTTCAATGACGATAAGATTCGCCCTATGAAATCAGCCTTTATATTTCCCGGACAAGGGGCCCAGTCTGTTGGCATGCTCGGTGACGCTGCCGAAGCCTGGCCCATCATCAACAAGACCTTCGCTGAAGCCTCCAATGTGCTTGGTTACGATCTCTGGCACCTTTGCCAGAAAGGACCGGCCGAGGAGCTCAACCAGACCATGGTTACCCAGCCTGCGCTGCTGACTGCCAGTATCGCGCTGTGGCGCCAGTGGTTTGTGGCCGGCGGTCGTGCACCGAGCTTTGTCGCAGGCCACAGCCTGGGTGAGTACAGCGCCCTGGTTGCTGCCGAAAGCCTGGATTTTGTCGAAGCCGTCAAGCTGGTTCGCCTTCGGGGCGAGCTCATGCAGCAGGCGGTTCCTGCCGGCGAAGGCAAGATGGCCGCTATTCTCGGCCTGGATGATGCCGACGTGGTGGCCGCCTGTGAGAGTGCGGCCCAGGGCGATGTGGTGTCCGCCGTCAACTTCAACGCGCCCGGCCAGGTCGTCATCGCTGGTTCGGCTGCGGCCGTTGACCGCGCCATTGAGGTCTGCAAGGAGCAGGGTGCCCGCAAGGCAATGCCCCTTCCGGTCAGCGTTCCCTCTCACTGTGCATTGATGAAAGGTGCCGCCGAAGAGTTGGCCGAGGCGCTTAACGATGTGCGCTTTAACGATGCTGTCATTCCGGTGGTCCAGAATGTCCACGCGTCGGCTGAAACCGATGCTGACAAACTCAAGGCCAACCTCCTCAAACAGCTCTATTCACCGGTGCTGTGGACCGATTCCGTTCGCAAGCTGGTGTCTGAAGGCGTTGAAATGGCGGTTGAGTGTGGTACCGGGAAAGTTCTGGCCGGACTGATCAAGCGAATTGACCGTAGCCTCCCGGTTTACGGAATCGAGGATCCGGATTCACTGGCGAAGGCTCTGGAAGCCTTCGGCCATTCCTGACGAAAGGAGTCTTTCATGACTTTGGAAGGTAAAGTTGCACTGGTTACCGGCGCAACCCGTGGCATTGGCAAGGCCATTGCTCAAGCGCTCGCGCAGCAGGGCGCCGAGGTTGTAGGTACCGCCACCAGTGAAGCGGGCGCCGAGTCGATTTCGAAGGCGTTTGCGGATGCCGGCCTGAAAGGTTACGGCATCGTCATGGATGTATCGAACCCGGAAAGTATAGAGTCTGGCCTCAAGGCGCTGACGGAAAAATCCGGTGCGCCCCAGATTCTGGTCAATAATGCCGGCATCACCCGGGACAACCTGCTGATGCGCCTGAAAGAGGACGACTGGACATCGGTCCTGGAGACCAACCTGTCCAGTGTATACCGCACCAGCAAGGCGGTCCTGCGTGGAATGGCCAAGGCCAGGTGGGGGCGGATTATCAACATCAGTTCCGTGGTTGCCGGTATGGGGAACCCGGGGCAGGGCAACTACTGCGCCGCCAAGGCCGGTGTTGAAGGTTTTACCCGCAGTCTGGCCAAGGAAATGTCGAACCGTGGTATTACCGCCAACTGTGTGGCGCCGGGCTTTATTGACACGGATATGACCAAAAAACTGGACGACAAGCAGCGCGAGGCTATGCTGGAAATCATACCCGCCGGTCGTCTGGGTGAGCCGGAGGAAGTGGCCGCTGTGGTGGCTTTCCTGGCGTCGGATGCAGCCGCTTACGTGACGGGCGAGACCATTCATGTAAACGGCGGAATGTACATGGGATAAGCCCCATATCCGGGGCTTCTGCGCAACTCCTTGTCGCGCAACATGTTTGACTGAGTCCCTGCTTGTTTGCAGGTAGGGTTTAATCTAAACTGGCAGCACTAGAGTTGCTTGGTTGACACACAAAGTGAGGACATTATGAGTACAGTTGAAGAGCGCGTGAAGAAGATCGTTTGTGAACAGTTGGGCGTTAAAGAGTCCGAAGTTCAGAACACATCTTCTTTTGTAGAGGATCTTGGCGCTGACTCACTGGACACTGTTGAGCTGGTTATGGCCCTGGAAGAGGAATTCGAGACCGAGATTCCTGACGAAGAGGCTGAAAAGCTGGGCACTGTTCAGGACGCGATCGACTACATCGTCGCGCACACCTGATACTCTGCGATTAAGTAAGCCAGGCAAAAAGCCGTCCTTTTGAAATATCGGAGGACGGCTTTTTTATTGGCTGAAATTCAGGTTCAATCGGCGTTTTGTTTTTCCACGGACAAGATCAGGTGCAAGGGGATATGAGTAAACGACGGGTTGTCATCACCGGTATGGGCATGCTTTCACCGGTCGGTAATGATGTGCAGAGCTCCTGGGATGCTATCAAGGCCGGACGCAGCGGAATCGCCATGATCGACCGTTTTGATGCCTCCGGGTACAACACCCGGATTGGCGGGGCGGTCAAGGATCTGAATATCGGCCAGTACCTGTCCACCAAGGATGCCCGGAAACTCGATGCCTTCATTCATTACGGACTGATCGCCGCCCAGCAGGCGGTTGATGACAGCGGTCTTGAACAGTTCGATGACCTTGATCGCGACCGGGTTGGCGTTGCCATCGGTTCCGGTATCGGTGGTCTGGAATTTATCGAGAAGAGTGTCATCCAGATGGAGAAATCCGGGCCCCGGAAGGTCTCTCCATTCTTTGTACCTGCGTCCGTCATCAATATGGTGTCGGGTAATACCGCTATCCGCTTCGGTTACCGTGGCCCCAATATTTCCATTGTGACCGCCTGTACCACCGGTACCCACAACATCGGCTACGCAGCCCGGACCATCGCCTATGGTGATGCTGATGTTATGCTGGCCGGCGGTTCCGAGATGGCGACCACCCGCACTGGCGTTGCGGCGTTTTCTGCGGCCCGGGCCCTCTCCACCCGCAATGACGAGCCCGAAAAGGCCAGTCGTCCATGGGACCGGGATCGGGATGGATTCGTCCTGAGTGATGGTTCCGGTGTGCTGGTGCTTGAGGACCTGGAGCACGCCCTGAACCGTGGTGCAACCATTTATGGCGAAGTGATCGGCTTCGGTATGAGTGATGACGCCTATCATATCACCGCACCGCCGGAGAGCGGCGAGGGCGCTGCCCGCTCCATGCGCAATGCTATCCGCGATGCCGGGATTGATCCGGAGGCAGTGGACTACATCAATGCCCATGGAACCTCCACACAGGTGGGTGATGTTGCCGAGGTCAAAGCCGTTAAAGGTGTTTTCGGCACCCACGCCGAAAAGCTGACCATGAGCAGCACCAAGTCCATGACTGGCCACCTGCTGGGCGCAGCGGGCGCGGTGGAGGCCATTTTCTCGATCCTGGCCTTGCGGGAGGGCATCCTGCCGCCGACCATCAACCTGGACAACCCCGATGAGGGCTGCGATCTGGATCTGGTCCCCAATGAGTGCCGCAAGGCGGATCTGCAGGTGGCTTTGTCGAACTCGTTCGGCTTTGGTGGCACCAACGGAACACTGATCTTCCACCGCTACGAGGATTGATCGGGCGTGCTGGGGGTGTTCTGGGCGGAAGATGGCGGCCTGCCTGCGAACGACCGCGGCCTGGCCTATGGTGACGGCCTGTTTGAAACCATTCTCATGGTCGGTGCCCGGGGTACCCTGGTGGGCTACCACCTGGACCGTCTGGTCCGGGATGCAGGAAGGTTGGGCATTCCGGTGACCAGGGCGGAGGTTCAGGAAGTCTATGACCGTGCCGCCAGTCATTATGGCCACTCCCGCGCTGATACCCGCTGGGTGCTGAAACTGATTCTGACCCGTGGCGCCGGAGGGCGTGGTTACCGTCCCGATCCGGATATGACGCCGAATCTGCTCGTTTCCGCCAGTGCTGCACCGCCCGGTGTTCCTTCCGAAGGTGTTGCGGTCACCTATTCCCGCATTCCCCTGACCGTCAACCCACTGATCGCGGGCATCAAGTCCCTGAACCGTCTGGAGCAGGTGATGGCGGCTCGGGAACTGAGCGAGGAGGTCTTTGAAGTCCTGCAGTCCAATGGGGACGGCGAGCTTTTGGAAGGAACCCGGACCAACCTGTTGTTGTACACTACGGAAGGCTGGATTACGCCTCCGTCGGAGTCGCTGGCGGTTGCCGGCGTCATGCGCGACTGGGTTCTGGGGCGTCTTGAGGCCAGGGGCGACCTCGTGATTGAGCGCCCGCTGTTGCCGGAACATATCGTGGGGCCGGGATGTCGGGCGTTCTATCTGCTGAACAGCGTCCTCGGAGTGGTTGCGGTTCGAAATCTTGCCGGTCAAGATTTGCCTGTCGATCGCGGACTTGCGACAATCTGCGATCCGCTCAAAACACTGGAATAAGTTCTTTGCTCAAGAAGTTACTGATTGTTTGCGTATCTCTTATCGTGCTGGCGGCCGCCGGCACCGGACTGTGGGTCTGGCAGGGGCTGGAAACCCTTGAGAAGCCGGTAAGTATCGAAGAACCCGTGCTGCTCAATGTGCCGGCGGGAACCGCCTTTAGCCGGGTTGCGCAGCAACTTGAAGCCGAGGGCCTCGTTGAAAAAAGCCTTTGGCTCAGGCTTCATGGCCGGCTGAATCCGGAACAGGTCCGTATCAAGGCCGGTGAGTATGAATTTACCGATGGCATGTCGGCACGGGACATGGTCGAAGCCATGGTGGCCGGTGATGTAAAGCACTGGAGTATCCAGTTCATCGAGGGCTGGACCTTCAAGGACATGAGGGCCGCGCTGGCCAGTGCCGAAAGACTCCGCCAGGAAACCGCCGACTGGAGTGACGAGGAAGTCATGGCGGCGATGGGCGCGGAGGGTGAGCACCCGGAGGGCCGTTTCTTTCCGGATACCTACCTGTTCGTCAGCAGTGATTCCGACCTGGATCTACTGAAACGTTCCTTCAACCGCATGGAAACCGTCCTGGCGGAAGAATGGGAAAGCCGCGAGAAGGGCCTGCCCTACGACAGCCCCTACGAGGCGTTGATCATGGCCTCGATAGTCGAGCGGGAGACCGGTGTCCCCCACGAACGGGACGAAGTGGCCGGGGTCTTTGTGCGTCGTCTGGAGAAGGGCATGCGACTGCAAACGGATCCAACCGTGATCTACGGAATGGGTGATAACTACCAGGGCCGGATCGGCAGCAAGGATCTGCGCACCTACACTCCCTACAACACCTACCGGATTGATGGTCTGCCGCCGACTCCCATTGCTCTTCCGGGTCAGGAGGCAATTCACGCGGCCTTGCACCCAAAAGACGGAGGTTCCCTGTACTTTGTTGCCCGGGGTGATGGCACCCACAAGTTTTCGCGCACCCTCGCGGAGCATCAGAAAGCGGTACGGGAATTCCAGCTCAACCGTCGTGACGACTACCGGTCGTCTCCGACTCCCGGGAATGGCGAGAACGCCAGCCAGGAGCAGAGCCGGTGAAGCGGGGTCAGTTCATCACCTTTGAGGGTACCGAGGGCGTCGGCAAGTCCACCCAGCTGACCAATGCTGCCGAGGTGCTGCGTTCCGAAGGCATTGATGTGGTTGTCACCCGGGAGCCGGGTGGGACACCCATGGCTGAATCGATTCGTGAGTTGCTGCTCGCGCCCCGGGATGAGCCAGTGCACGAGCTGACGGAGCTTCTGCTGATGTTTGCGGCCCGCGCCCAGCATCTGCATACCCGGATTCTTCCGGCACTGGAAGCTGGTCAATGGGTGCTTTGCGACCGCTTTACCGACGCGACATTCGCTTATCAGGGCGGTGGGCGTGGAGTGTCCTGGGAGCGTATTGCCCTCCTGGAAAACCTGGTTCAGGGCGATATTCGGCCGGACCATATCATTCTCCTGGATGCGCCGGTAGAAACAGGTATGGCGAGGGCCCGTCACCGGGGTGACCTGGATCGCTTCGAACAGGAGGCCGTGTCCTTTTTCCAGCGCATTCGCGACACCTATCTTGAGCGTGCCGGCAATGCCCCGGACCGTTACCACCGTGTTGATGCCGCGGCCCCGTTGGCGGAAGTCAGCGAGCAGGTCGCCTGCCTTGTCCGTTCCCTGGTTGCCGCCTCCCGCTGATCCGGACGGAGTAAAAATGACCAGAAACTGCCCGTTTCGTGCACTTTCTGTCCGGATCTGATTTAATTGAGTGAAATTCTCAGTTGAAGCCGGTTGTCACCATGCTTGACGCTCGCCTGTTAAAGCTGCCTATTGCATCGCACCAACACCGTCACGAGCACCATCAAGTGGTCGTTGGTGTCCGGGGCGAGGCTGATCTGAGCGTTGACGGCACCGGTTCCCATCTGGACACCTGGAAAGCCTGCCTGGTGCCCACGGAGGCAAGGCACGACTACCGCGGCGACAACCAGAACCACGTCCTGGTAATCAACCTGGATCCCTACATGCCGGCGCTCAATACGCCGGCCCACAGGGATTATGAGCGGATGGCGCCGCTGTTCGAACGGCCGCGGACGCTGGAGATGGATAACCGGCTTCAGGGCCTTGTCCAGTTTGCTGCCGGGGAGTTCGACCGGGCTCCGGACAACGACGGCCTGAAGCGTCACCTGGCCGCAAGTATTCTCCACTGCATGGCCGAGAGACTGAACGACACCCGCGAGGTAATCACCAACCGGAATACCCTCAGTCCCGAGGTGATCCGCCGCTACATCATGGAGAACCTGCACCGAAAGATCCGGGTGGAAGATCTGGCCGGCGTGGCCTGCCTCAGTGTCAGCCGATTCCACGAGATGTTCCGCGAAGTCACCGGCATCACGCCCCATCAGTTCCTGTTGCAGACCCGCATTGATCAGGCCGTGCAGCTTCTGGTTTCCACATCACTGTCGGTGTCGGAGGTCAGTTATCGCACAGGCTTCTCTTCCCAGAGCGCCCTTACCAACACACTGCGCAAACACAAGGGAGCGACCCCTTCGAAACTGCGATTTGGCGAAAAAGTCGCCTAAACCTGTAAAAAACTGCCTGTTCCGGACGTTTTTACAAAAGATTCGTAGGATTTTGTAAGCCGTGGATCCGTAGTAATACTAACTTATACCCTCAATGAACTGCCGTAAGGACGCAGCGGCTTCTTTATAAAAAGGATAAATGGTCGACCGGTATGCGTACCGGGTTCTTTCAGGGGCGCTTAGATGTTTCAAGCGAGCAGGGTATTAGAGCCGGTTTTTCAGGAGCAGCCGAGATCCTTTTTCTGGCATGCCCTGACCGCCAACTATGCCGTTGATGAGTCCGCCTACCTGAATGAGCTGATCCCCCTTGCCCAGAGCGATACCGCCGAACACCGGGCCGTGACCGCCGCTGCAACCGATTTGATCCGGAAAGTCCGGGAGCAGGACGACGCGGTCCACATGGTCGATGCACTGCTCCAGCAATACAGCCTCGACACCGAAGAGGGCATTCTGCTGATGTGCCTGGCCGAGGCGCTGATGCGTATCCCGGATAAGCATACGGCCGATGCGCTAATTGAAGACAAGATGTCCGTTGCGGACTGGAACCGGTATGTGGGCCGCAGTGAATCCACGCTGGTGAACGCTTCCACCTGGGGGCTGTTGTTGACCGGCCGCGTGGTCAGAATGGACAAGCGCCTGGACGGCTCGCCCTCCAATATCTGGAAGCGATTGGTGAAGCGCAGTGGCGAACCGGTTATCCGTAGTGCCATGTACAAGGCCATGGCAATCATGGGTAAGCAGTTCGTGCTTGGCCGTGATATCGATGAGGCATTAAATAACGCCCGTGAATACCGGCAGCTGGGCTACACCTACTCCTTTGACATGCTCGGTGAAGCGGCGTTGACCGAAGAAGATGCCGGGCGCTACCTGAAGGACTATCTCGGCGCGATTGAAGCCGTCGGTAACGACAGCTATCCCGGCAACGGGGCCCCGCGCCCGTCCATCTCGATCAAGCTCTCCGCCCTGCATCCCCGCTACGAAGTGGCGCAGGAACACCGGGTGATGGAGGAGCTTTACGAAACGGTCTGTGACCTGATCGCGGTCGCCCGTCGGAACAATGTGGCCATTACCATCGATGCCGAGGAAATGGACCGGCTGGAGTTGTCCCTGAAGCTTTTCGAGAAGGTCTACAGCTCGGAAACCGTCAAGGGCTGGAGCGGCTTTGGTATGGTGATCCAGGCCTATTCCAAGCGTGCCTTGCCGGCGCTGTGCTGGCTGACGAAGCTGGCCAAGGAGCAGGGTGACGAGATTCCCATCCGCCTGGTCAAGGGCGCTTACTGGGATACCGAGATCAAGATCTGCCAGCAGTTGGGGCTGGAAGGTTACCCGGTCTTTACCCGGAAAGAAGCGACGGATACCTCCTACCTGGCCTGTCTGCGTTACCTGCTCAGTGACTACACTCGCGAAGCACTCTACCCGCAACTGGCCAGCCACAATGCCCACACGGTGGCG
The DNA here is from genome assembly GCF_046484525.1 of Marinobacter sp. Classification (GTDB taxonomy): domain Bacteria; phylum Pseudomonadota; class Gammaproteobacteria; order Pseudomonadales; family Oleiphilaceae; genus Marinobacter. The sequence goes on from NZ_JAWOIS010000013.1 coordinate 39,583, forward strand.
TCGGCCCTGGCCATGGCCCGTGACAAGGGCAGGGAGTTCGAGTTCCAGCGCCTGCACGGCATGGGCGATGCCCTGTATAACAGCATCCTGCGGGAGCACGACATTCCGGTCCGGATCTATGCCCCGGTCGGTGCCCATAAGGACCTGTTGCCCTACCTGGTGCGACGGCTTCTCGAGAATGGCGCCAACTCTTCTTTCGTCCACCGGTTGGTGGATGCCGAGACGCCGGTGGAAGACCTGGTCCTGAACCCGGTCCAGGAGCTGCAGAAATACCCGGCACTGGCCAATGACCGGATTCCGCTACCCGAACGCATCTATGGCGGCGAGCGGACCAATTCCCGTGGCCTGAATACCCATGTGGAGGCGCATCTGGAGCCGCTGCTCGGTCGCCTGGGACAGTGGGCCAGTACCAGTTGGCATGCCGGTCCGGTAATCCGGGGCACCCGGGTGCTTGAAGGGCAGCGCAACGAAGTGTGCTCCCCCTACGACGTATCAAAAAGCCCGGGAACCGTGGTATGGGCAGGCAGGGATCAGGCCGAAGACGCATTGGCCACGGCTGATTCGGGTTTCCGGGCGTGGAACGAGCGGCCGGTGGCCGAGCGCGCCCGGTATCTGGAACGGTATGCGGATCTGCTCGAGCAGAACATGGAAGAACTGATGGCGATCTGCTGTCGCGAAGCGGGCAAGACCATCCAGGACGGAATCGACGAGGTCCGTGAGGCGGTGGATTTCTGCCGCTACTATGCGATCCAGGGTCGTGCGCGCTTTGGCAGCCCGATTGCTCTGCCGGGACCGACCGGTGAGAGCAATGAACTGTATATGGAAGGCCGGGGTGTTTTCCTGTGCCTCAGCCCCTGGAACTTTCCGCTGGCCATCTTTGCCGGCCAGGTCATGGCGGCTCTCGTGGCCGGCAATACCGTGATTGCCAAGCCGGCGGAGCAGGCCAGCCTCGTTGCGTTCCGGGCCGTGGAGCTGATGCTCGAGGCAGGGTTTCCGCCGGATGTGATTCAACTGTTACCCGGTGATGGCGAAGAACTTGGCGGCATTCTGACCCCGGACCCCAGGATTGCCGGCATCGCCTTCACCGGATCTACACAGGTTGCCCATCTGCTGAACCGGACACTGGCCGGCCGGGATGGAGCAATCGTACCTCTGATCGCCGAGACCGGGGGGCAGAACGCCATGATCGTGGACAGCAGTGCGCTCCCCGAGCAGGTGGTGCGCGATGTGTTGCAGTCCGCCTTCGCCAGTGCCGGGCAGCGCTGTTCGGCGCTGCGGGTGCTGTATGTACAGAAAGATGTGGCGGATCGCATGGAGACCATGCTTGCCGGTGCCATGCAGCAACTATCCGTTGGCAATCCGGAGCTGTACCGCACTGATGTCGGCCCGGTGATTGATGCGGAGGCCAGGCAGGCGCTCCAGGCACATCTGGACGAACTCGACCGGAACGCACGGCTGATTGCCAGGACGCCGGTGCCGTGGACCTGCCAGTCGGGCCATTTCGTTGCCCCGTCCGCGTATGGCATCGAAAGCATAAATGATTTGAAAGACGAGAACTTTGGGCCAATTCTTCATGTAGTTCGTTACGATGCCGAGCGGCTGGATGAGGTCATCGATGAGATCAACGGTAGCGGTTACGGTCTGACTCTGGGCATTCATAGCCGGAGCGAGTCCACCGTATCGTATATCGAGCAGCGGGTGAAAGTGGGTAACACCTATGTCAACCGCAATCAGATCGGAGCAGTGGTGGGGGTTCAGCCCTTCGGAGGCCGGGGCCTTTCCGGTACCGGTCCCAAGGCCGGTGGCCCCCATTACCTGCAGCGCTTTTCAACAGAGCGCACAAGGACGGTCAATACCACGGCGGTCGGGGGTAACGCCTCGTTGCTGTCGTTGGGCATTGAAAAGGTTTAAGGATCAAAAGAACAGAAGACATGGATGTCTCACTGAATTCGGGCGGTGATGTGCCTGAATCAGGGTTGTCCCTCTCATCCTGGACCCAGGGTGCAGAAGGAGAGCCGTTGCAAGTCAACAACAAGTAACCCAAAAAGCGCACGGGGAGAAAACCGAAATGATAGGAAACAACGTAGGGGTCACGATAACCTTTATCGCCTACATCCTGCTGATGCTGGGCATCGGTTATGTGGCCTGGAAGCGTACTTCCAACCTCTCTGATTACATTCTCGGCGGCCGTTCCCTCGGTCCGCTGCCTTCTGCACTGAGTGCTGGTGCCTCCGATATGAGTGGCTGGTTGCTGCTGGGTCTGCCCGGTTATGCCTATGCCGCCGGTTTCGAGGCCATCTGGATTGCCGTCGGCCTGCTGGTCGGTACCTGGCTGAACTGGCTGTTTGTCGCCAGCCGTCTGCGGACCTACTCGCTCTCCGCCGGCGACTCGCTCACGCTGCCGTCGTTCTTCGAGAACCGGTTCAATGACACCAGCCGGATCCTCCGAGTGGTCTGTGCGTTCTTTATCCTGCTGTTCTTCCTGTTCTACACCAGCTCCGGTTTGGTCGCGGGCGGCAAGCTGTTTGAAACCGTATTCGGCCTGGATTACACCGTCGCAGTAGTGGTGGGCACCATCGCGGTGGTTTCCTACACCTTCTTCGGTGGCTTCCTGGCGGTTTCATGGACCGATGTCGTGCAGGGCCTGCTGATGTTTGCCGCCCTGCTGTTGGTACCTATCATGGCCTTGAGCCTGGCCGGTGGCTGGGACGCGACTTCTGCAGCCATGTCTGCCAAGAACCCGGAGCTGTTGAATGCCTTCACAAGCACAGACGGTGAGTCCCTCGGCATCCTGGCCATCCTGTCCCTGCTGGGCTGGGGGCTGGGTTACTTTGGGCAACCGCACATTCTGGCGCGCTTCAAGGCGATCCGCAGCGAGGATGATGTCCCTGCAGCCCGCCGTATCGCCGTAATCTGGAGTGGGCTGGGTCTGCTGGGCGCCCTGCTGGTTGGCTTCGCGGCCATCGGCTACTTCGATACTCCCCTGGAAGACGGCGAACGCGCTTTCATGCTGCTGGTGGATGCACTGTTCCATCCGGTGATTGCCGGTATCCTTCTGGCGGCTATCCTGGCGGCCATCATGAGTACTGCTGACTCCCAGCTGCTGGTATCCTCCTCTGCGCTCGCCGAGGACTTCTACAAGGCGCTCTTCCGTAAGGAAGCTTCTCAGTCCGAGCTGATCTGGGTTGGCCGTTTTGCCGTGGTTGGTATCGCGATTGTCGCCTGTATCCTGGGCCTGAACCCGGACAGCAAGGTCCTGGAACTGGTGTCCTATGCCTGGGCAGGCTTCGGTGCCGCCTTCGGTCCGGCCCTGATCCTCTCCCTGTTCTGGCGTGAAATGACCAGGGAGGGCGCCATTGCCGGCATCATCGTCGGTGGTGTGACCGTTGTGATCTGGGGCAACATGTCCGGTGGCATCCTTGATCTGTACGAGATCATTCCGGGCTTCATCTTCGCCACTATCGCCATCGTGGTTGTATCCAAGTTCGGCGACAAGCCGCATGCCGATATCCTGGCCGGCTTTGACAAGGCCATCAAGGCACGGTACCACAACCTGCCGTAAGGCAGTGACTGTGGCCGGGAGGTGATCCCGGATACGAAAAGCCCCCGTCAGCTGTGTCGGGGGCTTTTTTGTGCCGTAACAGAAAGTTATGTTTGCCTCAGTAGTGGAAACCGGGTGATCGACCGACTATGTTGAGAAAGTTGAATTCGACCAAACCCGTAAAAATAACGAAATAAGGTAACAGGTTATGAACAAGCGAAGCTTTCTGAGATCCGCCATGGGGCTGGCCGCTGCCGCAGCAGTTTCCCTTTCTCCGATCACGGCGCAGGCCGAGGGTAATTATGTGATGGGCACCGCCACGACCGGTGGTACCTATTACCCCGTGGGGGTCGCCATTTCCACCCTGATCAAGGTCAAGCTTGAGCCGAAAACCGGTATCTCTGTCTCTGCCATCAGCTCGGCTGGCTCCGGCGAGAACCTGAAGCTGATGGACGAAGGGCAGATCCAGTTCGGTATTCTCCAGGGTCTCTATGGGGCCTATGCCTGGAACGGTACCGGACCGGTACCCAAGGCCTACAAAAACCTGCGTTCGGTCTCCATGCTCTGGCAGAACGTGGAGCATTTTGTGATTCAAGAGGAATTGGCTGAATCAGGCACCATTGACGATATGTCCAACCTTTACGATGAGACCTTCTCGATTGGTGCCCGCAACTCCGGTACGGAAGGCTCCGGGCGCTATATTCTCGGCCAGCTCGGTATTGACCTTGAGAAAATGGACCTGGCCTACCTGGGTTATGGTCCCAGTGCCGATGCCCTGCAAAACGGCAACATTGATGGGATGAACATTCCTGCTGGCGTTCCTGCTTCGGCGGTGACCCGTGCTTACGCCAACATGGGCAATGAAATCACCACTCTGGATTTCAATGAAGAGCAGCTGGCGAAGGTGAACAGCAACTTTGAGCTCTGGAGCCACTACAACATTCCGGCCGGCACTTATCCGAATCAGGAAAAGGACATCAACACCATCGCCCAGCCGAACATCCTCGCGGTGCGGGCCGATGTCTCCGACGAAGATGTCTACGAAATTACCAAGACGATCTATGCCAACCTGCCGTTCCTGAACAACATCCATCCGGCAACCAAGGCCATGGCCCTGGAAAAGGCCATTACCGGCCTGCCTATGCCGCTGCACCCGGGTGCGGCCCGCTTCTATAAGGAGCAGGGGCTGACTATTCCTGATCGTCTGATCGCGAAATAACCGTGGCTGAAGCGGAAAAGAACGGATCCCCAGAGGGGATCCGTGACGAAAGTGTCAGTGGGGCCAGCGATCGCCTCGATCACCGGCTTCTGGGGCCGGTGATTTTTGGCCTGGCGATTCTGGCCTCGCTGATACACCTGTATTTCAATACCATCTCCACGTTGTCCGAGCTTTGGACTTCGGCGCTGCACTTCGGGCTGTTCGGTCTGATCTGCACCCTGACCACGCCGATGTTGCGGGTCCGTTCCGCAACGGGGCAACGGCTGGTGCTCGGGATTGATGTCGTCCTCGGTCTGGCGGCGTTGGCGTGCGCGTTCTATCTGATCGCGTTCGAGACGGCCCTGTACGAGCGTGGCGTTAATTTCAACACCACGGACTGGCTGGTTTCGGTTACGGCCGTGGTGCTGGTTCTGGAGTTCGCGCGCCGGACGGTCGGCTGGTTCATCCCCGCACTCTGCATTGTCGCGCTGACCTATGTCGCCTGGTGGGGGCAGTACGTTGACGGCATCTTCAACTTCCCGGGCCTGACCTGGGAAACGGTGTTGTTCCGCTCCTACATCGGCGGCCAGGGCATGCTCGGCTCCATTGCGCGCATATCCTGGACCTACGTGTTCATGTTCATCCTGTTCGGGGCGTTCCTGGTGAAGTCCGGGGCAGGGGATTTCATCATTGAGCTCGCCCGTTGCGCGGCTGGGCGGTTTGTCGGTGGGCCGGGCTTTGTCGCGGTGTTCTCGTCCGGCCTGATGGGCTCGGTGTCCGGTTCCAGTGTGGCCAATACCGTTTCTACCGGGGTTATTACGATTCCCTTGATGCGCAAAGCCGGCTTTCCGGCCCGGTTCGCGGCTGGGGTCGAGGCTGCGGCATCTACCGGGGGGCAACTGATGCCGCCGGTGATGGGGGCGGGTGCCTTCATCATGGCCTCTTACACCCAGGTGTCCTATCTGACGATTATCGGCGTGGCGGCGTTGCCGGCGTTGTTGTATTTCCTGTCGGTCGCCATGTTTGTCCGGATCGAAGCCAAGCGCAGCCATGCGGTCAAGCTCGAGGATGATCAAGCACCGCGACTGGCCGAAGTGCTCAAGGACGGCTGGCATTTCCTGTTGCCGCTGGTGGTTCTGGTGGCGGCACTGATCTACGGCTTCACGCCGACCTATGCGGCGGGCATTGCGATCCTTTCGGTGATCGTGGCGTCGTGGTTGTCGAAACATCCCATGGGCTTCCGGGATATCCTTGATGCCCTGGCCATGGGCGCACGGAATATCATGACCACTGCAATCCTCCTGATTACCGTCGGACTGATCGTGATGGTGGTCTCCACCACCGGTATCGGCAATACCTTTTCGCTGATGATTACCGACTGGGCCGGCGGCAGCCTGCTGGTAACCATTATCCTGGTGGCCCTGGCCTCGCTGATCCTTGGAATGGGGTTACCGGTAACCGCCGCCTACATCGTACTGGCCACTCTGTCGGCTCCGGCCATCTACCAGCTGATTGCCCAGAGCCAGTTGCTGGAAATGGCAATGGCCGGCAATCTGCCCGAGCAGGCGAAGGCCATTTTCATGCTGGCGGCACCGGACAAGATGGAGTTGCTCAATGCGCCAATGGACCGGGCAACGGCCATGGAACTGCTGGCAGTGGTTCCGGATACTTTCAGCAGCCAGTTGCTGGACCAGGCGCTGTCACCGGCGACCCTGTCCATGGCCCTGGTGGCGGCCCACATGATCATTTTCTGGCTGTCCCAGGATTCCAACGTCACGCCGCCGGTTTGCCTGACTGCCTTTGCCGCCGCGGCCATCGCCGGCACGCCCCAGATGCGTACCGGATTTACCGCCTGGAAGCTGGCCAAGGGCTTGTATATCGTGCCTTTGCTGTTTGCCTACTCACCGCTGATTACCGGGGACATCACCGAGATGCTCCGGGTGTTCTGCTTCGCGTTGTTCGGTATCTACGCGATCATTGCCGGGTTGGAAGGCTATCTGGAGCATCCGCTGCATCCGGTGGTCAGGCTGGTGATGTTCCCCATTGGCGCGCTGATGCTCTGGCCCCATGGGCAGGTGATGCTGGATGCCGCCGGATTGGTGATTTTCATTCTGGTGTTTATGTGGAGCAGCCGCCGGGGTCGGGGCGTCGTGCCGGTCGCGGCGAAAGCATGACGGAGCTGCACCCATGACCATTGCGGAAGTGCTGGCCCTGTTGGGTATCGGTGGTGTCGCGGGTTTTATCAATGTGCTGTCGGCCGGCGGCTCCATGCTGACCCTGCCGTTGCTGATGTTCCTGGGGCTGCCACCCCAGGTGGCCAATGGTACCAACCGGGTGGCAATCACCCTGCAGAGCGTCACCGCCGTCAGCGGCTTTCGCCGTATGGGGCATGGCAACCTGAAGGTCAGCCTTTACCTGGCAGTCCCGGCGGTCATCGGTTCGCTGCTGGGGGCCTGGATGGCGACCCGGGTATCGGATGCCATCTTCGAGCTGGTGCTGGTGCTGGCCATGATCGGCGTATCGGTGTTCATGCTGTTGCCGCAACCCAAGCTGGATACCCGCCCGCTGACCACGGACCGCCTCGGACCAGTCATTTTCTTTGCCATGTTCCTGATCGGAATGTACGGCGGCTTTATCCAGGTCGGGGTCGGGGCGCTGTTCCTGGTGGTGCTGTACCGGATCCTGAAAATCGACCTGCCCCAGGTGAATGTGTTCAAGGTGTCGATCATCCTGCTGTATACCATCCCGGCTTTGCTGATCTTTGCGTTCAACGATCAGGTGCGGTGGGGGATGGGGCTGACTCTGGCGCTGGGTAATATCGTTGGTGCCTTCCTCGCGGTGAAGGTCAACCTGAGCAGTCAGGGTGCCCGATGGGTGAAGTGGCTGACCCTGCTCATGGTGGCGGCGATCCTGATACGGCTGATCTTCTACTGACCGGGCCGGCTGAAAGGGGAGCATAAAAAAACGCCAGCCCGGAGGCTGGCGTTTTTGCTGGAGGTCACTCCGAAAGCGACTTAGGTAACGCTGGCCTCGGACGCTTTCTTGGTGTACTCCTCCATCTGGTCGAAGTTGAGATAACGGTAGATCTCTTTCGACATGCTGTTCAGGTCCTTGGCGTACTCCATGTACTCCTGCGGAGTCGGGAGTTTGCCCAGTACCGCGCCCACGGCTGCCAGTTCCGCGGAAGTCAGGTACACGTTGGCACCATCACCCAGACGATTCGGGAAGTTACGGGTGGAGGTGGACAGAACAGTCGACTTCGGAGCCACACGTGCCTGGTTACCCATGCACAGGGAGCAGCCCGGCATCTCGGTGCGAACACCGGCGGTGCCGTAGGTGTTGAAGTAGCCTTCTTCCATCAGCTGCTGCTGGTCCATCTTGGTCGGCGGAGACATCCACAGACGGGTGCTCAGGGCGCCCTTGTGTTGCTCCAGCAGCTTACCAGCGGCACGGAAGTGACCGATGTTGGTCATGCAGGAACCGATGAACACTTCGTCCACCTTGTCGCCAGCGACTTCGGACAGGAACCTGGCGTCGTCCGGGTCGTTCGGGCAGCAAACGATCGGCTCCTTGATGTCGGCCAGATCGATCTCGATCACGTGAGAGTATTCTGCGTCCTTGTCGGCACGCATCAGCTTCGGATCCTTCAGCCACTCTTCCATCTGCTGGGCGCGACGCTCCAGGGTACGCGGATCGCCGTAACCTTCGGCAATCATCCAGCGCAACATGGTAATGTTGGAGCGCAGGTACTCGGCCACGGATTCTTCGGACAGGTTGATGGTACAACCGGCCGCGGAGCGCTCGGCAGAGGCGTCAGACAGTTCGAACGCCTGCTCGACGGTCAGGTGCTCCAGACCTTCGATTTCCAGGATGCGACCGGAGAATTCGTTGATCTTGCCCTTCTTCTCGACGGTCAGCATGCCCTGCTTGATGCCATACAGCGGGATGGCGTGTACCAGGTCACGCAGGGTGATACCGGGCTGCATTTCGCCTTTGAAGCGAACCAGAACGGATTCCGGCATATCCAGCGGCATAACGCCGGTCGCAGCGGCAAATGCCACCAGACCAGAACCGGCCGGGAAGGAGATGCCCATCGGGAAACGGGTGTGGGAGTCACCACCGGTACCTACGGTGTCCGGCAGCAGCATGCGGTTCAGCCAGGAGTGGATAATACCGTCGCCCGGACGCAGGGAAACACCGCCACGGGTGCGGATGAAGTCCGGCATGGTGTGCTGCATCTCAACGTCAATCGGCTTGGGATAAGCGGCGGTGTGACAGAAGGACTGCATAACCAGATCCGCCTGGAAGCCCAGACACGCCAGGTCTTTCAGCTCGTCCCGGGTCATCGGACCGGTGGTGTCCTGGGAACCGACGGTGGTCATGTGCGGCTCGCAGTAGGTGCCAGGACGAACGCCTTTGCCTTCTTCCAGGCCGCAGGCCTTGCCAACCATCTTCTGGCCCAGAGTGAAGCCTTTGGTGCCGGCTTCCGGATCCTTCGGCAGGCGGAAGATGTCAGTGGCGCCCATGCCCAGAGCCTGGCGAGCCTTGTTGGTCAGGCCACGGCCGATGATCAGCGGGATACGGCCGCCAGCCTGAACTTCGTCCAGGATCACGTCGGACTTGAACTTGAACTCGGAGATAGTCTCGCCGTCTTCGTTCAGGATCTTGCCTTCGTAAGGACGGATTTCGATCACGTCGCCCATGTTCATGTCGTCGACGGGGGCTTCGAAGACCAGGGCGCCGGCGTCTTCCATCGTGTTGAAGAAGATCGGGGCAACCTTGTTACCGATACAGACACCACCGGCACGCTTGTTCGGTACGCCCGGGATGTCTTCACCGAAAAACCACAGAACGGAGTTGGTGGCAGACTTACGGGAAGAGCCGGTACCGACCACGTCACCTACGAAGGCAACCGGCAGGCCCTTGGATTTGATTTCTTCGATCTGGCTCATCGGGCCGGTTACGCCGGGCTCTTCCGGCTTCAGGCCGTCACGCTCCATCTTGTAGGCAGCGCGGGCATGCAGCGGGATGTCCGGGCGGGACCAGGCATCCGGAGCGGGGGACAGATCGTCAGTGTTGGTTTCGCCGGTTACCTTGAACACAACCATTTTGGTGCTCTCGGGAACCTTCTTCTTGTTGGTGAACCACTCGGCGTTGGCCCAGGATTCAACAACGGACTTGGCGACGGCGTTGCCGGCGTCCATCTTTTCCTTCACGTCGTTGAAGGCGTCGAACATCAGCAGGGTCTTTTTGAGCTGCTCACCAGCCAGCTCGGCCAGTTCACTGTCATCCAGCAGCGCAACCAGAGTCTCGATGTTGTAACCACCCTGCATCATGCCCAGCAGCTTCACAGCGTATTCCTTGCTGATCAGCGGGGACGTGACTTCACCCTTGGCGATGGCAGACAGGAAGGCGGCCTTGACGTAGGCGGCTTCGTCCACGCCCGGCGGAATGCGGTTTTCCAGCAGGTATACCAGGGTTTCCTCTTCACCCGCTGGCGGGTTCTTCAGCAGCTCAACCAGGGCTGCGGTCTGCTCGGCGTTCAGGGGCTTGGGCGGGATACCCAGGGCTTCACGTTCGGCAACGTGTTCACGATAGGCTTCTAACACGATATGGACCCTCATCAGTTGGAATGTCCCGCGGTTGGCATCATGCCTGGCGGGAGTTTTATGGCGAAAAGGCCACGGGAGCCTCTGAATAACGCCTCAAAGCACCGATGGGGTTTCAGGATTTATTCAGAGACTCCCTGAACTGGCGCTGCATTCTATAGGAAACCCCTTACAAAGTTAAGTTGGACAGAGGTCGGAGGAATCTGCTAAGTGCGCTATACTCCCGCCTCCCGAAGTATCAGCCCGAATTCCGATATGACCGACGCCCTGCAAGAGATTCACGATTTTCTCCCGTGCCGCACCCCGGAAAAGTGGATCGAGAACGCCCTGGCCAACCAGGACCTGTTGCTGATCGACCACGCCCATTGCGAGAAGAAAGCAGCATCCACGGCGTTGAGCCTGATGTACCGCTACGTGGACAACAGCGACCTGCTGAACAAGATGTCCCGCTTGGCGCGGGAAGAGTTGCGCCATTTTGAGCAGGTGCTGGCGATCATGAACAAGCGGGGCGTGAGCTATGGTCACTTGACGCCGGCCCGTTATGCTGCCGGGCTGCGCCAGGCGGTTCGCGCCGAAGATCCGGGGCGGCTGGTGGATGTGCTGATCGTCGGCGCGATCATTGAGGCCCGCTCTTGCGAACGCTTCGCCGCTCTGGCTCCTTTCCTGGATGACAAGCTGGCGGATTTCTACAACAGCCTGCTCAAATCCGAGGCGCGGCATTACCAGGATTATCTGAAACTGGCGGTGCAGGCCAATGGCGGGCCTGTGGATGAGCGGGTGGGGGAGTTTCTGGCGATCGAGAAGGGGCTTATCGAGGCGCCGGATAGTGAGTTTCGCTTCCACAGTGGGCCGGTGGGCTAGCACGGGCCCGCTAAGTTGGGGTCAGATGAAAGCCTTCATTTGACCCCGGGTTTACGGACTTGGGCCCCAAATGGGGTCTGATGAAAGCTTTCTTCTGACCCCGTCTTCAATCTGACTCCCTCTTCGTCACTCCAGCCGCCGACACAGCTCCATCCAGGCATCAATCCCCGCACTCCGATACTTCTGCTTGTGCAGGATGAAGTAAAACTGCCGGTCAAAGCGCCGGTGCTGCGGCACCTCCAGTGGCACCAGGCTGCCACGGCGGAAGGCGTCAACGAGGACCACCTGTGACAGGCAGCCGATGCCCAGGTCCGCTTCCACCGCCCGCTTGATCGCCTCGGTATGCTCCAATTCCAGCAGCACATTCAGATCCGGCAGCAGACCGTGCATGCCGCGTTCGAAGCTCTGGCGGGTGCCGGAGCCCTGTTCGCGCATGATCCAGGTGGCCTGCCGAAGGTCGTCGTCGGTCAGCATGCCCTTGCGGGTGAGAGGGTGTGTGGGGGAACAGAACACCACCAGTTCGTCCTCCCGCCAGGGGATCATCTCCAGCTCCGAGGATTGCATTTCTCCCTCGATCAAGCCGATATCCAGCTCGAAATCCTTTACCCGCCGGGCGATAGTGCTGGTATTTGCCACCTCCAGAGATACCCGGGGCCGGGTAGGGGTATTCATGTATTGGGCCATGACGCCCACGGCCAGATAGTTACCGATAGTCAATGTGGCGCCGACCTTGAGGGCGCCGACTTCCGAGTGTTTGCTGAAAGCCTGCTCCAGTTCCCGGGCCTGGGCCAGCACCGATTCTACTTTGGGCCGGTACAGGCGCCCCAGTTCGTTGAGCTGGAGGCGTTTGCCCACCCGGTCAAAGAGCTGGATGTCGAACTGGTTTTCCAGCTCCTTCAGGGCGCTGCTGGCCGCGGATTGGGACATGGCCAGGGAATCGGCGGCCCGGGTGATGTTCTGGAAGTGGGCGGCGGCGAGGAAGACCTCAAGCTGACGGAAACTGAATTTCATAAGCAAGCGCCATAAATCGATTTTTTCGAATAAGGTTATGGGTATATCCCATTTCATCGATAGGTTAAACGTGGGTTACACTTCAGGCAATTGATATTCAGACGATTCAACTTTTTGCTTGAGCGCAGGTACGAGGTTTACATGAGCAACCTGATGAAAGAAACGGTCACCAGCGTCCATCACTGGAACGACACCCTGTTCAGCTTCAAGACCAGCCGCGATCCGGGGTTCCGGTTCAAGAACGGTCATTTTGTGATGATCGGCCTCGAGACCGATGGTAAGCCCCTGATGCGCGCCTACAGTATTGCCAGTGCCAATTATGAGGAAGAGCTGGAGTTCTTCTCCATCAAGGTGCCGGGTGGCCCGCTGACCTCGCGTCTTCAGCAGATCAAACCGGGCGACGAGATCCTGCTCAGCAAGAAGCCGACGGGCACGCTGGTGCTGGACAACCTGCTGCCGGGCAAGAACCTCTGGCTGATCAGCACCGGCACTGGCCTGGCGCCGTTCATGAGCATCATCAAGGATCCGGAAGTCTACGAGGCCTTTGACAAGGTCATCCTGACCCACGGTGTGCGCCATATCTCCGAGCTGGCCTATCAGAACGAGATTGAGGAGCTACCGGAGAACGAATTCTTTGGCGAGATGGTCAAGGGCAAACTGCTTTACTACCCGACGGTCACCCGCGAGCCGTTCCGTAACGAGGGCCGCCTGACCGACGCCATGGAATCCGGCAAGATCACCCGGGATCTGGGACTTCCGGATTTCAATCCTGACACCGACCGCTTCATGATCTGTGGCAGCCCGAGTATGCTCAAGGACACCTGCGCGATCCTGGACAAGATGGGATTCCGTGAGGCCCGGGGCGGCGATTTGGGTCATTACGTGATCGAACGGGCGTTTGTGGAGCAGTAAGCTCTCGCTCCAGCAGAAACGCTCAGAAAGCCCCGGGTCTCAGGTCTCGGGGCTTTTCGCGTTTTTGCGGGGGTCGATTGTGTCTTCGTCCAGCCAGGTCCCGCAAAACTTGCAGTAACGTGCGTCCCGCTCATGGTGATCCTTACCGCAACCAGGACAGGCTTCATTGGAGTAACGTTCTTCACGCAGCGCACGGATCACCTCGGCGGAGAAGATGCCCACGGGTAGCGCAATGATCGAGTAGCCAGTGAGCATGATGCCCACCGATATGAACTGCCCCAGAGGGGTGACGGGGGTGATGTCGCCATAGCCGACGGTTGTCAGGGTGACAATGCCCCAGTAGATCGCCGTTGGTATGCTGGTAAAACCTGCCTCGGCGGGCTCCACCAGATAAAGAACAGACGAGAAGATGGTCACCACCAACAGCACCGTGAACAGGAACAACAGAATCTGATGGCGGCTTCGGATCATGGCATCCAGAAGGAGTCTCTTTTCCCCCTCGAGTATCATCATGTCCATCACCCGGAACAGCCGCAAGGTCCGGAGTAGCCGGACCACAATCAGAGTGTGGGTACCGGGCACGATCAGTGTCAGCCACGTTGGCAGGATGGCTAGCAAATCGATAATGCCGTAAAAGCTTTTCAGGTAGAGCCAGGGCTTCTGTAACGAATATATCCGCAGGGCCAGTTCAATGGTGAAGAGCACGGTGATGCACCATTCGGCGTAGAAAAACAGGTTTCCGTAACGCGGGTGATAGCTCTCGATGCTGTCCAGCATGACAATGCCAACGCTCAGGAAAATCAGTATGACCAAACCAATATCAAAGGCCTTGGCCGTACGGCTGTCTGATTCGAAAAGCAACTTGAAAAGCCGAGTACGCATTCCCAATTCTGCGGGCTCAAGGTCTGGCATCCTTAAAGGTCTCCGTTTCACTTTCGGCGGTCCGAACTCGTCTAAACTCTAGATAGCCGTATCTCATCCCGTCAACATACTTTACTGGGAGGGAAACATCATGAAAGGATTGTCTGCAGCGAAGCTGGCCAGTGCTTCTGTTGTCATGTTGGCTGTGGGCTATCGTTTCTGATCCGGTTGTACTTGCCCTCTTACCCTCGCCTCTTCCTGCCGGCAATTCTGATCCCCCCGGTTTTTTATTGGCCCTGCGGCTGAGCCTTGTTACATATTATGGGCAGAAATGTTGATGGCTCTGATCAATTGGTCAAAAAAGCGCTTTCTGTACAGACAATACCGAAGCTGCTCGGCAAATTGCATATTGACGTTCTCAAGTCCGTGGTACATGTAATCCGGTTTGGAGGGAGAAGTTGATGCAACAGGGAGAAGAGACGTCCCGACAGGAAATGGCGGACGAGGTCAATCGGGTTATCCGTTCGGAGCGCAAGCGGGGCAGGGCCGGGCGGCTGATATGGCTACTGGTGCTGGCGGCGTTGGTGGCTATTGCCGGTTGGTGGCTGTGGCCCGATGACGGCGAGGTGCAGTGGCAGACCCACAATCTGGACCGTGGCGATATGGTGCTGACCGCCACTGCCACCGGAAGCCTGGAACCCAAGAGTGAGGTTTCCGTGGGTGCCGAGATATCGGGCCTGATCACGCAGGTCTTGGTGGACGAGAACGACCAGGTGACCGAAGGCCAGGTTCTGGCTCTTTTCGACACCGATGAGCTGGAAGTGGCGCTGGAACAGGCTGAAGCCCAGCTTGCCCTGTCACGGGCGTCGGTGGCAGAGGCCGAGGCGACTCTGGAGGAGGCGCGGGTAGATGAACGGCGGATCAGTGCATTACGTGAGCGGGGTACCACTGCCCAGGCAGAGCTGGATGCCGCCATTGCTGTTCGCAAGCGGGCCGAAGCCAAGCTGGCCTATGCCCGGGCCTCGGTGAGACAGGCGGAGGCGGCGGTGTTACAGGCCCGGACCCGGCTCGAAAAAACGGTGATTACCTCTCCCATCAACGGGGTGGTTCTGCAGCGCAGCATCGAACCCGGTAATACCGTGGCAGCCAGTTTCCAGACGCCGGTGCTGTTCCTGCTGGCGGAGGACCTGAAAGCCATGGAGCTGCACGTGTCCATGGACGAAGCCGATGTCGGGATGGTGGAAGCCGGCCAGACGGCAACCTTTACCGTGGATGCCTGGTCGGGCCGGGAGTTCTCTGCCGAAGTGCTCAAGGTTCACCTTTACCCGGCCGTCGAGAACAACGTGGTCACCTACACCACCGTGCTTTCCGTGGATAACAGCGAAGCGTTGCTCAAGCCGGGCATGACGGCCACCGCCACCATCGAAACCGGTCGTCGGGAGGATGTCCTGCGGGTACCGAACATGGCATTCCGTTTTACCCCGCCGTCGACCGATGGCAGTGGTGGCGGCCTGTTCAGCCATCCCGGTGCCCGGGCCGGATCAAGCCGATCCGGGCCCTCAAATACGGTGTGGGTGCTGCGCGACGGGGAGCCATCCCGGGTGGTCGTGCGAACGGGGGCCTCCGATGGCCGGTACACGGAACTGCCTGGTGACGAGCTGTCAGAGGGTGACGCGGTGATTACCGGCATGCAGGCGGCGGTAACTCCATGACTGAACCTGGTAACGTCGGCGGATCGGCGCCGCCGCAATCCGCGCCATCCGTGGTGGAGATGTGCGATATCTACAAGATATACGGCAGCGGTGCGACCGAGGTTCGTGCCCTGGATGGTGTCAGCCTGAGCATCCGGGCGGGGGAGTTCATTGCCATCATGGGGCCGTCGGGCTCCGGCAAATCCACCTGCATGAACATTCTGGGTTGCCTGGATGTGCCCACCTTCGGGGAATACCGGTTCCGGGGTGTTGAGGTCGGTGGCCTCGACCGGGACGAACTGGCCCTGCTGCGCCGTAATTTCATGGGTTTTGTGTTCCAGAGCTTCAACCTGCTGCCCCGCACCAGTGCCCTGAGTAACGTTGAACTGCCGCTGATTTATGAGGGAGTCCGGCCAGCGCGGCGTCATGAGCTGGCCATGAGGGCACTCACCACCGTGGGCCTCGCTGATCGGGCGCATGCGACCTCCGCCCAGCTTTCCGGTGGCCAGCAGCAACGGGTGGCGATAGCCCGGGCCCTGGTAACGGAGCCTCCGGTTTTGCTGGCGGATGAGCCTACGGGCAACCTGGATACCGTCATGGCGGGGGAGATCATGAAGGAGCTCGTGTCCATCCGTGAACAGAAGGGAATCACTATCCTCATGGTCACCCATGAGCCGGGTATAGCCCGGTATGCGGACCGGGTGCTGTTTTTCACCGATGGCAGGCTGATCCGGGATGGTGCACCGGCGGAGGTGATTCCGTGAGAGCTCTGGATACCCTGGGAATGTCGGTGCAGGCCATTGCCCGAAACAAACTACGATCATTCCTCACGACCCTTGGCATCATCATTGGCGTGGCCAGTGTGGTGGCCATGGTACACCTGGGGCAGTCCGCCACCCGCAGCGTGACCGAGCAGATTGCCAGCATCGGTTCCAACCTGTTGTTTGTTATGCCTGGCACTGCCCAACGGGGCCCCGGAGGTCTTCGGACCACTGCGGAGAACTTTGAACTGGCCGATGTCGACGCCATCCGCAACGAGGTGGATGGCATCCTGGTGGCGCCTGCACTCACCACCAGCGCCACCGTGGTTATTGGTAATGCCAACGACACCATTCCGGTCATCGGTACCACCAACGAGTACTTCTCCGTACGTAACCATTACCTGGATTACGGGCGAGAGTTCGAGGATGGTGAACTGTCTTCCGGTGCCGCGGTGTGCATCATCGGCAAGACCCTGATCGAGGAAATGTTTCTGGGTCAGGAGGCTCTGGGGGCGAACATCCGGGTCGGGCACACCGCCTGCCGGGTCATCGGTGTGCTGGAAGAGAAGGGCGAGTCCATGGGCCAGGACCGGGACAAGACCATCCTCATGCCGGTCAAGGCGGTCCAGCGCAGGCTGGTGGGTGAACTGGATGTCAGCGCAATCTACGTGTCCGCGCTGGTGGATGGCTCAACGGGCCTGGTGCAGGACCAGATAGAGTCCCTGTTGCGGCAGCGCCGAAATCCGGTCAACGGTGGTGCCGATGATTTCTATGTGCGGGATACCCAGGACATCGCCCAGGCCCTGGAGAGTACCACCAATACCCTGACGATCCTTCTGGGCGCTATTGCCGCCGTCAGTCTGCTGGTGGGTGGCATCGGTATCATGAACATCATGCTGGTCTCGGTCACCGAGCGTACCCGGGAAATCGGCATAAGGCTGGCGATCGGGGCCCGGGCCCGGGATGTGCTGACCCAGTTTTTGGTTGAATCCATCGCCCTGTCCACACTCGGCGGAATCATTGGTCTCTTTATCGGCGTGGGTGGCACCTGGCTGGTCACCTGGCAGCTCGATATGCCCTTTGTGATTTCGCCGACCGTGATGGCGGTTGGTTTTTCCTTTTCCGTGGCCATCGGCGTTATCTTCGGGTATTTTCCCGCGCGGAAAGCCGCCATGCTCAATCCGATCGATGCGCTGCGGCATGAATAACCCGCACAGAGACTCAATGACAGGAAACGAGGATGTTCACACTCGAGATTGAACCCAGGTTCAGCGATACCGACGCTCTGGGCCACATCAGCAACACATCATTACCGGTCTGGTTCGAGCAGGGCCGCACTCCTATCTTCCGGATCTTCCATCCAACCCTGGAAGTGAAAACCTGGCCCCTGATCCTGGCCCGTCTGGAAATCGATCTGCTGGCGCAAAGTTACTGGCACATGCCGGTGGAAATCCGCACCGGGGTCGGAGACATCGGCAACAGTTCATTCCGTGTGATTCAGGACGCCTGGCAGGACGGCAAGAAGATTGCCCGCGGCGTCTCGGTACTGATCCACTTTGATTATGAGCACGAGAAATCGGTTCCGATTCCGGACGAGATCAAGGAGAAGCTGGCGGAGCATGTCATGGAGTGAGGGGGGGCAGTGCCCTGCCTGAGACAGGGCCTGGCGGTTCTGGAAAGATATCGAGAGATATCAGAACCGGTAGGTGGCACCGATGCTCAGGACATCAATGTCGTAGGTGTCGAAGCGGCCGACAATGGCCAGGTTGTTTTGCAGGTTGTAGCGGGCGCCAATGCCAACGCCTAGTTCGATGCTGGAATCGCTGGCCGAGCCGAATGCGGTGTCAACTTCAGCGTCCACGTAAACCAGGCCGGCCCTACCCAGAAGTTCCAGCCCCTTGACTTGCTGATCCAGGTCCAGGGTATAGGTGGCGTAGCCACCCAGGCCGAAGTAGCTAGCTTCCAGAGTTTCTCCAAAATAGCTGGTTTCGGCATCCGCAGCAGTCAACGTCAGCTCGGCTTCAGCACCCAGGCCCGGCAAAATCTGGTCCAGAGCTGTGCCGAAGGTGCCTGCGACAATAATGGCATCGTCGCTCAGACCCATATCGGCAAAGCCCAGGCGGGCTTCCGCATAACCGTTTGTAACCAAATCGTTGGTGGTCAGGCCGTTGGAGCCGGAGGTGCCGTGGTTATCTGCGTGAGCAATGCCGGAAGCCAGAGCAGCGCATAGAGCCGAGCAAATCAATGCGTTCTTCATACAACATCCTCTTTTCTGTTATTGAATGCCGCATCGGACAGGCTCCGATGCCGGAGGCCGGACCGTATATCATTGAAAATTTGGAATCTTCAGTATTTTTGTAACCGGGTGACGTGATTGACATTCGGTAAGCGCCGTTGGCCGACGCATTCAAACTGACAAATCGGTAAGGACCTGTTCATTACCGGTCGGCTCCGTTTGCTCCATAATCCAGGTTCAGACCAACATGTTTACGAGGTATCCACTTGTTTAAAACACTGCTTCTGGGAATCGTGGTCGCCTCGTCTCTGGCCCTGAGTGCCTGTGATTCAGGCCCCGACAAGGATGAACAAAGGAAGTCGCGAGAGTCTTCGGAGCCGGTAAGATCCCCTGCCATGGGTACCGATATTTCCCTGGCACTCAAGCCTTCCCAGCTGGATTGGGTCGGCCAGAAGATTTTCCAGAACGAATGCGCGGGGAGGCTGGACTGCCTCGTGCACTGGAACACCGGAGAGGCTTTTCCTTCGCTGGGGATCGGCCATTTCATCTGGTATCCGCAAGGCGTCGAGGGGAGATTTGTCGAGAGTTTCCCCAAGCTGATCCAGTACATGACCCAACGCCAGGCGCCGGTGCCGGACTGGCTGGTAAATCTTGAGCCGTTTGATGCGCCTTGGGTGGACCGCGAGGCATTCCTGAAAGCGGAGGATTCCACCCGTGTTGCGGAACTTCGTGAGTTCCTGGCCGGCACCCAGGGGTTGCAGGCAGAATTCATTTTCCGCCGGGCCAGGGAATCGCTGGAGAAGGTCATCCAGGCTGCTCCCAGGAAGCGCCGCGAGGGCCTGCGTTCATCGCTGGAGGACCTCAGTTCGACGCCAGGAGGCGTTTACGCTTTGATGGATTATGTCAACTTCAAGGGTGAGGGGTTGGCGGAGACAGAACGATATCAGGGCGAAGGATGGGGCTTGTTGCAGGTGCTGCTGACTATGGAAGCCGGGCCGGACAAGACTTCCCTGGCGGCATTTCGGGAGGCCGCGGGCGAAGTACTTACCCGCCGTGCTATGAATGCCGAGAACCTCATAGAGCGGGAGCGATGGTTGCCGGGCTGGTTGCGCAGGCTGGACACTTATCGTGAGCCTGCTCAGGCAAGCGAAGAAGAATAATATTGCTCGAACAATAGGTGGTTTTGCTATGAATGTTCTATGCTTTGAGGCGACTGCCCTGTACAGGAGCGTGCGAGCGGGGACTGCTCCGTTCTGATGCATCGGAAGGTGCCAGTCTTTGCTTGCGCTTCTGTGTTCGGAAGGTTTTCTGAAGATAAATATAAAAAATCAGGTTGTTGGCATGTTATGGCTCGGTAATTGCTGCTGGGCCCACGTTGCTCTCAACACCAAAACATCGGAGACAAAAAAATGCTCAAAGCCCGATCGATTGCTGCCGGCGCAGCGCTAGTCATTGGTACGTTCGCTTCCTCTCAGGCCCTTGCCGCCTCCACCCTTGACACTATTAAAGACAGGGGTCACCTCCAGTGCGGTGTAACCAGCGGTCTCCCCGGCTTTTCCCAGCCCGATGAAAATGGCAACTGGACCGGCATTGACGTGGATACCTGCCGGGCCGTGGCTGCTGCCGTTCTGGGTGACGGAAAGGCGGTAGAGTTTACGCCCCTGACGGCCAAAGAGCGTTTCACAGCTCTGCAATCCGGCGAGATTGACATGCTGTCACGCAACACCACATGGACGCTGACCCGGGACGCTTCTCTTGGTCTGAACTTCGCCGGCGTGAATTACTACGATGGCCAGGGGTTCCTGATTAACAAGGGCGTCGGAGTGGACGATGCCTCACAGCTGAGTGGTGCGACCATCTGTATCCAGGCTGGAACGACGACAGAACTGAACCTTTCGGACTACTTCCGTGCCAAGGGTATGGAATTCAAACCGATTGTGTTTGATACCTCTGAGCAGACGGTGCAGGGATTCTCGGCAGGTCGCTGTGACGTTCTCACATCTGATCGTTCCCAGTTGGCCGCGCTGCGTTCGAAGCTGGCTGATCCGAGCTCGGCGAAGATCCTGCCTGACACTATCTCCAAGGAGCCCTTGGGACCGGTTGTTCGGCAGGGGGATGACCAGTGGTTCAATATCGTGAAATGGGTACTCTCGGTTCAGATCAACGCCGAGGAGCTGGGCGTCACCCAGGCTAACGTCGACGACATGTTGAAGTCAGACAACCCCAATATTCAGCGCCTGCTGGGAACGGATGGCGATATGGGCACGAAGCTGGGCCTCCAGGATGACTTCGGATACGAGGTCATCAAGAACGTCGGTAACTACGGCGAGATGTACGCTCGGAATGTTGGTCCTGACACCCCGCTGGGTCTTGACCGCGGCATCAACGCGCTCTGGACCGACGGTGGGATCATGTACGCCCCGCCTGTTCGTTAATTCCTGAAAGCATGTCGGGGGCGCTGCCAGTAGCGCTCCCCGAGATATCTCTGATGATGCAAGAAGCAGGGAAGCTTTCGGGGAAACTTGATGAAAAAACAAACGATCGATTCGAGGCCGGCGGGACCCAAGCCCTGGTATGACCCCCGGGTTCGATCACTCTTCTTCCAGATTATAGCCATCGCCTTTGTCTTCTGGGGTGGCTGGACACTCGTCGACAACACGCTCTCTAACATGGAGAGCCGGGGAATCAGCACCGGTTTCGGATTCCTCGATGAATCCGCTGGCTTTGCCATTATCATGAGCCTGGTGCCCTACGATGCAACGATGTCCTATGGCCGCACTTTCTGGGTCGGCCTGACCAATACCTTGCTGGTCTCCGCGATGGGGGTTGTTGCTGCCACCTTTCTCGGTTTTCTGATTGGTGTCGCGAGGCTGTCGAATAACTGGTTGGTCGCCAAGATTTCTTTGGTGTACATCGAGGTTATTCGTAATATTCCGCTGCTGTTGCAGATCTTTTTCTGGTATTTCGCGGTGCTCAGTAATCTGCCATCACCCCGGCAAAGCGTGGACGTGGGTGGGGCAGTGTTCCTGAACAACCGGGGATTGTACCTGCCGGAGCCATTGACCCAAGACGGCTTCGGGCTCGTCTGGGGCGCCATCATCGTAGCGATCGTGGCTGTTGTCGGGCTGAGACGCTGGGCCAAAAAACGCCAGTTGGCGACGGGAGAGATATTTCCAACGTTCAAGGTTGGCTTGGCGATTCTGGTTCTGCTGCCAGTGATATCCTATTTCATCGCTGGCCAGCCTATGCAGTGGGATATTCCCGCACTAAAAGGGTTCAACTTTGGCGGTGGCATCACACTGATTCCCGAGCTCGCCGCGCTCTGGATAGCGCTTTCTTTGTACACGGCAAGCTTTATCGCAGAAATCGTTCGGTCCGGGATTCTGTCGGTCAGCAAAGGCCAGACAGAAGCGGCAAGTGCACTTGGCCTTCCTGACGGACTGACCCTTCGGCTCGTTGTCATTCCTCAGGCGATGCGGGTAATCATTCCACCCCTGACCAGCCAGTACCTCAATCTGGTGAAAAACTCATCGCTCGCAACTGCGATCGGTTACCCCGATCTCGTGGCTGTCTTCATGGGGACCACCCTGAATCAGACAGGGCAGGCTGTTGAGGTGGTCGCAATCACAATGGTGGTCTATCTCACCATCAGCCTGCTTATCTCCCTGTTCATGAATATCTATAACCGGGCTGTGGCGATTAAGGAGCAATGATGGCTGAGTCAACGATGAAACCACCTAAAAAGACGCTCCATCCGGTTGTCTGGATGCGCGAGCATCTCTTCTCAACCTGGTACAACTCGTTACTGACCGTGCTGGTTGGATATTTGCTCGTGACAAGCGTCGGGCCGTTGGTGAGCTGGGTCTTTCTGGATGCCAACTTCAGGGGTAGTGAACCCAGTGACTGCACCGGCGCGGGCGCTTGCTGGCTGTTTGTTAGCCAGCGCCTGAATTTCTTTATCTACGGATTCTATCCGGACGAATTGCAGTGGCGGGTGGATGCGATGTTCATTCTTCTTGCCGTTGCCTTTATACCCCAGTTCATCGAGCGATTCCCCGGGCGAAAATGGTTGGGGCTTTTCGGTATTACCGGGCTGCCCGTTATCGGCTGTTTCCTGATTCCGGGCGGTCTGTTTGGGCTGGAAAGCGTTGAAAGTACCAAATGGGGTGGCTTGATGCTTACCCTCATTCTGGCCTACATCGGTATTCTGGCGTCTCTGCCCATCGGGATTCTCCTGGCGCTGGGACGTCGCTCCGAGATGCCGATCATTCGCGGCCTGAGTGTGGTGTTCATTGAAGTCTGGCGTGCGGTTCCACTCATTACCGTGCTGTTCATGGCATCGGTGATGCTGCCGTTGTTCCTGCCCGAGGGTGTGAACTTTGAAAAGCTGCTCCGGGCCCTGATCGGGATTACCTTATGGCAGTCGGCCTATATGGCGGAGGTCATTCGCGGCGGTTTGCAGGCCATCCCGCGGGGTCAGTACGAGGCAGCCGATGCGCTCGGCCTGGGCTACTGGAAAAAAATGGGACTGACCATTCTGCCGCAGGCACTGAAGATGGTTATTCCGGGAATCGTGAATACCTTCATTGCCCTGTTCAAGGATACCACCCTGGTGCTGATTATCGGGCTGTTTGATGTGCTTGGCACCGTTCAGTCCACCGTGACGGACCCGGCCTGGCAGAACGTTGCCGTGGAGGGATATGTCTTCGTCGCCTTCTGCTTTTGGGTTTTCTGCTTCGGTATATCCCGATACAGCCAGAACCTCGAACGCAAACTCGATACCGGTCACAAAACCTGATGGGTAACTCAATGACAGAACAAACCCAAACTCCCGAAACTCAGCCAGCTCCTTCCAGTCAGGAAGACAAGCCCGACATCATACGGGTTGAACAGATGCACAAGTGGTATGGGGACTTCCATGTCCTCAAGGACCTGAACCTGACGGTCAAACACGGTGAGCGCATCGTTGTCTGCGGACCTTCCGGTTCCGGGAAGTCGACGTTCATACGCTGTATCAATCGTCTGGAGGAGCATCAGCAAGGCAAGATCATCGTCGATGATGTCGAGCTGACCGACGACATTCGGCACATTGATACCGTGCGGCGTGAAGTGGGCATGGTTTTTCAGCACTTCAACCTGTTTCCGCACCTGACGGTACTTGAGAACTGTTGCCTGTCGCCGATCTGGGTGAGAAAGATTCCCCGTAAGGAAGCGGAGGCCGCGGCCATGGAATACCTGGAGCGGGTAAAAATCCCCGACCAGGCCAACAAGTACCCGGGGCAGTTGTCCGGGGGGCAGCAGCAGCGGGTGGCGATTGCCCGTGCCCTGTGCATGAAGCCCAAGATCATGTTGTTTGATGAGCCGACCTCCGCCCTGGACCCGGAAATGATCAAGGAGGTGCTGGATGTCATGATCGAACTCGCCGGTAGCGGCATGACCATGCTTTGCGTTACGCACGAAATGGGATTCGCCAAGACGGTTGCCGATCGGGTCATCTTCATGGATGGAGGAGAGATCGTGGAGGAGGCTCCGCCTCACGAGTTCTTCACCAACCCCAAGGAGCCCAGAACCCAGAAGTTCCTTCAACAGATACTGCAGCACTAGTATGAAAATAGCCGGGTATTTACCCGGCTATTTTCATTAAAGAGGGTGGTTTTTAAGTTCCGGCTCCTCGCCGGGAACAACTTGCAACCACCAGACATGGCTGTCCCAGTCGCCCAGGACAAAACGTCTTGCGGGCTTGCCGTTGGCTTTCAGGTCATGGATTGCCGGCCGGTGAGTGTGGCCATGGATCAGGCGCTGCACACCGGGGGCCTCCATTTCCTTCACGACTTCTTCAGGGGTGACATCCATGATGGTTTCGGCCTTGCCCTGATTCTTCGCCATGGAGATTTCCCGTAACTGCCGTGCCATCTGCTGGCGGTCCTCCAGGGGGCGGGCGAGGATCATCTGTTGCCACTGAGGGTTGCGCATGTTGGCGCGGAACTTCTGGTACTCCACGTCCGCGGTGCACAGGCTGTCGCCGTGCATGAGCAGGGTGGGGGTGCCGTAAAGGTCCACGACCGTCGGGTCATCCAGCAGAGTGGTGCCGGCTCGCTTGCAGAACGCCTCACCAATCAGGAAATCCCGGTTGCCATGCATCAGAAAGATCTCGGTGCCGCTTTCGTTTACTTCCCTCAGGGCGGAAGCGACGGTTTCCTGCAACGGTGTTCTCTCATCGTCACCGATCCAGGCCTCGAAAAAATCCCCCAGGATATACAGGCGCTCCACACCCATGGCTCTGTCCTTGAGGAAGGCCAGGAATGCGTCCGTGATGTCCGGACGCGACTCCTCCAGGTGCAGATCGGAGATAAACAGCGTGGTCACGCGTCCTCCAGAACCTCGGCTTTCTCGATGATCACGTCCTCGGCGGGAACATCCTGATGGCCGGCGCGCATGGTGGTGCGTACGGCGCGAATCTTGTTGACGGTATCCATGCCGTCAACCACTTTGCCGAACGTACAGTAACCCCAGCCCTCGGCGTTCTTGGCGGTGTGGTCCAGGAAGCCGTTGTTCTCGACGTTGATAAAGAACTGGGCGGTGGCGGAATGCGGGTCCATGGTACGGGCCATGGCGATGGTGCCAACCATGTTGCTGAGGCCGTTGTCAGCTTCGTTCTGGATCGGCTCCCGGGTCTTGCGCGGGGTCATGCCCGGATCGAAACCGCCACCCTGAATCATGAAGTTGCTGATGACCCGGTGAAAGATCAGCCCGTCGTAGAAGCCATCACGAACATATTGTTCGAAGTTTCTGGCGGTTTCCGGGGCCTTGTCGTAGTCCAGTTCGAGCTTGATATCACCGAAATTGGTTTGCAGCAGAATCATCAGGGTTTCCTGTACAGGTTTATAGAGGTTTCAGGACGGTATTGTACTCAAGAGTTTTGCGCTATGCATGAGTCCGGAAAGGATTTGTGAGTATAATACGCGGTTTAAGATTCAACCCCTGTCCAACAGAGATTGTATGAGCGCCGAGTCGAAGAAAGCCCACAACTTTATCCAGAGCCTGATCGAAGATGCCATCGCCAAAGGTGAGCACACCGGCAAGGTCGTCACCCGTTTCCCGCCGGAGCCGAACGGCTACCTGCACATTGGTCATGCCAAGTCCATCTGCCTGAATTTCGGCATTGCCGAGACCTTTGGCGGCGAGTGCAACCTGCGGTTTGACGACACCAACCCGGAGAAGGAAAACCAGGAGTACATCGATGCCATCAAGGCGGATGTGCAGTGGCTTGGTTACGAATGGGCCGGTGAGGTGCGGTATGCCTCCGACTACTTCGATGCCCTCTACGAATTTGCCGAGGAGCTGATCCGTAACGGCATGGCCTATGTCTGTGCGCTGTCCGCCGACGAGATGGCCGAATACCGGGGCACCCTGAAGGAGCCGGGCCGGAACAGCCCGTACCGGGACCGTCCGGTAGACGAGAATCTTCAGCTGTTCCGGGATATGCGCGACGGCAAGTACCAGAACGGTGAACTGGTGCTGCGGGCGAAAATCGACATGGCGTCTCCGAACATCAACCTGCGGGACCCGATCCTGTACCGGATCCGCTACGCCGAGCACCACCAGACCGGGGATAAATGGTGCATCTATCCGATGTACGACTACACCCACCCGATCTCTGATGCCATGGAAGGGATTACCCACTCCCTGTGCACCCTGGAGTTCGAGGACCACCGGCCGCTGTATGACTGGGTACTGGACAACATCTCGGTTCCCTGTCATCCGCGCCAGATCGAGTTTGCCCGGCTGAACCTGAACTACACCATCACCTCCAAGCGCAAGCTCAAGCGCCTGGTGGACGAAGGCTACGTGGATGGCTGGAACGACCCGCGCATGCCCACCATCTCCGGCATGCGGCGCCGGGGTTACACACCGGAATCCATCCGCGGCTTCTGCGACATGATCGGCGTGAACAAGGCCGGCGGCACCGTGGATGTGGGCATGCTCGAGCATGCCATTCGGGAGGATCTGAATACCCGTGCCCCGCGCGCCATGTGTGTCATGCGTCCGCTCAAGGTCACGCTCACCAACTACCCGGCGGACAAGACCGAAACCCTGACCCTGCCGGTTCACCCGCAGAACCCGGATATGGGCGAACGGGAGGTTACCTGGAGCCAGGTGCTGTATATCGACCGGGAAGACTTCGCCGAGGAGCCGCCACGCAAGTGGAAACGGCTGGCCCCGGAGCAGGCGGTGCGCCTGCGTGGTGGCTATGTCATGACCTGCCGGGAAATCATCCGTGACGAAAGTGGTGAGATCGTTGAACTCAAGTGCGAGTACGATCCGAATACGCTCGGCGTGAACCCCGATGGCTACAAGCCCAACGGTGTAGTCCATTGGGTCTCCGCCGCAGACAGCGTGGAAGCCGACATCAATGTCTATGACCGCCTGTTCAACCACGAATCTCCGGACAGCGACAAGGATGGTGACTTCATTGATCACCTGAATCCGGAATCCCTGGTGGTTCTGAAAGGCGCCCGGGTCGAGAAGGGGCTGGCGAACCCGCGCACGGACTTGCCGTACCAGTTCGAGCGCGAGGGTTACTTCTTCTGCGATCAGGAGCAGACCTCCGCCGCCGGTCACCCGGTGTTCAACCGTACCGTCACCCTGCGGGACTCCTGGGGTAAGGGGGGCAAGTGATCCGAATTTACAACACGCTCACGCAGAAAAAAGAAGAGTTCCGGCCCATTGAACCCGGCAAAGTGCGCATGTATGTCTGCGGCATGACCGTGTATGACCACTGCCACCTGGGCCACGCCCGGGTGCTGGTGGCTTTCGATGTGATCACCCGGTACCTGCGCCACCGTGGCTACGACGTTCATTATGTTCGCAACATCACCGATATTGACGACAAGATCCTGCGTCGGGCCGATGAAAAGGGCGAGCTCTACTCGGACCTGACCGGGCGTATGATCCGTGCCATGCATGAGGATGAGGCCAAACTCGGCGTGCTGTCTCCGTCCGAGGAGCCCCGGGCCACTGCCTACATTGACGAGATCATTGCGATGATCCACAAGCTGGTCTCCAGCGGCCATGCCTACGCAGCGGATAATGGCGATGTTTACTTCGCGGTGGAATCCTTCCCGGACTACGGCAAGCTGAGCAAGAAAAAACTGGAGGACCTCGTGGCTGGCGCCCGGGTGGATGTCCAGGAAGCCAAGCGAAGCCCGGCCGACTTTGCGCTCTGGAAAGCGGCCAAGCCGGGCGAGGTCAGCTGGCCGTCGCCCTGGGGTGATGGTCGTCCCGGCTGGCACATCGAGTGTTCCGCCATGTCGACCCAGTGCCTGGGTGATACGTTTGATATCCATGGGGGCGGACCGGACCTTCTGTTTCCGCATCATGAAAACGAAATAGCCCAGTCGGAGTGCGCTACCGGGCACAAGTTCGTTCATACTTGGATGCACGCTGGCGCCATTCGAGTGAACAAGGAGAAGATGTCCAAGTCCCTGGGGAACTTCTTCACAATTCGCGAGATTCTGGAAAAGTATCCGGCCGAAGTCGTGCGTTATTTCCTGGTATCCAGCCACTACCGCAGTCAGGTGGATTACTCGGAGGATAACCTGGCCGAGGCGGGACGAACGCTGACAAAGCTTTACCACGCTTTGCGAGGGATTGTTCCGGCCAAAGAGGCCGACGTGCCCGAAACCGAGCATGACCGCCGGTTTGCGGAAGTCATGGATGATGACTTCAACACAGCCGGGGCGATCGCTGTACTGCATGGTGTGGCGAACGAGATCAATCAGTACCGCCGTGATGGAAACGACGAGGAGGCCAAGCGAAGTGCCGCCGTCCTCGTTCGTCTGGGGGCTGTGCTCGGACTGCTGCAGCAGGATCCGGAAGTTTTTTTCCAGGCCGATACCGGGGGCGAGCTGAGTGCCGAGGAAATTGAGGCGCTGATTCAGGCCAGGGCAGACGCCCGCAAGGCAAAGAACTTTGCCGAGGCTGACCGGATTCGCGACGAACTCGCGGAGAAGGGCATTATTCTGGATGATTCCAGGGAAGGCACGACCTGGCGCCGGGGGTAAACAGGGACCCAGGCTCCGACTGTAAATGTGAGTCGGGAAAACAAACGCATTGAGGCAGACAACGATGACAGAACGCGTACAAATTGGCGGCATTCAGGTCGCGAAGAATCTGTATGATTTCGTAAACAACGAAGCGCTTCCGGGAACCGGGATCGATCCTGACAAATTCTGGGCAGAGTTCGATAAGATTGTTAACGAATTGGCCCCGCGTAACCGCAAACTGCTGGCAAAGCGTGACGCTATCCAGGAAAAAATGGACAGCTGGAACCGTGACCACAAGGGTCAGAAGCTGGACATGGCCGAATACAAGGCCTTCCTGAAAGACATCGACTACCTCGTGGAAGAGCCGGCTGACTTCAAAATCTCTACTTCCAACGTTGACCCGGAAGTGGCCACCATGGCCGGCCCGCAGCTGGTGGTTCCGATCATGAATGCCCGTTTCGCCCTGAACGCGGCGAACGCCCGCTGGGGCAGCCTTTACGATGCCCTGTACGGTACCGATGCGATCTCCGAAGACGGCGGTGCGGACAAGGGCCCGGGCTACAACCCGGTTCGTGGCGCCAAGGTTATCGAGTGGGCTCGCAACCTGCTGGACAGCTCCGCGCCGCTGGCTTCCGGAAGCCACAAAGATGCCGCCAAATATTCCGTTGAGGGCGGCAAGCTGGTTGTCAAGCTGCAGAGCGGCGAGACCACCGGCCTGAAAGACGAGTCCGGTTTCGTGGGCTACACCGGCGCTGCCGATGCGCCGACCGGCGTGTTGCTGGTCAAGAATGGCATGCATTTCGAGATCCAGATCGATGCCAGCCATCCGATCGGCAAGGACGACGGCGCGAACGTTAAGGATGTCCTGATGGAGTCCGCGCTGACTACCATCATGGACTGCGAAGATTCCGTCGCCGCTGTGGATGCTGACGACAAGACCCTGGCGTACCGTAACTGGCTCGGCCTGATGAAGGGTGACCTCGAGGAAACCTTCGAGAAGGGCGGCAAGCAAATGACCCGCAAGATGAACGCGGACCGCACTTGCACGGCCGCTGATGGCAGCGAGCTGGCGCTGAAGGGGCGCAGCCTGATGTTCGTCCGTAACGTCGGCCACCTGATGACCAACCCGGCCATCCTGCTGAGCGACGGTAACGAGATCCCCGAGGGCCTGATGGACGGCCTGATAACCTCGCTGATCGCAGTCCACGATCTCAAGGGCAACAGCAAGTTCCAGAACAGCACCAAGGGCTCTGTCTACATTGTCAAGCCCAAGCAGCACGGCCCGGAAGAAGTGGCATTCACCAACGAATTCTTCGGCCGTGTCGAGGATGCATTGGGTCTGCCGCGCTTCACCCTGAAGGTCGGTATCATGGACGAAGAGCGTCGTACCACCGTCAACCTCAAGGCCTGTATCCACGCAGCTAAAGAGCGTGCGGTGTTCATCAACACCGGTTTCCTGGACCGCACCGGTGACGAAATCCACACCTCCATGGAGCTGGGACCGTTTATCCGCAAGGGGCCGATGAAGCAGGCTACCTGGATCAACGCCTACGAGCAGTGGAATGTGGACATCGGGCTGGAAACTGGTTTCTCCGGTGTTGCTCAGATTGGTAAGGGTATGTGGGCCATGCCGGACCTGATGGCCGGCATGCTCGAAGCCAAGATTGGCCACCCGAAAGCCGGCGCCAACACCGCGTGGGTTCCATCTCCGACCGCCGCAACCCTGCACGCCACCCATTACCACCAGGTAAACGTGTTCGATGTGCAGAAAGAGCTGGCCAAGCGTGAGCGGGCGGCGCTGGAAGATATCCTGACCGTGCCGGTGATGGAGGATCCGTCCTCCCTGAGCACCGAGGACATCCAGCAGGAGCTGGACAACAACGCGCAAGGTATCCTGGGCTACGTGGTGCGTTGGATCGATCAGGGTGTGGGTTGCTCCAAGGTGCCCGACATCAACAACGTCGGCCTGATGGAAGACCGCGCTACCCTGCGGATCTCATCCCAGCTGCTGGCGAACTGGCTGCATCATGGCATCTGTACCGAAGCGCAGATCGAGGAAACCATGAAGCGCATGGCGGCGGTCGTCGACAAGCAGAACGCGGGCGACCCGGCTTATCGCAACATGGCTCCGAACTTCGATGAGAGCGTCGCGTTCGAAGCAGCGATGGCGCTGGTTCTCAAGGGCTGTGAACAGCCGAACGGCTACACCGAGCCGCTTCTGCACGAGTACCGTCAGAAGGCCAAGGCGAAGTACGGCCAGTGAGGCTTAAGCCAGACACAAAAAACCCGCGGATTCCGCGGGTTTTTTGTGGAAGGATGAGAATGGGGTCTGATCCTGAACCAAACGCCTCGGTCAGCGACTGACTGCCAAGGTTACGGCCATCTCCGGGGTCTGACCCCGAACAGGGCAGACCCCACCTTCATTGGTCTTTATGCAGCACATCCGCCGCATAAAGCGTATTCTGCAACAGCGTGGCAATCGTCATCGGCCCCACACCCCCGGGTACCGGAGTAATATACGCCGCCCGCTCGGCTGCCGCCTCAAACTCCACGTCACCCTTCAGCTTGCCGTCTTCCATCCGGTTGATCCCGACATCAATGACGGTCGCGCCGGGCTTGACCCACTCGCCCTTGACCAGTCCGGGTTTGCCTACAGCGGCAATCAGGATGTCCGCCTCGCCAACAAACCTGGCCAGGTCCGGTGTGAACCGGTGGCACACGGTGGTGGTGGCGCCCTTTAATAGCAGCTCCATGCTCATGGGGCGGCCGACGATGTTGGATGCACCCACGATTACCGCATGCTGGCCCTTGTAGGGTGTGCCGATGGAGTCAAGCAGGGTGATGACGCCAGCCGGCGTGCACGGGCGCAGGGCGGGTTTGCGCTGCATCAGGCGGCCGATGTTGTAGGGGTGGAAGCCGTCCACGTCCTTGTCCGGGCGAATCTTGATCAGGATAGGGTCTGCGTCCAGGTGCTCCGGCAACGGCAACTGGACCAGTATACCATCTACTGCGGGGTTTTCGTTCAGTTCGTCTACCAGGGCCTCGAGGGCTTCCTGGGAGGTGTCTGCCGGCAGATCGTAGGACAGGGACAGAATGCCGGCTTCCTCGCAAGCCTTGACCTTGTTGCCAACGTAAACCTGGGAGGCCGGATCATTGCCGACCAGTACCACCGCCAGGCCAGGTGCCCGCAGGCCATTCTGCTTTCGGGCTTCAACACCGGCGGCGACCTGCTGTCTCACCTGGGCGGCAATTTCTTTTCCGTTAATCAGTTTGGCGCTCATGTTTCCGTCTTGTCGGTTGGGCATCGGTAAATGAAGGCCGGCAATTGTCTCATGCTTCCGCCCGAACTCCAATTGGATCAGGGGAGGGGAACTTTTTATGGCGTGCAAGGTCTCCATCAGTGCCTGATTCATCGGTTTTTTCGAAAGCGTGTTGACGGCACCGCCCGGCGCCGGTAATATGCGCGCCAACTTTGCTGAGGCACTAGTTGTTCAGACAGACGGGGTATAGCGCAGTCTGGTAGCGCGCCTGCTTTGGGAGCAGGATGTCGGGAGTTCGAATCTCTCTACCCCGACCAATTTTCTGTGTGTTCAGGTGGGCGAACGGTCAGGCGCCCGTAGCTCAGCTGGATAGAGCAACGGCCTTCTAAGCCGTGGGTCGCAGGTTCGAGTCCTGCCGGGCGCGCCATAAAGCCGTCGGTAAGGACGGTTCCGGGGTCACCTAATCAGCAAGGTTGAAATTTCGGCGAAATTGTCGAAAATGCCGCAAGGCGATGCCCGATGTGGTGGACGTAGCTCAGTTGGTAGAGCTCAGGATTGTGACTCCTGCGGTCGAGGGTTCGAACCCCTTCGTCCACCCCACTTTTCCCCTTCAGTGATTTTCCGCAAAGACTGAACTTTGGTACTGTTTGTCTGACCTTCGTTCAGCGTTGTGTATGCGAGCGTGGCGGAACTGGTAGACGCGCTGGATTTAGGTTCCAGTGGGGCAACCCGTGAGAGTTCGAGTCTCTCCGCTCGCACCACCCTCTTTTTTTTCCGTATTTCATCCCCATATCTTCTGCTGTTCTGCAAAGCTGTGGTCCGCGCCTCCGAGCCCGTGCCATACAGGTGATTCTCTCGGCGGTGCAAACCGTGATAAACTACCGGCTTTTAATTTTCAGTCCTTCCGGGGCGAACTGCCTGGAAACGGACTTTTGTTATAGATTTCATTCACATACCGAACCTGTAATTTGAGGATCTTCCATGCAAGTGTCTGTTGAAACGACCTCCAACATCGAGCGTCGCATGACGATTGGTGTGCCCGCCCAGGAAATCGACCAGGCGGTCCAGAAACGCCTGCAGGAAACTGCTCGGACTGTGCGCCTGAACGGCTTCCGCCCTGGCAAGGTGCCCATGAGCGTGGTAAAGCGTCGTTTCGGTGACAGCATCCGACAAGAAGTTGTTGGTGAGGTTATGCGCGACAACTACATCAAGGCACTGCAGGAGCAGGACATCAACCCGGCAGGCTGGCCGCGGTTTGAGCCGAAGACCATGGAAGAAGGCAAGGACCTCGAGTTCGTGGCTACCTTCGAAGTGCTGCCGGAAATTGAACTCGGCGATCTGAGCAAGATCGAAATCGAAAAGCCCCAGACCGAACTGACCGACAAGGATATCGATACCATGATCGATAGCCTGCGTCGCCAGCAGGCCACCATGAAGGAAGTCAAGCGCAAATCCAAGAACAAGGACGTTGTGACCATCGACTTCAAGGGCTTCATTGATGGTGAAGAATTCGAGGGCGGCTCCGCCGAAGGTCATCGTCTGACCCTGGGCTCAGGCCAGATGATTCCGGGCTTCGAGAAGGGCATCGTTGGCGGCAAGTCCGGCGAAGAGCTGGAAGTCGAGGTGACCTTCCCCGAGGACTACCAGAACGAAGACCTGGCGGGCAAACCGGCCAGGTTCGAAATCAAGATTCACAAGGTTGAAGAGCCTCAGTTGCCTGAATTGGACGTCGAGTTCTTCCAGAAGTTCGGTATCGAAGCCGAGGACGAAGCCGCTTTCCGTGAGGAGGTGAAGAAGAACATGGAGCGCGAGCTGAAGCAGGCGGTATCCAACAAGGTCAAGAACGACGTAGTCGACGGCCTGCTGGAAACCACCGAACTGGACGTTCCGGCTGCCCTGGTGGACCAGGAAATCGATCGGCTGCGTCAGGATGCGGTGCAGCGTTTCGGCGGCCAGGTTGACTTCCAGCAGTTGCCCAAGGAAATCTTCGAGGAACAGGCTAAGCGTCGCGTCAAGACTGGCCTGCTGTTCCAGGAAATGGTCAAGCAGAACGACCTGAAGGCCGATCCGGCCAAGGTAGAGGAAAAGATCCAGGAGATCGCTTCTACGTATGAACAGCCTGAGGAAGTTGTTGCACACTTCACCAATAACCCGGATCAGAAGTCCCAGATCGAGTCTTCAGTACTGGAAGATGCGGTTGTAGACCATGTGCTGGAACAGGCCAAGGTTAAAGAAAAGAAGATGAAGTACGAAGAGGCCATTGCTGCGGGTCAGTCCCAGCGCTAATCAGCGGTGACCGGTTCGCGAGGCCGGTCGCGTTGGCCGAACCAGAAAACAGCCGGCTTGTCCGGCTGTTTTCATCTGGGTCGACTGGTGGCACAGTAAGGTGAGTAAAGACATCAGAAAATGTCGTGGGGCGAGTCCACGATCCATTGTCCATAAGGAGTTCAGGCGCACATGACGCAGAAACCAATTGATGGTCCCGCAATGGTTACCAATTCCGGCCTGGTGCCAATCGTGATCGAGCAGACCGCCCGTGGCGAGCGTTCTTTCGATATCTATTCCCGCTTGCTCAAGGAACGGGTGATTTTCATGGTCGGGCCGGTCGAAGATCACATGGCGAACCTGATCGTGGCCCAGTTGCTGTTCCTGGAATCCGAAAACCCGGACAAGGACATCCACCTTTATATCAACAGCCCGGGTGGTTCCGTGACTGCCGGTATGTCCATCTATGACACCATGCAGTTTATCAAGCCGGATGTCGCGACCCTGTGTATCGGTCAGGCGGCCAGCATGGGTGCCTTCCTGCTCGCGGGCGGCGCCGAGGGCAAGCGGGCGTGCCTGCCGCACTCCCGTGTGATGATTCACCAGCCGCTGGGTGGCTATCAGGGCCAGGCAACGG
Source organism: Marinobacter sp. (assembly GCF_046484525.1). Taxonomy (GTDB): domain Bacteria; phylum Pseudomonadota; class Gammaproteobacteria; order Pseudomonadales; family Oleiphilaceae; genus Marinobacter. The sequence goes on from NZ_JAWOIS010000013.1 coordinate 74,472, forward strand.
ACATCGAGATCCACACCCGTGAGATCCTGAAGATCCGTCATACCCTGAACTCCCTTCTGGCCAAGCACACCGGCCAGGATCTGGAGACCATCTCGAAGGACACGGACCGCGACTATTTCATGGATCCGGACCAGGCCAAAGAGTACGGACTGATTGATTCGGTACTTGATAAGCGCGTGCCGAATACATAATACTGAAAGTAATCGCATCAACCTTGGCCGGCGTACCTGCCAGTAACGCCGGCAGTTGACGAACAGAGGTAATTCAATGGCAGATGAAAGAAACGGCAGAGGCGACGATAACGGCAAGTTGCTGTACTGCTCGTTTTGTGGAAAGAGCCAGCATGAAGTCCGTAAGCTCATTGCAGGGCCCTCGGTGTTCATCTGCGACGAGTGCGTAGATCTGTGCAATGACATCATCCGGGAGGAAATCCAGGAGAATTCCCAGGAGGAGGCCAGTGATCGCCTGCCGTCGCCTGCGGAAATCCGGGAAACCCTGGATGAATACGTCATTGGCCAGGATCGTGCCAAGGTGGTGTTGTCCGTTGCGGTTTACAACCACTACAAGCGGCTGCGCTATGGCGAGGGCAAGAACGACGTCGAGCTGGGCAAAAGTAACATCCTGCTGATCGGCCCGACCGGTAGCGGTAAGACCTTGCTCGCCGAGACTCTGGCCCGCATGCTTAATGTTCCGTTCACGATCGCCGACGCGACCACGCTGACCGAGGCTGGTTACGTGGGTGAGGACGTCGAGAACATCATCCAGAAGCTGCTGCAGAAGTGCGACTATGATGTGGACAAGGCCCAGCGCGGCATTGTCTACATTGATGAGATCGACAAGATTTCCCGCAAGTCGGACAACCCGTCCATAACCCGGGATGTATCCGGCGAGGGCGTGCAACAGGCGCTGCTCAAGCTGATCGAAGGCACGGTCGCATCGGTTCCGCCCCAAGGCGGACGCAAGCATCCACAGCAGGAATTCCTGCAGGTGGACACCACAAACATGCTGTTCATTTGCGGTGGTGCCTTCGCTGGGCTGGAGAAAGTGATTCAGGAGCGTTCCGAGCGCAGCTCCATCGGTTTCTCCGCAACGGTGAAGAGCCAGAACGACGCCAAGAGTGCCGGTGACGTCATCAAGAATGTGGAGACCGAGGATCTGGTGAAATTCGGCCTGATTCCCGAGTTTGTCGGCCGGCTTCCGGTGGTGGCCACTCTGACCGAGCTGGACGAAGATGCCCTGGTACAGATCCTTACGCAGCCCAAGAACGCCCTGACCAAGCAGTACCAGAAGCTGTTTGACATGGAAGGCGTAGAGTTGGACTTCCGGGAAGACGCCCTGCGGGCTGTCGCTCGCAAGGCCATGGAGCGCAAGACCGGTGCCCGGGGCCTGCGTTCCATCATGGAAGCCACGCTGCTGGACACGATGTACCAGATCCCATCAGAGCATGACGTGACCAAGGTGGTCATAGACGAAAGCGTGATCAACGGCGATTCCGAACCGTTCAAGATCTACGCCAGCAGCGACCACGCCAAAGCCGTGCCCGAGGACTGAAAAGGGGATTGCTGGCCCGGCCCGAAACCGGGGAAGGTAAACCCCGGGGTCAGATGAAGGTTTCCATCTGACCCCAATTTCACGCCCGACTCAGGGGTCAGATGAAAGCCTTCATCCGACCCCATCTTGATCCCTGCATTGATTTGACCATTTCGGCCCACGTTTCCCCCCTTCAAAAGATTGCAATTTTAATCAGCGCCCCAATGAAGGGTGATATGCTGAAAGAAATACCGTCAGAGGAAGTCCTATGACCCTGATACCCGAAGATACCGTGCAAGAATACCCGTTGCTCCCGTTGCGGGACGTGGTGGTGTTTCCGCACATGGTGGTGCCCCTGTTTGTCGGCCGTGAAAAATCCATCCAGGCACTGGAAGCGGCTATGGAAGGCGGTAAGGAAATCCTGCTGGTGGCCCAGCGCGACGCGTCCACCGACGAACCGGGCGCCAAGGATGTGTTCGAAATGGGCACCCTGGCGACCGTCCTGCAGATGCTGCGGCTCCCCGACGGTACGGTGAAAGTACTCGTGGAGGGCAACGCCCGGGCCTCCATCAGTAACATCAACGAGGCCGATTACCTCACCGGCAGCGCTGCATTGCTGGATGAGGAATCCCTTCCAGCCCGGGAAGAGGAGGTGCTGGTAAAGACCTTGATGGATGAATTCGAGAAGTTTGTGAAGCTCTCCAAGAAGGTGCCGTCCGAAGTCTCCAACTCCCTCACCGGCATCAACGAGGTGGAGCGCCTCGCCGACACCATGGCGGCGCACCTCGAGATGCGCATTCCTGAGAAGCAGGAATTGTTGGAAGCGTTGGACGTGCGTAAGCGTGTGGACCTGCTGCTGGGCAAGCTGGATGGTGAAATCGACCTGATCGAGGTCGAAAAGCGCATCCGTGGCCGCGTGAAAAAGCAGATGGAACGCAGTCAGCGGGAGTATTATCTGAACGAGCAGATGAAGGCTATCCAGAAAGAGATGGGCCAGCTCGGTGAGGGCAATAATGATTTTGAAGAACTCGAGAAGAAGCTCGAGGAAGCTGGCCTGCCGGAAGAGGCCCGCAAGAAGACCGAGGCCGAGCTGAACAAGCTCAAGATGATGTCACCGATGTCCGCCGAGGCGACCGTGGTGCGTGGCTACATCGACTGGATGCTGGCAGTGCCCTGGAAGAAGCGCAGCCGGGTTCGCCATGACATCGAGAAAGCCCGTGAAATCCTTGATCGCGACCATTACGGCCTGGACGAAGTAAAGAAGCGCATTCTCGAATACCTGGCGGTCCAGAGCCGCGTGAAGAAAGTGAAAGGACCGGTCCTGTGCCTGGTAGGGCCTCCTGGCGTGGGTAAGACTTCGCTCGGTCAGTCCATCGCCAAGGCGACCAATCGTAAATACACCCGGATGGCTCTCGGTGGTGTACGGGATGAAGCCGAGATCCGCGGCCACCGCAAAACCTACATCGGCGCGCTGCCTGGCAAGCTGGTCCAGAAGCTGTCCAAGGTAGGGGTCAAGAACCCGTTGTTCCTGTTCGACGAAATCGACAAGATTGGCATGGACCATCGTGGCGATCCCGCCTCGGCGTTGTTGGAGGTGTTGGACCCGGAGCAGAACCATACCTTCAATGATCACTATCTTGAGGTGGATTACGACCTCTCGGACGTGATGTTCGTATGTACTTCCAATTCGATGAATATTCCGCCGGCCCTGCTGGACCGAATGGAGATCATTCGCATCCCGGGCTACACCGAGGATGAGAAAGTGAACATCGCCCTGCGTTACCTGCTGCCGAAGCAGATCAGGGCTAACGGTCTGCGCAAGGATGAGTTGAAGATACCGGAAGAGACACTGCGCGACCTGATTCGCTATTACACCCGGGAAGCCGGTGTGCGTGGCCTGGAGCGTGAAATCGCCAAGATCTGTCGCAAGGTGGTTCGGGAGCACGTGGAAGCTGGTGAGAAGGCTACTGTAACGCTGACCCCGGAGATGCTGGAAGACTATTCCGGGGTCAAGAAGTTCAAGTATGGTCTTGCCGAGGAAAGCGATCAGATCGGCCAGGTGACCGGTCTTGCCTGGACCCAGGTTGGTGGTGAGCTGCTTACCATCGAATGTGCCCTGACGCCGGGCAAGGGCCGTGTGGTCAAAACCGGCTCACTCGGTGATGTCATGCAGGAGTCGATCCAGACCGCCCTGACCGTGGTGCGCAGCCGCGCGGCCGGACTCGGTATTCCGGCTGACTTCCATGAAAAGCATGACCTGCACATCCACGTGCCCGAGGGTGCCACGCCGAAAGATGGCCCGAGTGCGGGTATCGGTATGTGCACCGGACTGGTTTCTGCTCTGACCCGGATTCCCGTTCGCGCCGATGTGGCGATGACCGGTGAAATCACCCTCAGGGGCCGTGTGCTGGCGATCGGCGGACTCAAGGAGAAGCTGTTGGCAGCCCATCGCGGCGGCATCAAGACAGTCGTGATCCCAGAGGAAAATGTCCGTGATCTCAAAGAGATACCGGATAATATCAAGGAGTCACTGGAGATACGGCCGGTCAAGTGGATCGATGAGGTCCTGGATATTGCCCTGGCATATCCGCCCGAGGCTCATGCCGAGTCGCCGTCCGGAGAAGTCGGTTCCGGAAAGCCTCGGGACGAAGAAGGCGATGCTGCCGAGCGCATAAATACACATTAAAGCCTTGATGAGTTGTTGACATGCCTGAGAGCCCGTTGGTATAACTGTTTCGCCGTGAAGCAGCCAATACCAAGGGCTCCCGCGCAGTAAGTGCCTATTCCGAACACCGGTTAACAGCCGCAAGGAATAATAAAACTGAAGAATGGAATTCTCGGAACGCTTATGCGATAGTCGAGAACGTCCGCGAAAAATAAACCAACCTATAACATCTTCAACCTGAAATCGAAGGGGTTTAGTGTGAACAAGTCCGAACTGATCGATGCAATTGCAGAGTCCGCAGATATTTCCAAAGCCGCCGCTGGCCGTGCTCTGGACGCAATGACCAACTCCATCACCGGTGCCCTGAAAAAAGGCGATCAGGTTACCCTGATTGGCTTTGGTACCTTCTCTGTCAAAGAGCGTGCTGCTCGTACCGGTCGTAACCCGCAGACTGGTGCCGAGATCAAGATTCCAGCCTCCAAAGTGCCTGGTTTCAAGGCAGGCAAAGCCCTGAAAGACGCCGTCAAGTAACGGTTCTTGCTCCGGCGGCCTGGCTCATGCCAGCTGCCCAGAAGAATTGAAGGCGCATTCCGGACAGGGTGCGCCTTTTTACGTTGTAACAACACCGCACGACCTCGACGGGGATTCGGGAGTAACATGCTTCAAGATATTCGGGAAAATGCCCAGGGCACTATTGCCAAGATCATCATCGGGCTGTTGATTGTATCCCTCTCCATCTGGGGGATGGACGCCATCATCGGTGGATTCTCCGGTGAGCCGGAGGTGGCGACGGTCAATGGCGAAGATATTACCGAGCGGGAGTTTCTCCGCCTGGTGCAGCTCGAAAGCCAGCGTCGCCTGTCTCAGATGGAAACGCCGGATCCTTCCCTTCTGAATGAGGATCAGATCCGGAAAGATGTCCTGGAATCCCTGATCCAGGAGTCGGTTCTGACGCAGGATGCCGCCAACCAGGGCCTGGCACTTTCTGACGCCGATATTGATGCCCTGATTACTCAGATGCCGCAATTCCAGGTGGATGCCAAGTTCAACCGGGACCGGTTCGTGGCAACCGTTCGCAATATGGGTATGGGTGTGGGTGAATTCCGCGAAGCCATGCGCAAACAGTATGTGGTCAATCAGATTCGTGCCGGGATCGTTCAAAGCGGATTCTCCAGTCAGGAGAATGCGGCCCAACTGTTGCGGATCCAGAACCAGACCCGCGATTTCCGGGTACTGACCGTTCCCGCTAGTGCAGTTGCCGACCAGGTAGAGGTTACCGACACAGAGGTCGAGGCTTTCTACGAGGAAAATGCCAGCGCCTTCCAGCAGCCGGAGCAGGTGGATGCGGCCTATATCGCTCTTTCCCTTGGCTCCCTTGCCGACAGTACCGAAGTCACTGACGAGGAGCTGCAGGCATACTACCAGGAGCGTTCCGATGATCTGGCACGGGAGGAACGTCGTGCTTCCCATATCCTGATCGAGGATGGTGAGAGCTCCGCTGAGACCATGGCGACCATTCAGGAGCGCCTGGCCGCGGGTGAATCCTTTGCGGCACTGGCCGAGGAATACTCCATTGATACCGTCTCCGCAGAGGAAGGCGGTGACCTTGGCTATGCTGGCCGTGGAGTCTATGACGAGGCCTTTGAAGAGGCTCTGTTCGCCCTGGAAGAGGGGGCGGTCTCCGAGCCGGTGGAAACCAGTTTTGGCGTTCATTTGATCAAGCTTGAGGATGTTCGTCGTTCCGAGGTACCGCCGCTGGCAGAGCTGGAAGAACAGCTGCGCAGCGAGCTGGCCCGGGACAAGGCCGAAGAGCGCTTCGCTGAAGTGCGCTCGCAATTGGCGGATTCTGCCTACGCGGCCGATGACCTTGCCGGCCCTGCCGAAGAACTGGGTCTGAAAGTTCGCGAGATCAGCGGTGTAACCCGCGATGGCGGGCAAGCACCGTTTGACCATGCCGGTCTGGTACGCCAGCTGTTCTCTGATGACGTTCTGAATGGTGGTTACAATACCGAGCTGATCGACGTAGGTGACAGCCTGTCCGTGGTCGCCCGTGTCCGTGAGCATCGGGAGGCGCAGCAACTGCCACTGGCGGATGTTCGTGATCAGATCCGTGAGCGTCTGGTGGCTCAGGAAACCCGTGAGGCACTGGCCGAGCGTGCTGATGCGATTATCGCAAGTCTTGAGCAGGGAGAGTCTGCAGCAGACATTGAAGTGGGCCAGTGGCAGTCCTATGAGGCACAGGGCCGTAACGCCGGGGGCATTGCTCCGGCGGTCATGCAGACTGCCTTTTCCCTGCCGCATCCGGATGAGGGGGCTGTAAGCTATGGCAGCACCTCAAATGCCCGGCAGGCAGCCGTGGTGGCTCTCGATGCGGTCAACGCTGGTGAGGCAGACCGTGATGGCGAGGAGTTCGAGCAACTCCGTCAGTTCCTGGCATCACTGGAAAGTCAGCGCGAATACACCGCTTATCAGCAGTACCTGCGGGCCCAGGCGGAAGTCGAGCGCCCGTAACCGCCGTGCTGAAATACGGAAAAGGGGGAGCCAGACCGGCTCCCCCTTTTTTTGCCGTGAGATATCGGGCCCGCACCACGGGCCGCGACCTTACTCCGCTTTCTCGATGTAGACTTCAGGTACTTCTCCGGTTACATCGAAGTAGATGCCGTAGACAGCGGTTTCCGGCGGTGTGAACCGGAAGTTTTCGAAGACGGCGGAACAGTTCGCCTTGACCGGTTGGCCAAGAGTCACCACCTTGTCTTTTTCCTCCGAGAGGTATCCGCAGTTGGTCCCGGCACTCCAGTTGGCATCGCCAAACTTGAACTCATAGGGCTGGCCGTCGGCCTTCAGCTCCACTTCTGTCCGATATAAGCCCGCGTCCACTTTTTTCACCTTGTACTCGGGCAGAGCATCCCACCAGGCAAATTGCCCGCGCAGGTATAGGGACTTGCTGTAATCCCGTTCGCCACTGGTGGTGGCGCAACCGGTGACGGCGAGTATGGACGCCAAGGCGAGGGTGACGAGTTTCTTGTTCATGGTATTACTCCTGTTGGCAGAGTGCCGCCGGCGAGGCCGGCGGTAGTAGAAATGCGTGTATTGATGGGCACAGGACAAAAAAGGGGCCGGCAAAGGCCGGCCCAAGAGGTCCAACGAGCGAGTGTGGGTTTTAGAGCCTTACCACCAGGCTTCGACCTGTGCGCCGAGACGAATGTTGCCATCGTCGTCACGGTCCTCGGCACGATCACCGAAGAAGGAGCCTGCGTACAGGCGAATGGTTGGGCGGGCCCAGAAGCTCGGGCCGGCGGACCATTCCTGGGCAATCACGACTTTATGCAGGTCCTTATCGTTGTCGGTGGACCAGACGTCGCCGTCGTAGTAGCCGGAGTCATAGCCGACTTCCAGGGTGGTCTTCATGATATTGGTCCAGTTGTACTCCGGTCGCAGGACCACGCTCATCAGGTGTGGATCCTGCTCGGCGGTGTTGCCGTAGGTTTTGCCCTGTTGATACAGCGCCGAATACCCCAGGTCTATCTTGTCGGTGAGTTTGATGACGCCCCAGTCCAGGAATCGCCAGCTCTCCTCGATGGTACCATCCCACCAAGTGCTGTTGAGGGATTCGCCGCCCCCATGGGCAACATAAGCCTCGTGGCCCATAGAGCCTTCTGCGTACTGGACAACAAACTTGTTGAAGCCGCCCATCATGCCCTGGGAATACTCGGCGGTCAGGAAGAAACCGTCACGATCGACTTCTTTGGCCAGTGCGTCCTGTGCTTCGTCCTGGGCTTCGGTCAGGTCGGCATAGCCGTAGATACCGATCAGATCCAGATTGCCGGAACCTACCGGGAAGGCATAGCGCAGGTCGACCTTGTTGTTCTGGATGTAGAAATCGTCTTCGGTATCACTGCTGTGGCGGGACGGGGTGTCGAAGTTGGTGACCGCGAAGGAGAACTTGCCGGCACCTATGTCAATGCCCTCAAGACCGGCGCCGTAACCGGAATTATTCACGTAGTACAGGTCAAGAATATGGACATCCTTGCGTTGGTAATAGCGCTTACCGGCCCAAAGAGTGGCTTCGGGGGCCCAACCGATAACGCCTTTGGCGGAACCGAATGCCTGGCGAAGTGCGATATCGCCGCCGCTCCAGGGTTCGGTGGACGCAATTGCTGTTTCTTCGTTGGTGAAGTCGATTCCGATGACTTCATTGGGTCCGCTCAATGACTGGTAATCGTTGCCCTGATTTTCGGCCTGGTAGGCCAGCATGGTATCGAAGCGAAAGATATTGCCATCCTGGTTAAACAGCTCATCACCCAGGCCCACTTCGCCGTAAGTGTCGCATTCATCACCCAGACGGCCGACGAGGTGGGCATTGGCGCCGCTGCCATAACAGAGCTGTTCGCCACCGTCGGAAGTTGTGCTCAGGCCTGCCCGCGCATAACCGTGAAAGTCTACCGCCATGACCGGCGTCGCTATCGCGGCTGCGGTTACCGCAGCAGCCAGGGGAAGTTTGCTAGCAAAAAAGCGCTTGTTATTTTGCATCATCTGTATCCTGTGCTTTTTGTCGTTTTAAGCGAGCCTCTGAGTGACTCCGAATCGCCTCTGCAAGCCCTGAGAGCTGCAGATGCAAGGCGCGGTTTGCAGTCAGTCAGAGGCTCCTTGCATGTCAGGGAAGCGGAGCGTCCGGAGTGTGCCGGGCGGGTCAGGCTTCCGGTTTCCGCGATGGCAGCTTCTGCCAATCAGACATTGGGAAACCGGATTTCATAGTCCTGTAACACCGGAGCCGGTACATCATCCGGGCCAAAGAATTTAGGGGGTGAGTATTCAGGGGGGAGGAGGGGCGTAGAAGGATGAGCCCCTCTCGGGAGGTGTTTGCTAACTTGAATAGAGATGGCTGGATGTTCAGCCCTGGGGGAAGCGGGTCGCCTTCAGGCTCTCCTTGATCTTCTTGAGATGGCCGAGGAAATCCGCGCCCCGCTTGAGTGTGACGCCGGTGGCCAGAATGTCGATCACGGTCAGATGGATGATCCGCGACGACATTGGCATGTACACCTCGGTATCTTCCGGTGCGGTAACTCCGAGTACAACCGTGCAACACTCGGCCAGAGGTGATTCCGGATTTGTGATGCCGATCACAGTTGCGCCATTCTCCCGTGCAACCTTGGCAATCTCGACGGTTTCCTTGGTCCGGCCGGTATAGGAGATGAGGACGATCACATCGCCCACCTGGGAGCCGGCCGCCACCATGCGTTGCATCAGGGCGTCGTCGTAGGACATGACCGGGATATTGAACCGGAAGAATTTGTGCTGGGCATCCAGTGCAACGGAGGCAGAGCCGCCCATGCCGAAAAAGTTGATCTGTTTGGCCTGGATCAGGTAGTCGATGGCGGTCGCCAGGGCCTTGGGGTTTAGCGATTGGCGCGCCTTGTCGAGGCTGGCGATGGTGCTGAGCATGATCTTGTCGGCAAACTCGGCAACTGTGTCGTCGGGTTCCACGTTCTGGCCGACGTAGGGCGTACCGGTGGCGATGCTCTGGGCCAGGCGGATCTTGAAGTCCGGGAAGCCGGTGGCGGAGAAGCCGCGACAAAAGCGGTTCACCGTGGGCTCGCTCACGTCCGCTGCGCGGGCCAGGGCTGCGATGCTGTAGCGGGTGGCAGCACTGGGATCCCGGAGGATGGCTTCGGCCACCTTGCGCTCGGATTTATTCAGGCTGTCCTGTCGGGCCTGTATATCTTCAAGCAGATTGTCGTCACGGTGCGACTGGTTCGCGGCCATGGTGTGGATACTCCCTGCATCTGGTGCAATGGTTATAAGAAAATCGGAGTGATTATACCGCTTTTTTGCACGGATTGGGGTAGTAAAAATGTCATGTAGCGCAATTTTTCCTTGGAAAAAATCGTTTCAGCTGTCATTATTTGTTTAAAATTACTACATCAGCGGTTGGGGCTGGTTAGGCTGTGACTGCTGTTCAATACCAGAGAGAAGGAACCAATGGTCAATAATATCAATACCCGTTGTGACCTTATGCTGTTCGGCGCCCTGGGGGATCTCGCCCAGAGGAAGCTGTTCCCGGCACTTTATCAGCTCGAACGGGCCGGGCTGCTGGCGGAGGGAAGCCGGGTGCTGGCGATTGCCCGCACCGAGGCGGATAGGCCGACCGTTCGCAAACAGCTGTTCGATAAGCTGAAGCATCACGTAAAGGAAGCGGAGTTCGACGCTGACATTGCCAACCGTTTCCTGGAGCGGGTGGATTACCAGTTGCTGGATTTCAATGATCCCGGCGGGTACGAAGCCCTGAAAGCATGGCGGGATGCTCCGTCCAATGAGCTCATTGTCTACATGGCGACACCCCCGTCGATGTACGGGGTCATTGCCCGAAACCTGAAAGCGGCCAGCTGTTGCAACGAAAAGACCCGTGTGGTGGTCGAGAAGCCAATTGGACATGATCTGGGGTCGTCAAAAGTCATCAACGACGAGCTTGGCGCGGTCTACAACGAAAACCAGCTGTTCCGTATTGACCATTACCTCGGTAAGGAAACTGTCCAGAACCTGATTGCCCTGCGTTTTGCCAATAACCTGTTCGCTTCCCAGTGGGACCAGAACCATATCTCCCACGTGGAAATTACCGTTGCCGAGAGCGTCGGCATCGAGGGGCGGTGGGGTTATTTCGACCAGGCCGGACAGATCCGGGACATGGTTCAGAATCACCTGCTCCAGCTGCTGTGCCTGATCGCCATGGATCCGCCAGCGGATCTGTCCGCGGATAGCATCCGGGATGAAAAGGTCAAGGTGCTCAAGGCGCTCAAACAGATTACGCCGGATATGATGGACAGCTACGTGGTTCGCGGTCAGTACACCGCCGGTACCAGTGATGGCAAGCCCGTTCCCGGTTACCTGGAAGAAGAGGGGGCAAACAAGGGCAGTGACACTGAAACCTTCGTGGCCCTCAAGGCCGAGATCGAGAACTGGCGCTGGTCGGGGGTGCCCTTCTACATTCGCACTGGCAAGCGACTACCGGAGAAGTTGTCGCAGATCATCATCCACTTCAAACCGGCACCGCACTACATCTTTGATCCGGACCAAAAACACCTGGCCAACAACAAGCTCATCATCCGGCTGCAGCCCGACGAAGGCATGGCGCTGAAAATCCTCACCAAGGATCAGGGCCTGGACAAGGGCATGCGTCTGCGCCAGGGTCCGTTGGAGCTGACCTTCTCCGAGACCTTTGAGACCGATCGTATTCCTGATGCCTATGAGCGTCTGCTTTGGGAGATCATGAAAGGCAACCAGTACCTGTTTGTCCGTCGGGACGAAGTTGAGTATGCCTGGCGTTGGGTGGACCAGGTGATCCGCAACTGGAAAGACAGTGGCGAGCCGCCAAAGCGATACGCTGCAGGGACATGGGGGCCGGTGGCCTCCATTGCCATGATCACCAGGGATGGGAGGAGCTGGTATGAAGATGCCTGATATCGTGCTGCCTGACGGAGTTCAGTCCTGCTTTGGTGAGACGCCGGAGGAGGTCGCCAGGGCCCTCGCAGATTCGGTCAGCCTGTTTCTGGAGCGGCGCCTTGAAGAGGCGCCACGGGCAAGTCTGGTGGTCTCCGGGGGATCCACTCCATTGCCTTTTTTTCGGGCATTGTCGGAGAAGCCGTTGGACTGGCGCAGGGTGGATGTTCTTCTTGCCGATGAACGCTGGGTCCCCGAAGGGGATTTGGCCAGTAACACCACGCTGGTCAAGGAGCACCTGCTTCGGAATCATGCCGCCGGGGCGCGTTTCCTGTCGCTCAAGCAACCGGGCGAGACGCCGGAGGAGGGGCTTGAGTCCGTCAAGCGTGAGCTCAAAGATCTGGCCCTGCCGATTGATGTTCTGATCCTGGGGATGGGAAACGACGGCCATACCGCCTCTCTGTTCCCGGACGCACCGGAGTTGTCCCGGGCCATGGACACCTCAAGTAACGAGATTGTGGCCGCCATGGCGCCGCCCTCCCAGGCTCAACGCCGGATAACGCTCACCTATCCAGTGCTGGCGGAGGCCCGGTTCATCGCCCTGCACTTAAAGGGTGATGACAAACTGGACACCCTGAAAGAGGCCGCGTCGAGTTCCGGTGAAGTGATGGCCATGCCGATTCGCGGCTTTCTGAAGCCCGGGCTGCAAATCTTCTGGAGCCCGTGACGGCTCTGGCATCCCGTCTTGAAAGAATTCTGGAGATAACAGATGAATCAACTATCCGACTATCACCGGGGCAGGGTTAAGGCCGTTCTCAATGCTTGCCCCCTGGTGCCCGTTATCGCGATCAACGACCCGAACGATGCTATTCCCCTGTGCCAGGCGCTGGTGGACGGTGGTATCCGCGTGCTGGAGATTACCCTGCGCACAGAGCACGGGGTGCGTGCCATCGAGCAGGTGCGCAAGGCCATTCCGGATGCTTGGGTGGGTGCCGGCACAGTCACCAGTATTGCCCAGTATCGGCAGGTAGAGTCGGCGGGGGCCCAGTTCGTGATCACGCCGGGTGTGACCGAGGCGATCCTCGAGTTCGGTGTCACCTCCGAAGCGGCGCTTCTGCCAGGAATCGCTACCGTCTCCGAGCTGATGATGGGCTACGCCTTCGGATACCGGGAATTCAAGTTCTTCCCCGCCGAGGTATCCGGCGGTCGGCCGGCACTGAAGGCATTCGCTGGCCCCTTCCCGGACGTGACTTTCTGCCCGACAGGTGGAATCAATCGCACCACGGCCAAAGACTATCTGGCCCTGGATAATGTGAAGGCAGTTGGTGGCTCCTGGCTGACCCCGGCTGATGCGATCGCTGAAAAGGACTGGGGTAGGGTCGCTGAAATTGCCAGGCAGAGCCTGGCCGGCCTCTGAGCCGGAACCGGCCCACAAAAAAACCCACCTGACTCGGTGGGTTTTTCTGTATCGGCGAGTGATCAACGAATGTCTGATCCGACCCGCACGATCTTCAGGGTGTTGGTGCCACCCTGGGCATTGACGTAATCACCCTTGGTAATCACCACCAGATCTCCTTCATTGACCACGCCAAGCTCGACAAGCTGTGCCACGGCCAGGGCATTGGTCTGTTCATTCGGAATCTTGGCGGAATCGAACGGCACTGTCTGAACGCCGCGGAACAGGACAACCCGGTGCTGGGTGGTGTGGTGCCGCGAGTAGGCAAAGATCGGCAGGCTGGATTTGATGCGGGACATCAGCCGGGGCGTGGCCCCGGTTTCGGTCATGCAGATGATCGCCGTCACCCCGTTCAGGTGGTTGGCGGCGTACATGGCAGACAGGGCAATCGCCTCGTCGACATGTTCCATGCTTTCGTGGATGCGGTGCTTGGACTGATGCATGGATGGGTGTTTTTCCGCCCCCAGGCAGATCCGCACCATGGCCTCGACGGCCTCGGTCGGGTAGTCGCCCACTGCTGTTTCGGCGGAGAGCATGACCGCATCGGTGTAATCCATAACGGCGTTGGCCACGTCCGATACCTCGGCGCGGGTCGGCATCGGGCTGGTGATCATGGACTCCATCATCTGGGTGGCGGTAATGACCACCCGGTTCAGGGATCGTGCCCGTTTGATAATGTGTTTCTGAACACCTACCAGTTCCGCATCGCCAATTTCAACCGCCAGATCGCCGCGGGCCACCATCACCGCATCGGAGGCCTCGATCACCGCATCCAGCGCCGCTTCGTCGTGGGCCAGTTCCGCACGCTCGATCTTGGCGACCAGGCCGGCACTAGAGCCTGCCTCGCTCAGCAACCTGCGGGCGGTGTGCATGTCTTCCGCGGTACGTACAAACGAGACAGCCACGTAATCCGCGCCCAGTTTGGCGGCGGTCACGATGTCCTGCTTGTCCTTCTCGGTCAGAGCCTCGGCGGACAGGCCGCCGCCACGCTTGTTCAGACCTTTGTTGTTCGAAAGCGGGCCGCCGATCAGCACGGTGGAGGTGATACTGTGGTCATCTACCGATTTCACTTCCATTTCGATGCGACCGTCGTCCAGCACCAGGATGTCGCCCAGGGCGACATCCGAGATCAGCTGCTCGTAATCTATACCAACCCGCTCGGAGGTCCCCGCCTCCTTGTCCATGGCGGCATCGAGCACGAAGGTCTGGCCGGCTTCCAGAAAGACCTTGTTCTCGGCAAAGCGGGCGATGCGCAGTTTGGGCCCCTGAAGGTCTGCCAGCAGGGCAACGAAGCGTCCCTGTGAGAGAGCCGCATCGCGAACCCGGCGGGCTCGGGCGATATGCTCATCGGCGCTGCCATGGGAGAAATTGAGCCGGGTCACATCAACCCCGGCTCTGATGATGGAGGCCAGGGCTTCCGGGGTATCCGTGGCAGGGCCAAGGGTGGCGACAATCTTGGTACGCCTGAGCATGGTATCTGTCCTTTGGTTCGTTTACTGACCGGCTTTGACGAGTGCGATGGCATTATCGAGCATCCGGTTGGAGAAGCCCCACTCATTGTCATACCAGGCCATGACTTTTACATGACGGCCAAGCACCCGGGTATGATTTGCATCAAACACGCTCGACAACGCGTTATGGTTGAAATCGATGCTGACCAGTTTTTCCGTATTGAAGCCCAGGATCGGGTTGCTTTTCGCTGCCGAGCGCACTGCTTCGTTGATTTCTTCAACCGAGGTGTCACGGCCGGCAATGAAGCCGAAATCCACCAGTGATACATTGATGGTGGGAACGCGGACCGCCAGTCCATCCAGTTTACCATCGAGGTCCGGAATCACCTTACCGATAGCTGCCGCGGCACCTGTTTTGGTGGGGATCATGGACTGGGTGGCAGAACGGGCCCGATACAGGTCGCTGTGGTAAACGTCGCTGAGTTTCTGGTCATTGGTGTAGGAATGGATCGTGGTCATCAAGCCGCTCTCGATACCGACGGCCTTGTGCAGAGCGTCGGCGACCGGCGCCAGGCAGTTGGTGGTGCAGGAGGCGTTGGAAATCACATCGTGCCCAGCTTCGAGTATGTTGTGGTTTACGCCATAAACAACCATGGCATCGGCGTCGGGAGAGGGGGCTGAGATAATAACTTTGCGAGCGCCGGCGCTCAAGTGGGCCGCGGCCTTATCCCGCTTGGTGAACAGCCCGGTACATTCAAACACCACGTCCACGTGGAAGTTTTTCCAGGGCAGTTCTTCCGGGTTGCGGATGGCGGTAATGGCAATTCGGTCACCGTTCACGGTCAGGGATTCGGCATCGTGGTTGACGACCCCGTCAAAGCGCCCGTGTACGCTGTCATATTTAAGGAGATGGGCATTGGTTTCCGCGTCACCGAGGTCATTGATGGCCACTACCTGCAGTTGATTCCGGTAGTTATTTTCATAAAGTGCGCGGAGGACGTTGCGGCCAATGCGGCCGAAACCGTTGATTGCGATGCGGATAGTCATGTTGTGACTCCTTTGTTGCTTGATTTTTGTTCGACTGCCTCTTTGGATGTAGTAAATATAACAACAAAAAAGTAATAAATGAACGTTTTCAGGTGGAATGATCAAAAAAAAGGAAGTAAAATTACGTCTATTGAAGACTAATTTATAATAAGTGAAGCAATGGAGTTCGCCATGCACCCCACCATCGACAAGGTCACCAAGCGAATCATTGAGCGCAGCCGCGCTACGCGGCGGGACTATCTGGATCGGATGAATGCCCTGAAAGCGCTGTCACCCCATCGAAGTTCGCTGTCTTGCGGCAATCTCGCCCACGGCTTCGCCGCTTGTAGCCCGGCTGACAAGGACACCCTCAAGCTCATGAATAAGGCCAACGTGGCCATGGTGTCCGCTTACAATGACATGCTTTCGGCCCACCAGCCCTATGAAAAGTTCCCGGACATCATTCGTGAGACTGCCCACAGCATGGGCTCGGTAGCCCAGTTTGCCGGCGGGACACCGGCCATGTGTGATGGTGTGACACAGGGCCAGCCGGGCATGGAGCTGAGCCTGTTTTCCCGGGACACCATTGCCATGAGCACGGCGGTGGCGCTCAGCCATAATATGTTTGATGCCACCTTGCTACTGGGTATTTGTGACAAGATCGTTCCGGGCTTGTTGATCGGCTCCCTTAGTTTCGGTTACCTGCCCACGATTCTGGTCCCGGCCGGCCCCATGCCTTCCGGTCTTCCCAACAAAGAAAAACAGCGGATTCGTCAGCTGTACGCCGAAGGGAAGGTGGGCAAGGACGAGCTGCTGGAGGCCGAAAGCAAGTCCTATCACAGCCCCGGTACCTGTACCTTCTATGGCACCGCCAACAGTAACCAGTTGCTGGTGGAAGTGATGGGGCTGCACCTGCCCGGCGCCGCGTTCGTCAATCCGGACACCCCCTTGCGGAATGCACTTACCCAGGCGGCCACCGAGCAGGTGATCCGGCTGTCCAAACCCCATGGTGGCGAGCTGGGCCTGGGCGAAATGGTGGATGAGAAATCCATCGTCAACGCCCTGGTGGCGCTGCTGGTGACCGGCGGCTCCACTAACCACACCATTCATTGGATCGCCATTGCCCGGGCGGCAGGTATCATTATCGACTGGAATGACTACGCGGAACTGTCCTCTGTTGTGCCGTCGATGACGCGGATCTATCCAAACGGCCAGGAAGATGTGAATGCCTTCCACGAGGCGGGTGGCACACCGTACCTGATCCGGGAGTTGCTGGACGCAGGCTATCTGCACAACGATGTCGAGACCGTGGTTGGTCACGGGCTTGAGCGTTATGCCCAAATGCCGGAGCTGGATGGCGACGAACTGGTCTGGAAGCCGGCGGTCGAGGAAAGCCAGTGGCCGGAAGTACTCAGCAGCGCCTCCGAGCCCTTTGCGCCGAATGGTGGACTGAGGGTCCTGGACGGCAATCTGGGCCGCGGCGTCATCAAAGTGTCGGCAGTGGCACCGGAGCATCATCGGATCGAGGCGCCTGCCGTGGTCTTCAACGATCAAAATGATCTGAAGGCTGCCTTTGAGGCGGGGGAGCTGGACAGGGACTGTATCGTAGTGGTCCGATTCCAGGGGCCGAAAGCCAACGGAATGCCCGAACTGCACAAGCTGACCCCGTATCTCGGCGTCCTTCAGGACCGCGGTTATAAGGTCGGTCTGGTGACCGATGGCCGGATGTCCGGCGCCTCTGGCAAAGTGCCTGCGGCGATCCACGTATACCCCGAAGCCCTTGATGGTGGCGCGCTTGCACGGGTTCGTGACGGCGACGTGATTTGCCTCGATGCCGACCAGGGTTCTCTGTTGATCCGGGTGGATGAGCCGGAATTCTCTGCCCGCGAGTCTGCAAAAGTGGACCTGTCCGCGTATCATCACGGGTATGGACGGGAGTTGTTTGGCTGGTTGCGCCGCTCGGCCAGCAATCCTGAAGAGGGCGCAAGCTTTTTCTGGAACCACGATGCATGACGGAAAAACACTATTCCCTGGTTGGTGATATCGGGGGCACGAACGCGCGTTTCGCACTGGTGGAGCGGGGCGATGTCCAGCCTCAGGCCATCGAAGTGCTGGCCTGCGGCGATTACGATAACCTCGATCGGGCCGTCGTTGACTACCTGCAAAAGGTCGGCGTCCAGTCCGTCAGCCAGGCTTGCCTGGCCGTGGCCTCACCGGTTCGCGGCACGCAGGTCCGGATGACCAACAACCACTGGCGGTTCGATACCGAGGAGGTTCGCCAGCAGTTCGGCTGGTCGGCGTTCAAGGTGATCAATGATTTTACGGCCATGGCGTTGGGTGTTCCGCACGTGTCCGAGGCCAACCTGGTGCACGTATGTGGTGGCCCGGGAGATCCGCGCCGGCCACGGTTGGTGATGGGGCCGGGGACCGGGCTGGGCGTCTCGGGTCTTGTGCCGATCAAGAAAGGCTGGGTGCCGCTGATGACTGAGGGCGGCCATGTGGACTTTGCCCCCACGGATAATGTTGAAATGGACATACTCCGCATTCTCAAGGCTCGTTTCGGACGGGTTTCCGTGGAGCGTATCCTGTGCGGGCAGGGCCTGCTCAACCTCTACCAGGCCCACGCGGAGATAAGAGGTGTTGCTGCCCCACTGGATGCTCCGGAGAAAATCACGGCGGCCGCTACGGGTGACAATGAGCCGCTCGCGCGGGAAACGCTCAGGCATTTCTGTGAGATCCTGGGCCGTACCGCGGGCAACGGTGTACTGACCCTGGGCAGCCTTGGTGGGGTGTACCTGTGTGGTGGCATACTGCCGCGGTTTCTGGACTTCTTTCTGGAGAGTCCGTTCCGGAACGGATTCGAGGATAAGGGCCGGATGCGCCCCTTACTTGAATACACGCCGGTATACGTGGTCACGGAGTCCTACACCGGCTTGCTCGGGGCCGCCGAGGCGCTGGCTAACCCGGAGGTCTGAGGCCATTGGGATAACAGGCGGCTGATATGACGGAAGATCTGGGCAGATTATCGTTTGATGAGCTGGTCCGGCGGGTGCGCGCCTGCACAATCTGCAAGGATGTCTTGCCACTCGGCCCCAGGCCGGTTATCCAGCTGAGCGAATCATCGCGGATTCTTGTGGTAGGCCAGGCGCCGGGGCGTCGGGTCCACGAGACCGGGCTGCCGTTCAATGATCCCAGCGGGGACCGGCTGAGGCGGTGGATGGGAGTGACTCGCGATACCTTCTACGACGAAGAGAAGCTCGCTATTCTGCCTATGGGGTTCTGCTACCCCGGAACCGGGAAATTCGGCGACCTTCCTCCGCGGCCCGAGTGCGCTCCGGCTTGGCGCGAGGCTTTGCTTGAGCGCCTGTCAGGCATCGGTATTACTTTGTTGATTGGTCAGTATGCTCAAGCCTGGCATCTGCCAGGAGCCCCGAAATCGGTCACTGAAAACGTGAGATTATGGCAGCGGCATTGGCCTGCTGTGCTCCCCATGCCGCATCCCAGCCCCCGCAACAATCTTTGGCTACGCCGGAATCCGTGGTTCGAGAACGAGGTGGTTCCGGCGCTGCAAGAGAGGGTCGGCCGGCTGCTTGAGCCCGAGGTGCACTGTTAGTGGCCATTTTCGGTAATTGGAGTTTTCATCAGATAACGGTCCAGGGCTTCAACCTCGGAGTGGGTGGCGTAGAGTCCCTGTTTGGTCCGGCGCCATAGAATATCATCGGACGTCATGGCCCACTCATTTTTCACAAGGTGTTGAATTTCCCTCTCATAAAGAGTTCCGGCGAAATGAATGCCCAGGTCGTCCATGGAGTTGCAGTCTTCGAGAATCTCATAGGCGGTCATACCATAGGTGCGAACATAGCGGCTGATAACCCGCTCCGAGAGCCACGGGAAATCCCTCCCCATTTTCTCTTCCAGTGAGTCGTGGTTTTCAAAGTTGCCACCGGGAAGCACGGCGGTCTTCGTCCACCGTCCACCGGCCTTAGGAAAGAACTGGCAGAGTTTGTCTGTGGCGGCTTCAGCGAGCTTGCGATAGGTCGTGATCTTGCCTCCGAATACCGATATTAGTGGCGCCTTGTCTTTCTCACCGCTCACCTCGAATGAATAATCCCGAGATGCCTTCTGAGCATTTTCCTCTTCGTCATCCATTAGTGGCCTTACACCGGAGTAGGACCAGATAACATCCGACGGTTCAAGTTGGCGTTTGAAGTTGGAATTGACGATGTCCAGCAGGTATTCCACCTCCTCCGGAGAAATCTTTGCTTTTTGGGGATCACCTTCGTAATCCACGTCAGTGGTGCCCACCAGGGAAAACTCGTCCTCGTATGGGATAACAAAAACGATTCGCTCGTCTTCGTTCTGCAGGATGTAGGCCTCGGTTTCCTTGTTCAGGCGTGGCACCACAATGTGACTGCCTTTAACCAGACGGATCATCTTGGGCGCGGGCATCGACAGGGTTTCGCCGAATAACTTGCTTACCCAGGGGCCAGAGGCGTTCACAATGGCTTTGGCCGACACCGTTTTTTCCGATTCATTGGTCATATCACGGAGGGTGACTTTCCATTCCTTGGGGCCCTGTTCCGCCTTTACGCACTTGGTGCGGGTCAGAATCTGCGCTCCGAACTGCTGTGCCTTTTTCGCCGTCAACACGACCAGGCGGGCATCGTCTACCCAGCCATCGGAGTATTCAAAACCCCTGGTAATATCCGGCTTCAGTGGATCGCTTTCATCAAACCGAATCGACCGGGATCCGGGCAGTATTTCCCGTTTCGCGAGATGGTCATAGAGAAACAGACCGGTGCGGATCATCCAGGCTGGCCGCAGGTGAGGGCGATGGGGTAGCCGAAATCGCATCGGCCACATAATGTGTGGCGAATTGCGAAGCAGGGATTCGCGCTCGGCCAAGGCTTCCCGGACCAGCCGGAATTCATAGTGCTCCAGATACCGCAGTCCGCCGTGTATCAGCTTGCTGCTGCTTGATGAGGTGGCTGAAGCCAGGTCACTCATTTCGCAAAGCAGGACCTTGAGGCCTCGCCCCGCCGCGTCCATGGCAATGCCGGTGCCGTTGACTCCGCCGCCAACGACAATAACGTCAAACTGATCGTACTCCGTAGTCATTGTTGGTCATCTCCTGACGCCAATGGAAAAGACGCTTGGTTGTATTGCGCACTTTTCGATATTCAACATGCGGTATTTCGGTATTATGCGAAAGGCAAGTATATTCGTAAAGGAAAAAAGAGAAAAAAAACGAAAACCTGACAGTGTGCGCGTTTTCGGATAGAAATGCCGGAGAAAGATGATCAGACGATATGGAGCTGTACGTTGTGTTCGGCCAGCAGCTGACGGATTTCCACGGGTGGTTGCTGGTCGGTGAACACATGGTCAGCCTGGGAAATGCTTCCGAGACGGACCATGGCATTGCGCCCGAACTTGGAGTGGTCGGCCGCAAGGAGCACTTGGTTGGAGTTGGCAATGATTGCCTGGGCGACGCGGACTTCACGGTAATCAAAGTCGAGCAGGGAGCCATCGTTGTGAATGCCGCTGATGCCAATAATTCCGAAGTCCATTTTGAACTGGTTGATGAAGTCCCGGGTAGCCTCACCGACAATCCCGCCATCCCGGTTTCGTACTTCACCACCGGCAATGATTACGTGGAAATCTTCTTTGGCGGAGAGAATGGACGCGACATGAAGGTTGTTGGTAACGATTTGAAGGTTGTTCTTCTCCAGGAGGGCCTTGGCAATGGTCTCGGTGGTGGTGCCGATATTGATGAACATGGAAGAGTTATCGGGAATCAACTCCACCAGCGCTTCAGCGATTCGCTCCTTGGCCTCAAGGTCCATGATTTTGCGGGCCTGATAGGCGGTATTGACCGTGCTGGAATCAATGCCTGCTCCGCCATGGTGTCTGCGGAGCTTTTTCTGTTTCGCAAGTTCATTCAGGTCCCGGCGGATGGTCTGGGGCGTAACCTTGAACTGTTCTACCAGCTGTTCGGTTGTAACGAAACCGTTTTGCTGGATCAGCTCCATAATCAGATCTTGTCGGCGACGCTGTGCCACTAAAACCTCCCCGCTCTGTCGTTTTTCTCAAGCGAAATACTGTGCGTCCGAAATCATTCCAAAGTTTAGTGGTTTTCAGCGGGTTATGCAGCTTTTTTAGAGGGTTTGCCTGGCGAAATGTGCGATTACCATGAAAAACACTTGGCATTTATTTTCAAAAAGGTAAAAATACGAAAAAATAAGAAATCAAGGTCGGAAATACTATGAGCCGGTACATACTTTCCATCGATCAGGGAACCACCAGTTCCCGCGCCATACTCTTTGACCTGCAGGGCAACATCCACGCCACCCGACAGCAAGAGTTTCCTCAGCATTTTCCGGCCAGTGGTTGGGTAGAGCACAATCCGGAGGACATCTGGTCATCGGTTCAGCAGACCTGCGACGCGGTAATGGCCGAGGCGTGTGGTGATCGTGGCGAGGTGGTTGCAGTGGGCATTGCCAACCAGCGTGAGACTGCGGTGGTCTGGGATCGCAAAACCGGAGAGCCTGTTTACAACGCAATTGTCTGGCAGGACCGGCGAACCGCTTCCTACTGCGAATCCCTGAAAAGTGAAGGGCTTGAATCCTGGGTTAACGGCAAAACCGGGCTGCTGATCGATCCCTATTTCTCAGCCACCAAGATCCGTTGGATATTGGAAAATGTGGCCGGCGTCCGCAAGCGCGCAGAGCGAGGTGAGCTGGCTTTCGGAACAGTAGACAGCTTTCTGCTGTGGCGATTGACCGGTGGCCGTGAGCATCGCACTGACGCCACCAATGCCAGCCGCACCCTGTTGTTCAACATTCATACCCAGACATGGGATCCGGAGCTTCTGGAGCTTTTCGGCATTCCCGAATCTCTGTTACCGGAGGTGATGGATTCTGCCGACCAGTTCGGACAGATCACCGAGGGTGGGGCACTTAACGGTACGTCGGTGCTTGGTGTTGCCGGCGATCAGCAGGCAGCCCTGTTTGGTCAGACCTGCTTTGGCATCGGTATGGCAAAGAGCACCTACGGCACCGGCTGCTTCCTGATGCTTAATACCGGCGAGAAGGCCTTGCAGTCGGAACACCGCTTGCTCACTACGGTAGCCTACCGGGTGAATGGCAAGCCCACTTATGCGCTCGAAGGCAGTATTTTTATCGCCGGGGCCACTATCCAATGGCTGCGGGATGGCCTACAGCTTATCCGGAATGCCTGTGAGACAGAACCGCTGGCGGAAGGGACTCCGGTCGACCACGGCGTGTACCTGGTGCCGGCATTTACCGGGCTTGGGGCGCCCTACTGGGATCCTAATGCAAGGGGTGCCATATTCGGCCTGACCCGGGATACTGGCATCAGGGAGATTGTCACGGCTGGCCTGCAATCCGTTTGCTATCAGACCAAAGATCTGCAGAAGGCCATGGAAAAAGACGGCATTCGCCCGGTCAACCTCCGGGTTGACGGTGGCATGGTGACGAACAACTGGGTTCTCCAGTTTCTGGCTGACATTCTCGGTGCCCGGGTGGATCGCCCGTCCCTTGTTGAAACCACTGCCCTGGGCGCCGCCTACCTGGCCGGTCTGGAAGCCGGTGTCTATAAATCTCTCGAGGAGCTTACGGAGTTATGGCGGTGTGACCGAAATTTTGAACCTGTGATGTCCAAGGAGCATCGGGACAAGCTCTACGGTGGCTGGATCCAGGCGGTGCAAAAGCTTTGATGCCCTCCGTTCTGCGGGAGCGGGGGTCAGTGAACCCCCAGTTCCCGCAGACGCTTGTACAGCGTGTTGCGGCTGATGGCGAGTTCCCTCGCTGCCTGTGAGACGTTGCCCGTGCACTTGCGGTATACCTGCAGTGTTCTGGCGAGTGTATTCCCCGGTTCCACCTCAACGTCTGCAACACCTGGCTCCGGAAGATCTGTATCGGAATCCCAACCGGAGGTGGCTTCGAATTCCACAAGAAAGTCTTCCGGCAAATGCCAGACCTGTACGTCTTCCCCATCGGCTATCGCGATAGCTACCCGCAACACGTTCACCAGCTGCCGGATGTTGCCTGGCCAGGGGTGGTTCTCCAGGGCCGACAGGACCTTGGGAGAAAGCTGCCTGGACTGCTCGGGATCCCGGTGCTGGGAATAGATGTTCTGTATCAGAGTCAACCTGTCGACCCGATTTCGCAGCGCAGGAAGTTCGACGCATAGTCCGTTGATCCGGTAGTAAAGATCCGCCCGGAAATGGCCACTTTCGATGCGAGATGTCAGCGGTCGGTTGGTCGCGGTAACCAGCAGAATGTCGACAGGGACGCTGTCGGTGGAACCCACGGGGGTGACAACCCGCTCCTGAAGCACCCGCAGCAGGCGGGATTGTGCCGAAAGGGGCATTTCGCCAATCTCATCGAGAAACAGAATGCCCTTGTGGGCTTTTCGTAAGAAACCCAGTGAACCCTGCGCCCTGGCGCCGGTAAAGGCACCCGGCTCGTAGCCGAATAATTCCGATTCAACCAGTTCCGGTGGAATGGCGGCGCAGTTCACCGCGACCAGTGGCTGATCCTTGCGGTGGGATGCCCGGTGAAGTGCCTTGATCAGAACTTCCTTACCGACCCCTGTCTCGCCGGTGACCAGTACCGGTACACCCCGCTGCAGTACCTTAAGACTCTGGGTGACGCACCGCTTGACTGCGGAATCACCGTACTCGAGATTCTTGATAGTCAGCAATTCACCGGATTGCCTCACATCCTCTGGTAATGAGGGCTGATCTGCCTCGCCGGCATTTTCCGGGGCTCTGGTGGGGCGTTTGATCCGGGCACTGAGACGCACCTTGCTGCGGGTGGTCAGTTGCAGGGTCTCCGTTTCGGGATGGCCCAGAATGTGATTGCGATGGCCGGTAAACAGTTCATCCAGTCGGGCCTCGACAGTATTCATTCCCAGCAACTGGTCCGCCCGCTGGTTGCTTGCAATGACCCGACCAGAATCATCACATACCAGGATGCCGGACCAGGGGCTATCGAAGTTGTCCGCCGTTGTATTCAGGGTGATCTGGAAATGATCCGGGCCAAACTGACGATTGATGAGGCGGTTTTCCACGGATTGGGAAAGCAGCCGAACCATGCCGAGGGTGTGGGCTTGGGGCAGGTAGGCGTCGCTGAATGCACTGAGAACACCGGCAATCCGCCTGTTGGCATCGAAGATCGGTGCTGCAGAGCCAATGATGCTTCGGTTTGTTTTCAGGAAATGTTCATTCCGATGAATCTGCACAGGCGCACCAATAACGATTGAGGTTCCGATGGCGTTGGTTCCGCAATTCTGCTCCTGCCAATTTGCACCCGCCTGAAACCAGGGCTTCAGGCGTGGCTCGGTGATGCGTTCATCGCCCCAGCTGTTCAGTACGGTTGCGTGTTGATCGGCGAGCAGAATGAGGCAACGGCTGTTGGAAAGCACGTTCCGGTAGTAGGGCAGCACTTCCGCCTCGGTCATCGAGAGAAGTTCGCTGTACTTGCGGTTTATTTCCTCCAGTCGGACGGATTCGGGTATCAACGGTGCCGGCTCATGATGATGGTCAAGGCCCCAGGCAATGCAACGGTTCCAGGAATCGGCAATAACGCTTCGGTAATCCGAATATTCGTTTTTTCTCATCAGGCGGCACTCAGGTGTTCGTTTGTTGTTTTGGTTGACGATTCGAGTAGCTAACCCTGTCAAATGTGTATGAGGTGTTGCTCAATCATCTGTGCAAATACTGTTCACGTCAATGTTCAATTTGAACAAAGTATTGCTAAACGAACATCCCAATTTTCGAATAGGAAATTATAAGGAGTTAAAAAAGTCCGTAAAAACAATGTAATAGGTAGAGTTGCCTAGGGGAAAGCGTAATCTGGTACAGGCTTTGCCTATAAACGCTCAAAATCGAAGTTCCGCGGTCTGTGCAATCCAGCCGGGAGTACGTTTCCACAAGAATAAAAAGGAAAGCCTATGCCCTTAACACTGGAGAATCTCTCCCGTGAGGTCGACGGTGTCGACTACATCCGGGATGCCAACCTCACCTTCGAGGCAGGTTCCTTTAACGTTCTGCTCGGCCGGACACTGGCCGGGAAAACCTCGCTGATGCGTCTGATGGCCGGGCTGGACAAGCCTGATAGTGGCCGTCTGATCTACAACGGTGAGGACGTCACAGGGCAGAGCGTGCAGAGCCGCAATATTTCGATGATCTACCAGCAGTTCATCAATTATCCCAATCTGACTGTCTACGAAAACATCGCCTCGCCACTGCGATTGGCGAAGATGACCGACTCTGAGATTGATCGCCGCGTGAAAGAAACCGCATCGATGCTTCGGATCGACCCGTTGCTGAAGCGCTACCCCCTGGAGCTGTCGGGTGGGCAGCAGCAGCGAACCGCCATGGCGCGGGCGCTGGTGAAAGACGCCACCCTGGTGTTATTCGATGAGCCTCTGGTCAACCTCGATTACAAGTTGCGTGAAGAACTCAGGGCGGAGCTGCGTGACCTGTTCCGCGAGCGTCAGTGCATCGCGGTCTACGCCACCACGGAAGCCAACGAAGCCCTGGCGCTCGGTGGCACAACCACATTGCTGCACAAGGGTCAGGTGGTTCAGACCGGCCCGGTAATGGATGTCTATCGGGCGCCTGTAAACACCCTGGCTGCACAGTTGTTCAGTGAGCCCCCTATGAACATGATTCGCGGTCGGGTTTCAGAGACCGAGGTGACCTTCGACGAATACTCCCATCACGGACTGACTCAGGAGCTGGCGAAGCTGCAACCGGGCGATTACTGGTTCGGGATCCGTCCCAGCCATATCGGTCTGGTACCCACCAGCGACGATGATCTGGAAATGTCCATGGAGGTGGAGCTCAGCGAGATTAGTGGCTCTGAAACCTTCATGCACGTTGAGAACAGTCACTTTGAAATGGTGATGCAGCTGATGGGCGTGCATCAGTACCACACAGGTTCACCGATCAAGGTGTACCTGCCGATCAACAAACTGTTCGTCTTCGACAATAACGAGCAACTGGTGCACACACCGTCCCAGGTTTTGCGAGGGTCTGTCTGATGGCTGAAATTCAATTGAAATCACTTGCCCACAGTTACAGCGTTATGCCCGAGGGGCCGGAAGATTACGCCATCCGTCAGCTTGACCACGTCTGGCACAGGGGTGGGGCATACGCTCTGCTGGGTCCGTCCGGTTGCGGAAAAAGCACTATGCTGAACATCATCTCCGGCCTGGTTCAGCCCTCCGAGGGGGATGTCCTGTTCGACGGCAAGCGTGTGAACGAGCTGTCGCCGCGGGACCGGAACATTGCCCAGGTATTCCAGTTCCCGGTTGTTTACGACTCCATGACGGTATTTGACAACCTGGCGTTTCCGCTCAAGAACAACAAGGTGCCGGCGTCGAAGATCAAGGCCCGGGTCCATGAGATCGCCGAAGTGCTGGAAATCGAGACCAAGCTCTATAAAAAGGCCAAGAACCTTACGGCCGATGAGAAGCAGAAGGTGTCCATGGGCCGGGGCCTGGTCCGGGAAGACGTGTCTGCGATCCTGTTCGACGAGCCCCTGACGGTGATTGACCCCCACCTGAAGTGGAAGTTGCGCCGCAAGCTCAAGCAGATCCACGAGCAGTTCGATATCACCATGGTCTACGTGACCCACGACCAGCTGGAGGCCTCCACCTTTGCCGACAAGATCGCGGTGATGTACAGCGGCCAGATCGTCCAGTTCGGCACCCCGACCGAGCTGTTCGAGCAGCCCAACCACACCTTCGTGGGGTTCTTCATTGGCAGTCCCGGGATGAATCTGATCAAGGTACAGCGCTGCCCCCGTGGAGTCTGCTTCGGAAGCACGGTGGTGGCACTCGAACGCTGGCAGGTGGATGTCCTGCAGCGAACCAGGTCCACCAACCTCAAGATCGGTATCCGGCCGGAATTTGTGGAAGTGGCCTCTGTTGGTTCCGACGACACTTTTGAGGCCGAGGTTGTGGATGTGGAGGATCTCGGTACCTACAAGATCGTTACCGTCCAGCTGGACGGCGAGAAGATGAAAGTCCGGCAGAGCGAGGAGTTCGATGCCTCGATCGGCTCATGGGTTCACCTCTCGTTCCCACAGCAGTGGCTGAAGCTGTATGTGGATGAATTCCTGGTACAGGAGCAACAGTGATGCAAAAGGTACAAAACAACAAAGCCTGGTGGCTGGTGCTGCCGGTATTCCTGCTGGTTGCCTTCTCGGCACTGATTCCGCTGATGACCGTGGTGAATTACTCGGTCCAGGACATTTTCGGCCCGGGCCAGGCGTTTTTCGTGGGCACGGAATGGTTCAAGGAGGTGATGACCAACGAGGCCCTGCAGGATTCCCTGATTCGCCAGTTCATTTTCTCTGGCTCCGTCCTGTTGATCCAGATACCTCTCGGAATCGGGGTGGCGCTGATGATGCCAAAATCCGGCATCAAGGGCTCGCTTTGCCTGATTCTACTGGCCATTCCCCTGCTGATTCCCTGGAACGTGGTTGGAACCATCTGGCAGATCTTCGCCCGTGGTGACATCGGTCTGTTCGGCTGGGGCATCAATCAGTTGGGCGTTGATTACAACTACACCGGCGACACTCTCGACGCCTGGCTGACGGTTCTGTTGATGGACATTTGGCACTGGACGCCGCTGGTCGCCTTGCTTTGCTATTCCGGGCTGCGGGCGATTCCGGAGGCTTTCTACCAAGCGGCGGAAATAGACCGCGCCTCGAAATGGGCGGTGTTCTGGTATATCCAGCTGCCGAGGCTCAAAAGTGTTTTGATCATCGCGGTGCTGCTGCGGTTTATGGACAGCTTCATGATCTACATAGAGCCTTTCGTGCTCACCGGTGGTGGCCCTGGCAGCTCCACGACCTTCCTGAGCCAAACCCTGACAACCATGGCAATCGGGCAGTTTGATCTGGGGCGCGCGGCCGCGTTCTCACTGATCTACTTCCTGATTGTATTGCTGATTTCGTGGCTCTTCTTCACCGCCATTACGCACGCCGACAAAGAAAAATAAGGAGAGTGTGATGAGACAGACACGTTCGAAAAACGTCGGGATTACACTGTTCATTCTGTTGCTCCTGACACCGATCTACTGGTTGCTGAACATGTCGTTCAAGACCAATCAGGAAATTCTCGGTGGGCTCACCCTGTGGCCCCAGAACTTCACCCTTGATAACTATGCCGTGATCTTTACCGATCCCAGCTGGTACGACGGCTACATCAACTCGATGATCTACGTATCCATGAACGTGGTCATCACGTTGCTCGTGGCGTTGCCCGCGGCCTATGCGTTCAGCCGCTACAAGTTCCTGGGTGACAAACATCTTTTCTTCTGGCTATTGAGCAATCGGATGGCGCCGCCGGCGGTCTTCCTGCTGCCTTTCTTCCAGCTGTATTCGTCCATCGGACTGTTCGACACCCACATTGCGGTGGCGCTGGCTCACTGCCTTTTCAACGTGCCCCTGGCGGTCTGGATTCTTGAAGGGTTCATGTCCGGCGTGCCCCGGGAGTATGACGAGATGGCCTATCTTGATGGCTACAGCTTTCCGAAATTTTTCGTGAAGGTGTTCCTGCCGATGATTCGCTCCGGAATCGGGGTAACGGCGTTCTTTGCCTTCATGTTCTCCTGGGTGGAGCTGTTGCTGGCCCGGACGCTGACCTCCGTGGATGCCCAGCCAATCGGGGCGATCATGACCCGAACGATAGGGGCAAGCGGTATCGACTGGGGTGTTCTGGCTGCCGCCGGTTCGCTCACCATCATTCCCGGCCTGCTGGTGATCTGGTTCGTTCGTAACCACATTGCCAAAGGCTTCGCCCTCGGACGCGTGTAAGGAGAGGTTTGATGATTGCCTGGATGAACTGGACGCCGACCGTAGCCATCTTCTTTGCAGTGATTGCGGGAATTCTGGCGGTTATGACGGTTTTTGAAATTGTCTCCCCTTGCACGGAGAGAAAAGGGTTCCTGCCAATTGCCACCACCCGAGGTGACCGGCTGTTTATCGGATTGCTCTCCGCTGCGTATATCCATCTGGCCTTCCTGGCTGTCAGCGACATCACCCTCTGGGTGGCGCTGGCGGTTTCGGTGGTCTGGCTGCTGGTGCTGCTGCGGTGGGGTTGACAGGAGATTGAATGTTCGAAAATTCATATTTTCGAACATTCCGGAGCTGAAAAATTTCTGGTAGGTCTTGTATAGATTTCGAAAGCGAACTAATTTTAATTAAATGATCGGAATCGATCACTGGATGGATTCCGAAAAAAGAATAGCGACCAAAGCGCTATAAGTGCGGAAGCGAAGCCTGGAGGTTTCGTTCCATTCATGAGAAAACGAACGAGGTTGGATATGTTCAACAACAATAAATATCCTGAAACCCTTTTGCTAAGCGCGGTCATTGGCCTCGCCAGCATGGGTGTGAGCCTGCATGTCAGTGCCGACCAATACAGTGAGGCAGCTGAGAAGTGGGTGAATGAAGGGTTCAAGAATTCGACTCTCAGCAAGGAAGAGCAGCTCAAGGAGATGGAGTGGTTCATCACAGCGGCTGAAGAGTTCCGCGGAATGGATATCAATGTGGTTTCCGAGACCATCGCCACTCACGAGTATGAATCGAACGTGCTCGCCAAGGCCTTCTCGGAAATCACCGGCATCAATCTGACCCACACCCTGATCCAGGAAGGCGATGTTATCGAAAAGCTTCAGACCCAGATGCAGTCGGGTCGAAACATCTACGACGCCTACGTGAATGACTCCGACCTGATTGGTACCCACTTCCGCTACGGCAAGGTGGTGGCGGTCGAGGACATCATGAACGGCCCCGGTAAGGAATATACCCTGCCAACCCTGGATCTCGACGACTTTATCGGCCTGGATTTCACCACAGGGCCCGATGGCAAGCTCTACCAGCTGCCTTCACAGCAGTTTGCCAACCTGTACTGGTTCCGCGCAGACTGGTTTGAGCGGGAAGACCTGCAGAAGCAGTTCAAGGAGATCTACGGCTACGATCTGGGTGTGCCGGTTAACTGGTCTGCCTACGAAGACATTGCCGAGTTCTTCTCGGTTCACGTCAAGGAAATTGACGGTGAACGCGTCTACGGTCACATGGACTACGGCAAGAAAGATCCGTCTCTGGGCTGGCGTTTCACTGATGCCTGGTTCTCCATGGCCGGTGCCGGTGACAAGGGCCTGCCGAACGGTCTGCCGGTTGACGAGTGGGGTATCCGGGTTGAGGAATGTAATCCGGTTGGCGCCAGTGTCAGCCGTGGCGGTGCAACCAATGGTCCTGCCGCTGTGTATGCCACTACAAAATACGTGGATTGGCTGCGTGAGTATGCTCCTCCCGAGGCTCAGGGCATGACCTTCTCTGAGGCCGGCCCGGTTCCTGCTCAAGGTAACGTGGCCCAGCAGATATTCTGGTATACCGCCTTTACCGCAAGCATGATCAAGGATGGCCTGCCGGTTGTGAACGAAGATGGCACGCCCAAGTGGCGCATGGCGCCATCCCCTCGTGGCCCCTACTGGGAAGAGGGGATGAAGCTGGGATATCAGGACGTGGGTTCCTGGACCTTCCTGGACTCTACGCCTGAGAAGCGTCGCCTTGCAGCATGGTTGTATGCTCAGTTCACCGTATCCAAGACGGTGTCCCTGGAGAAAACCATTGCCGGCCTGACTCCGATCCGCGAGTCCGATATCGAATCGGATGTGATGACAGAAATGGCACCGAAACTCGGTGGCCTGGTGGAGTTTTATCGGAGCCCTGCGCGGGTTCAGTGGTCACCTACCGGTACCAATGTGCCTGATTATCCGAAGCTGGCTCAGCTTTGGTGGCAGTATATCGCTCAGGCGGCCAGTGGTGAGGCCACTCCCCAGGAAGCACTGAATGGCCTTGCTGAAGCTCAAGACCGTGTGATGGAGCGTCTGGAGCGTGCCAATGTGCAGCCGAACTGTGGTCCTAAGCTGAACGAACCAAGAGATCCTCAGTACTGGCTGTCTCAACCTGGTGCACCGAAGCCGAAACTGGACAACGAAAAGCCCCAGGGTAAAACCGTTGCCTACGAGGAGTTGTTGAAGACCTGGGAGGAGGCTCGCTGATCAAGAGCCGCTATCGAGGAGCGAGACCTGCCGTGCCACGGACCCTCGGGACGCGGCAGGTCGAGCACCTCGCTGAAAACCCTGCTAAGGAAGAGGGGGCTTGCCACCGAGGAAGGCCGTGAGGATGGTTTTGCGCCGAACCTGCGCACCAGTGAAGAGGTCCTCGATTTTTTTCTGCCACAGCTGAGAAGGCCGGATACCGGCCGGGATTTGACGTTGTTTTGGCCATGGGCTGCGCAGCTTTCAGTTCTAACACCTGACCCATAAGTTCGGTGCACACGCGCTCTATCGTGGGGTAGGCGCTATCCGTTGCGCCACCGATTACCTGTTCTGACATCAGAATGCGCCGATGCTCAAAGGGACAGCGGTTTGCCTGCCTCCCGTCGCCGCTCTTCCCATTCCTCGCGCGTCTGGGCCGCTTCATCGCCGGGCATGGAATCGATGATGTCGAAGTAATCCGAGCTGTACTCATCCGCCACGATAGTGTTCCGGTCCTTGACCTTCACCACGTGCACGGTCTGGACATTCTGGTGGTCAAATTCGCGCCAGTACTGCTCGTCCTTCAGCAGGCTGTAGCGGTGACCCTCCAGGGCGCGGATGATTGATTTGCTGTCGGTGGTGCCTGCGCGCTCCACGGCATCCTTATACTGGTAGATGATGCTGTAGGCCGAGGCGGCAGAAGTGGACGGTCGCATTTCATAACGCTGGGAGAATGCCTCCACGAATTCCTTGCCACGGGCAAAATTTTTCTCGTACGGCAGGTTCCAGACCCAGGGTGAAGCGCCGACGATACCGGACATGATGGTTGGGCCGACCTGCCGTGCCATGCCCAAGGTCAGGTTCGGCACCACGACCTGCATTTTGTCGAGAACGCCCATCTCGTAGGCCACGTTCAGGGCCCGGACCATGTCATCACCGAACAGCACCAGCATCAGGACCTTGGCATCGCTGGCCATCGCCTGTTCCAGGGCGCCGCGAAAATCGGAAATCAGCGCCCGTGGGAAGGGGGTCTTCACGGCCTGGTGGGTATTGGTATCTTCGGTGCCAGAGAATTTGCGCACGGATTCCTCGACAGACCAGCCCCAGGTGTAGTCGGCGGTGATGTAGAAATACTCCTCATTGGCATGATTGCGACTGAGGTACTGGCTCAGGACCTTGGCGGTCATCCAGGCGTTGTAGGGCTCACGAAACATGTACTTGTGGCCTTCGGCGCCGGTGGTGGCATTGGAGTAGGTGAGGGTGCCGAAGTAGATGGTATCCCGGTCGCGAGCGGCCTGGCCCGAGGCAATGGCCACAGCGCTGGATACGCCGCCGAATACCATCTTCGCGCCCTCCCGGTCAATCAGTTCGGCGGTGTTTTCCGCCCCCTGCTTGGGCTCACCCCGGGTGTTGCGGATGACCAGTTCCAGCGGTTGCCCCATCACGCCGCCGGCCTTGTTGATTTCGTCCACGGCCAGAAAGGCGCCAAGCCGCTGTTGCAGGCCTTGATCCTTGTAGCGTCCGGTCTGCGGGTAATTCAACCCGATCTTGAGGGTTTCAGCATGGACAGTGGAGCCTGCCAGAAGGAGCAGGCACGCAGAAAACAGGACCTTTCTCAAAGTCATGGAAGTTGGCCTCCAGAAGCAATATCACCGATACGGTGGAAGATTTCTGATTGTTGTTGTTACGCGCACGTAAGTGTCAGCGCAGAAGGTAAGGCCAACAATGGGACTAAGGTGGAAGTTCCTGTAAAAATTTGCAGAAAGTTGATGTATGTCAAATCTAGTCCTGTGGCCCGGGTCAGGGCACCCGCCGACCCCGGACCGCCTCAAGCAGGGCGAACCACAGGGGGCGCGGCAGTTCCGAACGACAGCCCTCAAGCGCCGCTCTGATCCGTTCTTCGTTCATGCTTCCGAGAACCGGGATCGGTTTTCCCGGAATCTGGTGGATCCAGGCCATGGCCAGTGCGGTTTCAGACAGCCCGGTCTGAGCCCGGGCGGTTGCCAGCAGATTCCCGGGCAGGTGGCCTGCCAGCTTGCCACCTCCCAGGGGGGACCAGGCCAGCCAGCGTAACCGGTCGCTGAGTTGAGCTTCATGGGTACCGTCAAACAGCGGCTCGGCATGGGCCAGTGAGAGCTCGGTCTGGTTGCAGGCCAGGGGCAAATCGGTGTTTTTCTGCAGCCATCTCCACTGCTCCGGGCGGAAATTGGAGACGCCGATGTGGCGTATCTTGCCGGCACTGACAGCGTCTTCCAGTGCTCTCGCCACCGGCTCGGCCTCCATTAGCGGGTCCGGGCGATGGATCAGGAAAGTATCCACCTGTTCAACCCGCAGCCTCCCTAAAGCCCGGTTGATGGCCCCGGATACATGCTCTGCTTCGGCCCGGTAGTGCTTGGTCTGCCATTGACTGGTGTCCTGATGAGCCAGAACGATGTCGGTCTTGGTTATGATGCGGATCTTGTCACGGAGGCCGGGATAGGCTGCCAGAGCCTTGCCGAACAGCCGTTCGCACTCGCCATCCCCATAGATGTCGGCGTGGTCAAACACATCAAGCCCACGCTCCAGCTGACTTTCGATCCAGGCCGCCAGTGTTTTGGGTGTGTGCAGTTCAGGGTGATCCAGCAGTCGCATCATCCCGAGTATCAGTGGTGTCTTGGCCAGGTATCCGGTTGCCTGTGATGTCATGGTTACTTCCTCCCGAAGGCGATGACCACCCGGTCTTCACCGTGGTGTCTTGAGAATACATAGGGTTGCTGGCTGATCAGGTTATGGGTGCCAGCACCAATCGCAGGATGGCGGGCGCGGAACTGACCGAGCTTGCGCCAATGATCAAGCATGCCAGAGACCGCGCCGGATTCAATAGCTGACCAGTTCATGTCGGACCGGGTGCCCTGGTGAGGATCGGATCCGGTCGGGCCAAACCGACGGGCAGATTCATCACCGTAGAAGATCTGAACCGCACCAGGGGTGAGTAGGAGCGCGCCGGCCGCCTGTTTCTGCAGTGTCAGGTCGTTACCGGCAATCCGGCTGAACAGGTTGGTGTCGTGGGAGGAAATGTAGCTCAGTACATTAAATGGATCGGTACCGTTCAGTGTCCCGGCATAATCTGCAAAGACCGGTTCCATCGCGCTCAGGCATCGGGCCCCGGTAGCGGCTTTCTCCTGCAGATCGAAATTGATGACTGCGTCGAAGCCTGCATCAAAGTAGACAGATTTCTCGACAGAATGCGGGAAGACTTCCGCCACCATCCAGAACTCCTCTGCCGGCAGTGGGGCCTTTGGGTGTCGGGCACGGAATTCTTCCAGCGCTTCCTGGGCCCGGAGTTTGAGTTCTGCCCAAGCCTCGGGTTCCACGTGCTTGGCGGTATCCACACGGAAGCCGTCCACTCCGAATTCCCGGACCCAGTCGGTCAGCCAGGTGATCAGATATTCACGGACTGTGGCATTCTGCAACGATGTGGTTCGACTGCTCTCCTTGTTTTGCAGGAACACGGGCAGTTCCACCGAGTCAGTGGCTTCGGTCTTGAAGTCGGGCAGGAAGGCCAGTGAGCCACGCAGTTCATCAATGGACGCGTTGGGTGGCGTATCGTAGTCGGCGATGCCGGCGCGCACCCAGTCCTTGCCCCACCAGCGGCGCCAGTCTGGATGGTCGTAGTCGATAAAGGCGTGATACGCGTGCAGGTTTTCCCAGGATTCGGGCTGCCAGTGGCTCCATTGGTCCGGGAGGTGTTTCTCGAAACCCTCGAACAGGGAGCCGAAGTCGAATTCCTGCATGTCCTGGAGCGTGCTGTAACCGGGGTGGTTCATGACCACGTCCATGACGACCCGGATGCCGCGGTTGTGCGCTTCCTGTACGAGCGTTCGGAACTCTTCACGGGTGCCGAAGTTGGCGTCGGGCACGGTGAAATCCAGGGCATAGTAGCCGTGGTAGCCATAATGCCGGAAGTCGCCCTGGTCGCCGCCGCCAACCCAGCCGTGAATCTGCTCGAAGGGTGGAGTAATCCAGAGTGCATTGACGCCAAGGCGCTGGAGGTAGTCCAGGCGTTGGGTGAGGCCGATGAAATCGCCGCCATGGAAGGTGCCGATCTCGTCCTTGTCATCGGATTTGCGGCCGTAATTGAGATCGTTGGTGGTGGTACCGTTGGCAAAGCGGTCAGTTACCGCGAAATACACGGTTGCACCCGCCCAGGTAAACCGACCGGTGTTTTCTCCGGCGGCCTCAAGCAGGATCAGGCCCTCGGAGTCGGGGCCCGGTGCCATGATGACCTGACCATTGTGGACGGTAGCGGTTCGCCCGGTGTAGTAATCCCGTACGATTTCGCCATCGGCGAAGGAGCCCCGTACCGGGATCATGATTTCTGAATAGTCGGCTTCACAGAAACCGTCAGGACGATCCACCGAGGGCGGGCCGGCGGCAGTGGTGTTCGGTATTCCGGTGGACGCACAGCCCGCGGTGAGCAAGGTAGAGGTAATGAAGGCGGGCAGGGCGGTTGTTCTGAATCCGCGGGACATGGCAAGCACTCCGGTCAGTTTCTGATTCTTGTGCCTGCCATCAAACCAAACTCCCGCCGGCGCCGGTAGAAGGAATTTTCTACGCCCTACTACTCCCCCATACTACGCCTCTGGTATTGAAATAAGGGGTGATGCTTATAACGCCGTTTTGCAACACAGTTTGACTACTCGCAAAAAACCTTTGCGTTGAGTCCGGCCGGACAACCTCCTGGCGGGCCGGAAAACAAGAATAAGGCAAGAACTGACAGAGGAATGACCTGATGCATCGTCGAACGTTTATTCGCAGTACCCTCGCCGCTTCCATTCTGGCAGCCACTTTCGGAATGGCCGCACCTGCCCATGCCGAGATCGAGGAAGGCAAATTGGTGGTCTGGATCAACGGTGATAAAGGCTATGACGGCCTCCAGGAAGTCGGGGACTGGTTCACCGAGGAGACCGGTATTCCCGTTGAGGTGGCTCACCCGGACAGCGCCACCGACAAGTTCCAGCAGTCTGCCGCCACCGGTAATGGTCCGGACATCTTCATCTGGGCTCATGACCGCTTCGGCGAGTGGGCCCAGAGCGGCATTATCTCCGAGGTGAAACCCTCCCAAAAGGTTATCGACGCCAACTATGCGTTCACCTGGGACGCAGTCAGCGTGGACGGCAAAAAGTACGGCTACCCCATGGCGGTCGAGTCCATTGGCCTGATCTACAACAAGGACCTGCTGCCGGAACCGCCGCAATCCTTCGAGGGGATTCCCGCGGTCCACAAGAAGCTGGCGGAAGACGGCAAGCGCGCCATCCTCTGGGACTACAACAACACCTACTTCACCTGGCCGATGCTGGCGGCCGCCGGTGGCTACATCTTCGGTGAAAATTCTGGTGGAAGCGTCAATGTGAAAGACACTGGCGTGAACAATGACGGTGCCATGAAAGGCGCCAGGACGCTGGCGATGCTGATCGAAGAGGGCGTGATGCCCCGTGGTGCCGATTACAGTGCCATGGAGTCCAGCTTCAACCAGGGCGAGACTGCGATGATGATCAATGGTCCCTGGGCCTGGGCGAACGCAAAGAAGAGCGGCATCAACTTCGGCGTCACCACGCTGCCCACCATAGGCGGTCAGCCCAGCAAGCCCATGGTCGGTGTCATGGCTGCGACTCTGAACTCGGCCAGCCCCAACCAGGACCTGGCGGTGGAGTTCCTGGAGAACTACGCCCTGTCCGTGAAGGGCCTGAAGATGGTCAACAACGATGTGCCACTGGGTGCGGTCGCCAACAAGGAATTCATGGAGGAACTGTCTTCAGATCCGAAAATCAAGGCGACCTTCGAAAACGCCCAGCTGGGTGAGCCCATGCCGAACGTTGCGGCGATGGGTGCCTTCTGGTCTTCCATGGGTCCGGCACTTCAGAACATTACCTCGGGACGCCAGTCCGTCGAGGATGCCCTGAACGCAGCGGCTCAGCGCATCACCCGGTAAAAAAGAGATGCGCCAGGTAGCCGGGTGTGGACTACCCGGCTACCTGATACCAGTAGTGAATGAGAAACTGCCGCCTCGTGTGTGACGGTACCAATCGGGCTGACTACAATGATAACGGAAACCCTGTCCTCTCCCGGGATCGAAAGCAGACCTTCAATGATCCGAGTATTCCTGAAGTGGAGTGCATTGGCCGTTCTGGTGGCCGCGGCGCTCTACCTGATCCTGGCGTTGTATGTGCAGCGTGAGTTTGTCTTCGCCATGTTGTTCCTGGTGCTGACGGCCTCAGCTGTGGCAGTGTTTGTCAGCAGAAAGCTCTACTCGCACCGGTACATTTTTCCGGCAATTGCCGGGATGGGGCTGTTTGTGATTTTCCCGCTGATGTACACAGTGGGGATCGGCTTTACCAATTACAGCGCCACCAACCTGCTGAGCTTCGAGCAGGTGAAGGACAACCTGCTTTCCCGGTCCTACCAGTCCGAGGCGGTTCGCTATGACTTCAGCGCCTACCGCACGAATGAAGGTTATGTGTTGTACCTCGAGGGCGAACATCAGACCCTGGCGACGCAGCCGTTGGACCTTGCGGCCGATGGGAGCCGGGCCGCCTTGTTTCCCGTGGAATCAACCCCGGCCGGCGAGCCGTTGCAGATCCGGGAGGTGATCAAGCTGCGCCAGGAGCTGTCCGCACTGACACTGGTTACCGACGACAACCGGGAGCTGAGCCAGGCCAGCCTGCGCTCGTTTGCGGCCATCCATCCGCAGTTCACCCTGCACGAGAACGGCACCCTGACCAACAACCAGACCGGGGAGACCTATTTCCCGAATCACGAGATCGGTTTTTACGTAAACGGGGAAGGCGAAAAGCTGGTCCCCGGCTGGACCGTGAACATCGGTTGGGCCAACTACGTGAAAGTGGTGACGGATCCCAGCATCAGCGGGCCGTTCCTGCAGATTTTCATATGGACTCTGTCATTTGCGGTCGCAACCGTGATCTTTACCCTGGCTCTGGGGCTGTTGCTGGCTAACCTGCTGCAGTGGGAACAGATCCGCGGCAAGGGCTTCTACCGCACCATGCTGATCCTGCCTTACGCGGTGCCCGCCTTCATCTCGATCCTGGTGTTCAAGGGCCTGTTCAACCAGAATTTCGGCGAGATTAACCTGGTGCTGGAGGGACTGTTTGGCATACGTCCGGACTGGTTCAGCGACCCGGCGCTTGCCCGGACCATGATCCTGATCGTGAATACCTGGCTGGGCTATCCCTACATGATGCTGCTGTGCATGGGGCTGTTACAGGCTATCCCGAAGGACCTGTATGAGGCTTCTGCGATGGACGGGGCAGGGCCGGTCAACAACCTGTTCAACATTACCCTGCCACTGATCATCAAGCCGCTGATGCCCCTGCTGATCGCCAGCTTTGCAT
Source organism: Marinobacter sp. (assembly GCF_046484525.1). Classification (GTDB taxonomy): domain Bacteria; phylum Pseudomonadota; class Gammaproteobacteria; order Pseudomonadales; family Oleiphilaceae; genus Marinobacter. The sequence continues at coordinate 113,506 of NZ_JAWOIS010000013.1, forward strand.
TCAACTTCAATAACTTTGTTCTGATCGCGCTTTTGACTGGCGGTGCCCCGGATATCATCGGCGCCAGCACACCGGCGGGTACGACCGATCTTCTGGTGAGCTACACCTACCGGATCGCGTTCCAGGATTCCGGGCAAAACTTCGGCCTGGCGGCGGCCATCGCTACCGTGATTTTCCTGGTGGTGGGTGCACTCTCGCTGATCAACCTGAAACTGTCGAAGGTCAAGGTATAAGGAGCTTCCCATGGCAATGGTTCAACCCCGCTCCACGAAATACCGTGTGCTGGCATCCCATATCGGTATGCTGGCGTTCATCGCGATCATCCTGTTCCCGCTGCTGATGGTGATCTCGATCTCCTTCCGCAGCGGAAACTTCGCCGCCGGCAGCCTGCTGCCGGAAAACCCTTCGCTGGAGCACTGGTATCTGGCGCTGGGTATTACCTACACCGACGCGGACGGTGTCACCACTCAGCCGCCGTTCCCGGTGCTGGTGTGGCTGTGGAATTCCATCAAGGTGGCGGTGGTGTCCTCGGTGCTGATCCTGGCGCTGTCCACCACCAGTGCCTACGCCTTCGCCCGGATGCGCTTTGCCGGAAAGGGTTTTGTGCTCAAGTCCATGCTCATTTTCCAGATGTTTCCGCCGGTATTGTCCCTGGTGGCGCTCTACGCCTTGTTTGACCAGATCGGTAATCACGTCAGTTGGCTGGGGCTCAATACCCACGGCGCGGTGATTGTTGCCTCGCTGGGTGGAATGGCCCTGCACATCTGGACGATCAAGGGTTATTTCGATTCCATCGATCGGTCCCTGGAGGAGGCGGCGATTGTGGATGGCGCCACCACATGGCAGGCCTTCCGTTACATCCTGCTGCCATTGTCGGTGCCCATCCTGGTGGTGGTGTTCATCCTGGCCTTCATTATGACCATCATGGAATATCCGATAGCTTCGGTGCTGCTGGTGGATACCGACAAGCTCACCCTGGCGGTGGGCGCCCAACAGTACCTCTACGAGCAGAACTATCTGTGGGGTGATTTCGCGGCGGCAGCGGTGCTTTCCGGCCTGCCGATCACCGTAATCTTCCTCTACTGCCAGAAATGGATTGTCGGCGGTCTGACCGCCGGTGGCGTCAAGGGATGACGCCGATTTTCGCTTTTGCGACCCGGCCAGAACAATCCCCCCCACTGGCCGGGGCTTTTTTCACTAATTCTGCCCGTAAACGCGGCTTTCCTGGTAACGGTAGTAACCAGCTGCTTCTTCATCCCGAATAGTCGCCGCCATTTCATCTCCGAAAATTTCCTGGCTCAGATCGTCCAGCGCCTCTTCCCTCTCAGGTCCCGGTTGGTATTTTTCAACGATGGCCTGTCGTTCGGTTTCATAAGTCTCGCCCTGGGCCCAACGGTCGTCCCGGTCCCGGTCAAGCTGATCCCAGCGATCGAGGGCCTGCTCTTCCATGCCGAGTTCCTGGCGGATCCCACGCAGCGTTTCATAACGTTGTTCCGGCGCCTGCTCGTGCAATGATTGCTGTACCGAGGAAAGGGAAAGAAAACGATCCGTCAGTTCCTGGCGCCGTCGCTCCATGACCTGAGCAGCCTCGTCGTCGTATGTGTCCTGAATTGCGCGGGTGTACTCCTTGGCTTTGGCGAGAGTGGGGCCAGGCTGTTGATCGAGGTCCTTGAGTGACTGGCTCAGGGAATAATTCCGCAGCTCTGATTGCCAGATCTCATCGGCGGCCTCACCAAACAGTTCCCGGCGTTTGGCCCAGATAAAGTCCCGGCGCTCGTCCGGCCCCATGGATCGCAGGGTGTACTGTTCCTGTTCCATAAAATCCTTGTAGGCGATCATTGCTTCGGCCCTGTTCAGAAGCTCCTCGCCACGATCCGGGAACCAACTCAGAAGCAGCGCCGAAAGGCTTTCTCGCCAGTGCTCCGGATCGACCTGGTGGAGATACCGCATCAATTCTTCCAGCAACCTTACCTGGCCACCCGGATGATCAAGCTGACCCTCGAACCGGGCCATCAAACGCTCCCGAAACGCCTCGAGGTCATCATTCCTGGCAGGTTCTTCCTGCGTCGGAGTAGCCAGGGACTGAGCCGTTTCCGGTTCCGACTTCCTGATATCCCGTGGCGAGGCTGCATCCGGGGTGGCGGCTATGGTCATCTCGCTTCCAGCCCACTGATAGGCCAGGACCGCGATCACTGCCGAGCCAATAATCAGCACCAGGATTGGCTTTACGTTCACACTGGTCACCATTTGTTGTTTTGAGTTGTTGTTATGAACCGGATTCAAACCTAACAGGCTCCCATTTTTCGCAGTGTGAGCCACTGCAAAAAAAATGAGAAGGTGTCACCTATTTGTTGCGGATGTGACGTTTCTCACAACGGGGCAAAAGGATATGGGCTAGAAATGGGCTGCCTGTTTTTTAGGCGGCCCGGTTGCCTGTGTCCGGGTGGATCAGGCAGCAGTACCGTGGTCAGGCTCACAAAAAAAAATAAGAGGCTAATACCATGAAAAACGAAAGTGCCCTGACAAGGGTGGGTGCAGTCATGCTCCTGGTTACCGGGATGATGATAGCCCCTGCGGTCCTGGCAAGGGATGCCAATCGCACCCAATACCCGGTGGTTTTTGCCCATGGCATGGCCGGGTTCGATGACATTCTCGGTTACGACTACTGGGGTGACGATTACGGTACCTTTGTACTCGACCCCTGTGACAAGTTCCTTGAAGTCAACTGCAACGGCGATATTAATGATAGCCAGCGCAGTTTTGTCTCCTCGGTGACTCCGTTCCAGAGCTCCGAGGTCCGCGGCTACCAGTTGGCGAACAACATCGAGAGCTACATGGCCACCTCCGGTGTCAGTCATGTGAATATCGTTTCTCATTCCCAGGGCGGTATCGATTCCCGCAAGGCTGCTCGCCTTCTGCGGGAGCGCAAGGGTTACCGTGTGGTCCGGACTCACGTCAGTATCTCATCGCCGCACCGGGGCTCGCCGGTGGCCAAGTACATTCTGGACCACTACGCCAATTCGGTTACGGAAACCCTCGCCAACTACTATGGCAACGTGGTCTATGGCAGTGGCAATGACGCCATCGCCGGCACCAAGCAACTGGTGTACAACGACTACGATCCCAACGACGGTGTAACCACCGGGATGAAGGTTTTTAATCAGAAATACCCCGTGAGCACTACTTATGTGGCCAACTCGGTGTCATTGATGACAGCCCAGAACGGCAGCAGCCTCAACCCGGCGCTGTGGCTGACGTCGGAGTTCATCTACGACATTGATGGTGACGGTTATTGCGTGGACGACTGCAACAATGACGGTGCGGCCGGCCAGGGCGACGGATACGCCGGTGATCGTGATGACGACGGTCTGGTGGGTATCAACAGCCAGCAACAGGGCTATCGTCTGGAGTATTACGAATGCTGGGGCTGTCTTGATTATGTCTGGACCCGGACCGAATTGGGATATGTCAGTGACCTGAACCGGCCAAATGCGACACAGATGACGTCGTCGAGCTACGTGATTAACCAGGATCACCTGGACGTGGTCGGTGTAGGCCCGGACACTTTTGACGAGATGGAGTTCTATGCGGCCATTACCGATTACATTGCAGATCGGGGTGACTGAGAGAAAGGGAAAAAAGGGGCCGGAACGTGACAACCGGCCCCAAACCAATCAGAAGTCGACGCAGGGCTCCTGATAGAGACGGGGGCAAGCGGCACCGTCCTGTCGGAACAGGTGGCACTTGTTGGCGGTGAGCCCGAGGGTCATCCGTGCACCCTCCTGGACTGGATTGCTGCCATCCGTGCGCATGGTCAGTACTCCGTCGACATTGTCCACGTCCAGATGCACCAGGGTCTGATAGCCCAGACGCTCAACCACATGCACCTCACCTTCCATGTACATGTCGGCCTCCAGGTCCTCGCTCAGGTGCTCCGGGCGGATGCCGAGTGTGACTGTTTCACCTTCGCTCAGCCCGTTGCCATTTACCGGCAGCTGCAGTTGGTGATCGCCGGGCAGGTTGACCATCACTGACTGGCTGGATGCGGAGACCACCGAGCAGTCAATGAAATTCATCTTCGGCGAGCCGATAAACCCGGCGACAAATCGCGTTGCCGGGTAATGATAAAGCTCAAGCGGCTTGCCCACCTGGGCAATGGCCCCGTCATCGAGGGCAACGATCTTGTCCGCCATGGTCATGGCCTCAACCTGATCGTGGGTCACGTAGATCATGGTTGCGCCCAGGCGCTTGTGCAGCCGGGAGATCTCGATCCGCATCTGGACCCGGAGTGACGCATCCAGGTTCGACAGGGGTTCATCGAACAGGAATACCTCCGGCTCACGCACAATGGTCCGGCCGATGGCCACCCGCTGGCGCTGGCCGCCGGACAGGTCCTTGGGTTTGCGCTCCAGCAGGTTGTCCAGCTGCAGCAGTCGGGCGGCATCATCAACCCGCCGGCTGATCTCGGTCTTGTGGGTCTTGGCGAGCTTGAGACCGAACGCCATGTTCTCGGCCACATCCATGTGGGGATAGAGGGCATAGGACTGGAATACCATGCCTACCTCCCGCTCCTTGGGCGGCCGGTCGTTGACCCGGTCGTTGCCGATGTACATGTCACCCGAGGTAATGTCCTCAAGCCCGGCAATCATGCGCAGCAGCGTGGACTTGCCACAGCCCGAGGGGCCGACGAATACCACGAACTCGCCATCCTGGATATCCAGGTTCACGTTACGGGTGACCTGGGTCTGGTCATAACTTTTGCAGATGTTGCGAAGGGTTACACTGGCCATAACGTCTGTCTTCTTGTTTGATGGTGACCACTCAGAACCCGGAGATTTCCACGCCCCAAGGCTCCAGTTTCAGATCATTACCCTGCCATTGGCCGCCGACGAAATCCGGCGTACCTGCCAGGGGACTGCCGGCAACGGGCATGGAGAGGGTCTGCGCCTTGTCGCTCAGGTTCAGGGCGATGGTCAGGTTCTCTCCCCGGTAACTCCGGGTAAACACCAGAGTGTCCTTCGGGCTGTTATGGAACTCGATGTCGCCCTTGAGCAGGATTGGCTGGGTTTTCCGCCACCCCAGGAATGCACGGTAGGCCGCCAGCAAGGAATTGTCCTCGGCATGCTGAACAGCGACCGCCGCGTTGTAGTGATCATCATAGACCGGCAGCCAGGGGCGCGTATCGGAAAAACCTCCGTGGGTTTCCTCATGGTGCCACACCATCGGTGTCCGGCAACCGTCCCGACCCTTGAACTCGGGCCAGAAGGTGATGCCGTAAGGATCGACCAGGTCCTCGAACTGCAGCTCCGCCTCCGTCAGCCCCAATTCCTCGCCCTGGTAGATACAGACGCTTCCGCGGAGGGTCAGCAGCATCGCCATGTAAACCTTGAGTTGCTGCTCGGAGGTGGCGTTCCAGCGGGTGGCCACCCTGGCGACATCATGATTGCCGATAGCCCAGCACGGCCAGCCGTCGGTCAGCTTGGCTTCGATGGTGCTGGTGGTCTTGCGGAAGAACCCAGCACCATGTTGCTCGGTCAGCAGATCAAACGAATAGGCCATGTGCAGCTTGTCGCCGTCCCGGGTGTAGTCGGCCATGGTCTGCAGGGAATCATCGTCACCGATCTCACCGACTGTGGTTGTTCCCGGGTACTGGTCGAGCAGGGCCCGCAGGCGCTTCAGGAACTCCAGGTTCTCCGGCCGGGTCTTGTCGAACGTGTGATGCTGGTAGGCGTAGGGGTTCTCCTTGCGCACACCGATAGAGCCTTCCTGTACCGCCTTGCTGGGCGGATTGTCCCGAAGCTCCGGATCATGGAAGCAGAAATTGATGGCGTCGAGACGGAATCCGTCCACGCCACGATCCAGCCAGAACTTCACGTCGGATAGCACCTGATCCTGTACTTCCGGGCTGTGAAAGTTGAGGTCCGGCTGACTGGCCAGGAAGTTATGCAGGTAGTACTGCTTGCGCCGGCTGTCCCAGGCCCATGCTGAGCCGCCGAATACAGACAGCCAGTTGTTGGGCGGAGTACCGTCGTCCTTCGGATCCGCCCAGACGTACCAGTCGGCCCTGGAGTTGTCCCGGGACTGCCGGCTCTCAACGAACCAGGGATGCTGATCGGAGGAATGGCTGAGTACCTGGTCGATCATGATCTTCAGGTCACGCTTATGCGCCTCGGCAATCAGCTGGTCAAAATCATCCAGGGTGCCGAAGATCGGGTCGACGTTGCGGTAGTCGGACACGTCATAACCGAAGTCTTTCATCGGAGAGGTGAAAAACGGAGAAAGCCAGATGGCGTCCACATTCAGGCTGGCGATGTAGTCCAGTTTGGCGGTTACCCCGGGCAAATCTCCGATACCGTCGCCATTGGAATCGTAAAAACTGCGTGGATATACTTGATAGATGACGGCGCCACGCCACCAGTCCGGGTTGTTGTTCATTTTGCCTCACTTCCACTGCGAATTAGACATGGCCCATAGTGCGTCCGGGCGATGTAGCGTTCATCCTCCTGGCAAAGTTTTTGTTGGCGTAGTCCGGGGGAGGAGTGGGGAGTAGGAGGGCGGAGGCTGGGACAGGAGATGGCATTTTGACAAGCATCAATCCCGGGTTCAGCTTATGCTTTAGTGTATCGATTAATTGCCAATCGAATCCAAGAGGAGCCGTAACCCGTCATGACTGATCGTAAATCCGAACTGGAAGCCCTGAAAGCCGATGTGCAGGCTCGCCTGAATCGGTACCATGCTCACCAGAACCGCGAAGACGGCGCCCTGGACAAGGACTTCGAAGAACAGGCGACCCAGACCCAGAACGATGAGGTGGTCGACTCCCTGGAAACGGAGGCCCGTGCCGAGCTCGCCCAGATTGAGCATGCCCTGCAACGCATCAACAACGGTGTCGGGGACGAGTGCGAGTCCTGTGGGGAAGAAATCGATCCGCGCAGATTGCAGGTACTGCCGTACACCACGCTTTGTGTGGACTGCGCCGGCGATTGAGTCACCCATAAGCAGGGGTAGGGATTCCAACAGTGAGCAGGGAAGCGGTCTTCCACACTCGGGGCGTGACCAAGGTCTACGACCAGGGTGAAGTACAGGTGCATGCGCTCAGGGGCATTGACCTGGATCTTTACGCCGGTGAGCTGGTGGTCATGTTGGGCGCTTCCGGTTCCGGCAAATCCACCCTTCTCAACATCCTGGGCGGACTTGATGTGCCCACCGCCGGCGAGGTGCGCTACCTGGATCATGATCTGAGCGGTGCCAGCGACGCCGAACTGACCCGCTACCGCCGGGAACACGTCGGATTCGTGTTTCAGTTCTACAACCTGATTCCCAGCCTGACCGCACGGGAAAACGTTGCGGCGGTCACGGAGATCGCCTCCGACCCCATGCCCCCCGAGGAAGCGCTGGGCCTGGTCGGGCTAAAATCCCGGATGGACCACTTTCCTGCCCAGCTTTCTGGTGGCGAGCAGCAACGGGTGGCCATCGCCCGGGCCATTGCCAAGCGCCCGCAGGTGCTGCTTTGCGATGAGCCCACGGGAGCGCTGGATTCGGCCACGGGCGTGTTGGTGCTGGAAGCCCTGGACAAGGCCAACCGGGAAACCGGCACCACCACCGTCATTATTACCCACAATGCCTCTATCGCGAGTATGGGGGACCGGGTGATCACCATGTCCGACGGCAGGATCAGCGGTGAGTCCCGCAATGCCGAGCGGCAGGACCCGAAGACTCTGACCTGGTGATGCCATGGCCCTGACCACACCCTCGCTCAACACCAAGATTCGCCGGGAGCTCTGGCAGATGCGGGGGCAGGTGCTGGCCATTGCCCTGGTCATTGCCGGCGGTGTCGCGGTGTGTGTGCTATCCCTGGTCAACTATTCGTCTCTGGTTTCCACACGTGCGGTGTATTACGACGATTACCGGTTTGCCGAGGTCTTCGCCTTGCTCAAGCGGGCGCCCCTGTATGTCACCCAACAGATTGCAGCCATTCCCGGGATTTCCCGTTTCAGTGCACGGGTGGAGGGGAGCGCAAAACTGGAGATGCCGGGGTTTGAAGATCCGGTGTCCGCCCGTCTAGTGTCATTGCCCGAGCACGGCCAGCCGGAGGTAAACCAGTTATTCCTGCGCCGCGGCCGTCTGCCGCTGGCGGGCCGGGGCCATGAGGTGGTGGTGATCCAGGGCTTTGCCGAGGCCCACCAGCTGGAACCTGGGGATCACTTTACCGGGATCATCAACGGCCGTCGCCAGGAGCTGACGATCACTGGCATCGCAGAGGCTCCGGAGTTTATCTATGTGCTTGCCCCGGGAAGCATGTTGCCGGATTACCCCCGGTATGGCGTGCTCTGGATGGGGCGCGAGGCCCTGGCCGCGGCCATGGACATGAAAGGCGCCTTCAACAGCCTGGTTGCCCGGGTAGAGCCCGGAGTACCGGTGGCATCGGTCATCGACAACCTGGATCGGGTGCTGGATCGCTACGGTGGTACCGGTGCCTATGGGCGAGAGGACCATTTCTCCCACCAGATGCTGGACGATGAGCTGGCCCAGCTGCGGACCATGGCAACGATTTTCCCGGCGATCTTCATGACGGTGGCCATGTTTCTGCTCAATGTGGTGATCAACCGATTGATCAGCACTCAGCGGGATATCATTGCCACACTCAAGGCCTTCGGTTACAGCAATGTGCAGATTGGCTGGCACTACAGTCAGCTGGTGCTTACTATTTCGGTGATCGGCCTGCTGCTGGGGGTGGCCCTGGGTGTCTGGGCGGGCCGGGCCATGGGTGAGATCTATATGGATTATTACCGGTTCCCGTCGCTGTTGTTCCGGCTGGATCCGGCCTGGCTCCTTCTGCTTGCGATCGTTACCCTCCTGGTGGCTTGGCTGGGGGGGTGGCAGGCTATCCGTCGCGCTGCCGCACTGCCACCCGCCGAGGGCATGCGCCCCGAGGGCCCGGCCCGCTTTCGGGTCACCGCAGCTGAACGATTTTTCGCCCCCCGCGGTTTCAGCCAACCCTCCCGAATGGTGGTCCGGCAACTGTTTCGGCGACCGGGGAGAACGCTGCTGTCGGTCAGCGGCATTGCCATGGCCTCCGCCATCGTCCTGGTGGGAAATTTCCAGTTTGATGCAGTTTCCCTGATGGTGCATTCGCAATTTGCCCGGGTCCAGCAACAGGATGTCACCGCTACCCTGATTGACCCGGTCAATTCACCGGCATTGTATGACCTCCAGAGCCAGCCGGGCATCCGCTATGCCGAGGGGCGCCGGGTGGTGACCGCCCGACTGGTGAACGGGCATCGGGAATGGCGCGGCGCGGTCATCGGTATGCCCGATCAGGCCAGCCTCCAGTTCGTCATCGACCAGGAACTGAAGCCGGTTTCCCTGCCAGAGGAAGGATTGCTGCTAACCGATTTTCTGGCCAGGCGGCTCGATGTGGCCCCGGGCCAGACGCTTGAGATCGAGATACTGGAGGGGGATCGTCGCCGCGTCGAACTGCCGGTTGCCGGCATAACCAGCGAATTCCTCGGAGTCGGGGCTTACATGCGGCTGGCGTCCCTGAACCGTGCGCTGGGAGAGGGGAGACTGGTTAATCAGGTTCTGCTGAATATTGACCCACTACGAGCTCAGGAAACCTACCGCGAACTCAGGGAAACGCCCCGCATACTCGGCATCAGTATCCGTCAGGCCATGCTGGACAGCTTCTACGAAACACTGGCAAAAACCTTTCTGACGTTTACCCTTTTCATCAGCATGCTGGGCGGAATCATTGCCTTCGGCGTGGTCTACAATACGGTGCGGATTTCACTGGCGGAGAAAGGCCGGGAACTGGCAAGCCTGCGGGTCCTGGGATACACCCATAACGAGGTGAATCATATTCTTCTCGCGGAAGTAGCAGTGATGCTGGTTCTGGGCATCCCCCTGGGCTGGCTTGCGGGTTATGGTTTGTCCTGGGCCATTATCACGGCGATGCAGACCGAACTCTATCGGGTGCCGCTGACCATCACTGCGCAGTCACTGGCTATTTCCTCGGCGGTGGTTGTGGTGTCTGCCATCGCTTCGGGGGTGATCGCCTGGTGGCGTCTGCGCAACCTGGACCTGATAGCGGTCCTCAAAACCCGTGAATAGCAATCGGGAGAACATCAAATGGATCAATGTCCGGGCGGGGTGCTGTGAGTAAAAGATGGCTGCCGGGTAAATGGCTGTTCTGGGCGCTGATCGCCGTGCTGGCAATGGCCGCGATCACGTTTGCTTTCCGCCCGGATCCGGTTTGGGTGGATCTTGCGGAGGTCAGTCGTGGACCGCTGGAGGTTTCCATCACCGAGGAGGGCAAGGCCCGGGTCAAGGACCGGTACCTGATTTCGGCACCGGTCTCCGGTTATCTGCATCGGATCATGCTGGAGGTGGGTGATCCTGTGAACGCCGGCCAGACACTGACCGAGGTGGACCCGATGCCATCGGCGATCCTGGACGCGAGAAGTCGGGCAGAAGCCGAGGCAAAAGTGGAAGCGGCCCGGTCGGCGCTGAATTCGGCGCAGCAGAAGGTTGAAGCGGCCGAGGCCGAAGCCCGGTTCGCACGCCAGGAGCTTGAACGCCTGGAGGCGTTGCGGTCACGGAGTGACAACCGGTTTGTCTCCGAGGAACAGATTGAACAGGCAAGAGCCACGGCGGATCGGGCACAGGCCATTCTGCGCTCGGCCCGCTTTGATCGGGAAGTCATGGCCCACGAGCTGGCAGCTGCGCGTACCCGGCTGGAGGTATCGGCGGCCCGCAGTAATGGTGAACAGCCGAAGGAACGGGTGGCGGTGACGTCTCCGGTCGCCGGTGCGGTGCTTTCGGTTGTGCGCAAGAGTGAAGGTGTCATCCAGTCGGGGAGTCCGATTGCCGAGGTCGGAGACCCGGCGGCCCTGGAGGTGGTTATCGAGGTGCTCAGCTTCGATGCGGTGAAGCTGCAGCCCGGAATGACGGTTCGCTTCAATGGTTGGGGCGGGCCAGAACTGGAAGGCGTGGTCCGGAGAGTGGAGCCGGTAGGGTTCGAGGATGTCTCGGCCCTGGGCGTAGAGGAGCAACGAGTGCAGGTGGTGGCAGATATCACCAGCCCCATCGAGCAGTGGCAATCCCTCGGTGACGGCTACCGGGTGGATGCCAGCTTTATACTCTGGTCTGCCTCGGACGTACTCTGGGCACCGTCCTCGTCCATTTTCAGTTCTGAGGGACAGTCCTGGGTCTTCCTTGCCCGAGATGATACCGTCCATCGTCAGGTGGTGCAGATCGGCCAGAGTAACGGGCTGAAAACCGTGATTCTCGATGGGCTGGAAGTTGGCGATCGGGTGGTAAGGCACCCCGATCGTCAACTGGACGAGGGTGTCAGGATCCGTGCCCGCTGAAGTAAAAGAAGGTGGTCGGTTATCCCGATGTGGGTTGAACCTGGGCTAACACCAAGAACGGGGCAGGAGCACGAGCCGTGAGCCAGTAGTGCATCATGCCTAGAGTACAATGCGACCATAAACCCGAAACTACCAACAAGGGAGGTGCAGTGTATGGCGCAGAAACCGGTGGCTATCCTGGCCTGGGTGGGAATATTTCTGGCAGTATTTGTCTGGTCGGGTATTGACCCCAAGGACCGGGCGACCTGGGTCCTGGAGGTATTGCCTGCGGCCATTGGCTTTTTGCTTGTCGCCTGGTGCTATTTCCGCTTTCCCCTGACTTCGCTGGCCTATTGGCTGATCCTGGTGCACGCCGTCATCCTGATGGTGGGTGGCCACTACACCTACGCCGAAGTGCCGTTGTTCAATCACCTGGGCGACTGGTTTGGCTGGGAGCGCAACAACTACGACAAGCTCGGGCATCTTGCCCAGGGATTCATCCCGGCTATGGTTGCCCGCGAGGTGGTCCTCAGGCTGGATGTCTTCGCCCGTGCCGGCTGGCCCTCGTTCTTTATTGTCTGCTTCTGTCTCGCCCTCAGCGCATTCTACGAGTTGATTGAATGGTGGGTGGCGCTGCTCAGTGATGAGGCGGCCGAGGCCTTCCTGGGTACCCAGGGTTATGTCTGGGATACCCAGTCGGACATGGCCTGGGCCCTGTCTGGCGCCATTTTGGCGCTGGTGCTGCTTGGCCGTGTCCATGACCGGCAGCTTGCTCGTGTGGCCTCCTGAACCCGATCGATACTGACCCGTATTGAACCTGACGGAAACCTGTTGCTATGTCCGAATCCCGAAAAGGCGCGAACCAGTCCACGGGACTGCCCAAGAGTCAGTTGATTGGCCTGGTACTCGGTGCCCTATTTCTGTTGATCACGCTGGTTGTTCCTGCCCCCGAAACCATGGGGGAGGAAGCCTGGGCGGCCCTTGGCCTGATGCTGTTGATGGCGACCTGGTGGAGTACCGAAGCCATCCCGATCCCCGCCACCGCGATGTTGCCCATCGTACTGGTGCCGGCACTGGGGTTGGGGTCAGTTTCAGCGGCCACATCTCCTTACGCGCATCCGATCATCTTCCTGTTTCTCGGTGGCTTCACCCTTGGCTTGGCGATGCAGCGCTGGAACCTACACCGTCGCATTGCCCTGTTGACCCTGAAAGCGGTTGGCAACAAGCCGAAGCGCCAGATCGCCGGGTTTATGCTCGCCACCGCATTTCTCAGCATGTGGGTGAGTAACACCGCCACAGCGATCATGATGCTCCCCATCGGCCTGTCCGTGATTGCCATGGCGGACAGCTCCAATCCTGACAGCGTTCGTCGCTATGCTACGGCGCTGTTACTCGCGATTGCCTACTCCGCCAGTATCGGGGGTATCGGAACCCTGATCGGAACACCGCCAAATGCGTTGCTGGCGGCCTACCTGAGCGAAAATCAGGGCATCTCGGTGGGCTTTGCCCAGTGGATGTTGCTGGGTGTTCCGGTGGCAGTCGTCATGCTGGCACTGGCCTGGTGGTGGCTGACCCGGCGGGATTTCGGCCTGGCCCACCAGGGTGATAGCGGTGATCTCATCCGTGACGAGCTGGCCTCACTGGGACCGCTGGGCAAAGGGGAAAAACTGGTCGGGGTGGTGTTCCTGATCACCGCCGCCGCCTGGATCTTCCGGCCACTGTTGTCCGATGGGCTGATGCCCTGGCTCAGCGACACCGGTATCGCGATTGCAGCGGCCATCGCCATGTTTCTGATTCCGGTAGACACCCGTGAGCGTCTGTTTGTGATGGACTGGGATACCGCCAAGGGCATTCCCTGGGGTGTCCTGCTGCTGTTTGGTGGCGGCCTGGCGATGGCAGGTGTTATCAGCAGTTCCGGACTCGCGGAGTGGATTGCCGGCTCCCTGGGTGCCGCGGGAACACTGCCGACGTTGTTGCTTATTGCCATTGTGGCGGGGGTGATCATCTTTCTGACCGAGGTGACCAGCAATACCGCCACCGCTGCCGCTTTCCTGCCGTTGCTGGGGGCGCTGGCAATGTCCCAGGGCGTATCACCCCTGTTGCTGACCGTCCCGGCTGCCGTCGCTGCCAGTTGCGCGTTCATGATGCCGGTGGCAACGCCACCCAATGCCATTGTGTTTTCCAGTGGCGATATGAAAATCGGTGACATGATCAGCGCCGGTTTTGCCCTCAACCTGATGGGCATCGTGGTGGTGACGCTGTTGTGTTACGCCCTGCTGGGCGTGGTCTTTTCCCTCTGACAATCCGGGGGACTACTCCCCCTGGATCTTGCTGAGCAGGTGCTTCGCCAGTTCAATGGCTTCCGAACGGTGGCTGATGTTCTGTTTCTGGTAGAGGCTGCGGATGTGGGTCTTGACTGTCGTCGAGGCCACCTTGAGATGCTCGGCAATCTGGTCATTGGATAAGCCCGCATGGATCAGGCTCAGGATCTGCCACTCCCGGCGCGTCAGGGGAGAGGTACGGATCAGTTCCGGGACATCCGGCCGGTCGATGATGTCCTGGATGATCGCTTCGTCCAGGGAAATGCGGATCGCCCGGCTGAAGTCGCGTTGTTGCTGGGCCAGCTGGATCAGGCGCTCCGCCCTCTGCAGTTCCATACCATCCATCGCACCATCATTGATCAGGGCTTTCAGCATTACGATCAGAACTTTGCCCAGGCACAGGAAACTGCCTACGGCCCCGGTGGTGCTGGCCAGCTCCAGTGCCTGCTTCATGTGACCCAGAGCTCGCTGCCGGTCCTCGATCTGCCAGAACAGGCAGGCAAGGGCAATGTGGTTTCGGTTCAGATCGGTTTTCAGTCCCAGACCATCGGCGACCCTGGTCAGTTCTTCCAGGGCAGGAAGGGCTTCGTGGTACTGGCCCAGGCTCATCAGGGCGCGGACGCGATTGCGGCCGTTACACTGGTAGAAATGGTTGGTCGCTTCAGCGGGGTTGCCAACTGGGGCAATGGTCAGCCAGCGCTGGATCGCATCCCGGTCCCGCACGGCATCCCAGTAGGTCAGCATGGTGGCGTGGGCGTTTGCCACCCAGTCCAGGTGATAATCACCGGCGGCCAGCATCTTCTGGACCTTGGCAATGTAATCCGCACAGAGACTCTGGCGCCCCCTGGCCTGGGCAACCTTGGCAAGTGTGGTATAGCTTTGCACATACCAGCGCTCGCCTTGGGCCTCGAGTATTTCAATACCCTGTAAGGCACAGCGTTCCGCGCTCTCCAGGTGGTGCCATTCCCACATGATCTGGCTGCGAATCCGGAACAGGAATTCGAGGATGGGCAAGTGGTTCAGCTGGTTTTCCTCAGCATACAGGAAGGCCCGTTCCTGAATGTTATAGGCCTTCTGCAGCAAACCCATGGCGACGCTGATCTCGCTTTGCTGGCAAAGGGCCCAGATCACGTTCTGATGAGCCTGGTGGGCCCGGGCCATGTGTTCGGTATCCTGCATCCGCGCCAGGGCTTCCTGAAGCTCGCCCCTTACAAAAAGGGCCTCGCCCACCACGGATGCTGCTGCGACCCGGGAGGTCGGAAGATATTGCGCTTCCTGCTCCACCGCTTCCCGAGCCAGGACCAGCGCCCGGTCGCTGTCGCCGTAGTTCATGGCGACCTGTGCCCGGATGGCACTGAACTCACCATGTACCGCCCGCTGGGATTCCTCGCTCATGACCGCCCGAAGCCTTGCTTCGGCCGCTGACAGCCAGTTCTCGACTTCGTCGAATTTGTACTGCCCCTGCGCGACCCAAGCACGTAACAGGGTGAGGGTGGGGTCCTCAGCAATCACGTCCTGGGGCAGGGTGTCCAGGCAACGCTGCAACAGGTTGAACTGACCTTCGGTGAAGAATTTCCGGCCGTGCAGGGTCAGCACCCGGGTAATCCGTTCGGGGTCCTCTGCGGCAATGGCGTGCCGGGCCGCTTCCTCGGCATGATCCAGTTCCAGCCAGGCATCCGCCGCTCGCTGGTGCAGTGTCCGCCGGTTCTCCCGGGTGGTGCAGCTCAGAAGGTGTCTCAGGTAGACAGAAAACAGGTGGTGGTAACGGAACCACAGGGCGGAGTTGTCCACTGGTGTGATAAACAGCCCCATGGAGAGCAGGCCGCCAAGGAGGGCCTGGCCGTCGGTGTCATCCATCACCCGCATGACCATGCCGGCGTTGAAGCGCTCCAGAATGCTGGTGCGCAGCAGGAAGGTCCGTTGCTGCTCGGTCAGGGTCTGGCCAACCAGCTCGTCGAAATAATCGAAGATGTGCTGATTGCCTTCGTCCAGCTGATCGACAAAGTCACTGAACTCGATGCTGGTAACCGCGGATGCAGAGAGCAGTTGAAGCGCGGAAATCCAGCCCTCTACCCGGCGCACGGCCCGCTCGATATGCTCCCGTGACACTTCGTAGGGCAGGCGACCTTCCAGATAGTGCTGGGCCTCGTCCGCATCGAAGGCTAGATCCCGGCTGGTGATCTCCGTCATCTGGCCTTTCATTCGCAGCTGGGCCACGCCCAAGGGTGGAACCGTCCGGGTAATGATCACCAGAGTCAGGTATGCCGGCATGTGCCGGATCAGAAAACGGAGCGACTGGTGAATGTCAGGGTTATCGATCAGGTGGTAATCATCCAGCACCAGGTAAACCGGTTTGGCCTCCATTGGCAATTCGGCCAGCAGGTCGGTGAAAAAGGCTTCCAGATCGGAATAGCCCTCCTGCCGGAGGCGGTTCAAGGTGGATGAACCGGTGCCATCGGTGGCGAGGCTGAGGGTTCGGGCCAGGTAGCCGGCGAACCGGGACGGATCGTTGTCGCTGGCTTCCAGGCGGTACCAGGCGCTTTCGGTATCCATTGCGCCCAGTCGGTCGGCAATGGTGGTGGTCTTGCCATAACCGGCAGGAGCATGGACCAGCAGCAGACTGACGGGCTCGGCCACGTGCAGCAGGTCGTTAAACTTCTCCCGGGGCAGGAGACCGGCCGGCGGCAACGGGCTGGCGGTCTTGGCATCAATGAAGGTCAGACTTCCGGGGTTCAATGTTGTTTTTGGCATGAACCAGTTCTCAAGACGTTCTTCGGACACCTCCTCTGCAGGGACAGATTTGAGGCACAGTTATCTTTAAGGGTACCGGTAATTCGGTATCTTACCGTAACAACATGTAACACGATTAACACTACGGGACATAAAAACAGGGACTTTATCTGACATGCTGCTGGTGCTCGCCGGATCCATTCTTACATTCACCATGGTGCAGGAAGCAACCTTGGTCGAGCCATTCGAGAAAGGCTCCATTGTGATCGAGCAGGACGTGGATGCAAGCCCGGTAAAACTGCGCTCCGATTTCCGAATAGAGCCACTGGTCGAGCAGAAGTTCCGCAACATTGTTCGGCAGGCCTATGACTATAGCTGTGGCAGTGCGGCCCTGACCACCGTGCTCAACTACTACCTCGGCCGCACCCTGTCGGAACGGCAGGTGATGGAGGGGTTGCTGCATTACGGTGAAAGCGAACGGATCGTTCAGCGCCGTGCTTTCTCCATGCTGGACATGAAACGGCTGGTGACAGCCCTGGGCTACCCGTCCGGCGGTTTCCGGGCGACCATCGAGGATCTGATCGGCCTTGATCACCCGGCGATCGTTCCGATCCATCACGCCGGCTTCAAACACTTCGTGGTGCTGCGCACCATCAGGAATGGCCGGGTTTACCTGGCGGACCCCTCGGTGGGCAACATCTCCTTCACCCTCGCCCAGTTCGAGGAGAAGTGGGACGACAACGTGCTGTTCATTGTCTTTCCCGGCAGCGACAACCCCCTCGATAACCTCGAACTGAAAGAGGAAGACCTGCGCTTTATAGATGACCAGACAATGACCTTATTGGCTCTGGAACGGATTCCGGTTTTCCACGAGGCCACGGAAAGACGCATCAACAACTTGCTCGAACGTCAGAAAAACAATCCGGACGGTAGTGTCGAAAACACCCGGAAACAATTGCATTACCGCCGTAACTAATTCTCCGGGCGCAAGCTCCGGCAAAGAATCACTAAAAATAAAATAAGGGAGTCAGGATGAATCGTTGGTTTGTGCGAGGTTTTATCCTTGTTTCCGTCACCGCTCTGTTTCCAGGCGCAGTACTGGCACAGGATGGAAGCGTGGACCAGGCGCGGGAAGCGCTGGCCAGGCAGGAGGGTGACGAAGATGCCTCCAAACAGCTGGAAGAAGTGTTCCAGGCTGCCGAGAAGAACTACTCTCTGCAGAAAAAGGGCACCCACTCGCTGAATTACTCATTCGACTATTCCTACACGGCGGACCAGCGTGTGGATCTGGCCATCACCAATGGCTCGGTCCGTAACCTGGATGTGGTGCCGTCAGCCACCCACACCTTCACCAACGCTTTTTCCTACGATTACGGTCTGCTGAATAATTTGACCGTCGGCACTCGTATTCCCCTGGTGGTCAAATACGATACCGAGGATGAGCTGAGCATCTACGATTTCGGCGATGTCTCCTTGACCGGGCGCTGGCAGCCGTTTGCCTATGTGCCGGGCAAGATGTCGACCACCTTTTTTGGCACCCTGACCACCAAGACCGGCGTCAGCCCCTATGAAATCGATATCAAGGAACAGCTGTCCACGGGCAGTGGTTACTATTCCGCAGGAGGTGGTGTCAGCCTGTCCAAGGTGCTGGATCCGGTTGTGGTTTTCGGGTCCGTCAGCGCCACCTACAACCTGCCGGCCGAGGATCTGAATCAGGTCCGGGGTGCCCGTTTGCTGGTTGAGGTCGAGCCCGGATTTGGCGTGTCCGGTTCAGCCGGCTTTGCCTACTCGCTTTCCTACGACATCTCCCTGAGCATCTCCACCCAGTTGAGCTACAGCGACGAAACCATCCTGACCTTCACCAACGGTGAACAGGCCGTGGCCCAGGACCAGATGACCGGTTTCCTGAGCATGTCGCTTGGTACCCGGGTCAGTGATACCACCATCGTGAATACCAGTCTGGGCATTGGCCTGACCGAGGACGCGCCGGACTTCTCTATCGGGGTATCCCTGCCCATCAACTTCTCTGGCCTCAAAGAGTGAGCGTTGCGGTCCACGAATCACGGGAAGGGAAGGAATTCATGGGACAAAACGGCCATAAACGGCAGATTCTCGGGGCTCTGATCGGTACGGCCATGTCGTTTGGCGCCCAGGCCCAGTTCGCTCAGAACCTGACGATTCATCCGAAGGCACTGGCACTGGGCAATGCGGTAACGGCCGATCCGCCAGGGGTGATGGCCATCCACTATAATCCGGCGGGTCTTACCAAGCTGGACGGCCGCCAGCTCGAAGTGAACCTGATGAGCGTCTACCTGGATATCGATGCCGACTTCACGGCCCCGGAGGGGTACGAGATCTTCGGTATTGACGGTCTGGAAACAGACCCGCTCACCGGTATGCAGCGTGATCCGGTCGCCAATACCCATAGCCACACCAACAACGTTGCCCTGTATCTGCCAGGTTACGGGATTCTCAGGGCGCCCCCAGGGCCGGCCATCGCGCCCTCGGCCGGGATCAGCGTTAACCCGCCGGGATCAAAGCTGACCTTTGCCAATGCACTCTACCTGCCCATGGCCGCCGGTTACTATCGCGACAAGGACGACCCCGGCCGTTATCAGCCCCAGGCGACCGCGTTACAGCGGACCACCTACCTGTCGCCGACGGTCGGGTACGAGATCAATGAAGAATGGTCGGTGGGTGCGGGCATTCACCTGTCCCATATGGGGATTGCAGCCGACCAGTACATGCGTGCGCCGAACATGATGCTCGGCGTTGCCGAAATCCTGCAGGACGCCTTCAACTGTGAGAGCGGAGACGAGCCACTGGAGCCCTGGCTGGCGCTTTGCGGGGGTAATATCGGACCGTGGGATGATATCGGTTCCCTGAATATCAACGTTCAGGAAACCCTTTCGCCCACCTATGCCCTGGGGGTGATGTGGGAGCCTACGGACTGGTTCCGGTGGGGGGCGAACTACACCTCCGAAGCCGACATGAACATGAAGGGCACCTTCGAGATCGAGTATACCGACGACTGGTCAGGATTCTGGCAGAGTGTCAATGGCTCGGTACTCGGGGCGATCACCTCGGCTATTCTCAGCCTGCCATCCGGCGCGCCCCGGGAAGCCGGCAACGTCAGCATGGATCTGGTCTACCCCCAGCACTTCCAGACTGGCATTAGTGTGGATGTCCATCCGATGCTGACCCTCAATGCCGACGTCGGCTGGACCGACTACGCCCAGTGGGATGCCTTCGTGTTCCGCTTCGACCGGAATCTGGAGTTCCTCAATGCCGCCCGGATTCTCTCGCCGGACAATGCGACACCGAATACGCTGCGTTTGCCGCTGGGTTTCAAGAGCCAGTGGAACTGGGCGTTCGGCGCCGAGCTGCATGTGTCATCGCGGCTGGACCTGCGGGCCGGCGTGGAGATCCGGGATTCGGTGATTCCCGACGACCAGCGCCAGATCATGGCACCTTTTGGTGGTGCCAACCTGTACAGTGTGGGCCTTGGCTACAAGTGGGATAAGGATACGGAAATCGACATGAACCTCAGTTACCTGCATTCCATCGAGACCATTCCGGCCGATACCAGCTGTAACGTCAACTGCGATAACATCACCAATGTCATCTACAACCCCTACGCCGGTCTGGACATCAAGACCTCGCTGCGGGTTGTGATGGCCGGTCTCAGTTTCCGGACGAAATTCTGACCAACTGTGCGGACATCAAAAGGTAACCTCCGTGACCCGAAAAGCCCGGCGCCAGATACCGATCGTTGCCACTCTCGCGGCCTTGCTGGCTGGTTGCCAGCTTGGTGGTTCGCCGACGGGCGAACGGGAGGGCTACTTCACCTGGGTGGACGAGGAGGGGCGGGTACGCTATTCGCCGATTCCTGAAAAAACCTCTACCGGGGGCAAGGATAGCGAAGCGGGACCACCTGCAGCGAACCTGGCCGGCGATTTGTCCGGTCAGCAGCGGGACAAGCCTCCGGTGCTCCAGCCGGAGGACGAATACACCCTGGAAAACTACCCCGACGCCGAACAACTGGCCCGCGACGGCTATGTCCGGCCCGGGGAGCCCAGGCCCTATTTCACCTGGCGCGATGCCGAAGGCAACATCCGTGTGAGTTACTACACGCCAGACACCCGCACCGATGTCCAGAAGGGCAGGGTCCCGCCGCCGGTTGAAATCACGCCGGCCTCCATCCATCAGCCCGGTACCGCTCCACAACCGGAGTCCCCTGTGGAAGGTTACGACCCGGACGCACTGGCCATTCTTGGGGTCGAGCAAAACGACAGTTTTTTCAGTCGTTTTACCGCGAGCTGTTGTCAGAATCTGAGCACACGGGAGCGCCAGTCCTGGATCATCGGTCGCGAGTTTGAGGTGGACATCAGCGACGCCTCGAAGAGCCATGGTTTCAGCACCGGAACCAGCCCCTTTGCCCTTGTTGCCTTGCCCGATCCCCGGAAATACCCGGATTTTGTCTTCCGATTGCGCTCTTTTGCCCTCGATGGACTGTTTGTGCCGTCACTGGCCTTCCTGGATGAGGAGCTGCGGCCTGTCCGGGTGGTGACCGACATGGCGATGGGATTCGAGCCAGAGAGCTGGCATTCCCGCGCCTACCTGCAAGCCTGGATACCGGCTTTTCCGGCCCGTGGCGAACGCTGGATGGTGATCTTCACCCGGGCCGAGGACCTCAGGAGCCAGACCGTGGTCGAAACTGGCCAGAGCCCGAAAACCATTCCCCACGCAAGCACCGGTGAGCTTGGTGTCCGGCTGGTCGCGGAAGACTAGCCTGATTACCGCTCAGTCCTCCGGCTGGCTCAGGTTCAGCCAGGGTTGGGACAGCCAGTAGAACCGGCCATCGCCGGCCGGGTGGGTGCAGTTGTAGCGGAAGCGGCGGCTGTTGAAGGCTCCCGGCGCCTGGACTCTGATCATTCCATCCTCAACAGTTTCGATATCAATCCTTCCCATGCCTGAGGCAAAACAGGTGAGTCTGGAGGCGGACAGCGTCTCCGGCAAAGGCAACTCGAGCATCGGCGGATTGCTGGTGATGACGCCATCCGGAAGGTCGGCAGCCTCGACGGGAAAGGCACGGCTGAGCAACTTGTTCTTCAGGCTGCCGATCTGACCGTAGGCATTGGCCATGGGAAATCGTGGCAGCCGGGTCGTGGCCGAAGAGAGACCAATCGGGCCGGAATGCTGACTGTAGCCATACCAGCCCCGGTCCGAGAGTTCATCCTCCAGGTCGGAGTCGAACTCCCCGTATGGATAGGCGAACAGGGGATTGTCGATCCCCAGGCGCCGCTCCAACTCTCGTTGGGCGTCATCCAGGCTGTGTTCAATTCGCTGTTGCCACTGATCTTCGGGTTCATCGGGTTTCCGGGCAAGATGCCCGTGATCGGTGCTGTGGTTGGCCAGGGTCACACCTTCGCGGCTTGCCAGTTCCTCCAGCTGGTCCCAGGTCATGTAGCCGGTACGGCCGACAGCATCCGTATTGACGAAAACCGTGTAAGGGTAGCCCCGGTCCGCCAGCATTGGCGCTGCGGTGGTATAAACGGACTCATAGGCATCATCAAAGGTCAGGGCAACCGAATTCCGGGTCGCACCTTCCTCCAGGGCCTGGCGTGTGCCCTCCATCAGGGGCACCACCTCCAGTTCAAGATCCCCGAGCATGTTCAACTGGGCTTCGAACAAGGATTCGGAAGTGCTGGTGGATGGCGGCGTGGCATCGCTCACGTGGTGATACTGGAGCACTGCCAGGTCTGCCCTGACAGCTGTGCTGAGAGTGACCAGCGTGAGAAAGGCGAAAACAATGTTTCCTGGCATTATGGATTCCCCTGGTCTGGCGGTAAGTCAGGCCGAAAGCCGAAAATGGGATTTGAGTACGGAAAAAGCATGGTTCAGCTCCTGCACCGATGCCGTATCGCCGCCGCGGTCGGGATGTACTGCCATAATGAACCGCCGGAAGCGGTGCTTGACTGAGCCAAAGTCGCCGGGTATAGCGTCGAAACCGAGTACCTGTGCCGCCTGGAGCAGCTCGGACCGCGCTGGAGAGCATGTCGGGCGTCCTGACCAGAAATCATTCATTATTTTGCGGATGCTTTCCTCGGGCATTCGGTACCGGTCCAGATCAAGGTAAAAACGGCGTAGCTCATCCTTCTCATCCGGCAGGCCGGTGCTTGAAACGACGGACTGCGGTTTCAGCCGGATATCCAGCGGCGAGATTTCCAGGCTCTCGCCGGTCTCGGCCAACCGGTCCCGGAGACGGTAGAGCACATGGAACAGCAGGAAATGCACGGGATAGAGCCTTTCCGGTTCGCGGAAGCTGACTTCTCCGATCAGTTCCCAGGGGGGTGCCTGAAGAGAGCGGATCAGGGCCAGCTCACTGGTGCCCCGGGGCGCCTTGCGCAGTTCATGCTCCACGGCCACGAGCAGGTGCTGGATCTGGTGATCGAGAATGTGGCCGGACGCTTCAGCGTCCTTGTGATTGGTCAGAGCAGGATCGGTCATGGAGGGTATGGTAGGGGAGAGTGGGGCTATAGGGAAGGTCTCCTGTGCTGTCCCGTGTGTCGCCGGGTTGCAGTATATCCCTATCCGGTATCCTGTCCCTGAAACCCGGTGATGCGTATAATCGCACCCTCATTGATCTTATGAACGTGGTTGTTATGTCCGAAGCTATGATCGCCAATGCCGCTGACCAGTCGCCCGCTTCCGAGCAGGACCGGCGCCAGAAACTGGAGCTGAACAAACTGCAGAAACGTTTGCGCCGTGAAATGGGGCAGGCGATTGCTGATTTCTCGATGATTGAAGCCGGTGACAAGGTCATGTGCTGCCTGTCCGGTGGCAAGGATTCCTACGCCATGCTGGATATCCTGCTTAACCTGCAGAGAAGCGCACCGGTTTCCTTTGAGTTGATTGCGGTTAACCTGGATCAGAAGCAGCCCGGTTTCCCGGAAGAAGTGCTGCCACAATACCTTGCTTCACTGGGTGTCGAGTACCACATCATCGAAAAGGACACCTACAGCATCGTCAAGGAAAAGGTGCCTGAGGGAAAGACCACTTGCGGACTGTGCTCGCGACTCCGTCGGGGCATTCTCTACAATTTTGCCGAGGAGCACGGGGTTACCAAGATTGCCTTGGGCCACCACCGGGACGACCTTCTCGAGACCCTGTTCCTGAACATGTTCTATGGCGGTAAGCTCAAGTCCATGCCGCCGGTACTGCACAGTGATGATGGCCGAAATACCGTGATCCGCCCGCTGGCCTATGCCCGCGAAAAGGACATTGCCCGCTATGCGGCCCTGCGCGAGTTTCCCATTATTCCGTGCAATCTGTGTGGTTCCCAGGAGAATCTTCAGCGCCAGGTGATCAAGGACATGTTCCAGACCTGGGACAAGCAGCACCCGGGCCGGCTGGAAACCATGTTCCGGGCCCTGTGCAATGTCGAACCATCCCACCTGGC
>NZ_JAWOIS010000057.1:0-7570 GCF_046484525.1 Marinobacter sp.
TAAAGCCATACAACCTACTGCGTTGTCAAAAACCCCCGCATCCCGCAATCATCCAGGAGTGCCTGGCACTTGATAGCCCAGACTCAAGTGCGCGCACACAGTCAGTTGTGCGCGCTCTCCGATCAGGTTCTTCACGAGCTTTAATAATGGGGTGTTTTTGCCTATAACGTTTTCGGTAAGATGGCCGTCAAGGTGATCCTTCCTTCGTCAGGATGACAGCAACCTGCTACCCCAACCAATATCCTTTATAATTATCCGGGAAAATGAAAGGATATAGGATGAATAAAAAGACGTTTGGTATTACATTTTTTGCGGTATTTCTCACATTCACGCTGGTTCTCACTGCTTGCGCACCTGCTGTTCAGGAAACAGCCGTACCCGAATCAACTGAACCCCCAACTCCGCAGACACCAGACAACACCCCTGTGCCGGCTTCAACAGCCACGGATGCACCAACCGATCCCGAACCAACTGCCACACCCGACCTGTCTTCATTCGACATATCGATTGACGGCACGTGGAAAGGGTCGTTGGCGATAGCCGGCAGTTCACTTGAGAACATTGTGCATTTCAGAACCGCAGACAACAGCCTGCTGGCCACGCTCGATATCCCGCCGCAGAACCTGTTTGGCTATGAACTGGCAGAGGTTAGCTTCGACGGCGTGAATGTCCATTTTGAAGGATTCGCAGAAGTAAACCGCAAAGCCGTCTGGGACGGCAGGCTGGATGAAGACGGTGTGATCAGGGGCACCTTCGAGCAAGCGGGGTATCAAGGTACCTTCGAACTCTTTCCTGCCGGGATGATCGCCTCAGATGAACCTCCGCCGCCCTACAGCGTTGAAGAAGTCACCTTTGAAAACGGTGACATCACCCTCGGCGGCACACTCACGATCCCGGAAGGCGATGGGCCTTTTCCGGCTTTTGTTTTGATCAGCGGCAGCGGGGCACAGAACCGGGATGAGGAGATTTTCGGTTTCAAAATTTTCGGAAAAATCGCAGACCACTTCACCCGCAGCGGCATTGCCGTGCTGCGTTATGATGACCGCGGTGTGGGTGCCTCCACCGGTGACCTGTCGGAATCCACCAGTGCCGAACTGGCCGGAGATGTGAGCGCCGCAGTCGACCTGCTGTTGACACGCCCGGAGATCGACCCTGACAACATTGGTCTGCTCGGGCACAGCGAGGGCGGCATCATTGCGCCCATGGTCGCAAATCAGCGGGATGACATTGCCATGCTGATCCTGCTGGCTGGCACTGCACTCCCCGGGGAAGAGATCATCTACCAGCAGATCGAACTGCTCTCGCGTGCTGAGGGATTAAGTGAAGAAGAAATTGAGGAAGCGCTTGAAACCCAGCGCCGGTATTTTGAAGCGCTGCTCAGGGACGGAGACTGGGAAGCCATAAAGGAGGAGCTCCGCGAGCAAATAACGGATCAGGTGAATGCGCTGCCCGCTGCTCAGAAAGAAGCCATCGGAAACCTGGAGGATTATATTGACACTGTTTACCAGCAGCAAGTTGGCACGCTGGAATCCGCCTGGTATCTTTTCTTCCTTACCTACGATCCTGCCACCGCGCTGGAGGAGATCACCATTCCGGTTCTGGGCATCTTTGGCGGGCTTGACCTGCAGGTGCCTTACGAGATGAATGCGCCGGCGATGGAGGCTGCTCTGGAGCGTGCCGGGAATGAAAATGTGACCATACTGACATACCCGGAAGCGAACCATCTCTTCCAGGAAGCCAACACGGGCAGCACAAGCGAGTATGCTTATCTGGATAAAGAATTTGCTGCCAGTGCTTGTGGTTATGTGCCGCGCAAGAACAACAAACGCTCGCAGAGCATCGAGTGGGAGCACGTCGTGCCGGCGCATGCGTTGGGGCAGAGCCGCCAGTGCTGGCGCGAGCCGATCTGCACCAACAGCAAGGGTAAGCCTTACAAGGGGAGGCAATGTTGCGAGAAGGTCGACCCGGTGTTTCGCGCCATGGTCTCGGATCTGCGTAACCTGGTGCCGGCTATCGGTGAGCTGAACGGGGATCGCAGCAACTACACCTTCAGCATGCTTGAGGGCGAGCCGCGGAACTATGGTGCCTGTGATTTCGAGGTGGACCGTTCCTTGCGCAAGGTGGAGCCACGGCCGGAGGTTCGGGGCGATATCGCGCGGACCTATTTCTACATGCACGAGACCTATGGTCTGCCGTTGAGCGGTAAGCAGCGGCAGCTGTTCGAAGTGTGGGACCGGGAGGACCCGCTGTCGGAGTGGGAGGTGCTCCGCAACGCGCGGATTGATTCCATTGTCCAGCGGCGGTGGGTGGCGATGTCGGAGGGGTCGGATTATGTACCCTCTCCCTGACCCTTTATTCCGGGCGTCCTGCCCTCCACCCTTCGGGCCAGCATTCTGCTGTTCAAATCCGCACAGGCGGGACTTGACGGGACAAAATAGTTCGTTCTAAAGTGTTTCCTGTTTCGAAACTGGAAACATCATTATGGCACTGAAGCCACAAGACACCCTGTTGGTACTCAAATACTGGTCGTTGAGGCAGGCGGGACAGGAAAGCAGCGTCCGGGGCATTTCTGAGACGGTAGGCATCAGTCCGGGCGAGGTAAGCAAAGGAACCCGGCGGCTGTTGGCCTCGCGGCTTGTCGTTGAGAGAGCCGGCGGTGTATTTGTCGAGTCAGGCGCGTTGCTGGAATGGCTATGCTACGGGGTTCGTTATGCCTATCCCCAGGAGAGTGTCGGATATGGCAGGGGGATGGCTACATCGTGGAATTGTCCTGTGCTGGCTAGCGAGGTTGTACCGCCTGATCCCCCGTTTGTGTGGTCTGTGCCTGGTGGGGGCGTTGATGGGACGTTGATAAAGCCTATACATGATTCTGCTCCCTTCGCGGCGAGTCACGATGAACAGCTATACCGGGCGCTTTCACTGCTGGAAGCGATTCGGGGCGGAAAACCAAGGGAGCTGACGATAGCGAGAGACCTTCTGGCAAGTCTGATTAAAGGAGAGTTATGAAAAACAAGGACGTTAATCTAATGCAGCTGGAAGCTGTAGCCGAGGCACTGGGGGATTTGTTGCCGAAAGTGACATTCGTCGGCGGAAGTACGACGGTGCTGTTGGTGGATGAGGCGGCACATTATGGTGTGCGAAAAACCGATGATGTGGATGTGATTATCGATGTAGCCACATTGGTTGAATACCACAAATTTTCAAAAAATTTGCGAGTACATGGTTTTCGAGAAGATATCGATGGCCCGAACTGCCGCTGGTTGTTCGATAGCAAGGTCGGCGGAATCAAACTCGATGTAATGCCGACGGATGAAAGAGTATTGGGCTATTCCAATCGTTGGTACAAGGCAGCCATTGATGAAGCAACCAACGTTACTCTGCCAAGCGGGCTGGAAATTCGTGTAGTTAGTCCGGCATATTTCATGGCGACGAAGTTTGAGGCTTTCGCAGGAAGGGGTAAGGGAAACTTCTTCAGTCACGATCTGGAAGACATTGTATTCATCATGGAAAACCGAAGCGGCTTGATTATGGAGCTTATAGGCTGCGATGAAGGATTAAAGCGATATTTTGCAGAACGGGCAGCATCACTGTTGAATAATGACTTTTTGAATGTTTTACCCGGACTGTTGAATAATCCTGACTCTGCAAGAGCCGTAGAAAACAGCCTGAAGATCATGAAATCGTGGTCGTGAAATGCGGAATCACATGTCGAGACGCAAGTTGCTGCGATAATTTTTCTTGTGGCGTTTGTGAATTCCGGCCTCCGTCGGACTGACGGGTAAGGCATCCAGATGGCACCTGAAAAGGGGGCTTGAAAGGACCCAAATTGGGGCCTATAGTACCCAAATTGGGTCCTATTCGAGGTGCACATGCTACCTGTCACTATTGGCGATGCCCTGTTCACCAAAACCCAGCAGCGGGTGCTGGGACTGCTTTACGGTAATCCGGCGAAATCCTTTTACACCAATGAAATCATGCGGTTGGCGGGGATGGGGCGTGGTACGGTGCGGCGTGAGCTGGAGCGTCTGCTATCGGCCGGGCTGCTGGTCATGCGACAGGAAGGCAACCAGCAACATTATCAGGCGAATTTCGATTCACCGGTCTTCGCCGAGTTGCGAGCGATCGTGATGAAAACCTTCGGCGTTGCGGAAGTCTTGCGTGATGCCTTGCTGCCGTTATCCGGGGCGATCCAGCTGGCGTTTGTCTACGGGTCGGTGGCCAGCGGTACGGAGCGCCAGGGCAGTGATATCGATTTGATGGTTGTTGGGCGGGTGACCTTTGAGGCACTGGTCGCTGCCGTTCACCCCTGTCACGCGGAACTGGGCAGGGAGATCAATCCCAACCTGTTCACACCGGAAGAGTTTGGGCGCAAGATGAAAGAAGCGAATTCCTTTGTTGCGCAGGTTATGGAAAAACCGAAATTGATGGTTCTAGGGAGGGAAGATGACATTGGAAAATCTGGTCAAAGTTAGAAAGCTGGTGCCGCAGCCGGCTAGCAGGGAAGAGATCGGAAAGCTGCTGACGGCAGCGCAGCGCAATATCCAGGACGCGCACGTTAGCGACGTGAGTGCCACAACCCGGTTCGATGCTGCCTACAAGGCGATAATGCAGTGTGCGCTGGCTTCCATTCGGGCAAGCGGTTACCGTCCCTCCACCAGTGAGCCCGGGCATCACATCACTGTGATTCAAAGTCTTCCAACAACCATTGGCATGTCCAATGAGCGGATGATCGTTCTGGATGCCATGCGCAAGAAGCGCAACCTCAACGACTACAATGGGGATGGCGTGAGTGAGGAGGAAACGGAAGCCTGCGTGCGTGCAGCCGAAGCACTCCTGAAGGATGTGCAGGTTTGGCTAAAGAGCGAACACCCCGAGTTCATTTGACATGAAAGTCCAGCTCTTAAGCGATCTGCACAACGAGTTTTACCAGCCGGATAGGCCGCCGAAGATTGAACAGAGCGGTGCCGATTTCATCGTGTTGGCCGGCGATATCGATGTGGGACGGGATGGGTTGGTTTGGGCGAGCAAGGAAGCGGAGCGCCTGGATAAACGCATTCTGTATGTCGCCGGTAATCACGAGTTTTACCATCATGACCTCTCGTTGCTGAATGAAATGCGGGCGTTTGCTGCAGGCAGTGACAGGCTGTATTTTCTGGAGAACGACGAGCTGATTCTTGGTGACGTACGCTTTCTTGGGTGTACGCTTTGGACCGATTACCGGGCCGCGGGCGATCCCGTGTTGTCGATGATGGAAGTGCAGCAGCACTTGAGCGACCATCATGTTGTCAGCAATGGCGAACGCCTTTTTCTGCCTGAGGATGCATTGAAGATTCATACTGAGTCCAAGGCCTGGCTCAGGAAAAAGTTGAGACAGCCTTTTGCCGGCAAGACGGTGGTCATTTCCCACCATGCCCCACATCTGCTGTGCAAGCATCCGTTGTTCCCCATAAATGCGATAGCAACGGCTTTTATGAGTGACTTAACCGAGCTGGTAGGAATGGTTGATGTGTGGTGTTTCGGGCATACCCATGCCAACCTGGATGTGGAGGTTGGAAAGTGCCGGCTGGTTTCCAATCAGCGGGGTTACCCTGGAGAGGGGGTGAAGGGGTTTGATCCCGCCTTTGTATTCACTGCTTAAGACTGTCCCCCCACGCTAATACCGCAACCTCATGTCTGGCTAACAGGATTTGCTTCATCACTGCTCCAAACCTCACTACAAGAATGCTCATGGCACAATCAGGAGCAAGGGGTATAAATGGATCCCCTCATCCTGTCCTTCTCCCTGAGGGAGAAGGGACCCTCCGTCATGCAACTATGCTAGAGGAACTAATGTTGCGCGGTTAGGAACAGCTATTTAGAATCCCCCATCTCTCCTGCACTCCTGAATCCCTGAACCCTCCATGCATTGCTCCCACTATGCCGCGGGCCGCTGCCGCTCCTGCACCCTGATCGAACAGCCCTATGCCGAGCAGCTGGCCGCTAAGGAGGCGCAGTGCCGTGCGCTGCTGGCGGTCCATGCCGGGGTAGAGTGGCTGCCGCCGGTGGCGAGCGCCGAGCAGGGTTTTCGCAACAAGGCGAAGATGGTGGTGAGTGGCACCATGGAAGCACCGGTGCTGGGGATCGTCGATGCCCGGGGCAAGGGGGTCTCCCTGGCCGATTGCCCGCTCTACCCGCCGGCGCTGCAGGCCTGTTTCGGCCCGCTGGCGGAGTTCATCCGCCGAGCGCGCATCATCCCCTACGATATCGCCGGGCGGCGCGGTGAGCTGAAATACATTCTGGTGACCCTGGCGGAGCATTCCGGTGAGTTGATGGTGCGTTTTGTCCTGCGCTCGCAGGAGCCGGTGGCTCGTATTCGCAAACAACTGCCGGAACTGCAGGCGGCGCTGCCGGGGTTGCGCGTGGTGTCGGTGAATCTGCAGCCGGAGCACAAGGCGGTGCTGGAGGGTGAGCAGGAGATCGTGCTGACCGCACAGGCGAGCTTGACCATGCGGCTCAACGGCATCCCGCTGCACCTGCGGCCGAAGAGTTTCTTCCAGACCAATACCGCGGTGGCGGAGGCGCTCTACCGGCAGGGGCGCGAGTGGGTGGAGGAGCTTGACCCTGACAGTGTGTGGGATCTTTTCTGCGGCGTCGGCGGCTTTGCGTTGCATGTGGCTGACGGCCGCCGCGAGGTGACCGGGATCGAGATCAGCGCCGAGGCGATCGCCAGCGCGGAACTGAGCCGCGATGAGCTGGGTCTGGCTCGGGTGCGTTTTCGTGCGCTGGATGCGGCCGATTTTGCCGCGGGGAACCCCGAGGTGCCGGAGCTGGTGATCGTCAATCCACCGCGGCGGGGGATCGGCGCGGCGCTGTGCCAATTTTTAGAGGAGTCGGCGGTGCGCTGGGTGATCTATTCCAGCTGCAACGCCGAGTCGCTGGCGCGGGATCTGGCGCAGATGCCGGGCCTGCGGCTGCGCCGGGCGCGTGTGCTCGATATGTTTCCCCATACCACGCATTACGAGGTGATCACGTTGCTGGAGCGGGTGGGGTAGCGATAGGTGGTTCCGTTGAGAATCGCGACCGGGACGTTCGCTCCCACAGAGGGAGGCCCCAGG
Organism: Marinobacter sp.; assembly: GCF_046484525.1. Lineage (GTDB taxonomy): Bacteria > Pseudomonadota > Gammaproteobacteria > Pseudomonadales > Oleiphilaceae > Marinobacter. Next base: position 7,095 of record NZ_JAWOIS010000057.1, read on the forward strand.
CCGTTGGTAGGTCGGATTAGCGTAGCGTAATCCGGCAGGATGGGGAGCGGAGATGTCGGGTTACGGCTAGCGCCTAACCCGATCTACCTCTGCACGATGGGTTGTTTTTTTGTGGGAGCGGACGTCCCGGCCGCGATAGGTGGCGCCGGCGAATCGCGACCGGGACGTTCGCTCCCACAGAGTGCCGCGCTTGATGGTCGGTAGGTCGGATTAGCGTAGCGTAATCCGACAGGATGGCCTGTGGAGATGTCGGGTTACGGCTAGCGCCTAACCCGATCTAGCCCTGCGCGATGGGTTGTTTTTTGTGGGAGCGGACGTCCCGGCCGCGATAGGTGGCTCCGGCGAATCGCGACCGGGACCCGCAGGCATTCTTGATTAGCTCCACCGGATGAAAGCAGCCACCGTGCCTATGAATCTTCTGACGGAGCCATGCTAACAGTGGTTGGAATTCACCCTGCCGCACGAGAGAAGGTAGA
>NZ_JAWOIS010000042.1:0-105755 GCF_046484525.1 Marinobacter sp.
GCGACGGAACCCTCTGACGAGGTGGTGAATGCCACGATGCCCAGTGTCGAGGATCTTCCCCAGACCCTGTTGGGGCTGCTCCCCGGCAATCCCCTGGATGCCATGGTGGAGGGCCAGATGCTGCAGGTAGTGATCTTCTCGATCATCGTCGGAATCGCACTCGTCAGCATGGCACCGGAAAAGTCCCGACCTATGCTGGACCTGCTTGACTCCCTGCAACAGGTCTGCATGACCGTGGTGAAATGGGCAATGCGCCTGGCGCCCTTCGCCGTCTTTGGCCTGATGGCCCAGGTCTATGGCATTGATCTTAGCTGGGGCAGCATGGCGCTGGTGGTTGCCATGGCGGTCGGCGCGTCCATCGGTTCGCCGGCCACACCCGGCGTTGGCATCGTCATCCTTGCCATGGTACTCCAGACCGTGGGCATACCGCCGAGCGGTATCGCATTGATCATGAGGGTGGACCGGATTCTGGACATGTGCCGCACTGCCATCAACGTCACCGGTGATCTGGTGACCTGCCGACTGATGGAGAACTGGTCCGGCACCCGGTTACCACCGGAACCGGCGCCGGCCGATTCATAACCGCAACAAATCGCATCAGTCGGATTACAGTTAATGAGACCCTGGCCCTTTGCCACAGGGCCAGGGACTGAAATAATAGGCTACTCGATTATTACTGGCAGTTACCGGCTTACTCTGGACCATGGCAAAACGATCACACATTCCTTCCCTCGCGCTTACCCTGTTGATGCTCTCGGTTGCCACGCCGGCGCTGGCCGATGGCATCAAGCGCATTGTCCATCCGGATGGCACCGTCGAGTACACCAACACAAAGAGCCACGACGACCCGATTGCCTCCACCGGCAATGAGACGGTCTATCGCTACACCGACGAAAACGGGGTTGTTTCCTACAGCAGCATTCAGCCGGCGAATGCCAGATTCGATGTCATCCGCTTTCACTGTTACGCCTGTGACCCGAACTCGAAGGTCGACTGGCGCAAGACCCCGCTGTTCCTGAAACCCTACCAGCAGGAAATCCAGACTGCGGCCCGGGAATTTGAAGTGGACCCCGCCCTGGTTCGAGCCGTCATTCACGCCGAGTCCGCGTTCAACCCGAAGGCCCTCTCGCCCAAGGGTGCCCAGGGGTTGATGCAACTGATGCCAGGCACCGCCCAGGAGCTCGGAGTGGGCAACGCCATGGTAGCGGCTGAAAACATTCGTGGCGGCGTGAACTATCTGGCCCGGATGCTGGACCGCTTCAACGGCAACATACGCCTGGCAACCGCTGCCTACAATGCCGGCCCGGGAGCCGTCACCCGATACAAGGGCGTCCCTCCGTATGCCGAAACAAAAGCCTACGTTGAGCGGGTGGGCATTCTTCACGAGCGATACGCAGCCCGCTAAATGCCCTGCGATTGGAAACCAGCTAACGATATAGCCAGAAGCGATCTAACCAGTTGGTTAAGAGAGCAATAATCCTACGGAGTGGTTGTAATCAGCGCATACTTGCCTTTGAAGCAGGTCGCATTCTGCGACCCAAAGAGGGCAAGACCATGAAAACCCCTATCGGCCTTTTAGCCGCAGCCATTACCCTACTTACTGCCGGCCAATCCATCGCCCAGGAAAGTGACAAGCTGCTCATGGATGCACTGAGCGCCGCACCGGTGTCCCTGCGAGATCAGGTCACGGTCATGGACTGGGAGAATAACGTCCTCCAGGAAGGCAGCAATGGCTACGTCTGCTTTCCCACCCCGCCAACCCTTCAGGGCACTTCACCAATGTGCCTGGACGGACCCTGGCAAAAGTGGGCCGATGCCTGGATCAACAAGAACGCAAACACCAACTCGGAATTGGGCATCTCCTACATGCTGGCCGGAGATGGTGGTGCCAGCAACATCGACCCCTATGCTGAGGGTGAAACAGCGGACAATCAGTGGGTGCAGGAGGGGCCTCACCTGATGGTGATCGTTCCGGACCCGGCCATACTGGATTCACTGCCAACGGACCCCTACAACGGCGGGCCCTACGTGATGTGGAAAGGCACTGACTTCGCGCACATCATGGTACCGGTCACGATGGAGTAACCGGGAGAGGCACCAGCAGTCCGTCTCTGACAGGCCGGACTGCTGGAGGTCTCGACATCCGGGCTGTTACTCCGCGGATGCGATCAGGCTGGCATTGCCACCGGCGGCCGTGGTGTCGACACACAGGTGTCGCTCGATGACGAAACGCTGACCCAGCGTATGCTCGGTGATCAGCGGCAGCAGTGCGCCGTCACGCTTGGCCAGAGCCCGCCGATATTGCTTGAGCAGCGGTTTCTCGGCCACGCTGACCACCGCCTCGAAGCCGGACAACTCGGCCAGGGCGTCCGGATCGAGCACACCGTTGACTGCCACAATGGGCAGGCCGGCCCTGGCGGCATCCGCCACCTTCTTCTCGGCATCCGGCGCAATGACTACCACCTGGTTGCCCTGGGACAGCGCGGTTGCCGCCTGCTCCATGGCTGAATCGGCATCCGGTCCCAGACACAGGACCACGCCCCGGGCATGGAAGGACAGATGGTTCTGCTCACCGGTGGGCCCGGGCATTTCCAGGTAGCCCTTGTCCATCGGAGCCGGAACCTCACCGAAGAACGGCTTCAGGGTTTCCTGACGCTCCTCAGGCCTGGGTGCCTTGACCGAGGCCACCTGGTTGATCAGCTTCTGTGCCTTGTCCGCACTGATAACCTTGTCGCTGGAGCTGGACGGCTTCTCGACAGTTGCCCCTTTGAGGAAACGACGGACATACAGCGGCCCCCCCGCCTTCGGACCGGTACCAGAAAGGCCTTCACCACCGAACGGCTGGGAACCCACGATGGCGCCAATCTGGTTCCGGTTCACGTAGGTGTTGCCCACGTGGATCCGGCTGGCGATGTGCTCAATCCGGCGATCGACCCGGCTGTGGATGCCGAAGGTAAGGCCGTAGCCCTTGGCATTGACGGCGTCCACCACCTTGTCGATGTCCTTTGCTTCGAAGGTGGCCACGTGCAGTACCGGGCCGAAGATCTCTTCCTCCAGCTCCTCGATGCCGCTGACCTTGAGTACCGCCGGCGAAACGAAACGGCCCTTGGTCGGCACGTCCACTTTCTTTAACAGCTTGCCAGCCTGCTCGAACTTGTTGCAGTGGTCGACAATCTTCTTCTGGGACGGCTCATCGATCACCGGGCCCACGTCGGTGGACAGCTGCCAGGGATCACCGATACCCAGTTCTTCCATGGCACCGTAGAGCATCTCCAGCAGGTTGTCGGCGATGTCCTTCTGGACGTACAGCATCCGCAGTGCGGAGCAGCGCTGGCCGGCACTCTGGAACGAAGAGGCGAGCACATCCCGCACCACCTGCTCAGGCAGCGCGGTGGAGTCCACGATCATGGCGTTCAGGCCGCCGGTTTCGGCCACCAGCGGCGCGTCCGGTGCCATGTGCTCGGTCATGGCCTTGTTGATACGCTGGGCAGTGGCCGTAGAGCCGGTGAAGCACACACCGGTCACGCGGGCATCGGAGGTCAGCGCGGAGCCCACGGTGGCACCGGTACCCGGAAGCAGTTGGATGGCATCACGGGGGATGCCCGCCTCATGCATCAGCTCAACCGCGCGTACCGCCAGCAGCGAGGTACTCTCGGCCGGCTTGGCCACAACGGCGTTACCCGCCGCCAGGTTGGCCAGGATCTGGCCGGTAAAGATCGCCAGCGGGAAGTTCCACGGCGAGATACAACACATGACGCCACGGGCCTCGCCATCCTTCTCATAGCGGATGCCTTCATTGGCGTAGAACATGGCGAAGTCGACCGCCTCGCGGATTTCCGCTACCGCATCCAGCAGGGACTTGCCGGCCTCACGGGTGGTCAGGGCAAACAGCTCGTAGGCATGTTCCTCGTACAGGTCACCCACCTTGCGAACGCAGGCCGCGCGTTCTTCGGCCGATCTGGCAGACCAGCCCTTGAAGCCCTCCTGGGCGGCGTCCAGGGCTGCGCTGATATCGGCCTCGGAGGTGAAGGTGATGTGGCCCACCAGATCATCAGGGTTGGCCGGGTTACGGACCTCGTGGACTTCGTCGCTGGAAGACTCCACCGCAAGCACGGGGCCGCCTTTCCACTGGTGTTCCCTGAACTTGCCACGGCCTTCTTCAATTTCCGCCACGGTCACCGGATCCGTGATATCCCAACCCTTGGAGTTACGACGCCGGTCACCGAAAATCTTCGCCGGCGGCACAATGGCCTTGCTGGAGATGTTCTCACCCAGCGCCAGCACCGCGTCGATGGGATCCTTGGCAATTTCTTCCGGGGTAATGCTGGTATCGACGATCTGGTTCACGAAAGAACTGTTGGCGCCGTTTTCCAGCAGGCGCCGTACCAGATAGGCCAGCAGGTCCTTGTGGGCACCTACCGGTGCGTAGATCCGACAGGGTACGCCGCTGTCCTGCAGTACCTGATCGTGCAGGGACTCGCCCATACCGTGCAGACGCTGGAATTCGAACTTCGAACGGTCCAGATCCTTTGCCAGCTCCAGAACCGCCGACACAGAGTGCGCGTTGTGGGTGGCGAATTGCGGGTAGATGCGGTCAGTCATGCCCAGCAACTGCTTGGCGCAGGACAGGTAGGAAACGTCACTACAGGCCTTGCGGGTGAACACCGGGAAATCGCTCAGGCCCATCACCTGGGCACGCTTGATCTCGGCGTCCCAGTAGGCCCCCTTCACAAGGCGTACCATGATCCGACAGTCCAGTTTCTCGGACAGCGCGTACAGCCAGTCCAGAGTCTGGGCGGAGCGTTTGCCGAATGCCTGAACCACCACACCAAAGCCGTCCCAGTCCTTCAGTTCCGGGTCGGAGAGAATGGCTTCGATAACATCCAGGGACAGGTCGAGACGATCCTGTTCCTCGGCATCGATGTTAAAGCCCATGTTGGATGCGGCCGCTTTTTTGGCCAGTTTCAGGGCACGGGGCATGAGTTCATTCATGACCCGCTCCTTATGGCCGTATTCATATCGGGCCAGCAGCGCGGACAACTTCACGGAAATGCCCGGGTTAGTGCGCACATCGCCCTTGCAGTTCTTGCTGATGCTGTCGATGGCATCCGAGTATGACTGGTAATAGCGCTGGGCATCCGCATCGGTGCGGGCGGCTTCACCGAGCATGTCATAGGAATAGGTGTAGCCCCGCTCGACGTAGTCCTTCCCACGATCCTGGGCTTCCCCAATATCGCGCCCCAGAACGAACTGGCGCCCCATCTCCTTCATGGCCTGCCCGGCCACAGTGCGGACTACCGGCTCGCCCATGCGCTTGACCAGCTTACGCAGAGTCTCGCCCACACTCTGGCGCTCCGAGTCCTTCAGCAGGTTGCTGGTCATCAGCAGTGCCACGGTCGCGGAATTGATCATCCCCGACTGGGCCTTGCCCACGTGGGCGCCCCAGTTACCGGAGGTGATCTTGTCCTCAATCAGGTCATGGATGGTGAGGTTATCCGGCACCCGCAGCAGGGCTTCGGCCAGACACATCAGGGCAACGCCTTCCTTGGTGGTGAGTCCGTATTCCGCCAGGAACTTCTCCATGATGGTCGGGCGGGCATTCTTGCGGACGCTACGCACCAGGTCTGCGGCACGGGCGGAGATCGCCTCGCGCTTGGCCTGGGACAACTGAGCATCAGCAATCAGCTTGTGAATCACCGCGTGCTCGTCCGCCAGATAGTTCTTCCGGATTGCCTGGCGGTGTTCGTTGAGGTCAGGATTCACTGACTGCTGTCTCATAGTTGTACCCTCTTGGCTGTTTGTCTTGTATCTCTCGCATTCTACCGAGAATAAAAAAGACGATTTGCCCATAAATATAAGGGCTGCACCGCATTGCAACTTTTTTGACTACCTTATAATTACCAATTAACCACAAAAAATTTATATTTCAGGCATATTTCCTTTAACTTAAGTTCAGGCTTTCCCCCAACCGGAAATACACCCAGGCCACATTCTCCAGGTCCTGACACAACTGACCGGAAATCTCGATCATGTCCATCAGCCAGTAGCGGCTCTCAGCAGACGCACAATAAGCCGACAATGTCTCCGGAACCGCTTTACTGCCTGTACTCAGCATAGTGCCCATACCAGCAACTTTCAGGTATGACCGTTAACAATCGATCGAGGCCAGCACCTCGGCCAAGGGCCCCCGGTATCGTGCCTCGCAGTCAGCCGGGTCCAGGTTGTGACGGCGGTTGTGCAACAGCCAGCTGGTTGAACCCGTCGTTCTCGGCAAAACCGTTCCAGATTTCCCGGAAAGCTTCCTGGCTGTAGAGCTTGACGTTGAGCTCGCCCTCGGCACTGTCTCCTGCGTGGAAAAAGCTCCTCGGAACATCCGAAGTGATAGCAATGGACTTTGACCATATAGTTTCAAAATACAGGCATTTTGCTTATATTCCACTATCGATACAGACGTTAAGCTTGGCAGGAGACCAAATCATGGTCGAACTGGATAGAATTGATCATTCAATTATTCGGGAATTGCAGAAGAATTCCCGGATCACCATTACCGAACTTGCCACGCGGGTCGGTCTCTCCAAGACACCTTGCCAGGTTCGTATGCGTCGGCTGGAAGAGCAGGGTTACATCACCGGCTACACCGCCCTGGTGAACCAGACCAAGCTGGGGCTGAGCCATGTCGCCTTTGCCCAGGTTACCCTGTCCGACACCAGCAGCAACGCTCTCGCCGCTTTCAACGAGGCCGTCAAGCAGATTTCCGCCGTCGAGCAGTGCCACATGATGGCGGCCAACTTCGATTACCTGCTGAAGATCCGCACCCGTAACATGGCGGAATACCGGCAGGTACTTGGAGAGCAGATCTCCAGCCTGCCCCACGTATTGCAGACCAGCACCTTTGTCGTCATGGAGAATGTGAAGGATACGGGCATCTGAATGCAAGAGTGGAAGACTCAGCCGGCCGCCTCGAGACCCAGCTCCTGCTTGTACAGCACATTGCCCAGCCCCAGCACGATCCGCTCCACGGAGACGTCAGAAGACACAGGACTTTCACCGGGTTTTGAGCGGGCCTCCAGGATCAACACCATCCTGAGCAGATCCAGAAGCCGGATAACCAGATCGAGAACACCGAAGTCGTCCGGCGCGGCTTCCATCTCTCGAATAACGAAGGCTTTCGCCGACTCGACAATAAACGCCTGGTGAGCACCAAGTGCGCCGGTATCCAGAGTGCGGACTGACTCGAAGCGCTCCTCCCGCTCCCGCCGGATGGCCTCCATGCACAGATCCCGGGAATGCTCCGGGGACTCATCCTGGCGCAACAAACCGGCCAGCCGGAAATCCACTGTGCCCTCATTGCGCAGCTCCTCGAATTCCTCTTCGAGACTCTTGCGGGCATGGGGCAGATACTTGCGAACAGCCCGTTCCCGCGCCTCGATCAGGTCATCGAGGGATGCGGCGTTCACCATGCCCGTCATGACCTGCACGCAGTAAACCAGGTGTTCCCAGATGTCCGGAGTGATACCTTCCAGCTCCACAGGCAACACCCGGGCGATGGAGACAAAGCGGAAATACAGCGTAGTGACTTCCTGTTCGCTGAACCCGGATGTCCTGATAATCTCGGGCAGACCTATACGCTCCACGTCTTTCAGCAGGCGCGGAAGCAGGATCAGCACGTAGTGCCGGGCACCTTCAGACAGGGTTGTCATAACAGCAGACCTGCACGAACTCTCGCAATCGGATACTCTCCATTGGCCGGGCAACAAGGCCCTTACTGACACCATAGCCGATAACCACACATTTTCATGATGCAGAAACCTGAAATCCGGGGTGAAATCGTTCACGTGACCCGGGATGCCCTGGGCAACATCCTGGTCATTGACGACCGCAAACATCGGGTTCTGAGCTTTGACTCCATCTTCGAGCAGAGCAAGATCGCCCGGGCCACTCCGTACCTGCCAGTGCATGAATACAGCCGCGCCATGCTCATACCCGCGGCGTTCACCGAGCCGGCCCATGTGACCGTGCTCGGCCTCGGCGGAGGCGCATTGGCCCATGGTCTGTATCGACTGTTTCCCGAGTGCAGGGTTCACGTCATTGAGTTACGCCCTAAAGTCCTCGAAATAGCGCGGGAGTGGTTTGCACTTCCGGATTCCGACCGGATGGAGGTCACCATCGCCGATGCCAGCAAGGCCGTCGCAGAACTCCCCCCGGCCAGCACCGACATGATCTTTACCGACTTATACAACGCGGATCGCATGAGCCCTGCCCAGGGCCAGCGCCGATTTATCAAGGATTGCTGCAACGCCCTCACCGACAACGGCTGGCTGATCCTGAACTACCACAAGGTACCGGATGAGAGCGGCGGCCTGTTCCGCGAGCTGGTGCGCCAGTTTCCCTGCCTGCTCTACTTCCACAGCAAGACCAATAACACCGTCATATACGGCTGCAAGGAACCCTTCTACCCTTGGCCCCTGGACGTGCCGCACCTGAAGAAACTGGAGGAGCGTTTGCCCATCGGCTGGCGCAAGTTGATGAAAAATCTCTCCCTGTTGGAAGGCTGACCCTGGATTCCGTGTTATTACTCGTCGCAGACAGCTATCTATTTTTTATCACAGAAACAACTAATTGCCCGCTCTTTGCGTCAAAATCGAATAATGCAGGCTGCAGGTCATTGCTATGGTTGATGGAGGCAGGGTTTTGCGACGTACTGCCTGTACTCACTCAATCACGGGATCGTCATCCCGCAGCAAAGGAGTCAGCCGACCCCACCCTGAGCCACGGGATGGCGCCGTGCCAAAAGAAAAAGGACAAATCATGGCTATGAACTCACTATGGCGGCCTTGTATCGCCATCGCTCTCTTATCAACCCTGATCACCACCGCCCTGGCGGACGACCAGCTGGTATCGGACGGAGACACCAACCTGCATCCCGCCCACGATACCCCCATTCCCGACGGCCACGTGCCTGCTAACCAGAACTATGGCTTTACTGTGATCGGCCGGGACACGCTGGGCGGCATTTCGGACGGGCTCTATACCGACGTTTGGGCCCAAGATGGATACGCCTACATCGGCACCTTCCAGGAACCGGATTGCACCCGCGCAGGCGTTTACATCTCGGACATCCGGGATCCGGCCAACCCGGTCACCGTGGGCATGATCAATTCCCCGCCCCAGACAAGGATTAACGACGTCAAGGTGACCGAAATAGATGGTCGTGACGTGCTGATCCATTCTCTTGAGCCCTGTGGGCCGACTCTCGGCAACGGGCTTGCCATCGGCGGCGGAAATGGTGGCTATCAACAAGGCCAGGTGGGTGTTTCGCTCTGGGACGTGACTGACCCGAGTCGCCCGCACCCACTCAAACAGAACTTCCTCGACTTTCCGGTCCACAATGTCTTCCCGTGGACGACGGCGGAAGGCACTACCTACATGCTCGTGGTGGATGACGTGGCTGTGGACGACCTGAAGATCGTCGACATCTCCAAACCCCAGTCACCCAAACTGATCAGCGAGACAGGAATCGGGACCTGGCTGGCAACCAATCCCGAAATCGCCGACGACGGTCAGCTCTTCATGGGTAGTTTTGCGGCCCCGCTTCTGCACGATGTCTGGGTGAACGACATGGATCCGGGATCGGGCGAGAACTGGCAGGCCGTCCTCTCGTACTGGGATGCCGGGTTCATCACTCTCGACATCAACAATCCAAGCAATCCGGTTTTCCTGGCCGACTCCACTTACCCCGAGACCGATCCGGTTTACGGCACCTCACCTCCCGAGGGTAATGCCCACGCAGCAGTCTTCGCCGGTCCCAATTTCGACAAGATTTTTGGTGGTGATGAAGACTTCGACTCCCTCTTTACTGCGATCACGGTCGCGGGCGAAGACTATCGAGCCAACCAGGGCAGCGATGTTCCCCAGATCGGTGGAGCGGTTGACGAAGTGAGCGGGCAGACCGCCTTCGTCGGGCGGGCCTGTGGCGGCTCATTGCCCTCTGCCGCGGATGTGGGCGCGACGATTGCGGTGATCGAACGCGGTGACTGTGCGTTTACCACCAAGGCGCAGACTGTCCAGGCCGCAGGTTACCAGGCAGGCGTGGTCTTCAATTCAGCGGCAGAGGGCAATTGCGAAGCAACAGTCTCCATGCTGGTTGAGGGGGACATTCCCATGCTGTTCGTCCCCCGCTCCACCGGCTATGCCATCCTCGGCATTGACGGCTATGACCCGGAGGCATGCCCCGGAGGCATGAACCCCGTTCTGCCCGATCCGTCCAGTCCGGGCCTGGTTGCTACCCTGGGCGCGGCCTTCGACGGCTGGGGATACTTCCACACGCTCAACAACGTCAGAACGACCATGACAGTACCCAGAGGCATGGGTGAAGATGCCGAATCCGTGGAAGTGGGCTACCTCGGGGAAATCGGGTACTACGCGCCGGCGGAACTCACGGATCCTGAATTGGCCAGTGGGGCCGGGGACCTGACCATGCACAACCTGGAAGTGGACCCCAACGATCCTGACCGTACATTCATCAGCTGGTACTCCCTCGGAATGCGCGCAGTCGAGTGGCGGCCGGGCCACCTGCATGGAAACATGAAAGGCGAAGGCGTTGTCTCCTGGAACATGCACGAGGTGGGCCGCTTTATCGCCGGCGATGAGTATGGTGAAGCAGAAGGATCCAACTTCTGGGGTGTTCATGTCACCGAAATTGAGGGCCAGCAGTATATTCTGGGATCGGATCGCAACACCGGACTCTGGATATTCCAGTGGAGCTGCGAGGACGTCAGCGACGTGCTGTACTGCAATGGGCCGGTAACACCCTGAACCGGAGGGGGGCCGCCCCCGGGGCGGCCTTCATATCCCTCTGAGATAGCCCAGCCCCAACTGACCCATCTGTCGGTTGATCCAACCGACCCGCTCCCAGACATAAGCCGATGGCTGGTCTACGCGGAATACCTTGGGGTTGGGCAATACCGCCGCCAGCAAAGCCGTCTCGGTTCTTGATAACTGGCTCGCCGGAATCCCGAAAAAAGCCCGGCTCGCGGCCTCTACACCGTAGATACCCGGCCCGAATTCGGCAATGTTAAGGTAGACCTCAAGGATGCGCTCTTTCGGCCACAATACCTCCAGGGTGATAGCGAGCCCGGCTTCCAGGGACTTTCGGACAAAACTTCGGCCATTCCACAGGAAAAGATTCTTTGCGGTCTGTTGGGTAATCGTGCTGGCACCTCGCAATCCCTCCCCGTGGATGTATTCCTCCACCGCACTGTGGATGGCGCTGAAATCCACACCCCAGTGTTCAGGAAAACGCTGGTCCTCACTGGCGACAACGGCCAGGGGCATCCAGGGTGAGATCTGTTCGTAAGGCACCCATTCCTGCCGGAGGTTCTGATCGGGATGACCGAACCAGTAGGCGGCCATGAACGCCGAGGTTGGCGGATTCACAAACCGGAAAAGCAGCAACACGAGGGTCAAGGCCCCGAGTAACGCCAGAACGCTCCAAATCAACCACCGGAGAGCTTTGCGAATCAGAGAGTCAGACCTCCTTCGCGCCATTAGCACTCTTTCTCTCCAGAATATGAAAGGCGATACTATACCCGAGGCACCCTCGCCAGGAACACTGCCGGAGAATTAACGGATGGTTAGTCAGTCCTGGCGGAAGCAACCACTTGCCTGACTACCTCCGCACTGTGAAGAAACTCACCCTCCTCCCGCTTGTTCAGGCGAGGATGCAGCACACGCTCGATGCCGTTGCCACCAATTACCGCTGGAAGGCTCAGGCATACGTCACTGACACCAAGAAAACCATCCACCTGCAAGCTGACCGGCAACGTGTGTTTGGCGTCCGTGATAATGCATTCAATGATCTCTGCGGCAGCGAGGGCGACCGCATAATTGGTGTGGCCTTTATACTTGAACACCTCGAACCCTGCTTTGGAGGCTTGGTCAGCGAGCGCATACCGTGCAGGTGTCGGATCCAGAGGCTCACCACCTGCATCGGCACAACTCATGGCAGGAAACTGGCTATCACCATGCTCCCCCAGAATGTAGGCGCGGATATCCCCGGAATGAATCCGGAGCTCTTCCGCCAGCAACTGCCGGAAACGCGATGAGTCCACGAGGGTACCTGTACCGACCACCTGGTTCGGTCTGAGATCGGTACATTCCAGTGCATAGTGCACCAGAACGTCCACCGGATTGGACACCATCACCACCTTGCAATCAGGCGACAGCCGGGCCAACTCCGGCATCAGCTCACGCATAAGCTTGACATTGCCTTTCGCCAGCTCCAGACGGCTGTTCATGTCTTTGGGCGTGGGCACAGATGCACACATGGCGATGATGTCGGAACCAGCGCTGTCCGCCAGTGTTCCAGCGCTGACCTGGGTTGGGGTATTCACAAACAGCTGACCATGCCGGAGATCCAGGACATCCCCCATTGCAGACTCGCGTGTTTTCCCCACCAGCACCAATTCTTTGACCAGATTCTTGAGCGTCAGGACGAAGGCCAGCGTGGAGCCAACATGACCAGTTCCAATTACCGATACTTTCATACTCTCCCCCAGGTGTTCCGCATGACAGACGCCCGGCTGGAAAGCCGCCGTCACATTATCAATAGAACATAGCAGTAATTGTGCCGTTGGCATTAAACTGGGTTTTCCCGGCTCAACCTCGACCGCTTCCAGGACCAATGAAACTCTCACGCATCCTCAGCAACCAGAACGGCATCAGCCGCCGCCAGGCCAATATTCTACTTGCTGAAGGTCGGGTTCGCGTTGATGGCAGCATCTGTCGGGAGGGTGCCTGTGATGTCAGCAGGTTCCAGGAAGTCAGTATTGATCAGGAAGTTATTCAGCATGGAGAGGCGGCTTATTACTTGATGCTGAACAAGCCCGCAGGCTATTTGAGTGCCACTCAGGATCCGCTGCATCCAACCGTGATGGAGCTGATCGACCCGGCTCTGAGGAGCCATTTGCACATCGGCGGCCGCCTCGACCGCGCCAGTACCGGGCTCCTGATTCTGAGCAGCGATGGCGTCTGGTCCCGGCGCTTGACCGAACCCAAGGTCAAGATCCCCAAGGTCTACAGGGTCACCACCGCCTATCCGATTTCTCCAGATACGGCTGGGCGATTTGCCGAGGGCATCTGGTTTGATTACGAGCAGCTGAAGACCTCTCCGGCCCGCTTGGAACAGATCAACGAACGCGAGGCCCGTGTGACCATTTACGAGGGTCGCTACCATCAGGTCAAGCGTATGTTCCACGCTTTGGGCAACCGGGTAACCTCGCTGCACCGGGAAAGCATGGGCAGCCTGGCGCTGGATCCGGCACTTGCCATTGGCGGCTATCGCCACCTGACGGCTGAGGAAATCAGCTCCGTGTGTTGACGCAGTTGGTCATTGAAAGCCGGCAGGCGAAGCTCAACCCTGCCCCGTAAGCCTTCGGTCGACCCAGGAATGGTAAAGGCGGGCCAACAGGGGCCGAATCACCGGCAGGCCAATCAACCAGGCCAGCGGCTTCAGCACCGGGATACGGGACATCAACAGAATATAGGCGTCCATTTCCCGATGAATGGCGCCCTCGCTGTCCTTGACATGCAGCTCTCGCAGCGCGCTGTCGGGATCAATACCCTCCTGGCGCAGGATGTCATCACGGCCGGTAATATCCAACCATTCAACGGACTCGTTGGTCTTCCCGGCCAGCTTTTCGTACCACCGGCGATCCTTGATGCACGCCGGACATGAACCATCGTAGTACACCACGAGTTTGCCAGAGGCATTCTTCATAGCGTCCTCCCCCAAAGGTTGGGACTGACACTATTACCCTAACACGAAATCAGGGCGCGAGTGTCTGATTGCCAGTACTTGAAACCAGGCACGGCAATGCACCTGCGCCCTGACGAGGCAGTTCAGGCCCGGCTCAGGAACTTGCGCTCTTCCACATTGATCTTGATCCGATCGCCGGTGGAGATGTGCTCGGGCACCTGAACCACGAGGCCCGTGGTCAGCCTGGCCGGCTTGGTCCGGGCAGTGGCGGAACCACCTTTGACAGAGGGATCGGTTTCTTCGATTTCAAGCTCGACTGTTGGCGGCAGGTCGAGGGCCACCGGGGAATCGCTCACGAGAATAACCATCAACCCTTCTGTGTCCTCGTTGATGAACAGAAGCTCGTCAGCGATGGCTTCCCTGTTGAGCATGTATTGGGTGAAATCCTCGGTGTCCATGAAGACGTACTCGTCTCCGTCGGCGTACGAGAAGGTGGCCGGCCGGCGAACCAGGTCCGCCTGGTTCAGCATGTCGGAGTCCTTGAAGGTTTCGTCCAGCTTCTGGCCGGTCACGACATCGTACATACGCATGCGGTACAGGCTACCTCCGGCACGCCCCTGGGGCACGGAGCGCTCGATATCCTTGACGAAGTAAACCCGTCCCTCGTACTCAACGGCCTGATTCTTTTTGATTTCACTGGCTTTTGGCATTGCTTCTGGTCCCGAAAGAAAATGAAAACTAGGGGGCCTCTGATATACCACGACTTAAGACGATAAGCGATAGCCACAATCAGGCAGAGGCGATAACCACAATGCCCAGGACAATCGCGGTCAACCCCACGCCCTTGGCCAACCACTCACCGCCAGGCACGGTTTTCTCAAGCAGAACGATCACCGCAAGGGCCGCAATCACCAACAGATCCATGATCCCGCCCACAAACAGGAGGGCCATCAACGCGCCACAGCACCCCACACAGTAGGCCCCGTGGATGATCCCCATCTCGAATGCACCCCTCGGGCCCGGGCGCCAATGACGGGTAATGAAAAACAGCGGGCCCCGGCAATTCTTCAGGCATGCCTGCTTGAGAGAGGAAAACTGGTAGAGGCCGGCACCGATCAGAATGATTCCGCTCAGAGCAACGCTCTGGCTGCGCATCATGGGGCTGAGCAATGCCCACTCTTCAAGCAGCCATTGCAGGGTTGTGGCAACCAGGCTGAAGAGGGTCCAGAGAACAAAATACCCAGCGCAGAACAGTCCGGTGCCCAGGGCTTCCCGAGCCAGTTTGTTGGTCCTGGCAACCTGACGGTACAGCAGAACCATAGGAGCCGCACTGGGAACCATCATGGCCACCATCATGACGCTCCACATCACCGACATCATGACAAAGTAAACGGGTGTCCACTCTCTGAGCATCATGGAACCACCCGCAGACATACCTGCTGCCATATCAAGCAAGTACCACCAGCAAACACCCGCAATCGCCAGCAGTGCCGCCAGCGTAACCAGTGACGCCCGGGGCATGCCCCGGGCGTTGATCCCGGCCATGTTTCTGGACCCGAAACTATCGGTAGACGCCAGTGGGGCCAATATCCAGGTGTGACAGGTGGCAGTGCGTGCCATCAAACCCCATGGGCACGTCGGCCCGGGCATCAGTGCGCCCGCTGGCCACCTCCGCGACGGCGTACTCGAACCCTTCGGGCAAATCGATGCGAGCCCGGTGCGGCTCACCGGAAATTGGATTGATAACCGGCTCAGCGCTGCCTTCAATCAGATCCGCCACCCGCACCTGCGCCCTGCGATTCTCGACATCGCAGGAAATCTCGATCGGGCAGAAAACAGGGTCAAACATCTTGGTCAGTGTGCTGGCAAACACGTTGAAGAAGGTCGCTCCTGGCTCGGAAGTGTCCCCGGAGAGGATCGCCATCAGGGCATCCCGCTGTTCGGCTGTCGCCCGCTCGTCCACAAAGGCCTGGGCCTGGCCGTTGCCTTCATGAATGGCACCGGGCCACTTCAGCGTCATAGCGAAGGACAGGCCATCAAGGCGCGTCTCACCAAAATAGCCGTCCTGTATTTTGACTGCCGCAAAAGCGTGGCAGTCCCCGTGAGTGGGACGGGACATGAACTGACAAGGACATCCCGGATCACAGTTGCAGTTCACAAACTCCAATCCCTTGATTCTCCAGTCTGTATTATTCATCTCCGTTACTCCTTTCTGTAACGCAGCCTCACCCGTCCAGACTAGTTCATCAGCACACCGGAAACACCCTTTGCAATAGACTGTTCCAGACACAAAAATAAAGGAATATTCGAATCGGATTTAAAGGCCGCCCAGTCCGGATTCAGGCAACTGCACCCATGGCCCCACTGCCAAAACGAAGCAGTTTCAGCGGGCGAACACGCATCCGCGCCTCCTGCTCTGTACAAAGCCTCGCCATCATGGCCATGGATCGGCAGTAGGCGTCATTTGCCAACTCCTCACACTGCCGGGCAACCCGGAGGATTTCATGGGGATCAAGCTCCCTGGCCGTCAGGTCCCTGCCGTTCCTGCTTCCCGGCAGGCCGGAAGCTCCGGCGTGTTCCCTCAGGGTACCCTGGTAACCGGGCAGGGACAGGGTGATCCGGGCCGCCGCATTGTAGAACTGGATGATGGATTCCCGGCAGCGGCTGGCAGCATGCTCGATCGCCGGTTCGGTGCGCTTCAATCTGGCCCTGTCATTTTCATTCAGCAGACCCTCCAGGGTAGCGGCGTAGCTGCTCAGGTGGCGTATCGGCAGGGTAAGAACCGGGAACGTGGACAGACTCTCCAGCATGGTTGAGGCCAGCTTCCCATCGTCCGCCGGCATCTGGTCGATGGCCAGATACATCCGCCGGGCAAACAGGCGATCAATATCCCGCAGCCGCTTGCCCAGATCCCTCCATTCACTCGATGCATCCTCGACCGCGCGGTCCGCGTCCCGGAGTTCCTGGGTGGTCAGGCCGAATTCCCGCGGCTGGATGGCGATCTTTTCAGCCAGCAGGACCCTGCCATGGGTCCGGTCGGTATGAAGCTGGACAGCCCGGAAGTACGCCTCCTGAAGTGCCGCCAACTCCGGCAGCCGTCCACGCAGGGTATCGATGACCTGCTGCAGTGTCTGCTGCCCCTCCCGGCCAGCGTCCAGATGAAGGAAACGGCTGCTCAGATGGCCATTGAAATACTGATCCAGAGCGTCGTCGCCTTCATCACTGACCTTTTTCACCTGCAGAACCTCCTCGTTATCGACCAGGTAACGCTCCACATCCTGGATGCCAGAATCCACATAGGATTGCCGGGTGATAGCCGCACACAGGTGATCAAAGTCCCGAAGCAATCTGGACGCAGGTTCTTCGAACCGCACCACGCCCGGAAATTCCAGCTCCAGGGCGTGACGGATCCGGTCAACATCCGCGGGGTGGGCATCCCACACGAAGGCCTGCTGCTCGCCCATTGCATCCAGAACCGTCTGCCGCTGTTCGGCATTCAGGTTATCGGCACTTTCGCTGACGGCTCGCGGCAGATCCCGCATCAGCCTGCCTTCTTCTCGGGCCCGGGCGTTGGCGGCTTGCACGTACTGATCGGCAAACGTCAGCATGTGCAGCCTTTCGGCGGTCATCTCAAACGCCTTGCTGCCGGTCAGCCAGCACTCATAGCGGTCAGCTTCGTACTCCATTTTGCGTGACAGCTGACGACTGATCCGAAGGTTGAAAAGCAACATGCCTCTGAACAGGCTGCGGATCATGGCGATCATTATCTGGGCCGGCCGCAGAACCGCATGATCAACCAGCGCTGGCGACTTGCCTTGCCAACGTTCCAGAACGGCGTCCCACGAATCTCCCACCAATGATCGGTTGGCGAGCCAACGGTTGACCCTGTTGATCAGGTAATTGGCGAACATTGCTGTCGGGTGGGCAACGTGGCCGAACTCATGACCGACCACACCAACCATCTGGCGAATATCGAGACCAGCGAACAGCGGCATCCCCACCGTCAGGGTCAGCTCCCGACGGCGCAGGCCGCGCAGCCCCTCGCTCGGCTCCAGAGAGGCGGTGATACGATTATCAACGCGAATTTCCTGCACCGGCGGCAGTCCCATACTCTGGCACAATGCATCAACCACGTTGAAAACCCGAGTGTGTTTCTGGCGATCCAGCGTCAACGTTGGAGATGAGGAATACCGGATAAACAGGGGGCGCGCCAGGAACAGCAGAAACAAGCCGCAAATAACAGAGCCAGATCCGGCGAGCAGCGTCCCGGCGATAGAGCTCGACTCGGCCAACTGATCGGGAATCAAAGTGAGGGACCAAATCAGACCACCGGCGGCAACCGCTATCAACCCGAAGTAGAAAAGCGGTGCAATCAGGCTCAGGGCCATCACGACGATCAATCCGGCACGGTAAGCCAGGCTCAGCGGCATGGAGGGAATCGTGTCAGGCAACAAGGCCTCCAGATCGTCCTGCTCCTTGCAGGGTTCCGGCCCGGACTGCAGCTCCGGCACAGAGACATCCAGCCCCGATGCCCGGAGTGCAGCCTCCAGCTTCTGCGCACGGTCTTGGGTCAGCCCACGCTTGATCACAACGCGCCGGGATACCATCAGCCCGATTTGCGAAGGCTTCAGGCGGAACCGGGTAGCCAGAGCCTCTGACACCTTCTCGGTTGAAAACCCCTCCAGGATGCGACCTGCAGACTCCACGCGGAAATCACTGGATGACGATCCTTGCACGACACTTCTCCTCACATTCGTGGCCGGATAAACGGGCGAACGGATAAACAATTCATCACCCTGACGTGAGTTTGCCGCAGATTGGTCCAGCGCACCGTGAACCAGGGCACCTATCGCGAAAGGTCTAATGCCGTTTTTTTGACCAGCATCACGAAAAACTTTTCCCACAGATTCTGTGGATAACTTTGTTGGCAACATCAGGACAGGTGCCTGCAAGCCCTTTGCTGTGTGACCCCGCCGAATGTGAAGGTAATTTGATCAGGGTATACTGCCGCCTCTCATGCACCACCAAAAAAAGGACTGTTAACTCCATGCGGCGCCTCAATATCGCCAGTGTTCCCGGCCGGATTGTCATGGCCCTGCTCGCAATCGCCGCCCTTGCCGGCACCTTCCACCTAATGCAGACCGGCCTGGGGCAACTTGCCGAGGCTCGCCAGATGCAGCGATTGCCAGAAACGCCCATCGGCGCCCTGGCCAAAGGACCCTACGTGATTGCCGGTGAGGTGCGTGTGGCGGCAGACACGGTCACAACCCCCTACTCCAATACCGAGGCGGTGTATTACCGCTACAAACTGGAAGAGGAGTACCGGGATTCTGACGGGGACCTGCGCATCCGCACCTTGGACTCCGGCTCCCGTGGCGGCAGCTTTCGCGTCGAGGACCAGAGTGGCAGCGTGCTGATCGAGCCCGGCCACAACCTGTCATCAGTGGAATGGAATATCGCCCGCTCCTATCGCACCCGAAGGGGAGACAGGATCTACTCGGAGTGGACCCTGCAACCCGGCGAAACCGCCCGGATCATCGGTCGTTACGATGCCGGAGAGCAGTCAGTAACCTTCTCTGACCTCACGACTTTCAGCCTGCCAGCGCTTATTTCCGATCGCCCTTTGGAGGCAGACAGCGGTGACCGCCTTTTCGGCGCCGCCATCCGGATTTCCATCGCCACCGGCCTGCTCGCCCTGGGACTGGCACTGGGGCTGACCGCCCTGAAGGTGCACCGGTTCTGGGTGTATGTGCTGGCGATGACCCTGGCTGTAACCGGAACGCTCTCGGCCCTCGGCATCGCCAAGCTGAAGCAGGAATGGTCCGCCATTGCCACACTTTATGAGGCGCGGTACGAGCAGCTCAACGGTCACGAGAACAATCCCCTTCTGCTCGCTGACGTGGCGGCCCTGCAACAGCTTATCCGCCAGAGCACCAGCGGCTGGCTCGACCGGTGGATGTTCCGCAGCCTTGTGGAAAAGCGCCTGCCGCTCCCGGACCTGGACGACCAGACCACGTCCAGGGTCCGGAAGATTGTGGAAAACCAGCCACAAGGCCGATACCAGCACTCCACCAAGAGCTGGATCTTTGCCGCGGGAAGCGCAGCGCTCTCGGTGCTACTGATATTCCTCGCAATCCGCACGGTCAAGCTCAAGCGCCTGATCGAAGCGGTTCCCACCAGCAGTACCCGGGGGTTGAGCTTCGGGCTGTCCGAACTCAAAGGCATGGTCGACGTGGATGACGCGCATCCGCCCATTCGCGACCCGCTGAAAAATGAAAAGTGCGTGGCCTTTGACTACAAGGTTGAAGAACGCGAGGGTGGCGGAAAAGATGACAAGTGGCGCACAGTAGAAGAGCGATCCGAGCGGGTGTCTTTCTGGCTGGAAGATCCTCACGGCCAGGTGCTGGTCCACCCGGAAGGGGCGACCATCGAATACCCGAAATTCCACCAGGAAACCCGGGGTGACCGGCGCTACACCGTCAGACTGCTGGATACCTTCGTGAACGTCTATTGCCTCGGCTTCGCGGGGCTCGACAAGGAACAGTCAGACCGGCTGAGCATCCGGCAGGACAACAACTCTCCCTTCCTGATCAGCGCCAAGGAAGAGCAGGACATCGTGCTTGACCGGGGCGCCCGAGGCTTTGTCGGCATCGCCCTGAGTCTTGGCCTGTCCCTGTTTGCCGCCACCACGGTGTTCGCGGCCGACGGCACCTTCAGCCCGGACAACCTGATGATGGCGGCGCTCACGGTACCCCTGTTGCTGTGCCTATACATCGGCATCCTGCACTACAACGACATCGTCTTCCTGAAAAACCGGGTAAACCGGGCCCGGGCCAATATCGACACCATCCTGCAACAGCGGCACGATCTCTGGCCGAACCTGGAAAAGGTGGTGAAGGCCTCCTTGGCCCATGAGAAGCAGCTGCTAAAAGCCATCGCACAGCTGAGGGCAGCCAATCCGGCAACCATGGAAACGGGAAAAGATGTCGAGAAACTGGCCGGCTTCGAGCAGAAAGTAACCCGGGCCATGCAGGCCCGGATCGAGAACTACCCGGACCTCAAGAACAACGAGGTGATCCGGAAGTTCATGGCCATCATGGCCGAGACCGAGAATTACCTGTCGCTGCTGCGAAACAGCTACACCGAAAGCGCGATGATCTACAACACACGGATCCAGTCGTTTCCCGACCTGATGCTGGCGAAGCTGTTCCGGTTCCGGGCTGCACCGCGACTGACCTAATGGCGTAGACGCCTACTCAAGGAACCATCAAGTGCAGTGTTTTTTAAATTGTGAGGGAGTATGTCCAAACCGCTGTTTGAAGGCCGTAGAAAAGTAACTTGAACTGCAGAAACCGAATCGATAGGCCGCCTCCGTCAAATTCAGCTTTCCCCGATGGGCTCGGATGTATTCCGCACACATTTCCAGACGCTGTGCTTTCACGAATTCCGAAAGAGTAGTTGAACGGGCCGAAAAAACCCGGTAAAGACTGCGAACGGACACTCCAATAGAATTCGCGACCATGTCTGCATTCAGTCCCGGCTGTCCGATGTTTGCTTTGATAAATTCAGAGGCATCCCGGAACACCCGGTCCCTTGGGTCAGAACCACTGATGCTCTTAAGCACTGATGGTTTAATCAGGGTTGCAAGAGAATCGAGTATCGCGGCGCCTTCATCAAATTCCAGATTCTGATGAAGAGACGCTTCCTTGACCAGTCGACTTGCAAAGCTGGCGATGTGGGAATCGGCGGGGATTTTCACACCCAGCTCGATTTTACTCAGGCTCAGTACCCGCTCGATTATATCGCGCGGAAGAATGAGCGAAATCTGCTGAGCTTCCCGAGGATAGGAAAAACGGAAGGGTAGAGCTGAATCCATCAGCACGATGTCCCCCGTCTCCATGGAGGATCGATTACCCGCCTGTTCGACGAAAGACTCCCCTCCCGTTTGAAAGACACAGAAAAAATCAGGAATTCCACTTTTCCGTATCTCTTTTGGCGTCCGATAGAGATCTGCCCCCTGAATCTCCACTTTCGACATATTCAGGCCGGAGCCACCAACCTTTTCAATAATGCCAGAGAATTCACCGCCCATAGGATCTGCAGCGAAAGGGCCGCATATGGCGTTGATATTATTGATCCAGCTTTCGAACTGAGCGCCGGAATTGGAACACGGAAGCATTGTTGTGACCTCTTATATTTGTATCACAATGTGGCTCAAAATGAGCAAACACTGAACAAATGTCAAGGAAACGCAGTTCATCTCTGGCGCAATCAGTGAACGTTCTGGCACGGGAGAGAAAGTACTCAGAGCCGAAGTTGACGAACATAGCCTTTGGAGCTTTTACCAATTCGGCAAGATCTTCATGGCAAACCGGCATGAGGGTGATACCGGCTTTCAGACCAACAAGAACAAGGTGTCAGAATGTTTAAGAACCAACGACTGAACAACCCCGTTTTGTGGGTTTTAACTTCCCAGCTGATCATCCCGTCCGCACTGGCGGCTTCCCTTTCCAGTGGCGCGGACTACGAACTGAACGGCGACCTTGAAATAGCAGCGGGCGTGTTCAGCAGCGACAAGAACTACCTGTACGACACTGATCGGGGCGGCGCCTTCTGGCAGGAGGGCTATATCAAGTTCGGCGTATCAGGTCATTATAACCTGACGCAGGCGGCAACCACCTATGGCGCCGTCAATGTCCTTTCCTCGGGAACCTGGGGCGACGGCGATGCCGGCGGCTTTACTTCCGGCGATGAGCGACGGACCGACCTTGAGGATGCCTACATCGGCTTCCGTTCCGGCAACCTTCTCCCCGCGCTCGGCACTGATGGACTGGACGTATCCGTCGGGCGACAGAATTTCGCCATTGGTGACGGGTTCCTGATCAACGGCGATTCTCTCAACCTTGGCGACAACCTCAACGGCGGCGGGCTCGACTTCGATCGCGGTGGCGCCTACTGGCTGGCCGCACGAAAGGCCTTCGACAGCACAGCCATTGCGCGCATTGGTGGCGACTCCGGCCTGCGCTCTGACGTGTTCTGGCTGCAATCAGACAACAACGCCCAGGCCGATACCGAACTGGCAGGGATAAACCTCGAATACGTTGCTCCCTATGGCACCTTCGGCCTCATGCATATCAAGGGGCTGGATGTAGACGATAACTATGCCCAGGCGCTAGGTCTCAGCAACAGGGATGGCCAGAAAACCACAAGCCTTCGCTATCAGGGTAACGCCGGTACAGAGCAGCTTTTTCTTTCTGGCGAAATCGTGACCCAGGATCAGGGCGATGCCAGCCGGCCGGATGCCGAGGCATGGTACCTCGAAGCCGGATGGAGCTTTTCGGAAGTGACATGGGCTCCGGAAGTCAGCGCCCGCTTCTCTCAGTTTGACGAAGGCTTCGACCCACTCTTCTTCGGATTCAACCGCGGTTACGGCACCTGGTTCCAGGGCGAAGTCGCGGCCAACTATGCCGGCCCCTTCAACACTGACACCGACGTACTCCACTTGGGTGTGAAAGCTTATCCGACATCTAACCTGGCCGTAGGTGCGTTGTTCTTTGATTTCAGCGATACCAATCAGGGCACCGGCACGCTGGACAGTCAGGAAATTGACCTTTATGCAGAGTGGGCAGTGCGCGAAAACCTGTTCATCAGCCCGGTGATTGGTTTCTACAAACCTGAAAACAGTGCAGCCAATGGCGGAAGCCAGTATCAGGACGATGACCTGAGCACCTATGCCCAGATTATTGCCGTCATCGGTTTCTGATTGGAGAGCAGACGCATGCAAAAGTATCAAAACGTTGTGAATGGTGAACTCGCAGAACCGGTTGAAAATCAGAAGATTTTCAACCCCGCCAACGGCGACTTGCTGGGGCTGGCTCCGATCAGCACCGAAGATGAAGTGGAACAGGCAGTCAGCGCCGCCAGAGCAGCTCAGCCAGCCTGGGCACGGCGCAGCGACAAGGACCGCGCAGAGATAACCGCCCGTATCGCAAGGGTCCTGGAAGAAAACTCGGAATACCTTGCGGACCTGATCACCCGGGAACAGGGCAAACCCCTGTCCGGGCCGGGCTCAAGATTCGAGATGCAGGCCTGCGTCGGATGGACACAGGTACCCGCCAGCCTGGAACTGGCCCCGGAGGTCGTCTACGAAGACGACGAACGAAAGGACACGCTGCACCGTGTTCCCCTGGGTGTCGTGGCCGCGATAGCGCCGTGGAACTGGCCGCTGATGATTGCCATCTGGCAGATCATACCGGCAATTCGAATGGGCAACACCGTGGTTCTCAAGCCCTCGGAGTACACCCCCATAGCAACACTTGAGATGGTCAGGCTGATCAATCAGGTGCTGCCGCCCGGCGTTCTCAACACCATAACCGGAGACGGGCGCATTGGCAGCAAACTGACCAGTCACCCCGACATCGACAAAATCATGTTTACCGGCAGCGAGGCCACGGGCCGGCGGATTATTGAGGCCTCGGCTCACAACCTGGCGCCGATCACTCTGGAGCTGGGCGGTAATGACGCTGCCATTGTCTTGCCCGGAACAAACGCCGGTGCCATCGCCGAGGGCCTGTTCTGGGGTGCTTTCCTCAACATGGGCCAGACCTGTGCCTGCATCAAGCGGCTCTATGTTCACGAGGATGACTACGAAGCGGTCATGTCCTCACTCGGCAACATTGCCAGCCAGATGACCATCGGCGACGGAACTGACGAGAACGTATTGATTGGCCCCCTGCAGAACAAAATGCAATACGACAAAGTCCGCGAACTGATTGCCGATGCCCGGGCAAACCAGTGCGACGTGAGAGAGTTCGGCGATACACCAGACAAAGGATACTTTTTGCCAGTGACTCTGGTTGGCGACATCAACGACGGCCAGCGACTCGTTGACGAAGAACAGTTTGGCCCCGCTCTGCCAATCGTGCGCTATCGCGATCTCAATGCGGCCGTCGCTTCTGCCAACCGGCTCCCGGCGGCATTGGGAGCTTCAGTCTGGGCTGATGACCCGGCCACCGCCGCGGAAACGGCCAGTCGCCTGGAAGCCGGGACTATCTGGATCAATCAGCACGGCGCCATCCACCCCATGGTTCCTTTTGGCGGCAACAAGGCCTCTGGTTATGGCTGTGAGTTCGGACTCGAAGGGCTCAAGGCCGTTACCCAGGCCCGGGTGATCAGCCTGAAAAAATAGAATCGACACAAAACAACAAACGAGGACCCAAACTATGCATTTATACAAGAAACTGGCCTGTGGCCTGATGCTGGCCTCCGGGCTGATCAGCGCCTCAGCTTTCGCAGTGTTACCTGAGGAATCGGTAGGCAACACCGTGCTATCGGCCCCAGGTGACCATCGCAGCTATATGGTTGATTTCGAGTTCAACAACATGGTTTCGACCCGGGTGGTGGTAGTCGACCCTGACTCGAAAACCTACCTCGGAATGATACCCACTGGACACGCGGCTCCTGCGGCTCTGTCGAAGGATCGTAAAACCGTGTACACGGCGGACATCTTTTTCAGTCGCTACACCCGGGGCGATCGGACCGATGTCCTGACAGCCTGGGACAGCACCACTCTGTCCCCGAAATGGGAAGTCAAAATCCCGACCAAGCGTGCCTTTACTCTCACGGAGCGCTTCGCCCTCAACACAAGCGCGGATGACAAATTCGTCTACATCTACAACTTCACACCATCCACCTCGGTGACCGTTGTCGACACGGAAAAACAGGAAGTTGTGAATGAACTCGCCATCCAGGGATGTATTCTCAACTATCCCGTGGGAGATCGAAGGTTTGCGTCACTGTGCGGTGACGGCTCGCTTCAGGTTATTACTCTGAACGATGCCGGCAAGGAAGTTAATCGGACATCCACGAAGTTTTTCGACCCCGACTTGGAACGACTGGTTGAACGGGCAACAAACGTGGGCTCAACCTATTACTTTGTCACCACAGACGGCGACGTGCTCTCGGCAGATCTCTCCGGGAAGAAACCCGAAATACTGCCGCGCTGGTCCCTGACCACAGAAGAACAAAGAGCCGAGGGCTGGGCCCCCGGCGGCTGGCAGCTTATTGCTACAGCGCCGGCCCTGAACCGCATGTATGTCCTGATGCACCCGGATCACAAACCCCACAAGTGGGAAGACCCCAGTACCATTATCTGGGAGTTTGACCTTAAAACCGGCGAAAAAATGAGAACCCTGGAGTCCCCCAACCTGATCTGGAGCCTCAGCGCAACCTCCGACGACGATCCTCTCCTGCTTGGCACCAACATTGAAGGTGGACTGGAGATTTTTGATCTGGGCTCGGGCCAACACACAGGAACCATGGCGGGGGTCACCAAAACACCGACACTGGTTATTAACCACTGAGGGGTAACCCGATGATCGATCCCATTATCAGCACGGCAGCAGCACTGGCCCTGAGCGTGATATTCGCCAGCGCTGCCAGTCACAAGCTCAGAAAACCGCACTGGTTTCGGCGCCAGGTGGAAGAGTATCGACTGACTCCCTCCTTCCTGACGCCTGTCATCGCGCTCGCGCTGCCAGTGACAGAGCTTCTGACCGCGGCTGGCCTGCTCTGGACAACCAGCAGACCATACGCAGCCTCGGTCGCCCTGGCATTGATCGCCGCGTATGCCCTGGCCATCGGCATTAACCTGATGCGCGGCCGCCATGATATGGACTGTGGATGTTCCGGCCCGGCCATGCGCCAACCACTCCATCCCATGCTGTTGCTTCGCAATTTCTTTCTCGGAGTTCTTGCGCTTGGCGCGCTCTTCCCGATGCTCGAGAGGACCGTATCCCTGCACGACAACTTCGTCATGGTTGCCGCCGGTACCGTCGCGGTTCTGCTCTATGCCGCAGCAGATCTTTGGCTGGCCAACAGACCCCTTTTGATCAAATTGTCAGGAGACAAATAAGATGCAAGCACTGATTGTTTCAAACGTATTACTCTGGCTTCTTCTGATCGCCACTGCGGTGGTTATTCTGGGACTTATCCGTCAGATCGGAGTCCTGCATTCACGCATTGCCCCGGCAGGCGCACTGATGATGGACAAAGGTGTGGAGGTGGGCCAGCCAGCTCCTCAGGTGACAGCAGCAGACCGCTCTGGAAAGCCGGTGAATATCGGTTATGCCGGCGAGCGCTCGACACTGCTGTTTTTCCTCTCCCCCACCTGCCCTATCTGTAAGTCGCTGATTCCCGCAATCAAAGCGATTGATCGTTCAAGCGATAATCTTGATGTTGTATATGTCAGTGACGGAGACCCTGCCGCCCAGGAAAAGCTGATTGCAGATGCAGGACTGGAAAACAGCCGCTACGTCGTCAGCCCGGAGATCGGCATGACTTTTCAGATTGGCAAGCTGCCCTACGCAGCACTGATTGATGCCAAGGGCACCTTGAAAGCCAAGGGGCTGGTCAACTCCCGGGAACACCTCGACAGCCTCTTTGAAACCGAATTGATGGGGTCTTCAACGCTTCAGCAGTATCTGAAGACCCAATCCGAATCTCCGCGCATTCATACGCCGTCCTGATCAGGGAGAATAATAAAATGAAATTTCTAGATCGCTTTTTTGAACGTTCATCACGCCATGTTGCCAATACCTCCGGCAGACGCCACTTCATCGCAAAATTTGGCTCACTCCTGGCAATCGGTACGGCGGCCCCGGTGTTACTGCCCATCGACAGAACCAGTAAGGCTCTGGCAGCCGAGTCTCCCAAGGCCGGCGACCCCGGAGACCCGACAAGCTGCGATTACTGGCGTTATTGCTCTGTCGATGGCTTCCTCTGCAGCTGCTGCGGCGGATCGGTAACCAGCTGCCCTCCGGGTACTGAAACCTCTCAGGTCACCTGGGTGGGCACCTGCCGCAATCCGGCCGATGGTATTGATTACATCATTTCCTACAATGACTGCTGTGGTAAACACAGCTGCGGCCAATGCGCCTGTACGAGAAATGACAGTGAAGAACCGATGTACCGTCCGTTCAACAACAATGACATCAACTGGTGCCTGGGTGCAGAAAGCAATGTGTATAACTGCACCGTCGCAGTCATTCGGGGTATCGCAACCTGAGAGGCAATGTGATGAAACCATCCATCCTGGCCATGTCGTTAACCCTGCTCCTTGCCTCTCCGTTTGGAGAGGCAAGGGTGATTCCTGACACTACTCAGAGGCCAGCTCCCGGTAACGAGGCCGAGCAGACACCCTTGAGCCAGGCAGGTTACTCTTCTTCGGTTAACTACCGACTGCAATGCCTGGGTTGTCATCTGACCAACGGGGAAGGATCTCCGCGCAACGGAATCCCCCAAATGACAGGCTTTGTCGGCAACTTCCTGAAGGTGGAAGGGGGCCGGGCTTTTCTGGTTCAGGTTCCAGGCTCTTCGCAGTCAGCGCTGAGCAACCAGCAACTGGCGGATTTACTGAACTGGATGCTCCGTGAAGAAGGGATTGCTGGTGGAAGCTCTCCTGAGAACTTCAGGCCCTACACTGGAGAGGAAGTGGAAGCGTACAGGAACATTAAAATCAAAGACTTGCCGGGGCTTAGGAGAAACCTTATTAATCGAATGGAAACCATGGGCATCCACATCCCAAAGGCAGCCATGCCCTCCCCTTGAAGTTTCCAAGTCGGGCCCCGCTTCCATCAGGGGCCCAACCAATTCAGACTGTGACAGCCTGCAAACAAAACCTTAATTAACCTCTCAAGCCCAGGTTCTCGGCGTCCTGCTGAATACAACGGTCGAGCAATTCCAGATACTCGGCCTTGGCCTTCACCTTGGTTTCACGGTGCGCGCGCATATTCAGTTGCTTGAACTGGTTGGCCAGCGCACTCGCCCGCTCAAGCAGCCTATCCTGCCCGACCACCTCGTCCAGATAACCGGCCTCAACGGCACCTTCAGGATTATAGATTTCCGCATTCACCACCGAACGATAGAAGTGCGGCGGGTTGAGGCGGTGGCGGGCAATCTCGATGCCGGCATGATGCATCGTCATCCCGATGGCCACCTCGTTCAGGCCCAGCTTGAACGGCCCTTCGATGCCGATGCGATGATCCACCGACAGCAGGATAAACGCGCCCTTGGCAATGGCATGACCGCTGCAGGCGCCAATCACCGGCAGGGGGAATGCCGCCAGGCGGCGAGTCAGGGTGGAGCCGACTTTCACCAGCGCGGCGGCCTCCTGCGGCCCCTTCTGCATTTCTTTCAGGTCATAGCCGGCGGAGAATACACCCGGCTGCCCGGTCAGGATAACCACGGCCTTGTCCTGCTCCGCCTGATCCAGCGCCTTGTTCAGCGCCTCGAACACCTCGTGGCTCAGGGCATTCGCCTTACCGTTGTTCAGGACAATCGTTGCAATTCCATCGTTCAATTCATAACTAACAAGCTCGGTCACCGGTCTCTCCCTTCTGACCACCCATAAAGTGAGTGTTTGTTAACTTAACAGAAGCCAAGATTGTGGGTGAGGCGCCCGGGAGATTCAATCCCTGACGTGACAGTTGGGCGCCAGAACGAGACGGTTATTCAGATTGTTTTGCTAACGACATCGGAAGGGGCACTGACCAGGCCATCGGTGTCGACAACCTGGATCGAGAAAAACCACTCGCCGGTGCCCAGATTATTGATGGTGTATTCCATTGTGCTGGCGTCGTTGATCTCGATGGTTTTGCTCAGATCGGATGCGTCCTGGCCATAGCTGATGATGTAACTGTCCAGCTCGCCCATGGCAAGGCCTTCGCCGTTCACACGGGTGGCCGGCGCAACCCAGCTGAGTTTGGCGGTACCGGTTACCGCCGGCTCGCTGGTTACCGGGCTCTCGTCTGCTGTGCCGCTATCGACAGCCCCCGTTGTCTCACCACCCGGGGAGCTGTCGCTGACTACGGTGTCGCCACTGCCCGAGTCGGAGCTGACTCGCTCACCACTGGACTTGGTGCCGGAATCGTAGGAGCTGCTCGTATCATTGCTGCCGTCAGCCGAGCCTGCTGACACACTGGAATCGCCTCCACACCCTGTGAGCACGATCCCCATAAACACTGCAGCCGTCCATGCCTTTGACGTATTAATGACGCGCTTCATAGTCAATAGACACCAATAAATCGTCGAATTTGTGAAATTGTGTTAAACGCGACGGATTATGGGTGTGAAGTTTGTCGGTATTCTAGTTACAAAATGGTCAATTTTCCGACAGGAAATCGTAACAAAAGCGGAAAAGGCTGAAATCGATGAAAAAAGGCAGGCAGGTTTACCCACAATATCTGTGGATAACTGTGTGAGTAGAGCAAGGAAACATGGCGCCAGGCGGCACGGGGTCAGTGCCGGGCAATTATGACGGTAAATTGATCTGGCTAGCTTTCAACCAGCCTGGCCCGAACGCGGGGCAGGTGATCCGGGTAGTTATTCTGAATGAACGTGACCAGCCCTTCGCGAACGGCACACCGCAGATCCCAGTTCTGACTGGAATCCGGCGCGCTCATCAGGAAACGGATCTGCATCGCCTGATCACTGGAGTCGGTCACCTGAACCGTGCCGAGCTTTCCATCCCATTGGCTGGAAGCCTGGAGCAAGCGATTGAACTCCTCCCGCAACGGTTCCACCGGCATGGTGTAGTCCACCCAGATGAAGACCGTTCCCAGCAGGTCTGAATTGTTGCGTGACCAGTTCTGGAAGGGATTTTCGATGAACCACTGTAACGGGACGACCAGCCTTCGCAAATCCCATACCCTGAGCACCACATAGGTGGCAGTGACCTCCTCCACCCAACACCACTCACCCTGTACATGCAGGACATCGTCAATGCGAAAGGGTTGGGTCAGTGCAATTTGCAGGCCGGCCAGCAGATTACTGAGAACCGGCCGCGCAGCAAAGCCCAGGATAATGCCGCCAACACCCGCCGAGGCGAGCAGGCTCGCGCCCATGTGCTGCACCGACTCGAAGGTCATAAGCGCGGCCCCGAGCCCGATAATCACAATCAGTATGTTCAGGCAGCGGACCAGGAAGCGAGTCTGGGTTTCCACCTTGCGGGCGCGTTTCCATTGGCCCTCGAGCACCGGATTCAGTGCCACGATTACATCGCCGATTGCTGAGGTGAGTCGCACAGCGGCCCAGGTCAGAGCAAGAACCAGCAGCAGGGTTGTGACATGCCGCACTGCGTAAACCAGGGGTAAATCGTCGGGAGCCGCCTTGAGTGCGCCAGCCAGTACGAACAGGCAGAGCACGACGCCCAGTGCGCGGGCCGATGCATCAAGGAACAGGCGAGGAACGGTTTTGGATCGGGAAAAGCGTCGGACCAGCGCCAACGCCAGCCGGTAGGTCACGTAAGTGGCTACCACGGCCAGCAATGCCGACAACCCGGGCAACAACCATGCCTGCAGACCAGCTTCCAGATGTTCCAGCACTCTACTCCCCCACCAGGTTATCTACATTATCATCAAACTAGCTCATGTCCGGTCCGCGCGCGCGAGGTGTCCTCCGATACAGCCACGCCAGACCCAGCAAGGCGAGCCCCAGCCCCATGAAGGCCGCAACCCGCCAGAATCCCTGCAGGCCGGCCATATCGATGAGGAAGATCTTGGCGATCACAAGACCAAGCAATGCCATCCCCGCCTTGTACAGCCTGAGACTGTGATTGACACCGGAATAGAGAATTGCCGCGATGGCGTACAGCATCCCGACTACCGAATAGGTATACAGCTCGCCCTCGGAGACACCGGAAACCAGCGCCATGTCGCTGCCACGCCAAAGCTGCCGGATTTCAAGGGCAGTGAACAGGAAGAAGCTCCCCGCTGCAAACCACCGGGAGACCAACCGGGAGCCGAAACCAGGCAACCGGCTGACGACAAGCGCCAGCAGTACCGGCCCGCCGTAGGCGGGGAGCAGCATGTTGAACACAGGCGTTGCACTGATTACGCTGCCTCCCAACCAGGGATTGTGCACAGTTACGAGAGCCAGGTAGCTCAGGCAGGACAAACCTAGCAGGATTCGCGAGAACAACCGGTAAAGCCAGGCCAGCGACTCACTGGCCCTGGCCCGGTAGAGGTAGGTCAGGCTCAGGGCACCCCAGAGCAAAGTATTGATGGTGGCCTCTGTCAGGCTGTACTCCCGGGTAAAAATATCTCCGTCATACAGCCAGTAGCGCAGTTCGGTGCCAAGGAACAGCACCAGCAGGTGCAGACTGGCTGCCTCAAGCCAGGGCCGGATGCCATGGTGTTGGTCCGCAATCCGGGTGGCAATTGCCGCAGCCACCGTCGCGCCGCCGTATGTCCAGAGCGACCAGTGAACGCCGGCATCATAACCCTGCAGCCACGGATTGAAGGTCAGCCTCGCGACCACCAATGCCAGGGCCAGCTTGAGCAGAATATACAGATCAGGCATCTGAAAACGTCGCGCCAGCCACGTCAGAGTGATGAACTGGACCGACAGCGCCAGGGTCAGCGATGCCTCGCGGAACATCATCACGGCAGCCAGGGAATAACCGATATGGGCCGCCAGTACCGCCCAGACCACACCCTCTCGGTAGCGTTCAAACCGCTCCATCTGCCAGGCCAGCACACCATACAGACCCGCCAGTAGCAACGTGCCCGTAGCCCATAGGGTTGTCCTCTCATACCCATGCAGAAGCAACCAGCCGAGGGTCAGCCAGACCAGTGGCGAGAGCAGCATCAAGGAAGCCCAGCGTCGCTGACGGGGATGACGCACCCATTGCCAAAGCGCCAGCGCAACCGTGAGGACCGTTGCTGAAATCAGGTAAGTAACAAACGCCGCGCGTTGCCCGGCCGGAAACTGGTCCAGGAAAACGACATCGGCACTGGTGCGGCTCATATAGACCAACCAGCCAATAGCACTGGCCAGCACAGCTCCCCAGGGGAGGAACCAGAGCGCCCCGCGGCTCTGCGGGATCAGTGCGGCCACCGGAACAATCAACAGCCAGGCCCAGAAAAACGGAGCATCTGCCGGCTGACCCGCAACTGAAACCGCCCAGAGTGCGAGCAAGGGAAGAAAGGCCTGGCGTAATCGCCAGGCATTCTGCTGCACCTTGCCCGGCAGAATCGCAAAAGCCAGGAACAACCCGGTCAGGTAACAGGCGGTCGACACCTCAACCGGCACGGCAGAACTGGTCAGCAGCCACCACAGCAAAGCACCCGCCAGGGTGGCATACCAGAGCCACTCCCGGAAGACATAGCGCATCAGCAGCAGGGAACTCAGGGTGACGAGGAAGCTGTAGGACAACACGAAGGTAACGCTGCCGTCCTCGCCGCCAATGAGCATGGGCACCAGGTAGGCGCCACTCAATCCCATGACAGCCAGTAATGGCCCGTGCACCAGCGCCATGACCATGGTGCCGAGTGACACTATCGCCAAACCAATCAGGCCGGCCATCGAACTGATGAGACCGTAGTGGTGCACACCTGCAAGCAGCGCTGCATACAAGGTGATACTCCCTCCCCCGGCCAGCGCCGCAAAGACCTCACCCGCGCCTTGCTGGCGGCGGCGTAGGAGTTCAGCGGCGCAGTGCAACACCAGACCGCTGATGAGAGCCAACAGGAACTGTTGAGTCGGGCCGATGAGACCGGCACTGATGGAATGACTGACCATGAAGATGCCTGCCAGACCAACACTCAGGCCGCCCAGCCAGACCATCCAGTTTTCCCTCAGGGCCCGGAAGAACCGGCCAGCCCTGACCGGTTCTTCCGGCTCTCCCGAGAGCCATTGAACATCCTCTTGCGCCCTGACCTGTTCCGGGGATTCCATCTCCACCGACGGACGGGGCTTGATCTCCGGAGGTTCTTGCCGGGGTTCCGGCTGGAGCGATTCCGAGGTATCCGGGTCAGCCTCTTCCCTCCCCGTCCGATATCTGAGGCTGGCAATTTCTCCCCGTAACGATGCGATCTCCTGCTCGAGCCCTTCGATTCGCCTCGATTGAGCGCCACCCTGACGGAACGCAAGGAGCCCGAGCACCGAGCCGACAGGAATGAACAACGCCAATCCCACGATAAAAACGACGAATAATACTTCCACACCCATCTCCCCGGTTACGCACAACTGCCGCGGCCATTTCGGGTACTATTATGCGCAGACAACCAACAACTTGCAGATCCCCTGATCACGCTTTCGGAAACTGCCCATTGCATCAGGTGAGAATTATTATTAGCTTTCTACCTTCTCAAGGAGGTAGGTTTTGTCCCATTTTCAGCTTGCGTTACTGCTCGGAATGACCGTGGCCCTCGGGCCCCTGGCGCTGGATGCCTATTTGCCGGCATTCCCCAGCATCGCCGATAGTCTCGGTATTGCCCACAGTGATGTCGGCCTGACCCTCAGCGCCTATGTGGCAACCCTGGGGCTGGCTCAACTGGTAGGCGGCCCGCTGTCTGATCGCTATGGCCGGCGACCGATTCTGGTGGGTGGGCTCGCCATTTTTGCGGGCGCTGCCGTGATGGTCTCGCTCTCCGATTCGCTCTCTAATATGGTGCTCTGGCGGGTTATCCAGGGCATAGGCGGAGCCTTCTGTGCAGTGTCCGTCCCGGCCATTGTCCGGGATCAGGTTGGCGGGCAGGAAGCCGCGCGGCTGTTTGGCCTCATTGGTCTGATCATGTTTATCGCGCCTGCAGCAGCCCCATCCATGGGCGCCCTGATGCTGGCTCTGGGCGACTGGCACAGCATATTCCTGGTGCTGGCCGGGTACGCAGTGTTTCTGGTATTCGCGCTGCATGTTGCGCTGTTCCCCAAACTGCAACCGAGGCCACCGGCGACCACTCCGGTACGCACCCTGGTTACCAACTACCTTCTGGTACTCCGCCACCGGACCACCATGCGTTTCGTGGGTATCCAGGTGCTGTGTTTCAGCACCATGCTGCTATTCATTACTCACTCCTCATTTATCTACCAGGAGTGGTTCGGCCTCTCCAATGGCATGTTTGCGATTCTGTTCGCCGCCAATATCGCTGTGATGGCGATTCTGAACCTGATCAACCGGCCTTTGCTGAGACGCTTTCCATCAGTCGTTCTCCTGCGGGTTCAGGTGGCGATGCAGTTTGCCGCGTTGGTGGCACTGGTGGCGGTCGTCCTGCTGGAGGGCCCGTTCTGGCTGGTCGCGGCCTGCATCATCGCTGCCATCGGTTGCCAGGGCGGCATCGTGCCCAACAACATGGCCAATGCCCTCGAATACTTCCCGCATCTCGGTGGGACCGCAGCCGCCCTGTTGGGTGCCTCCCAGTTCACCATCGCCGGCGGCATCAGCGCCCTGTCATCGCTGTTCGGTGGCGACGCCCTGCTGCCGATCGTGACCAGCATGCTGGCATGCTCTACCGGAGCCGTTATCCTGGCCTCGGGCGCGCCCCGTGCTGTCGCACGGGAAATGGCCCCGGCAACCTGACCATCAGACCAGCACCTGCTCTACCCGACGACGCAGTGATCGCGGGCTTTCCGGACCGTGGCCGATCCTCACCACGAGGTCCGGCCGCCGTTCATCAATGCCGAGAAAGCGCGCAAACTCCGGCCTGATTGCAGCAACCTCCACCGGTTGATTGATAAACGCCGTGCGCAGGCCCAGGGCCGCAGCCTGAAGGGCCAATCGTTCATAGCATCGCCCCGCTTCAATCCAGTGGTGTTTGTCATCACGCTCGGAGTAGAGAATCGCAATCGCAGAGGAACTCTGGATATTCCGGAAGTCCTTGCGGCTCTGGGCCTTTGCCGAGAAGCCGAACTTCATTGCAAGCAATCCCAGCCATCGAGGCACTGAGGGGCTGCCCATCACCGGACCGTACAGACCATCACCGTTGCGTGCCGCCTCGTCAGCGCTGAAACGAATCCAGGATTTCAATTCAGCGGCCCAGGCACCGTCCGCAAACTGGGCCCGGTTTCCCTCGGCCACATAGCGGGTGATCTGCTCTTTCTGCTCCTCGTTGTCGATGAGAAGAACCGAAACACCGTCACCAGTGCCTGCTTGCGTCAGGAGCTCGGCTTCTCTTCGTGTCAGGGGTTCGCCATCAAACTCAACCCGACTGCATTGCCGCTCTGGAATCGCCTCGAAGAGAGCCGTCCGGACAGGGGCCATTTCCTCAAATTCAACCTTCACTCCGGTCGTCGACGGGTCGTATTCGGGATGCCCTTCCAGGCCACCTGCCCGCCCGGCCTGAAGCAGGTTCTCGAGGGCACAGCCAAGGCTTGCATACAGGTGGTGGTCATCCGGGTCCACCGCCGGACATCGCCGTGACAGGTCCGGAAGGATCCAGACCCGGCCCGGCTCTATCCGGAACTGCCAGGGCTGAGTGTTGTGGCTGGAGGCAGCCATGGTGGCATACCGAATGATGGCCGAATACCGGGCATCGCCGCTGCCAAGATCGTGGTGGCGCCAGAGTTGTTTTACTTCATCCGTGTAGTCCATTCTTAGCCCTCCCGACAACGATTACCTGCACTCAGGCATGCGGCAAACTCACCCGATGCCGTTTGAAATTCTGCCACGGGTCCTTTTTTGCCCCGAGCCGACGGAATATGTTGGCCAGCCCCCAGCTTTGCGGTCCGGTCTTTCTGTCCTTGAGTTCTGACCATGAGATCGGCGTAGCGACCGGCGCTCCCTCGATAGCCCGCAAGGAGTATGGGGCGACAGCCGTCATACCGTAATCATTGCGCAGGTAATCGATAAACACCCTGTTCCCCCGCTTCTCCTTACGGTGCTCCATGGTTGCAATGTCCGGGCAACGGGTCAGGAGTTCCTCCGCTAACCGCTGCACCACCGGCTTGACCCGTTCAAAGGTTTCTTCCGGACGCAGTGGCACGTGGACATGCACACCACGGGAACCGGTGGTCTTCACGAAGGATGGCAAATCCCGCTGACCCAGGAGCGACTTGAGCCCAAGCGCCAGCTCGCGCACCTTCTCGAAATCATTATCGGAAGGGTCCAAGTCAAAAATCATCTGGTCAGGTCGATCGAGTGCCTCCCCCAGGGACAAGGCAACATGAAGTTCCACCACGTTCTGATTGGCGAAGCAGGTCAGGTCGTTCGCCTTATCCGCGGTAACCATAAGCATGGTTTTCCCAACCCTGCTGCGCATGGGAACTTCAAGGCGCTCAATGTGGGACGGGAAATGCTCTGGAGCATGCTTCAGAAAAAAGCCTTCCTCGCCGATACCCTCGGGAAAGGACCTGAGGGTCAGAGGTCGGCCCCTGAGGTGGGGCAGCATGATTGGTGCTATTTTCCGGAAATAATCAATCAGATCGCGCTTTTTAATCCCGGAATCCGGAAAAATCAGCTTATCGGGATGACTTATCTGCATGGCCCGATTCCTCTTCATCCCTGGCAATTTCCTTGAGCGATCGGCCACTGATTACCGAATCCGGCTCGGTGGAGACCGGATTGCGCCTGGCGTCTGCCTGGCTATCATCCATCTTGATGA
Organism: Marinobacter sp.; assembly: GCF_046484525.1. GTDB lineage: Bacteria > Pseudomonadota > Gammaproteobacteria > Pseudomonadales > Oleiphilaceae > Marinobacter. The sequence goes on from NZ_JAWOIS010000042.1 coordinate 37,132, forward strand.
TCAGCCATTGCTCCCCGGATTCCCCGGTTTCCATTCTTACCAGAGAGTAGCCGCCCTGCAGCTTTTCCCCGGCAAGCTCAATCTTGAGTTTGCCCGCCTCAAGGTGTTTTTCAAGAGTACCCGGGTCGGCACCGTCTTCTTCAAGGGAGGAAAACGCACCGGTGTCCCAGACCATCACCGTACCGGCGCCATACTGCCCCTCAGGGATGATACCTTCAAAGTCCACATACTCCAGCGGGTGATCCTCCGTCCGAATGGCCAGACGTTTCTCACCAGCGGCGGTGGACAGCCCCTTGGGAACCGCCCAGGACTTGAGCACACCGCCAATGTTCAGGCGGAAGTCATAATGCAGGTTACTGGCATCATGCTTCTGAATGACAAATATCGGCCTGCTCCCGGCCAAGCCGCCGTTACCGGACGGCTCACCGGTTTTGCGGAAATCCCTTTTTCTCTTGTAACTGGCAAGCTTCTCGCTCATGCAGCTCTCCTTGCCAGGCGATCCTAACGCGCTTGCGGGACTCACTGACGTATTGGCTGACAGCCACGCATTGAAAGCGCCAGGTTCGCACTGGCCCTGATCTGATCGTAGTACTTCGACGCGGTATTCACACCCATCTCGGCATAATTACTCGCTATCGGGCTGATCAGACGGCTCAGTTGCGCCCATGCACTGGCGGATTGCCGGTCCTGACTGTAGGCATCAAAGGCCTGGTAGATTTCGTTGCAGGTGACGCCGTCACCATCGGTTGCGGCGGAAGACATGTAACTGGAGGTCTGGCAGCCGGACAAAAGAGTGCTAGCGGCAATAGCAAAGGGAAACGGATGTTTCACGGGTTGTAATCTCCAGGGATTCGACAACTGCATCCATTTTGGCCCGCGATACTAGCAGAAAAGTGCGGGGATGAATTGCCGCCTGTTAGCCCCCTCGTTCTGGATTTGATTCGGCCAGAATGATTGTTTTGTGCTAAGTTTGGAATGCTACACTCAACAACTACTCTTCAAGGAAGGAGACCATGAACGACACTCCTACCGCCCCCGAGCAGAATCACTTGCTGGCCGCCCTGCCGGAGAGTGCCAAGGCACGGATCCTTCCCCGGCTCAAACTGGTAGAACTGGACCTGGGTCAGGTAATTTACGAATCCGGCCAGCCTATTGAGTTTGTCTATTTTCCAACCGACTGCATCATTTCGCTGCTTTACGTCATGGTCAACGGCTCGTCCGCCGAGATCTCGGTGGTGGGCAATGAAGGCATTGCAGGTATCGCAGTATTCATGGGCGGAGACAGCACCCCAAGCCGAACGGTTGTGCAAAGCAAGGGGTTCGCTTACCGAATGTCCGCCCCGGACCTCAAGGTTGAGTTCGACAATAATCCCGACGTGAGGGTATTGACCCTACGCTACACCCAGGCACTGATAACCCAGATGTCCCAGACTGCAGTGTGTAACCGCCACCACACTATCGATCAGCAACTGTGTCGCTGGCTGCTGTTATCTCTTGATCGCCTGCCAGATAATCATCTGAAGATGACTCAGGAGCTGATTGCCAACATGCTGGGTGTCCGTCGCGAAGGGGTCACCGAAGCCGCCAGCAAGCTTCAGAAACTGGGCATCATCGAATATCATCGCGGTCACATAATCGTAATTGACCGGTCAGCACTCGAAGGGCTTTGCTGTGAATGCTATGCCGTGGTCAAGCGGGAAACCGACCGACTGGCCTCTCAAAACCCCCGGGATTAGTTCGGTCGTTATCGACCCGCTGAAACTGGGGGCAAGTGTTCGGCGACGGGGCGCCGATTCAAGATCTTGACCCGATACATGGCCGTATCTGCTCTTTTCAGAAGCTCATCGGCGGTCTCCCCGTTGTCAGGATAGACGCTGACTCCGATGCTGAGCTGCAACGCCACATCATGCCCACCGATCACCATGGGGGCCGCAGCGGCTTCCCGAATTTTATCGGCAACGGCAAAGGCATGATCGGGTTGGGCGATTTCGCCCAACAACACCACAAACTCATCCCCACCATAGCGGCAGACCGTATCCGTCGCTCTTACACACGCCTTCAGTTTGCCGGCCAGTGCGATCAGGATCATGTCACCGCTTTCATGGCCAAGAACGTCATTGATACCCTTGAAATTATCAAGATCAATAAACAGCAGGGCCATCTGTTGGCCATGCCGCCTGGCCAGCGCCAGAGACTGCTCAAATCGCTCATAAAAGGCGTTGCGGTTATGCAGATTGGTCAGAGCATCATGCTGTGCCAGGTACGCCATGCGGGCGGTGGTTTCCCGGGAAAAGCGGGCGTCATGGAACACAATCACTGCTCCGACAACCACGCCGTATCGGTTGTGAATAGGTGCTGCCGAGTCTTCGATCGCAAGCTCCACGCCGTCTCTGGCCACCAACAGCGCGTTCGCTTCCAGAGCAACAATGCTGTCCGACTGGATGGCTCGCCGCGCGGGATCGGCCATGGGCTTGTGGGAATCCGCATCCAACACCTGAAAAACCTCACTCAGTGGTCGCCCGATGGCCTCCTGGCGGCTGAATCCGGTCAAGGTCTCCGCCACACCATTCATGTAGGACACCCGCCCATCGATATCAGTGCTTAGCACCGCATCACCGATGGAGTCGAGGGTGACCTGTGCCCGCTCCTTTTCCTCAAATAGCTGCTCCTCGGCCTTTTTCCGTGCTCGCTCATGGGCTTTGTAGGTGCTGATATCTTCTAACGTATGCACGTATCCGTGGCCGGGCATGGTATCCGCCAGCAGGGCGGCATTACGGCGGGTCCAGACAACCTCTCCGTTCGAACGCTTCATCCGCGCCTCACACAGGAAGGACTTGTGGCCCAGCACCGCCGCATCCCAGTGCCGGACAACCTTGTCATGGTCCTGCGGGTGGATAACCGCGCTCCAGTGCGAGCCGATCAACTCATCGCCAGTCCAACCACAAAGCTTCTGATAGGCGGCATTGCTGTAAAGGCATTTGCCCTCCCGGTCTGTCACAAGAATACCCAGTGGCAAGGTATCGCTCAGCGAAATACCCGTACCAGGGCCGGCGTTGGTTTGCCTGTCCGCCGCCAGCGGGAAGAAGTCTCGATATCGCAGCATACCTCTACTCCCTGTTTTCGATAACGACTTCAACCCGCCGATTTTGCTGGCGACCCAGTGCAGTGTCATTACTGGCGACAGGGCGCTCAAAACCAAAACCGGATACCGTCAGTCTGCGACTGTCGATGCCACGGTTAATCAGAAACCGCTGGACCGACTCGGCCCGCTGGCGTGACAGTGTCTGATTGAAGGCGGCACTGCCCACGTTGTCCGTATGGCCCTCGATCAACACCTGGCGATCGGGGTACTCCTTGAGGAAGTCCACCAGTTTTTCCAGATCCTGGTTAGTACCGCCCTGAATCTCAGCACTACCAGTGGCAAACAGAACATCACCCAGGGTCAGGACCAGTCCCCGCTCAGTTGCTTCGGCCTCGAGGGTGTCAATCTGCCGTTGAAGCTCCTCGGCTTCCCGGGCTGACAGAGCGGCAGCTTCTGCCTGTGAGCTGGCTTCGGAGTGTGCGCGGTCCGCCTCGAGGGTTCGTGCCGCCAGCCTGGCCGCATCCCGCCGTTCGCCCAACAATTCCCGTTCGGCCTCCATCAGCCGGGTTTCGCCTTTGGCTCGGGCGATTTCAATCATCCGGTTGGCCATGTAAATCCGATGAGCCGCCAACGCCGCCTCGTCATCATCCAGCGGTTGTTCAGCAAGCTGCACTGCTGCTTCTGCATCGCGCAACTCAACGCGGGCATGAGTCGTCATGTCTGGGTTCTGTTGCAGTTCGGTCAACTTGGCGCGCACATCTTCCGAACCATCAGGGCTCATCGGTGCCATGGCACATGCCGTCAGTAGCACCGAGGAAAGCACTATTGCCGCTCCGGTTTTCGCGCCTGGAACCGGTTTTAAAAAGGATAGGATGATCATTGCGGTTCTCCCTGACGCTGCATTTCTTCTTCGAGTGCTTCAGCACTTCGCTCCATTTCGCGATTGATTTCCGCGGCCTTCGCCGCTTCCGTTCTCGCGATTGCCAGCTCTGCGGCCACTCTGGCCTGCTTGGCCAGGCGATCTGCTTCGGTCATGCGCTCCGCCTCGACGGCCTGATTGGCGGCCACGAGATGCCGGTTCGCCTCTTCCAGTTCCGCGGGAGCATAGCGGCGAGCTTCGGCTTGCTCAGCACTGGCAATGGCATCTCTGGCCATATTCAAAGACTCAGTCGGTGGTAACGGCGCCGACGCACAGGCGACCAGGGTCAGTGTTGCGAGAAACATGATAGTGGACAGGCCGATACGTTCGGCGGCCCGGCGAATTACGTGCATCGTCATAGCATGGCTCCTTATGCCACGGAGCTGCCCGGGCCCAGGTCAAGAGCCCGTGCACTACCAAGCCCGAACGGCCCGGCAACGCTCCTTATCCTTCACACTAGAGCCCGGCCCGGACAGCGTCCGTTCGCTAGCGCACACAAGACCGTCCCCTGGCAAAACACCCAACCTTGCTATTCGGGTGTCTCAAGGTGGAGTAGACTCAATTGACGCAACTCAGACATCGGTTTTTTAAGGCACAGTCAGGGAGGCACTATGGTCGACACCCGCGAATACCCGAATGCCGAGAGCTATGAACGGCTGCGCCGCAGCGCCAGGGACCTGATCGACCATGGAGTCCCGCCACCCAACCGCGGCGGCACACTGAGCGTGGATGCATTACAACTGCTTTACCAACGGGCGAGCTCTCCCGAATCCGCTGCCGATGCCCTTAAATTGCTCCATGAGCTCCAAACCTATCAGGTGGAGGTGGATATTCTTTTTGAGCAACTTCAGGCCAACGAACATGAACTGACAGAGGAACTGGCCCATTACAAGTCGCTCTATGAACTTGCTCCCGTGGCTTATCTGATAATTGCTAACGACGGCGTGATTATTGAAGGCAATCAGGCTGCGGGCGTGCTTTTCGGCGAATCCGCCAGGACGCTTTCCGGCAAAGCAATGAGCTCGCTCCTGGCATCGGGCCAGGAGGGCGCAGTGAACGCACTGTTGCCAAGCTCCGGGGAACAGGAGTCCGGCAGCCGGGATGCGGCAAAAGGTTCGGTTGAGCTCCCGGATCAAAGACGGGTGACGATCAGTGCAAGGCCCTCTGCCGGCGGAGACAGCATTCTGATGATACTGACCGAAACCACGACACCTCCTGTCAATTCCTGATGCGCATTGTTGGCATTGGCGCCTCCGCAGGCGGCCTGGCATCCCTCGAAGACTTCTTCCGGAATACTCCCTGCAATACCGGCATGGCGTTTCTGGTGGTGCAGCATCTGGACCCCACCCAGAAGGCGCTATTGCCGGAACTCCTGCAACGCTATACCGAAATGCCGGTGTATGAAGCCGAACAGAACATGCCCGTTCGCGCGAATTCCATTTATGTCATCCCGCCAAACCGGGAGTTACGGGTGCTGGATAACACCCTGAAGCTGGACCAGCCAGCGCAACCCCGCGGCATGCGTCTCCCCATCAACGTGCTGTTCTCATCCCTGGCCAGCGCACAGAACGAGCAGGCCATAGCCGTCGTACTCTCCGGCATGGGCTCCGATGGCACCCTCGGCCTTCAGGCCATCAAGGCCACTGGGGGACTGTCAGTGGTGCAGTTACCCGGGTCGGCCCAGTTCGATGCCATGCCCAAAAGCGCGATTGCCGCCGGCTGCGCCGATATAGTGGCACCCGCCGGGGAATTACCGGCTCGCATACTGGCTTACGTCCGGCGCGTTCCCGAGCCCGATCAAGGTCCGGAACAGGGCCACACCGCACGCGCCTCGCTGAAACGGCTCGACCCGATTCTTCACTTGCTGCGAGAACAAACCGGACATGACTTCTCGCTCTACAAGCCCACGTCTCTGAACCGCCGGATTGAGCGACGCATGGCCATCCACCGCATTTCGGAACTGGCCGATTACACCCGCTTCCTGGCCGCCAACAAACAGGAAGTGCAGCTGTTATTCCGGGAACTGTTGATCGGCGTCACCCAGTTCTTTCGGGACCCTGACACCTGGAATTATCTGATTGAAGAGGGCCTGCCCGAGTTGCTCGCCAGGCAGTCGCCTGAACTCAAGCTGCGTGCCTGGGTGGTGGGGTGTTCAACCGGCGAAGAGGCCTATTCGCTCGCCATTGTGTTTACCGAGGCGCTGGAGCAGGCAGGGCAAGGTCGGGATCCCGACCTGCAGATCTTTGCCTCCGACATCAACCCGGAGGCCATTGCTATCGCGCGAAAAGGACAATACCCACTCAGTATTGAAGACACCGTGTCCGAGACCCGGCTGGCGCGTTTTTTCACCAAACACGACAATCATTATCAGATACGCCCATCGATACGGGACAAGGTGTTGTTTGCCCGCCATGATGTCATCCTGGACCCGCCGTTCACCCAGCTGGACCTGATTGCCTGCCGCAACCTTCTAATTTACTTCGACCTGACGCTACAGCGCCGGATACTTCCCCTGTTTCACTACAGCCTTCGCCCGAACGGGTTGTTAATGTTGGGCAGTTCGGAAACCGTTGGCCGGCTGAGCCATCTGTTCGCCCCCCTGAAGCCGAAAATACGCCTGTACCGGAGCAAGCCCTACGACGCCATCCGCCACTCGGAGTTCCTGCTGGAATCGTTTCCTCCCATGTCCACCCTGTCCAAGGAGCAACCCGTGCCATCAAACCAGGCCCCTCCACCGGAGACCATCAACACCCTGCAATCCGCTGCGGATCATGTGTTGCTGCAGGTCTATGCACCCGCCGCCGTGGTGCTCAATGCCGATGCTGACATCGTGTACATCAGTGGGCGCACCGGGAAGTATCTGGAACCCGCCGCCGGCAAGGCCAACTGGAACATCCACGCCATGGCCCGTGACGGACTGAGAGAAGCACTGTATTCCGCGTTGAAACGGGCATCGGTTCAACCGGAGCCGGTGGAGTTGACCGGACTACTGGTTCAGACCGGCTCAGGCACCCAGGCTGTTGATGTAACCATTCAGGTTTTCCATGAGCCTGATGCCCTGAAGGGCATGACCATGGTGGTGTTCCGCGATGCGCCTGTCCCGGCTGCATCCCGGCGCCGCAAGCCCGCCCAGGCCACCGATTCGGACTACGCTGTCGAGATTCAGCGGTATCAGCAGGAAATCGAAAGCCTGCGGCAGCAGGCCAAGCTGTCCCGGGAGGAACTGCAGGCCTCCAATGAAGAACTTCAGTCCACCAACGAAGAGTTGCAGTCCGCCAATGAGGAACTGACAACATCCAAAGAAGAAATGCAGTCGATGAACGAGGAACTGCAAACCATTAACACAGAGCTGCAAACCAAGCTGGATGACCTCGCGCTCGCCCAGAGCGATATGCAGAATGTACTCAACAGCATCGAAATCGCGGTCCTGTTCCTGGATCAGGACCTGAATGTACGGCGCTACACCGAGCGCGCCACCGCCATTATCAGCCTCCGCGAAAGTGACATCGGCCGCCCGCTCAGCGACCTGAACACCAGCCTCCGTTATCCGGAGCTTCAGGAAGATGCCCGGCAAACGCTGAGCACGCTGGCGGTCAACGAAAAACAGATTGCCACCACCGATGACCGCTGGTTCTCCGTCAGGATCATGCCCTACCGGCGGCTGGATAATGTCATCGACGGCGTGGTCATCACCCTGGTGGATATTACCGACACCAAGAAGCTGGAATCGTCGCTACGGAAGCAGCCCCGGACATGACCCTTACCCGGTCTCAGTCCGCTGATCCGGTACCCGGGATGCCATCACCCGGTCATCAGTGCACTGATCCGAACGGCTCAATCGCCAGTGGGATCCTCTTTAAATGCACTGAGGTGAAACGCGATGGCTTCCTCCACCGCATCCATGCCACACTCTTTGGGCTCCGGAACCGCTCCGCCGGCCAGGATCTTCAGAACAGAGCGTACGCCATGGGCCAGTGACTCCGTGTTGTAGCCGCCTTCAAGGACAAAGGCCAACCGACCCTCACACAGCCGGTCTGCCAATGACTGCAGAACACCGGTCATGGCAGCGCAGCCCTCAAAGGACACATTCATCGCAAGATCGTACCAGTGGACGTCGAACCCCGCGGACACGAGAATAAGATCAGGTTTGAAATACTCTGCGGCCGGTACAAGGATCTCGTTGAAGGCCCGGAGGTATGCCACATCACCGGCACCGCCCGGCATGGGCACGTTCACCGTGGCACCCTCGCCCAACCCTGCACCCACCTCCTGCAAATTGCCACTGCCCGGATAAAAAGGTGAGGCCCGATGGATATCAAACAGCATGACACGCGGGTCGGCCCAGAAAATGTCCTGGGTACCATTGCCGTGGTGGACATCCCAATCGACAATCAGCACCCGCTCGCAGTCAAGCTCGGCCAGTGCGTGGGCCGCCGCAACCGCAACGTTGTTCAACAGGCAGAAGCCTCTCGCGCGCACCGGTTCTGCATGGTGGCCGGGGGGCCTGACCAGCGCAAAGGCGCTTTGGGTACTGCCTGAAACCACGGCCTCAACCGCTGCAATAGCTGTTCCCGCCGCCACCTCGGCAGCCTCGATACTACCGGGAGATACAGCCGTGGTATCCACATCCAGCCAGGCATTCTTGTTGCGAAGGGAAAATACATCATCGAGATAAGACGTGGTGTGAACACGGGCCAGCTGATCCCGCGTGGCGACCTTGCCCGATGCAAACCGAACACCTTCCACCGGCTCACGCTTGAGCAGATCCAGAATGGCATGAATGCGCCCGGGGTGCTCAGGGTATTTCCACTGGACGTTCAGGCCCGCGAGGATCGCCCGGACGCGTTTGTCCAGGCGCCCGGGAAGAAAGGCTGCATTCACATCGGGGGCGTGATTGAGTACCCGTTCATCGTAAAATACGGTGACATCTCTTTGCTCAGTCACAGCTAGCTCCATGCGTTTTTGTTCAGGGGATGCCGGTGCCTTCCGGGCAACCTGCACCGCTGATCAAAGCATAGTCAATGAAACCGATACCCGACAATCAGGCCATGCGCTTCATTATCCGGTCACCCAGCAGGTACTGGTGCGCCAGCGCTGCCGCCACGTGAACGCCAATCATCAGCCAGAGCACGTTGGCCAGAACCTCATGGACGTCCTCCCCACTTTCTTCCAGCCACTCCATTTCCGGGCCCGAGCCAAACAGCGTCCAGCCAAAGAAGGTGACGGGGTCCCCTTCCCCCAGCGACGTCACCAGTCCGGACAGCGGCATCAGGATCATCAGTGCGTACAGCGCGACATGTCCCAACCTGGCCATGGTCGCCCAGTACTCAGGCGGGGTAAGGCGCGAACGATTCAGCCATCGCCACAGGCCACGAAACAGCACGAGCCCGAACAATGCCAGCCCCAGGCTTTGGTGCCACGCCATCAATGAGGCTTCCGAGAGACTGTCTTCCAATGCCTCGAACCAGACTTCGCTGGCAAGCATAAGCAACAGCAACACCGCCATAATCCAGTGCACGGCACGGGAAACAGCTCCATAACGGTTCTCAACATCCATCACGGTCATCTTCAATCTCCTTCAGCAGGGTGGCGAGAGCCCTCCCCGGGCCCTCGCGCTGACTACCGGATCTCAGTCCCGGCGCGAATCACGAGCCGGTGCACCATAACGGTTGAACTCCTGTTCCCGGATCAGGTTCTGGTCGGCGTCCCGCAACTGCACCAGATAGGTACCATCCCTGGTCTCCTCCACGGAGACGTCCACCCCGGGACCAAACCGGCGCAGAGCCTGGCCATGGGCCATGATACGCATCTCCTCAGTACTGTACTGTTTGAGATCTGCGTTCATGGGCTTTCCGTCGCGGCGATGCTCGTAACGGTTGTCATCCCTGTAATCATCGTCCGCGGACACCAGAAGTGGTGCGGCACTGAGCAAAGCAGCGGCGGATAGAGCGGCAATCGTGGTGGTTTTTTTCATGGTGGAACTCCTTTTGTGATGAAACCCATGACGAAAGGTCATTGCTGGTCGGGAATCATTGCACCAAAGAAACGTCGCAGAATTGTCTCGGTCGGGCGCCGAGTTTGTCGCAAATTGTCGCAAGTGCCCGAATCGGGATGATTTTTGACAACCTCGTGCCCAAGTGCCCCGGCAAGTCCCCTATAATCGGTGCAACAGTCAAGCAGACGGAGTAATGAGTGAGCGCTTCTCCCACGATTCTGGTAGTCGACGACCATCAGGACATTCGCGACCTGGTCGGCCGCTATCTGCAGGAGCACGGCCTTCGAGTGCTGCTGGCGGATGGCGGAGATGCCATGAAGCGGCAGCTGAGAGCCCACTCCGTGGACCTGGTCGTGCTGGACATCATGATGCCGGGAGACGATGGCCTCACCCTTTGCCGCTACCTCCGTGAGCATACCGAGTTACCGGTCATCCTGCTGACTGCCATGAGCGAGGAGACAGATCGCATCGTCGGCCTGGAAATGGGCGCTGATGACTACCTGACCAAGCCCTTCAATCCGCGCGAGCTTCTGGCCCGCATCAAGGCAGTTCTGCGCCGAACCACAGCATTACCACCCCAGCGCAGCCCGATGGCCGGGCAACGCCTGACGTTCGAGGGCTGGACCCTGGATGTGGACCGTCACCAGTTGGTCGACCCGGAAGGCGTCGAGGTTTCACTCAGCACCGCCGAATACAATTTGCTGCTGGCCTTCCTGGAACACGCCGGCCGGGTGCTATCCCGGGACCAACTCATGGATCTGACCCTTGGGAGAGAAGCAGACGCCTTCGATCGCAGTATCGATAACCATGTCAGCCGGCTGCGACGAAAAATCGATCCGGATGCCCGCAACCCCAGACTGATCAAGACGATCTGGGGCGGTGGATACCAGTGGATTGCCAGCGTGGAAGAGGCGGGAGAATGAGATTATGGCCCCAGCGTGCCGGCGGGCAGCTCGCGCTGTTGCTGATCCTCGTGCTGGTGGTGGCACAGGTCATCACCATCGCGATTCTGGCGGGAGAACGCCAGGGCGCCCTGCGCAGCGCCAGCCTGGAACATGTTTTTGAGCGGATAGCCGACGCTTACACCCTGCTCGACACCACAGATCCGGAGCGTCAGGAGCGCATACTACGGGCACTTTCCAGCCCTTCACTGCAGCTTTCCATCGATCCCACGCCTCACCTGCCCACCGACGAAGCCTCAGCCATGACCCGGCCACTGGCCACGGAACTGGGCCTGACGGGTGAACAGGTACGATCAGCCATGGAAGCGGACAAAGCAGAATGCTTGCCGGGCCGGGAACCGGATGACGATAACCATGAAGACCGCGAGAACCACGACGATAAGGACGAGCATCACGACGATGACGATCGCCGTGGACATCGGGAGGACCGCCACGAATGCCCGCCCATCCTGGGCGTTTCCCTGGCATTGTCGTCGGGCCAGTGGTTCAACGCCCGGGCCCAGCCGCCAGCACCGTCCTGGCTCTGGCTGAAAGCGGCCCTCACCAGTGTGGGCATCACTGCCGTGCTTCTGATCCTCACGGTTCTGCTAGCGATCCGACGCATTCTGAAACCGGTTAACGAGCTGAGCCGGGCCGCCCATGCCTTCGGACGCGGTGAAAAAATCCGGATTCCGGAGCGCGGCCCCGAGGATATTCGCGAGGTCACGCGCGCCTTCAACCAGATGCAGCTCCAGGTGGGTCGCGCCCAGGAAGACCGGGAACGCCTCTTGGCGGCCCTGGCCCACGACCTGCGAACACCCATCACCTCCATGCGCCTGCGGGTGGAAATGCTACCTGAAGGCGAGGACCGGGACCGGCTGCTCGATTCCCTGCAAGAGATGCAGCACCTGGCAGAAGCCACCCTCGACTTCATTCGGGGTAGCACCACGGAGCAACATCGTCGTTATGACCTCGCCACCCTGCTGGAAAGCCTCTGTGATGATCTCCGGGAAATGGGCCTGGCGGTGGACTATGAAGACAGCCCACGGTGCGTTCTCCAAGGCCAGCCGGAGGCGGTCAAGCGTGCTCTGCGCAACCTGATTGAGAACGCCGTCAAGTATGGGCAAACGGCCGAAGTGAAACTGGAGGCCTCTGAAAAAGAGGCCATCATCACCATCACCGATCAGGGTCCGGGCATTCCGGAGCCGGAACGGGACCGCGTGTTCCAGCCCTTCTACCGCCTGGAACAATCCCGGAGCCGCGACACCGGGGGAGCCGGACTGGGACTGGCCATCGCACGGACCCTGATTCGGGGCATGGGAGGAGAGATCCACCTGGGCACCGGACCGGAAGACCAGGGACTGCGAGTGTCTGTGATGTTGCCCATATCAGCACCCCGGACGACTGACTGACTGGCCCACCGGAGCGCCCTCGAGGCAAACGGCTTACGCGCCATTTCCGCAACCTGTTGTGTTAGGGTAACTCCACGGGTCGCGGGAAGCACGGGAGCCTTGTGCAGATGCAAATTCGAATTACCCATCAGAGAATCACGGTTGCCCTGCAACTGGTCCTGCTGGCTGAAGCGATTTTCGCGGTCTGGGGCCAACGTTGGTTCACGGCATTCCTGACCAGCATGATCATCGTGATCACCTTTTTCCCGGTGCTGTTTGAGCGGCAATTCCGGATTCACATTCCCCCGGAGTTGCAATTGGCGGCCATTGCCTTTGTGTTTGCCTCGCTATTTCTTGGCGAGATCCGCGATTACTACACCCGGTTCTGGTGGTGGGATATGGCGCTGCATACCATGTCCGGGTTCCTGTTGGGCATCATCGGCTTTCTGCTGGTTCATATCATGAACGAAACGGAGAAGATTCATGTGCACATGAAGCCCGGCTTCGTGGCGTTCTTTGCCTTCCTGTTTGCCTTGGGTGTCGGTGCCCTTTGGGAGATCTTCGAGTTTGCCATGGACTCGCTCTTCGGCATGAACATGCAGAAACCCATGCTGGGCGACCCCTCGGGGCTGACCGATACCATGTGGGACCTGATCGTGGATGGAATTGGCGCGTTCGTGATCTCTTTCCTGGGATGGCGTTACCTGAAAAAACCGGATGCAAGATCCTTTCTCGAGCGCTGGATTGACGGTTTCATCGAGCGTAATCCGAGGCTTTTCCGAAGCTAGCTGGCCCCCGTTGGCCTGCGCAGAAAGTTACAACAACCAAACCACCAACAGACTCCATCACCATACCATGCTGAAAATCTCCAACGCCGTCGAACTCGCCGACTGGGAAATCCAGGTCACCCAGATCCGCGCCCAGGGTGCCGGTGGCCAGAACGTGAACAAGGTAGCCACGGCGGTTCACCTGCGCTTCGATATTCTCCACTCCACCCTGCCGCCCTTTTACAAGGAGCGACTCATGGCGTTGTCCGACCAGCGCATCAGCAAAGACGGCATCGTAGTGATCAAGGCGCAATCCTTCCGCACCCTTGAGCAGAACAAGGAAGATGCGCTCGAGCGCCTGAAGGAGCTGATCCAGAACGCCGTAAAACCGCAGAAGGCCCGCCGGCCGACCCGCCCGACCAAGGGTTCGCAGCGGCGTCGGGTGGACCGGAAAACCCAAAAAGGAAAGATCAAGGCGCTGCGCGGCAAGGTGAAAGCCTGATTGCGTGCTGCACAAGTGACGTTGAGGTCTATACTGGGTTTGGTTGACAGTCTCATCACGGAGCCAGGGGAGGCAACATGGCAGACGAAAAACAACCCGCATCGAATCCTGAAGAAGAGTTGGCCACTCGGTTTCCCACAGCCTATACCATTCTGTTTCTACTGATCATCCTGGTTGCAGCGCTCACCTGGATTATTCCAGCAGGGCAGTACGAACGGGTCATGAACGAAGAGGTCGGGCGCGAGGTTGCCGTGCCTGGCACCTATGAAACGGTCGATCCCAACCCACAGGGTTTTGTGGACGTGATGCTGGCGCCAACGGCGGGTTTTTATGATCCGGACAGTTACGCGGCCAACGCGATTGATGTTGCCCTGTTCATTCTGTTCCTGGGCGGGTTTCTGGGTGTCATGAATGCCACCGGCGCTATCGACACAGGCATCCGCAGTGCCATGCACCGGCTGGAGGGCCGGGAGATCTGGATGATCCCGATCCTGATGACGCTCTTTGCCATCGGAGGTACAACCTACGGCATGGCAGAGGAAACCCTGGCGTTCTATGCCATTCTCATTCCGGTGATCATCTCGGCGGGATATGACGCGGTCACCGGGGTCGCTGTCATCCTGGTTGGCGCCGGCATCGGGGTATTGGGGTCGACCATTAACCCGTTCGCCACCGTTATCGCCTCCAATGCCGCGGAAATTCCATTCACCGATGGCCTTATGTTACGGCTCGTGCTGCTGGTGGGAGGCCTCATCATTTGTGCCGCCTACGTTATGCGCTACGCGCAGCGGGTCAAGGCGGACCCATCCCGTTCCGTGGTTGCCAAACAGAGAGAGGCCCACCGCAAGATTTTTCTTAAAGGTGATGAGGAGATTGAAGATTTCACCCTGACGGGTACCCAGAAAATCGCCCTGATTATTTTCGCACTAACGTTTGCTGTAATGATCTGGGGTGTCTCCTCCCAGGGCTGGTGGATGGCCAGAATGGGTGCGCTTTTCCTGGGGTCGGCCATCGTGATCGGTCTGGTCGCCCGATTGGGCGAGAAGAAGCTGACCGGCAGTTTTGTGGACGGTGCCCGCGACCTGCTGGGCGTGGCGCTGGTCGTCGGCCTGGCCCGGGGCATTGTGGTGATCATGGAACAGGGCATGATTGCCGACACCATTCTCCATAGCGCGGAAACCACCCTGGGTGGCTTGCCGGAACTGGCCTTTATCAACGTGATGTTCTGGCTGGAAGTGGGCATGAGTTTCTTTGTGCCGTCCTCATCCGGTCTTGCGGTGCTGTCCATGCCTATCCTGGCGCCGCTGGCGGACTTCGCCAACGTGGGGCGTGATCTCGTAGTCACCGCTTACCAGTCAGCCAACGGACTGGTCAACCTGATCAACCCGACCTTCGCCGTGGTGGTTGGTGGCCTGGCCATTGGCCGGGTCTCCTACGACCGCTGGCTGGCTTTTATCTGGCCCCTGTTACTGATCCTCACGGTGTTCATCAGTGTGGTCATCAGTATCGGTGCGTTTCTCTGACTCACGGCAAAGGAGACTGCGACATGGCTGAGAACACTCTTGGCGTTCACTCCGAAACCGGCACCCTCCGGCAGGTCATCGTCTGCCGCCCGGGACTTGCCCATCGGAGACTGACACCCTCCAACTGTGATGCACTGCTGTTTGACGATGTATTCTGGGTCAAGCAGGCCCAGAAAGACCACGACGTATTCGCCGGGCTGATGCGGGCCCGGGGCGTGGACGTGCTGGATGTTAACGAACTGCTGGCAGAAACCCTTGATATTCCCGAAGCACGGGCCTGGATTCTCGACCACCGGATTACCTGGAATCATATTGGCGTGGGCATGGTATCCGACCTCCGCGCCTGGATGGACGGGCTTCCGGGCCAGACCCTGGCAGAATTCCTGATTGGCGGGCTGGAAGTGGGAGACCTGCCTTTCGACCCTGCCGGGCTGTTTGGCAACCACCTGGGGCCTCACGGATTTGTACTTCCACCGCTGCCGAACTTTTTGTTCACCCGGGACAACAGCGCCTGGATTTATGGCGGTGTCACTCTGAACCCCATGTACTGGGCCGCGCGCAAGCCGGAAACATTGCTGATGAGCGCAATCTACCGTTACCACCCGGCGTTCGCCGGCAAGGTTAACGTGCATTGGGGTGACCCCCTCAAGGACCATGCTCTGGCTACCCTGGAAGGGGGTGACATCATGCCGGTAGGCAATGGCGCGGTCCTGGTTGGCATGGGTGAGCGTTCTTCACCCCAGGCCATCGGTCAGTTGGCCAAGGCCCTCTTTGATAGCGGAATCGCGGAGCGCGTGATTGCCTGCCAGATTCCCAAAACCCGCTCAGCCATGCACCTCGATACCGTATTCACCTTCTGTGGAGGCAACGTGGTGACCAGCTTCAAGGAAGTCGCCGATGAAATGGTGTGTTACGACCTGCGCCCGGGCAAGGATGGCAAGCATCTGTCATTTGAGCAGGATCCCCGGCCGCTGTTTGACGTTGTTGCCGATGTACTTGGCTACCCTTCCCTGGAGGTAATCGCCACCGGTGGTGACACGCCCGCGGAGCGGGAACGGGAGCAGTGGAACGATGGTAATAACGTACTGGCCCTGAGCCCGGGGGTCGTTATTGGCTACGATCGCAATGATGACACCAATGCCGCCCTGGAAGCGGCTGGCATCGAAGTGCTTCCGATACCCGGTGCGGAATTGGGTCGGGGAAGAGGCGGCGGACGGTGCATGAGCTGCCCGACAATACGGGACGCAGTCTGACAAGGAAGGAGCAGAGTCATGGCTTTTAATCTCAAGAACCGGCATTTCCTGACCCTGCGGGATTTTACGCCCCGGGAAATCAGTTTTTTGCTCAAGCTTTCCGCGGACCTGAAAACCGCCAAATACGCTGGCACCGAAGTGCCACAGCTAAAGGGCAAGGACATCGCACTGATTTTCGAGAAGAACTCCACCCGGACCCGGGTAGGGTTTGAGGTTGCGGCCTTCGATCAGGGCGCCCGGGTAACCTATCTGGGGCCAACCGGCACTCATATCGGCCACAAGGAATCCGTCAAGGACACCGCCAGGGTACTGGGCCGCGTGTATGACGCCATCGAATACCGGGGATTCGGCCAAGCGGTTGTTGAGGAACTGGCGCAGTACGCCGGTGTACCTGTCTACAATGGCCTGACCAATGAATTCCACCCCACGCAGATACTGGCGGATTTCCTGACCATGCAGGAAAACGTGGAAAAACCCCTGCGGGACGTGGCATTTGTTTTCATCGGGGACGCCGCCAATAACATGGGCGACAGCCTGCTCATTGGTGGCGCCAAAATGGGTATGGATGTACGCCTGTGTGCCCCCAAAGCCTGCTGGCCCGGAGAAGAGGTTCAGAACGAGGCCCAGTCAATTGCCAGTGCCACCGGCGCCAGAATCCTGATCACTGAAGACATTGATGCCGCCGTGGCGGGCGTTGATTTTGTCTACACCGACGTGTGGGTGTCCATGGGCGAACCCAAGGAAAAGTGGGCCGAGCGGATTAAACTGTTGCAGCCCTATCAGGTGAATGCTTCCCTGATGGAAAAAACCGGCAATCCCCGGACAAAGTTCATGCATTGCCTGCCGGCCTTCCACAATACGGAAACCACCGTGGGCAAGGAAATACAGGCAGAGTTCGGCATTGAGGCCATGGAAGTGACCGAGGAGGTCTTTGAAAGCCCGGCCTCCATCGTATTCGACCAGGCGGAGAACCGGATGCACACCATCAAGGCAGTACTGGTCGCCACTCTGGGCAACTGATGGGAGGAACCTGACATGCTTGTAGTAGCAGCCCTGGGAGGCAACGCCCTGTTGCGGCGCGGTGAACCCCTGACAGCCCAGGCCCAGCGCGCCAATGTGAAGATCGCCGCAGAGGCACTGGCCGGCATCATCCAGGCCGGTCATCAACTGGTCATCACCCACGGCAACGGGCCACAAGTAGGTCTGCTGGCTCTGCAGGGGGCCGCCTACAAGCCGGACGAAGCCTACCCGCTGGACGTACTGGGCGCCGAAACCGAAGGCATGATCGGGTATATCATCGAGCAGGAGCTGGAAAATGTCCTGGGCCACGATCGGCCAGTGGCGACCCTGCTTACCCAGGTGTTGGTTGACAAGGATGACCCGGCCTTCAGCAAACCCACAAAATTCGTCGGGCCGGTTTACGACAGGAAGGAAGCAGAGGCCAGGGCCGAAGCCGCAGGCTGGCAGATAGCCCAGGACGGTGACAAGTGGCGGCGGGTCGTGCCCTCGCCCGTCCCCCTGGAGATCCCCGACATTCGGGTGCTCAAACTCCTGCTGGAGCAGGGCGTCGTCGTGATCTGCGCCGGAGGCGGCGGCATTCCGATTCTTCGCCGTGACGATGGCAGCATGGTTGGCGTGGAGGCCGTCATCGACAAGGATGCCGCCAGCGCGCTGCTGGCCCAACAACTGGGGGCCGATGCCTTACTGCTGCTCACTGATGTGGATGCCATCTACCGGGACTTTGGCAAAGACACTGCCACCCCTGTCCACGAACTGACCCTCGCTGAGGCCCGCGAGCTGAACCTGCCGGCTGGCTCCATGGGGCCCAAAATGGCGGCAGCGGGCAATTTCGTCGAAAGCGGTGGCATCAGTGGTATTGGCAGGCTGGAGGATGCCCTGGCAATTCTTGAACGCCGGGCCGGAACCTGTGTTACCCCTTAGTCTCGGGATTGCGCCCCTCAAACCAGCGATCCACCGATCGAAGTGATGACCCGATGGCCCGCACAAACTCTTGCAGGCAACGGTCGCCAACAGCATGTCCGTATTGGTCGTTTACGCCTTTGAAATAATCTATATCCAGCAATATGACAGAAAAGGGCTGCTGACTACGTTCGCTTCGTTTTACTTCATTCTCTCCAAGACGTTTCATCTTTCGCCGATTGGCAATTCCGGTCAGCTCATCGGTCAGCGCCAGTAATTGCAGACGCTGGTTGGCCTCATACAGCTCCTCGGTGTGGCGACGCCCCCTCTCTTCCAAGGCCTGGTTCAGTTGCCAGACCTCAGAAAGAGCCTCGCGAAGTTCATTCGATTTCCGGCGGTTCTGATGCACAAACGCTGCGATGTACAGCACCATTACGGTAAAAAGTACCGTAAACTCCTGAGTGAGCAATGCGCTGTGAGACTCATACTCACGGATAAACGGACCAGCCCCGGCAGCCGTGGTGAAGGCAACATACAAAGCTACCGCAGTCCCCAGGAACCCGGTAAGTTAATTCAACGCCACAAAGCTCCATCTTTCCAATGTAAAACATCATTTGACCAGGCCAGATTGCGGCACCAGGCAATTCATCATGGTGATCGACAGATCCCGGAAGACTGCATCAGACGCCACAATACTCGGGAACCGGTCGTTCATTGCCCGCCGACAGGAAGAGCTACGTGCCTTGCCCTCCTTCACGCAACCTGAATGCAGATCCGTGCCCGCAGGCTGGCCGGTAGCCTGCTCACAGAAAGCAGGAACCTGCGTGACCAGCCAGTCCACGACCACGCTCCGCTGAACCGGATCGGTCGCCAGATTGACGAAGCGGCTGGCGTCTACCGGCTCGGGCTTTTCCCGGGTCTGGTCCCAGAGGACAAAGATCAGCGCAAGTGAAACCAGTGTGACGGTGACCATTGGGAACTTCATCGGCGGACTTCCAGGTTTTTGAAGGTGGTCCGTGATGATAAAGACTCCGCACCTTTGGGCCAAGCCAGTCCCGCCTTGGAACCCCTGCCCGGGTACCATCGTGCCTTACAGCTCTCCCTGCAACACCGGCAACTGCACCGTTCCCTCAACATTGACGAAGGGCACGAACGCATCCCGCGACCAACTCGCTGGGTACTGGGGATGGAAACCGTAGATCAACAAGGCGAGCTCATCTCCAGGCGCCAGAGCCTCAGCAACCCCGACCAGCTCGATGATTTCCTGGTCCTTGAGACCTCGCACAGGTTTGATCTGATCGTCGATCAGTTGCCAGCGGCTCTCTCCGTCAGCACGTTTGCCAAGGCCAACAAACACAATCGGATCACAACCGGCGGCATAGGGATCAAGCGCCACCTCACAGGTTGAACGACCCGTCAGATCAGACACTGCAAGCCTGGCTGTCGGAATCCCGCCGAGTGTTGCCCCGTTCGCCCCTGCCTGGCCCAGAACGAGTGCCGCAGGCGGTTGGGCAGCCGTTGCCACGGCTTCGTAACCGGAGGCCACCGGCAGTTCCGTTACTACTGTACGCTCGACGACCTTCGCCCCCTGAAGCACTCCACCCTCAAGATCCGGAGCGGGAAATTCGTCCATCGGCACCATGACAGACTGGCCGTCAGCCAGTGAGAGACAGACTTTAGAATCGGTTCCCTCAAAGTAACCTGCCAGCGGTTTTCCCTGAAGGTGGTGTTCAAGCCAATTCAGGGTAGCGTCTGAAATCGAAATATCCCCGCAGGCAAACTGACCTGCTGCACCCTGGAAGCCAGGAACTTCCAGCAAACCTGCCGTCGGATCCGCATACTCAGCCGGCTGCAGCTCATCGGGCACTTCCACGGGCAGGATATGGCCCGACTGATGGGTCAACAAACGAACATCACCGCCTCGGCTTTTCAGGCACTCAAAGTTACGCCAGGCTTCATTGAAATTGAACAGCGTGTCCTTCATACCCTGAGTCAGTAATACATCCACTTTCGGGTACGGCGTAGGTTCGACGTCATATGCTGGTGGATTGATCTGGTAAGTCAGCAGGCCCGGGGTCTCGGATACCGACACCGGTTCTCCCATACAGCGATAGGCGGGGCTGTGGTAGTAGAAGAAATCCAGGCCCGCTTCCGGGAATTGGTTCAGCGTCGCCCCCTGCACCAGAATTTCGCGGATGATCGGATCCAGGCCTCCGTTACCATTCCCGGTGGAGCCTGCTTCACCGCCTGCAACAAGGACCAGATCCCAGCCGGTTTTGATGACATTGCCCGGATTAAGGCTGTAACGCAGATCGTACCAGGTAATATCCGGAACGAGAGCATCAAGCCTCTGGCGTGGGTCCTGCCCGTGCAGAAGGAGCTGGAAACCACCGCCATAACTTCCGCCAATCGCGCCGGCCACAAGGTTGGGATTCAGTTGCCGGGGAAGATCAGGCTCCTGACGGTACCGCAGGTAATCGAGATTTTCCTCAGCCCAATCGAGAATCTGGATCAGATCACGCCCCTCGAACTCGGGGTCCATCACACGAACGGTGCCGGTGCTTTCACCGAAGCCCCGCTGATCGATCGAGATGACCGCAAAACCGGCCTCACGATAGTTTTCAAACCCTTCGGTATTTCGTGACCCGCCGAAACCATGACCATGCAGTACCAACGGGTGGCCCTGTTTGCAGTCAATTCCGCCAATCGGCTCGAGCACCTGAAAGGCAATGGTTTCACCACTGGCCGAGGTCAGCATTACCGGGTAACTTCGGCCACCGTCCCTGGGGGTATCCTCGGCACAGGACACGGGCGGAGCCTCACATTGAGGAGGTGCCCCATTGCCCGGATATGCACAGGCCTGATCCGGGGACACCCGGTTTTGTTGAGCGGAAGGTTGTGAGCTTTCGGACGTCGTTTCAATGCATCCGGCAACAGCCAGAGCAAGAAACACGGTAATCAGGCGAGGGCTGAACACCCCGGGACGCTTCAGGGAAGGCATCTGTTGTTCTCCTTGTTTTATTCATCAGAAACCAACCAGGAACAACGTGGCAGACTGGATTATGTTCCAATCTGCCAGGACAAAGGCCCGAAAAGACAGAATTGACGCCCGCACAGACAGTCGCGCAAACTGGCAAAGACAATCACCTCTGCGCCGACACGCATGCGATGCCAGCAATGGACCAGACACTACCTCCCGCAAGACTCGGTTTTCTTTACCCCGGCCATGCAGCCGAGGACGACTACCCCTTGATGGGCGGAATGATCGACCCACCAGCCGAGGTCCATCTGATCCACACAGGGTTTCTTGAAGACGCCCATACCATCAAGGCGCTCAGTGAAATGGGCAGTATCGGGCACCTGTCGAAAGGCGCTGAAGCCCTGGCCGGCTCAGGGATTGAATCCGTCATGTGGACGTCCACCAGCGCCAGCTTCGTACTTGGACTGGACGGCATCCGCCAGCAGATCGACGCTCTTGAGAAAATCCTCTGCGTTCCGGCATCCACAACCGCCATGGCGTTTGCCCGGGCCATCACCGCAATCGACGCGAAAAAAGTTGCCATTGCCGCCACCTATCCGGAAGACGTAGCGCTGCGATTCCGACAGTTCCTCAATCACTTCGACATCGACGTAGTGCATCTTTCCAGCCGTGGCATTGTGACCGCCGCCGAGGTTGGCACTCTTGGAAAAGAGGAAGTGATCGACTTCGCTGTGGCGAATACCCGCGAGGACGCGGACGCACTGCTGATCCCCGACACCGCCCTCCATTCAGCCGCCTGGCTGACCGACCTGGAGCAAGCCACCGGCAAACCGGTGCTGACAGCGAACCAGGTCAGTTTCTGGGAGGCTCTGCGCTTATGCGGGAAGCTGACGCCCCAAGCCGGGCTGGGGCGTTTGTTTGAGGAAGTACTCTGACCTTTTTTACTCGCCATCCCGGGCAGAATGACTTTTCTTTGATCGAAAAAAACAGAGAATAAAGCCCAAAAAGCCTGATGTTCTTCGCCTCGCCAAACCGTAATGATGGTAAACAGACCAAAAGGAGGCGAGACTCATGAAGACCATCGACAAGTACCTGCTCTGCTTTGGACAGGAACCAACAGCGCTCAAACTTATGCCGGATTTTCAGGTGGTGTTCTGCGAGTATCTCGTGGGCGCCAAAGGCGTGTATCTCTGGGTAGAGCAGTCTCCGGTAGCTTCAGGAAAAGCCACAACCAGACGCTTCATTGTTGCCCGCCCGGGCAAGTCAATGCCTGATCAGTACGAGTATGTGGACTCTGCGGTCGATCCGTTCGGCTCGACCGCTCATCATGTCTTCCAGCTACCAGTGAAAATGGCAGGACGTAACTGGGCCATACAGTCGGCTTATGGCCATGCATCCCAAGTCACCAGATCCTGAATACTTTTCCAGCGATGCAGATATGGTATGTATCAGGGAGCTGGACTAGGACTTCAGTGCGTGCGGCCGAAACAGCGCGGTGCCCAGCACAAGGAAAAACCCGGCAAGCACGAACACCTTGTTCACAAACCAGTTGGTGCGCCAGATGGACCATTCGGGGTCCGCCAGGAACCAGGCGAACAGGGTGACGATGATCAGGATTTCGATCACAGACATACCCATAGCCAGGGCCCGCGTATACCCTGGGCGCGCCAGCAGAGCCCAGGCCAACCAAAGGTGAGCGACCGGCCACAGGTCCCAGTAGATATAAGTTGTCCACGCCTCACCGCTGGCCAGGGCGAAGCCGATCGGGAACAGGTATTTGATGAAGATGGTCCAGGCCACCAGGACCAGGAACAGGTGGGCGAGAAACGTGGTCCATCGATTACCGGGATTTCCGGTTGGCCTTGCCATGACATTCCCCTCAGCCGGGTTTCCGGGCCTCAGTCGCCGGAACTTTCAGCATCAGCACGAAGCCTACCAGCAGGAATACAAGGATAGTGCTCATGCCCCAACGCTGGCTATCGGTCAGTGCGGTCACCGCGCCGACCAGCAAGGGGCCTGCGAAAGCCGTAGCCTTTCCGGAAAAGGCAAACAGGCCAAACATCTGCGTCTGTAGGTGAGGCGGTGCCACGCGGGCGAGATGTGACCGGCTGGCTGATTGCAGCGGCCCCACAAAAATCCCCAGAATCATGCCCCACACCCAGAAAGCGGTGGCGCTGTCTACCAGCAGGATAGCCAGGGCACTGCTGCCCAGCCCCACTAATGCCAGCAGAATGGTGTTACGCCCGCCAAGGGCGTCATCAATCCAGGCAAAGCCCAGTGCACCGAGACCTGCCGTCACGTTCAGGGCAATAGCAAATTTCAGGACTTCCGTGGGCGCCATGTTGAAGGTGCCCGCGGCGTAAACGCCCCCGAAGGTGAAGATGGTCGCCAGACCGTCGGTGTAAAGCATACGGGCGATCAGGAATCGCACAATGTCCTTGTACTGGCGGACATGGGCAATAGACTCCTTTAGTTGCACAAACCCGGCACGGGTGGCCGCCGCCAGGCGCAGGCCAGTGGGTGGCCGGTCCGGGGTAAAGAGAAATGCCGGCAACGCAAAGACCAGATACCAGACAGCCACGAGCACGAAGGTCGCCCGCACGTGTTCGGCCTGATCCCGGTCCAGGTTGAAAAGGTTGGCGTCGGTCTCGATAAAGCCGTACAAAGCGACTACCAGACTTGTGACACCGCCCACGTAACCCAGCCCCCAGGCCCAGCCCGACCAACGACCGGTGCGCTCCTGACTGGCCATATCCGGTAGCATGGCATTGTAGAAAATGAATGCGAACTCGGCGCCCAGGGTGCCCAGGCCCACCCATAACGCAGCGTTCCAGAACTGGTCCTGATCCGGTGTAACGGTCCAGAGCATGGCGCAAGACACCACGCACAACAGGGTAAAGCTGATCAACCAGGGTTTACGGCGCCCTGACTGGTCTGCAATGGCCCCCAGCATCGGCGCGAGGATCGCAATGAACACACCGGAGATGCCCACGATGTTGCCCCAGGCATTGGTGCCCGCGACCTTGTCCTGCACCACGGAAACGCTGAAGTACTGGGCAAAGACAAAGGTGAGAATGATGGTGAAAAAGGCACTGTTGGCCCAGTCATACAGCGCCCAGGACCAGAGTGCGCGTTTGTCTTCCTGAACACCCGAGGGCTGGGCGTGGGGCATGTGTGGTGGCATGTTCGGCTCGGCTAGTGATCCATACAAGTGAGTTCCGTGGCGTGATTGTGGCCGGAATCACGCCAAATGCCCAGTCCCGCGAGATTAAGGAGGCTTCACTCGGATTCTGAGGCAATTTCCTCGAACGCCCGGATCAGGGCATCCGGCTCCTGGGCGCCGGAAATGAGGTACTTGTTGTTGATGATGAACGCCGGCACAGCCGAGACGCCCGCCTGCTGGTAGGTCGCTTCGTCTTTCCGTACCACCTCGGCATACTGGTCCGAATCAAGCACCTCTGTGGCCTTCGCTGGGTCCAATCCGGCATTTTCGGCGCAACTCAGTAATACGTCCCGGTCCGAGACGTTTTCGGCCCGGCCGAAGTAGGCATCAAACAGTGCCTGTTTCATGACAGTCTGCCGGCCCTGCTCACCCGCCCATTTCACCAACCTGTGGGCATCGAAGGTATTGCAGGTGAATCGTTCCTGCATCTTCTCGAAGTTGAGGCCCAGATCCTTTGCGATGGTCATCATCTGGTTCTGGGTAGCCCTCATCTCCTCTTCGCTGCGCCCATACTTGCGGGCCAGCGCCGGCAGGATTGGTTCGCCCTCGCCGCTGTGATCCGGGTTCAGTTCAAATGCATGCCATTGAATGGTGAACCCATACTCTGGCGCCAACTGTTCCATGGCCTGCTCCAGACGAGCGTAACCGATGGCGCACCAGGGACAGGCAATGTCGGAAACGATGTCGATCTGCATCTTGTTCATGCTGGCTCCTGTGATCAGATAAAAACGTGCCGGTTAAGGCTAGTGTCCCGACCCCGCCAACACTTCCTGCAACTCACCCTTCAGCTCCTCCGGTCCGGTGATCCATAGTTCACCCTGCCCACCGGGGAACACCCCGATTTCGAGCCCGTCCCTGGTCAAACCCGGCACCCACTTTTTGAAAAAATCCGGCAGGGAGATCGCTTTGGGGAAGAGATCGCCTGGTCCTTTGGCGTACTCGGTTGCAAATTCCGCGCTTGGCCAGACCGGCAAATAGGCCACACCGTCTTCTTCCGAGACGATCTTCAGAAAGTGACTGTCGGTATTGACCAGAATCCAGATCTCTCGTTCCTCAACTACCGCGTCCAGAAAGTAGTCGTAGCGTTCTTCACCGTCCATATCGAGGGCTTGGGTTAACGGGTTATCACTCATGAAGATTCCACCGGGAAGTTGGATGTTGATGATGAAGTCTACCGTAAACCCTGCAAGAGAGCCTTCACAAGATCAGCGTCAGCCCCCCGGTAATCAAGGCAAACAGCAGGGACAACCCAATCAGCATTTTCCAGGGGAACGGAGGCGGGGGTGGCTCAACCGCCAACTGTTCTTCCAGATAGCGCTTCAGCAAGAGGGTATTGCGGGTGTTGGCCTTGTAGATGGCGTCAAAGGCATCGCCCACTACCGGCAGCAGGCCACCGAGAAAATCGATGCCCATGTTTTGCAGCATTCGCAGCTTCACCGCCCGGCTCGCGCCCACGCGCTGTGCCTCGACAAGGACATAGGCGGACAACACCAGACCAACCAGGTCGCCCACCCCCGGCAGCAGACCGATGATGGCATCCAATCCAATTTTGAAGCGGGTGAAGGGAACACCGATGCTGCTGTCCGTATAGCGGCTGAACTTCTCCAGGCGACGGAGCGTTGCTCGCTTTTGGGCTTCGGTGGGCTGTTGTGTCATGACATCTCCCTGAACATTACCCACAAGATCTGTGGATAACATTGTTGGCAACGACAGGATACCCGGTGCAAAGCCATCAACCACGGGGCCTGGCGCAAAGCGGAGGTAATTTGATCAATATTCACAGGAGCCGCCCCGGCTATGCCTGATCGTAGTACTTCGCCAGCTCACCCGCCAGAAAATCAAACACGGTTCGCACCCGTAGGTTCATTCTCAGCTCCCGATGGGAGACCAGCCACACCTCGCCTCCGAAGGTCTTTTTGTCAAAGGCCCTCTCGACAGCTGGCTCGGCATCGCCCAGTTCCACGGGCATCATGCCGATGCCCGTGCCCAGCTTGGTCATTTCCCAGTGCGTCGGGTGGCTGTCGGTCCTCACCGAGAAATTGCTCTCATCCACTGGAACTCCTCTCTCCACCCAGAAGTACTTCCGTCCGAACATGGATGTGCTCGAGATTGGCTGTGGTACCGGCTCCACCGCCCTGGTCAAACCGGTCAGTGTTTTCGTCAGCAATACCGCCTGTCTCAAAGACACGAAGTTCTGGCTACGCCCGGTTGCCACGGTCGCAAGGCTCTTCCATCTCGCCCCCTTCGTGAAGTTCTTATCGAGAGAAGAGTTGAAGAACCATCGGCAGGAGGCTGGCTTCGACATTTTGCACACCTGGGTGCATGAGAATGCGAGCGATGTGCTGTTCGTCATCGCAACCCGTCCCGTAGACCTACAGCCACATCCGAGTGCGCGACATAACCCGCTGAGAGCGCTGCCGGCGTCCGATTCCCAAACAACCTATTATTGAGAGGCAAACATGAAACCAGCAGTCGTATCCCTGTTTACCCTGGCACTGGCCGCCTGCAGCGGTGGTGACAGCTAACCAACCGAAAAGGAAGTACCAACTACCAGAAGAAGAGAAAACACCCACTGTCAACGAGGCACAGGGGATCTACAAAGGCATTACCGACACAGGCCGACGTCTGGTTGCACTGGCGCTGGATGGCGGTGATCATGCCTTCCTCTATGGGCGCGAGGGTGTCAACGAGTTCCTTCTCTCCGGCACCATTCTCGGCAACGCCACCGCTTCACAGGAAGCCTTTACGTCTACCGGTGCAACGTCCCTCAACTTTATCGAACAATCAACGAGTGGGGTTTCCATCACAGCCAATTACGTCGTCGGCCAGTACCTGACAGAAAGCATCGAGGTGCCGGGCGCTGATTCTGTCGAAATCACGTCCTCCTACGAGGACGACTATAACAGCAGCCCTTACCTCACGGCTTCCTCAGGCAATCTGTTTGACGTCTCCGTGTCGTTTGCCAAACTCGACTGCCGCCTCCTGGCCAACCAGACGCTCACCGGCGTCGCTTACCATGACGGCGAGAACTTCCGCCTTTATATCGCGGCCCCCACTGAAGACAGGCAAGGGGGCCTGTCTTCAGTGGATTCAATGATGGACACGTTTTCTATTGAGTATTGAGGGACATACACTTGAACCAATCAACCAGCGCGTCGCCCGTCCGGAACAGGGGCAGGCGCGCCCTCACCCAATTGATGATTGTGATGGCCGCCTGCTCTGTTCTCGCCAGGTGCAGCAACAAAGCTGTCTACGACAACCTGCAGCTCCACCAGCGCCAGGAGTGCCTGAAAGAGCCGCTACCCAAACAATCAACGTGCATCGATAGCACAACTGTGCGATTCGAGGACTATCAACGATCACGGAAAGAGCTGCTGGAAAGATAGCCCCTGACATCCGCTTCAGCATCGAGGCCAATTACTGAACCTATACATCAAATTGGCAGGATGATTGAGAACTGTTACGCATAAAGCTTCATGTAAAATCTATAAAGTAAAAAAATGCGAGTGTATCCAGAGAAAGATAAAAATAAACTTGCAAGGAGCAACACTCATGATAAGCGTTCAACTTAAACACACACCTTTTGCAATTGCAGTGGTCGCGACCGCGACCGGCCTACCGACACACGCAGCAACCAGTGTCGAGACCTACACGCTTCGGGAAGCTGTTACTGTCGAAGGGGTTCGGAGCCACCAGGCTGAATTTCAGGCGGCTGCCGACGCCCATGGCGGCGCCCGCGAGGCATCGTCACCCGGATACCAGGCATCCGTCGACTATGTAGTTGAGCAGATGACGGCGGCGGGGTACGACGTAACCATCCAGGACTTCGATTACCCGTTCTTCGAAGAGAACAGTCCGGCCATTCTGGAGCAGTTAGCGCCGACACCCACTGTTTACGACTACTTGGGGGTGGAAGGGTTTGCCACAATGACCTATTCCGGCAGCGGCGATGTAACGGCCATGACTGAGGGAGTGGACCTGGTACTGCCTCCTGCCCCGGACCCCAACACCTCAACCAGCGGCTGTGAAGCCTCCGACTTCTCCGGATTTACTGCCGGAAACATTGCAGTGATCCAGCGGGGTTCCTGCTCCTTCGCCCTGAAGGCGCAGAACGCCGAAGATGCCGGAGCCAGTGGTGTCATCATCTTCAACGAAGGCCAGCCCGGGCGCACGGACAACTTCCTGGGGACACTCGGCGAGCCCGGATTTACGGTGCCGGTGGTCGGAGCCGCATTCGATGTCGGCGCTGAACTCGCCGCTGGTGTCGTTGAAGTCAATCTCATCGTAGATGCCAGCTCTGAAATCCGCACCACTTCCAACGTCATTGCCAACTCCCCGGCCGGCCGCGATGATCGTGTCGTTGTTGTGGGAGCACACCTGGATTCCGTCGCTGAAGGGCCCGGCATTCAGGATAATGGCAGTGGTTCGGCCGCCATCCTGGAAACGGCGATTCAGATAGCCGAACAGCAAATCACCCCCAGAAACCAGATTCGCTTCGCCTGGTGGGGAGCAGAGGAGGCAGGTCTGCTCGGAGCGCAGTACTACGTTGACCAGCTGAGCCCGCGTGAAATCAAGGACATCGCGTTGAACCTCAACTTCGACATGATCGGCTCTCCCAACTTCGTTCGTTTCGTTTACGATGGCGATGGCTCCGATACACCCATAGCCGGTCCGAATGGCTCCAAGACCATCGAAAGGGTATTCCTTGAGTACTTTGAGGAGATGTCCTTACCTGTCGAACCCACCGCCTTTGATGGCCGATCCGACTATGGACCGTTTATCGCTGTCGGTATCCCGGCGGGTGGGCTCTTCACCGGCGCCGAAGGAATCAAAACACCGGACGAAGCCGCCCTTTACGGTGGCACAGCAGGTGAACAGTATGATCCCTGCTATCACCTGGCTTGCGACACTTTTGACAATATAAGTCTCGAAGCACTCGACCAGATGTCCGATGCGGTCGCCCACTCGGTCTTGACCTTCGCCATGACCACCTCTTCAGTTAATGGAACCGACAAAGGTAAGGGACTTGGCAAGATCGAGAACGAAATGGAATACCGTGCATCACATCTCGTGAAATAACCCGACCTGCCCAGGCATAGCGGTCAGGGATGATCGCTATGTCTTTTTCCATCACCCTTGGTTTGACCGATTGAGCGCCTCGTCGAGGCAGTGATGAGGATGCTACAACTACTGGCCCTCAGCGATACCTTCAGCCCAGCAAGCGCTCCTTGGCCTCATTGATCCGGGCGGCCAGATAGTTACTGCCGCCATGGTCCGGATGCACTTTCTGCATCATCCGGCGGTGGGCCCGGATGATCTCTTCCCGGCTGGCGCCGGGCTCCAGCCCCAGAACATCCAGGGCTTCACTCTCCGTCAGTGGGCCGCCTGCGTTGCCGGAATTGCCTCGTTCACCGGATCCCCCAGCGTCACTGCCGGCCTCGCCGTCCGCACGCCAGGAGTCACCGAACCGTCGGTCCAGATAGGTTTCCAGCAGCCGGGCAGAGTCTTCGTCTTGCGCCCGACAGTACCGCAGCAGCTCGAGAAATTCGCTCTCGCTCAGATCCGCCAGTTCCCGGCCGGCCATGGGACCTTTCAGGATCTTTCCGCTCATGGTTCCGGAATCATGGTCGAGACTCATCTCGAGGATCTCGCTGGACACACGGGACTGGTTGCCCGACTTGCCCTCCGCGCCCCCATTACCGGCCCCAGACAACAGCGACGGCAGTACCCGACGCAAAAGCGGATAAAGAAACGCCAATGCGGCAAACACAAAGTGTAATCGACCGGTAACGGCCAGCAGAACCACGATGCCGGTACCCGCGATCAGGGCCAGCTTGAGAATGGCCGGTATACGTTGGCTGGCCGGCTGGTTACGCAGCCAGAGCCACGCAACAACCGCCAGCACGATAACCAGAAGCGTTAATGGCACTCGGATACCCCAGGCTCGCCCGCCCATCGATGAATTGTTACAAGCGCTATCTGATCTGCCGGGTCAGGCGCTTGACCTCCGGGGAACTGCGGTTTGAGAAGTCCTGCAAGGCCTTGGCTCCCCCGGATGCATAGACCGCAACCGCGGCCATAAGATCCTTCAGAATCTGCGGGCTGTTGCGATCAAAGGGTGCATAGGCGCCTCCGGAGAGCTTACTCACCTGCTGGAACACCGCCCTCGCATGGGCGTCCTCGCCCTCATGGAACATGAACACCGGGGTTCGCAGCAGGCCCAGTTCTCCGGCGGTGTGGCAGAGCTCGTCCACCGGCTCTTCGCAACAATCCCCGATAAACACCACGGCCCTTACGGGTTTTGCACGGGTTTCTTTCACGGTATGGGCCAACACCCGGCTTATCTGGGTAAGGCCACCCCGGCAGGACACACCGTTCATCAGTTCCAGCAGCTGACCGGTCTCGGTAACAAACTTCGTGGCCTTGAATTCGCCAAAGCCACGGTAGTAACAAAGCTGAATGGCCAGCCCACCCAAGTCCCGGGTCGCCAGGAACAACTCGCTCTGCAAATGGCAGGCCTGATCCCAGGTCGCCTCCCGGCTCGCGGTGGCATCCAGGGCAAAAATCAGCCTGCCCTGCCCGCCACCTTGTTTGGGCAGCTTGCGGACCTCATTGATGAACTGGTCGATGGACTGCTTATCGGTTTTGGTGCGTAGCTCTTTGTCGGACATAAGCTTCTCGAACCGCCCAGGCTGGCCACTATCTCGCTAAAAGCTTAGGGCAAAGATCACGCATTTCACAGGCCAGACGGAGTTGGATTGGCCGACGGCTCTGGCCAGCGCAAATTTCACGGGCTCGTCCGCTGCAACCAAAAGAGTCGTTATGAAATGGTGACGATCTATTTACCGTTATGTGAGGAACCCTTCTTGGCACAGGTGGAAACTATTCCTGACCCGTTGAAATTCCTGCGGGCCGAAATGCGAAAAGCGACGACTTTACCGCCAAGGAGGATCCGTTATGTTTCGTATCGCTATGATTTTACTGGGAGGTTTTCTTCTGACCACTTTGGCTTACGCCGACCCGGGTCAGCCCAATTTCATGCCCGCAGTTTGGGGTGACGGCGAGGTCTGGGGTACCAAAGGAACCACCACCCTGCCAGCTCCCACGGCCAACAACGTTCAGTCCTTCGACATACTCTACGTTGTGACCAATTCCAATAACCCGGAAGGTCAGCTGCCGGTTTCCGAAGCCGCGCCAGGTAATCCGGCCTATAACGGGGGGCGCTGGTTCACTCACACCGCGGAATGGACCGGAGCCGCATTTATGTATCATGGGATCGTACCAGTTCTCACATCCCACGAGGACATCCAGTACCACGAGTCAATGGGCCACCTGGCTATCACGCCGGGATCTTTTCCGGATGGCCCGCCGGTCTACTTCCAGTGTCCCCTGCTTCCCGTGAAGTAGAGCAGAGCTGAGAGCGGGCTGAGTCAATCAGCCCGCCAGCGCCGACCGCACCTTCTTGCTCAGATGACCCATATCGACCCGGCCAAGTACCTGCGGACGCAGCTCGTTCATCACTCGCCCCATATCCTGCATACCCTGGGCATCGGTTGAACTGATGGCCAATCGGATCAGGGCGTCCAGGTCATCCTCGCTCAGGGCGGCGGGCATGAATTCCTCAAGGATCACCATTTCCGCCCGTTCCTTGTCGCCCAGCTCCTCGCGACCGGCGTCATCATACTGACTGGCAGCATCCCGGCGCTGCTTGAGCATCTTGTCCAGAACTTTCAAAACATCTTCATCGCTGAGCTCGCGGCGCTCATCAATTTCAATCTGTTTGACCGCAGACTGGGCCATGCGCAGGGTGGTCAGCCGGAGTTTATCCTTGTTCCGCATTGCATCTTTCACCGCATTGCTCAGTTGCTCCTTGAGTGATTGTTCTGCCATAGCCGGCCTCCTGTTTTGTGGATTAGAGTACCTCCTCGCATAATGCCAAGAGGTAGATGTAACGGGTTGGTTACCCCGAGTTTACTCCAGTGTCAGTCAGAGTCGTGCGCCAATCAGGCAAAATAATCCTGCATCCAGTCGAACAGTTTGCTCTCAGACATGTCGCCTAAAGCCATCTGCTGGAAATCGTTGCCCACTTCATCCTCGATGGTCACGAACTGGTACAGGATAACGCCCGGCTGCTCATCATGAAGGATAAGGTTAATGCGCCGGCGGGTTCGCAAACAGTCAATCGTCATGACGTCCGCAGGGATGCCGGCATCACGCATACCTTTGCGAACCTCCACAACCGGATTGATGTGCTGGTGGGTTGCCTGAATGCGGGTGTGGGCATCGCTGGCAAGGTCGGACAGGGTTTTGAGGGGATCTTCCGGCATGGGGATAGCTTCTCTGGGATCGGGACAGTTTAAACGCCAAACATGGTAGCCCAATCCACAGCGTAAATGAAAAACACCCCCTGCCGGACGAGCCTTCAGAAGCTGCTAAGGCCATAAACGAACGACGGGGTGAACCAAAAAGCCATTTGGAGACTACTCTTCAGGGCTATCCATTCTTTTGATGCGAACGGAGTTTGCGCATGATTACGGTTCATCACCTGAACAATTCCCGCTCACAACGTGTTCTCTGGATGCTGGAGGAGTTAGGCGTGCCCTACGAGATCCAGCGTTACGAGCGCGACCCCGAAACCATGCTGGCGCCGCTAAGCCTCAAGAAGGTACACCCGCTGGGCAAATCACCGGTGATTACCGATGGTGATCTGGTCGTGGCCGAGTCCGGAGCGATTATCGAATACCTTGCCCACACCTATGGCAAAGACACCATGCTGCCGGAAGGCGGCGGCCAGGCATGGCTGGATTACACCTACTGGCTGCACTACGCCGAAGGCTCCCTGATGCCTCCGCTGGTAATGCGCCTGGTGTTTGAAAAGGTAAAAACCAGCCCCATGCCGTTTTTCATCAAGCCAGTGGCAAAAGGCATCTCCGACAAAACCAATCAGATTTTCATCGGTCCGATGATCAAGACACACCTGGATTTCGTCGAAGCCCACCTGGCGAAAAACACCTGGTTTCTGGGGGATCAACTCAGCGGGGCGGATATTCAGATGAGCTTTCCGTTGGAAGCCTCCGTGGCACGGGGTATCGTCGGCAAGAACCGGCCTAACATCACCGCCTGGGTGGAACGAGTGCACGCCAGACCGGCCTACCAGAAGGCTCTCGAAAAGGGCGGCGAATACGACTTTGCCTGACTGGAAAGTCAACGAACAACAGGGACTGGGCTCTGTGGCATTCAACCGTTGGGCAAGTAACTTACGCCCCCATAAAATTCCTTTCCGGCGTCGCCTTGCCCGAGCCGCCGTGGCTTTGATCTGTCGGAAGACTGAAGACAGTCGCGTTGAGTTGCTGTTTATCCAGCGGGCCCGTCAGGAAGGCGATCCCTGGTCCGGGGATATGGCCTTTCCCGGCGGACGTATGCATCCGGAGGATGCCAGCCCCCGGGCAACCGCCGAACGGGAAACTCTCGAAGAAACCGGTATCGACCTGATACGCCATGGCCGTTTCCAGGCCCGGCTGTCTGACCTGATTACCCGCCGTCACAGCCGCTGGCGACCGATGGTTGTCACCCCCTACGTTTACGAATGGCGGGGGCCGAAGGCAGTATCGATGAACCATGAAGTCGAGCGCGTGGTGTGGATCCCTCTCGACTACCTCGCAGCCCGGGAGAACCAGGGCAGTCTTCCTTGGCGCACGCCTCTCCGCACCCTGAACATGCCCTGCTGCCGATATCAGGGCTACTGCATATGGGGGCTGAGTTATAGCATGTTGCAGGAGCTGCTGGCTCTGGACCTGATCCGCCTGAAAATTTGAAGAACCTGGAGCACGTTGCTATTTCGAGGCATTTACCCGCTGATAGTACTGCTCGTATGTCGGACTATAAGGCCCTGGTGGCACCCCGTTCACGCCATAGAATGCAGCCGCATTTGCCTGCCTGGTCAATGGCAGGTAATTCGGCGCTGCCCTTTCCGCCGCCGCGGTTACGGCCATGGCGACAAGGTCCACCAACGGATTACCCGAGCTGTTGTTATCAGGGGTGTACGTCATTCTCTGGCGGGCCGTCCAGAGCTCTGCTCCGTCTGCATTCACAATCCGATATTCGAAATCCACCTCCGTTGTGGTCGTCAGCAACATGTACCTGGACGTCCACTCGTGAATGGTCACGTACAGTATGGAATCTGCCTTGAACAGATTGGCCAGCTGTTCGGGCGGTGCGGCATGGACTTCGGCAGGTTCGTAATAGCCCTCGTATTCCAGCAAAGTTTTCACTGTGTTGACGGGGAAAACGTAATAGCCCTTCTCCGCGAGGTAGAAAGGTAACGTTGCCAGTAGCGAGGTTGTGCTCTGTACATCAGTCGACATATTGACAGGAGGCACCACCAGAATCGATTTGGGTGATGCATTGTGGAACGCATCAAGACGGTCTGGATTGCCTGTCGTGGCACAGCCGGTGACCAACGCGACCATGAAAAACATGAGGCCCAGCTTCAACGCCTTCATTGCCGGGCCTCCAGGTTTTCGATGAGCATGCTGAGCATCGGCCGACTCTCAGGCCACGCATCGTGTTCCATCCTGTAAAACTTGAGCGCAGCGTCCACCTCACCCTGCTCCAGCATAAAGGTGCCCGCCTCGGCAAAAAGACCCGGAGCTATCGGATGTTCAGGCGTACCGCCGGTTTCGACAAGCTCCACGTAGTTTTTCAGAGCTTCCTCTTTCAGCCCGGGTTCCTGATAAACCACAAACAGCGTTTCCTGATACTGCCCCCACTCATACAACCCCTGATTACTGGCACATCCCGTCAACAACACAAGCATCGACAATGCGAGAAAGAATCTATTAGTCATGTGTCCCTACCCTCAAAATCCTGTTAACACCGGCACCGAGATAAACCTCTTGGTGATAAACCACCTTACCATCAGATAAAAGTTCAACTTGATGAGTGCCATCAACAATTCTCAGCAGGTTTTCACCGGCCTGGTATTGACCAACATAACCATAGGAGACCCCGTCAATCCGGAGCTCATAGTATTCCGAAGCCACCGATGGCAGTTCGAACGCAATACCCGGGCGGTCATCGACGACCTGGGTATTGCGTGTGGGGGATTGGACGCAAGCCGTCAGGGTGAAACAGATCAGTAACGCGAGCAGAGTCCTCATTGTTGTTTCTCCTTGACGCGCAGTTCGCTCAGGTCATGGCCTTTCAGAGAGCCCTCAGAGATTTCGCCGACTGCCCCCTGTTCCAGAGGATCATCGCCAAACAGCCCGACAACCGTCAGCTCGGCAATTTTCTTGCCTGGCAGGGTGATCACCGTACCGGTAGTCTGAGATTTCACTTTCTTGCCTCGTGTCTCAACAGCAAACACCATCCCTTTGTCGACGCCCTGACTCTGACCGCCACTGATATAAACGAGATCCCCTTCCTGAGCCAGGACATCGGCTGTCCACGGCTTTTCAAGGAACAGCCCCGTCATCTTGTCCACGGCAGCTGTGACAGCCGCGGCAATAGCCTGATCATTCAGGCTGCCGTCGTATCCTGCCGCAGAACCAAACCCCATCGTGCGGGCCTGTTCGGTCGATGACGAACCCGATCCCGTCACAGAGGCGAACACCCTACCGGAGGTCACGTCCACTAACCGCAGATCGACGGTCGCGGTGGCTTCCTGCTTCTTGGAGGAGGACAAAAACCCGCGCTCACCTGTCGTAGCGCGCCCAAACTGGGTCAGCGAACCAATGACAAGTGTGTCGACGCCAACGATTGAAACTTCCTGACCGGACAGTTCCGCCTCCTTGCTCAACAGCTCAATATCCGGGCGCTCAAAAACCAGATAGCTTTCGCTGTTGGCCAAAGCCTGCAGGAACATGTCTGTTACCTTTGAACCCAGTTGATCCTCAGCATTGGAACGAAGCAGACTCCGACCATAATTCGTTTCATTGGAAATGCGCCCGACTGCAATTTTTCTTTTCAGGCTCAGTTGCTGGGGCTTGCTTTCTTCCAATGCGGCCTGCTGCGCAGCTCGCTGCTGCTCTGCAGTAACGGCCGGCTCAACTTCCGTCATCTGAGGCGTTTGGGTAGCACAGCCTGTAAGAACCCCCAACAGCAGCCAGGGAAGGATTTTTTTCATTGATTGGGCTCCTTAACCTGCCAGGAACAATTGTTTCAAGAACAAGTGATAACAGTGATGAGACAGCGGAAAGGGAATACGGACCAAGACGCGGAGGGGGTTCCTCTTTGAACCAGATGTCATCCCTTACATGATGTCATGGCCGATACTTTACAACAGGGATGTGCCGGAAAAATACACCAGTATCAAAAAGCTATATATCTTTACAATTCTTGATTCCGATCGCCTGCCGAGTCCGGTGCGCACTTCGGGGGGTAGTATTAGATCCAGATACCCAACTGATGCAAAATCAGACCATGACAACCCTCAAGCGACTTATGGCCCTGCTCACCCTCGCCGCCCTGGCCCAGACCGGCCAGGGTGCGCTTCGCTGCGGCAGCTCGCTGGTCAATGACGGAGCCTGGCCCATCGAGGTGGAGGAAAGCTGCGGGCCGGCGGACTACATCGCGGAATACCCCAGCGCGACGGTGCCGGGCCTCGGCGTGGTACAGACCGAAGCGCACTGGTATTACAACCACGGCCCACAGCGCTTCATGCAAAGGTTGGTCTTTCGCAACGGCAAGCTCGCCCGCGTTGACACCTTGGGGTACGGATTCCACACCTCCGATTCACCCAGGTGCACCCCCAACATGCTCAGGCATATCAAAACCGAATATGAACTGATCGCCCGGTGCGGCGAGCCAATATCCAAGCGTCTGGAATGGCAGGCACCCCCGCTTCGAAAACGCTCGGAAACCTGGCAAACCCTGCAACCGGTGCTGATTCAGGAGTGGTTGTATGACTTCTCGGACAATCAGTTTCGACAGGTTGTCACCCTGAAAAACGGTCAG
Source organism: Marinobacter sp. (assembly GCF_046484525.1). Classification (GTDB taxonomy): domain Bacteria; phylum Pseudomonadota; class Gammaproteobacteria; order Pseudomonadales; family Oleiphilaceae; genus Marinobacter. The sequence goes on from NZ_JAWOIS010000042.1 coordinate 74,582, forward strand.
GTTGTGGACATTGAGTCCCGCCCTGGCGAAGCGGTCTGAGATCTTAACCCGAAGAGCGCGAGTAACCAGCATCCGATCAGTTCAAAGGGCGTGGAGACCGCTCCTTGATCACCCGCGCACTATTGAACAAACTCCCGGACCATAGCAAAGTCGAAACATGATTATGATCGGCATTCCCTTCACCGTGTTCACAGGCGCTCGTGCATGAAACTCAACCCTTTTAACACTCGCATTGGCTTGGCTCTCGGGGGCGGTGCGGCAAAGGGCATTGCTCACATTGGGGTCCTTAAGGCGTTCGAGGAAGAGCAAATCCCGATCCATTGCATCTCAGGCACCAGTGCCGGAGCGCTGATCGCCAGTTACTACGCCTTCGGCCGTCCGGCAGAGTCCATACTGTCGATCTGTTCAACGCTGAACCTGTCGAAAATCATTAACTTCACCTTCGAACGCGGCGGCCTGTTCAGTACCGATAACATCCGGGCGATGATCCATCGGGATCTGGGGGATTGCCGGATCGAGGATGCCGAGATCCCCCTGGCCATTTGCGCGACGGACATCGAAACCGGTGAACAGCTGGTCTTCAAAAAAGGGAACCTGGCAGACGCGGTCTGTGCGTCCATGGCAGTACCCGGCCTGTTTGTGCCTGTGGAAGTGGATGGCCGGATCCTGGTGGACGGCGGGCTGGTGGAGAATGTGCCGATTTCGCCATTGGCGGGCATGGGCGCGGGTATTACCGTGGCCATTGACCTGAGCCATGTCAGCCGCTACCCGAAACCGCAGGACACGTTTGATGTGATCACCAATGCCATCAACATTGGTATCGATTTCAATACCCGCAAGCAGCTGAAAAACGCAGACATCGTGGTGCCGCTGGATTTGAGCCAATACAGCCTTACCAATAACGCCAAATGTGTGGACGAGCTTTACAGGGAGGGCTACCGCCCCATGAAGGAAAAGATCCGCAGGGTCCTCTGGTACAAGAAGATGAATCTGGTGATCTATCTCTTGAATGCTGCCAGGAAGTTGCTGCCCTTCAAGGTGCCCGAGATTATCAAGGACCTTAAACGCCACGGGCCTGCCTGAAAACCCATCGGTCCCGATTCAAAGGTGCGTTCTTTCTCCAAAACCTGGTGGAGGATGACCACCTCACATCGGATGACGCGTCATCCTCTGATAGGAGCAACCCGTGGCATTGAATTGTTTGCTCCTACCAGGCCCCCACCACATAACCAAGCTTCTCCGGCAGCCACAGCGCAATGCCCGGCATCAGCATCACCAACAGCAGGCTGGAAGCCATCGCCGCGATAAAGACCAGCGACCAGCCTATGGTGTGTTCCAGCCGGATATTCGCGATACGCGTGGTAACCATCAGGTTAACGGCAACCGGTGGCGTGAACTGCCCGATGGCGATGTTCATCGCCAGCAGGATGCCAAACCAGATCGGGTTCCAGCCGAAATGATTCATCAGCGGCAGCACGATCGGGATCAGGATCAGGTAGATGGAAATCGCATCCAGCAACATGCCGGCAATCAGTACCAGAATCATCACGAGGCCCAGTAACACCCAACCGTTCTCTGAGAGTGACAGCAGTGCATCCGCCAGATGCTGGAAGGTACCCAGGGTGGTGCCTGCCCAGGCGAAGATGCCGGCCAACGCGATGATGAACATGACCACCCCGGAGGTAACAGCCGCCTCGGTCATCAGATTCCACAGATCCCGGAGGCCCAGATTCCGGTACAGCAGACACCCAACAAGCACCCCATAAGTAACCGCGACAACGGCGGCCTCTGTTGGAGTAAACAGCCCCGAACGAAGCCCGCCCAGAATGATCACCGGGGCAAACAGCGCCGGCAGAGCGGCCTCGAAGCTGGGCCAGAATGGCGGGCGCTCGACCGTTTCCGGGTCTTCCCAGCGATACTTCCTGGAGAAATACAATGCCGGCGCCAGCAGGGACACGCCCGCCAGGATGCCCGGGAACAGCCCGGCGGCAAACAGCGCCCGAAGATCCACCCCGGGCACCACAATGGAATAGAGAATCAACGCTATGGAAGGCGGAATCAGAATCGCCGTCGAGGAAGAAGCCGCAATCAGCGAGGCGGAGAACGGCTGCGGGTACCCCGCTTTCTTCATGCTCGGCAACATCACCATCGCCACCGCCGCCGCATCGGCAGGGCCCGAACCACTCATGCCACCCATTATGAGACACACCAGCACCGCGACCACCGTCAGCCCACCGTGCCGGGGGCCAATAATTGCCTGGGCAAAACGAACCAGGCTGGCGGCCACACCCGCCCGCTCGAAAATCAGACCGGTCAGAATAAACAGGGGAATCGCAATCAGCGGGTACTTGGCCACACTGTTGTAGGTATTGGTGCCGAAGGTACCCAGCATGGCGGGAGGCAGTCCGGCCACAATGCCGACGACTCCGCCGACACCCAGCGCAATTGCCACCGGCACACCCATCACCAAGGCCAGCAGGAAGCTGGCAATCATCAACAGATCAGGACTCATGAATCGCCTCCGGGTCCGTCTTGCCCCGCAGGCGGTCAATCAGGTTCTGGGTCATGCGGATGATGATGGCCACCGACAACAGCGGCAGCCAGATCACATAGATCCAGTTGGGCAGCCCCAGTCCCGGTGACAGGGATTCCCACTGGTATTCCTGCCAGGCGAACGTGCTGCCGTACCAGGTCATGATACCCACAACGGTCAAACCGGCCAGCCACTGCAGCACAAAAACCAACTTGCGCGCCCACGGCGGAAGGTAGTGCTCAATCAGTTCGATGCGGATGTGCTGGTTATGGCGTGCGGCCACCGCCGCCCCCGCAAAGGTGAGCACCACCAGACAAAACACCGAGAACTCCTCGGTAAACGCGAACGACGCATCCGTCGCGTAGCGGACAATCACGTTGCCCAGGCTAATCCCGCAGATCGCAATCAGGGCAATGGTGGCCAGCCAGGCCTCAGGGCGAAACTTGGGAGAACGGGACGGCATGGGAACTCCGTTATGGAACAAGCGCCCGCCGATGGTGGCGGGCGCGGGGGCAGGTCTGACTTACTGGTTGCGGTTGGCAACAGCTTCCTGTGCCTGCTTGATGAGATCTTCACCAATCCGCGACGTCCATTTCTCATAGACGGTTTTCGTAGCCTCCTTGAAGGCTTCGCGCTGCTCCGGCGTCAACTCGGTGACTTCCACGCCACGCTCCTTGATGGCGGCCAGGGTCGCGTCCACTTCGCCACGGGATTTCTCGATTTCCCACTGGCCGGCATCAATCGCTGCCTGCTTCAGCAGTTCCTGATCTTCGGCGGAGAACTGGTCCCACACCTGATTGCTGACGGCAAATACCAGCGGATCCGCCATGTAATGCCAGCGGGTCAGGTATTTCTGGCCAACCTGGTCGATACGTGCCACGTCAAATACCGACAACGGGTTCTCCTGGCCATCCACGGCACCGGTGGTCAGTGCGGGCTTGGCATCGGCCCAGCTCATCTGGGTGGGGTTGGCGCCCAGAGCGGTAAACGTATCCTGGAACAGCGGAGAACCCACAACGCGGATTTTCAGCCCGTCCAGATCAGCCGGCTCATCAATGGTCAGCTTGGAATTGGACAACTCGCGGAAACCGTTCTCACCCCAGGCCAGCGGGGTCACGCCGCGTTTCTTGATGGCGGCAAAGATCCCCTCGCCCGCCTCGCCCTGGGTAATGGAATCAATGGCGGCATAATCGGGCATCAGGAACGGCAGGGAGAACAGGTTCAGTTCCGGCACCTGGGGCGACCAGTTGATCGTAGAACCGACCGCCATATCGATCAGGCCGGAACGCATGGCGGAAAACTCCTTGGTCTGGTCACCGGATACCAGCTGGGAGTTGCTGTAAATCTTCATATTGATGCGCCCGTCGGAGCGCTCTTTCACCAACTCCACCCACTTGTCAGCAGCCTGGCCCCAGGGAAAGGCAGACGGGAGAACTGTTGAGACCGTGTATTCATCCTTGTACTCGGCGTGAGAAGCACCACTGAACAGGAACGTAGCCGCCACAGCGGCAGCCAGAAGTGTGCGACGTTTCGACATAGCGATTTCCTTCTTATTGGAGTTGTTCCGATCGCCAAACGGCAATCAGGCAGCGGACCGCCTGAAGGAGTATAGAAAGGGTGCCATCGGGAGGCAACGAGTGCCCGCTAACGAGGCCGAATATTCTGATTCACCCGGAACAGATTCTCCGGATCATACTTCTGTTTGACCTCCACCAGACGCTTGTAGGCCGGCCCGTACGCAAACTCGACCCGGTCAGCCTCATCATGGGACAGAAAGTTGATGTAGGCGCCACCGCTGGCATAAGGCTTGGCAGCGTTAAAGAATGCGCGCGCCCACTGGCGGCAATGCTCATCTTCCTCGGGCGTTTCCCAGCGTCCATGCACATTCATCACGTAGTTTGCGTCACGGCTGGAATAGGCCATGGCGTCGTGCGCCACCCGGCCTGTTTCACCGCCAATGGAGGCAATAAAGATCTCACAGTGGGGCGATGGCAGCTTACCCCCATACTCGAGCGCAACGCGGATCACATCGTCGGTCAGCTTTACAAAGTTGTGGGACTTCCAGTAATTCCGTGCACCGTCCGCCAGCAGTGGGTCAAACGCCTGTTGCCAGTTGGCGTAGGGTTGAACACCGACATGCTCTCCGTGCGCGTCTCCGAACGAACGCAGAGGCGCAATCAGTTGTTCGCCGACTTCCGGGTCCCCGGCGTAGCAAATTGCCAGGGCGACAATCGGCTCGCCATGAACCGACTCAGGCAAGAAGGGCAATGGCGGCGCATGGCGAATCACCAACCACACATTCAGTTCATCGGGCATGATTTCCGTGAAACGCGCAAACTGCGTCAGTACCGACCGGGCCTGCTTAAACGGGAATACCATCAGCCCACTCAACAAATCCGGCCCCACTGAATGCAGCTGGAACTCGAACCGGGTAACAATGCCAAAGTTACCGCCACCACCCCGGGTGCCCCAGAACAGGTCCGGGTTCTCAGTGGCACTGGCGCGAGTCTGGCGCCCATCGGCGGTCACCATGTCTGCAGAAATCAGGTTATCCACGGTCATGCCAAACTTGCGGCTGAGCCAGCCAAACCCGCCCCCCAGGGTCAGGCCTGCGACGCCCGTTGTGGAATTGATACCCAGCGGCGTCGCCAACCCATGCACCTGGGCAGCCGCGTCAAAATCCGCCAGTGTGCAGCCGGGCCCCACGAAGGCCCGTTGTTTCTCAACATCAACCTCAACGTCCTTCATTTGAGACAGATCGATCATCAGGCCATCGTCGCAAACCGCATTGCCCGCGATGTTGTGCCCGCCGCCCTTGACCGAAACCAACATGGACTGATCACGCCCGAAGTTGACCGCAGCCACCACATCCTCCGCCGAATGGCACTGGGCAATCAGCGCCGGCTTCCGGTCAATCATGGCGTTCCAGATCTGACGAGCCTCGTGATACCCGGCATCTGCCGGCTCAAACACAGGGCCACCGAACTGCCCTCTGAAGGTGTCAATTGTTCCTTGCTGTAACGTAGTCATAGCCATCTCCTTGCCCTGTAAGGCTCCTCTCTCCATCCTGCGCCCTTCCAGCGGGAACACCAGCGGGTTATTAGACTGTTTGAGGACTATGGTGGAACTGTTAGCCGGTTTTGGTCAGGAAAACGGAGAATGTTGGCGCTGGGCGTCAGGAGGGTGTAGCTTGATAATTGAACGCAATGCGTCGATCACCCCCTACCATCTTCGGGATGCCACCGCATTTGCAGGAGCATCCAATGGACACCAAGGAAGGCCTCGATCTGATTATCGTGGGCGGGGGCATTGGCGGCGTCATCTGTCTGAAGTATGCCAAAGACGCCGGGCTGAACGCGCTGCTTCTGGAGCGCGGTGAGTGCATCGGAGGCCTATGGCGCGACCTCCCCTCCTGGCAGGACATCCAGTTCCGCAAGGAGGATTGGACACTCGGCACCCTCCCGCTCGCACGAAAGGACCAGACCAACATCCTGGGCAACATCTCCGCCGACGCTCCCAACCTCTTCCCGCTGGCACCGCAGGACCGGGAGAGCTACCCATTTGGCATTTGGTACCTGAGGTATCTCTGGCTCGCACTGTTCCATCCATGGAAACGACCAATGCCTATCACTAGAAATGCGATGCGTGCTTCGAAACCGCTACAAACTTGCTTCTTACGCTCATTCGTAGCCCACGGACACCAAACTGCTATTCTCTTTCGTAGGGTCGACACTTGTCTTGCCTGCTGATGGCTGCAGGTCTGACATTGTTGCGGGGGCTTGAACGGGAAGTGGTTAACTGCCAAGAACGGAGGAAATGGACATGAAATGGATCGTACTGATCATTATCGGCGCCATTGTGGCATTTTGGCTTTATCGGGGCCGTCGCAAAAACAACATTGAAGATCCTGAGGTGAAGACCTTTGAAGAAAAGGATTACTACCTGACATCGGATGAGAACGCATCCGATGAAGAGTCGTACTCTGATAAAAATAATCCGCGGCACTGAGTTTTTCGGAAATGCTCGCCAGGGAAGAGTTACGGAACCTCGTTGACAGGCCTCGCATTGTCCTGAAAGCGTCCCCGGATGGACTCCCGGTTACTGTCCTTCCACATCCACCCCTGAAAGTTGCGAATCCCGAGATCGCCTGCCATGTTTGAAAGACACCCATGAAAGGAGGATAGGAGATGCTCTATTGGGCTGTCGTATTTCTGGTCATTGCGATCATCGCGGGTGTTTTGGGTTTTGGCGGCATCGCAGGAGCCGCCGCCGGCTTTGCGAAGATACTGTTTTTCATCTTCCTCGTGTTGCTGGTTGTATCACTGGTAGTTAACGCCCTGCGAGGCAAAGGTCCAAAAGTCTAACGGGTGTCGCGGGCACCCGTTCGCCGCTCAGGCGGTAAATCCATTGGTTCAGGAGATGAAAAATGGAAACTAAATCCAGCCAGGAAGAGTACAAACAACTTCAGCAGGATCTGAAGCAGCTTCGGGAGGATCTGGCCAATCTGACGCGCTCCGTAACCGAGAGTCAGAAAAGCAACATCAGCAGTCTCCGGGATGAAATTCGCCGGGAGAGTCGTGAGGCGTTTGATCAGGTCAGGAAAACCGGCAACGACGCAATGAACAGGGCCAGGGATACCGGTGAAAAGGCGGTTAGTGAGATTGAGCACAAGATTGAAGAGCGGCCTTTCCTGAGTATCGTGCTCATGTTCCTGGCAGGTGTTCTTGTTGGTAAGTTGCTCGATCGCTGACCATGGCTGACTCAGCACCAATGAAGGAAGCGGTTCGCAAAGCCGTTGCCGCGGTTACGGGGTTCATACTCGCGCTGGTTTTGCTTACCGCCCTTCTGATCACCGGATTCTACCTCCTGGTCCAGGCCGCCATCCTGTCGCTCTTGCCATACCTGGGGCAGGCCGGGGCCATGGCAGTGGTTGGTTCAGGCTGCGTCGTCCTTCTCGCCGCCTTCTTCTGGCGGATGACCGCCAGCAGCTCATCGGCCGCGGGCAGCATGGGCAAAGGTGCCTTAACAACATCCGCTATCGACACGTTGCGTGAGTTCATCCGGGAGAATCCGCTGGAATCGGCCATGACAGCGTTCGCAGTTGGCGTAGTTCAGGAATCAGACCCCCGGCTCAAAAACCTCTTGATGCAAGGGGGAATGGCGCTCATGAAACAGCCCAAATCGCAGGATCCCGAGGAACCGACGACCCATCCCTCCCAAGATGACGAGGCCAACCGGGAGTAAGCCCGTCCAGGCGTTTCAGGCCATGACGCTATTCCTGGTACTGACCTTCGGCATCGCCTGGGGAATCCTGGCTGCCTATATCTTTCTCCCGGAGACCATGGTTGGCCTGTTCGGGGAAATTACCGGCCAGCACCCTCTGTTCTATCTTGCTGTCTGGGCGCCGGCCATATCGGCGTTCATTGTGGTTTTCCGATGGTCCGGTCTGGAAGGATTGCGCAGGCACATCGGGCGCGCCCTGCTATGGCGCTGCTCATGGCATTGGTATACCTTTTTATTGCTTGGAGTCCCCCTCGTATTCTTTGCGGGCTCACTCCTCAAGGGAAACCTCTCGGATTTTGTCTTTCCCTTTGATTCAGCTTCATCCTTCCTGGTCGCCCTTGTTTTTATTGCCATTAAAGGCCCGATCGAGGAGTTTGGCTGGCGTGGTTTGGCGCTACCTCTGCTCCAGCGCAGGATAGCCCCCATCTGGGCGGCCCTCATTATCGGCGTCATCTGGGGCCTATGGCACACACCGGCCTTCCTGTTGAGCGGCACCGAGCAAAGTGCATGGTCATTTTTACCTTTCTTCACCGGCACCATCGCCCTGAGCGTTATTGTCACGCCACTATTCAATGCGTCCCGGGGAAGCATTTTCCTCCCCGCACTTTTTCACTTCATCCTCATCAATCCCGTCTGGCCCGATGCCCAGCCCTACGACACCTATCTGTTTGCGCTGATTGCCGTCGTCATCGTCTGGCTGAACCGCCGGACCATGTTTACTCGTAAATACGGCATTACAGAGGTCGTTCCTTGATAACGCCTGCCCACTCCATGATTGCCGGAGCTTTCAAATGAAAAGGTATCTGGCACTTTCCTCCCTGGTCATCGCACTGCCTGGTTACGCGCAGCTGGCTCCCGAGCAAGGCATCAGCGGGGAGGTTTCATTGAATGCGTTTGGTACGTCTTCAGCATCCAATTTCAATACCGACGGTAACGCAACCATCACATCCCTTGAGAACAAGGCACAAAGTGAATCAGAAAGCCTGATAGCGCCACCGGGCAATATTGCCTACACCTTTGGCAAGGAACTGGCGCAGCAGATCTACTTTGGCACCACACGGTCAGCTGGTTCAATCTTCTGGGGCGGCAAAGCCTGGTGTTAACGGCGGGGTTCGCCAGTCGGGACTAGGACAGCGCAAGCACGCTGTTCAATAAAAAGCGTTCGGATGACGAGTTCAGCCTGTTCGCTGCCTACGAATACGCGGAATTCATTGGATGGGAAGACTGGTCGTTCATTTCCTTCGCCGGCTATGGCGACACCCAATCCAACCTGACCTTCTACGGCGAATCTTCGTACCTGCTGGCCATTGGTCTGAACTACAGGTTCTGACCAGTGGAACAGGTTTATTCAAGGCTCTGCAGGACGCAACTTCGAAGACAGTGAGAAAATGAATGGGGGTTTTCAGAAAACAATTAAAACTTTGCTATGCAGCACCGCTTAATTAGCGTACTGTCTAACTCGTTGGAAAGATTTAGCAAAGCATTTCACGAATAAGACCTTTTGTGTTGTCACACCTCTTGTCCTGTTTTTGATCCTGCACGTTTTTTGTTTCCCGCATATCGCTGATCAAAGATCACAACGATCTTTTGACGGCACATTAATGATTAATTTCAGGATATCTATTTATGTCTACAATTACCGGCAACGTTAAGTTCTTCAACGAAGCAAAAGGTTTTGGCTTTATTTCTCGTGAAGGCGGCTCAGACGTCTTTGTGCACTACAGCTCTATTCAGGGTAGCGGTTTCAAAACTCTGGCCGAAGGCCAGGAAGTTGAGTTCAGCGTGACCCAGGGCCAGAAAGGCCCACAGGCAGAGAACGTAATTGGCCTGTAAATAACAGCCAATACGCGATGAAAAAAGGCAGCCTCAGGCTGCCTTTTTTATTGTAAATCGAAAACCGGGGCAGGTTTCTGTTCCGCAACCTGCCTTTAAGCCTGAATGCCAAAAAGATGTTGCGCTGGTCTTTTGCGTCTCCAATTTAATGGTAACCTCAGCTACGCATTTACACTGTGGAACACATGCTGCAAGACCCAAGAACAAGAATTAAATACCAGTTCGTGGCGCGGATTCTGGATACGTTCGACATAATCAGATCAGATTTACTTTAGCTAGCGGAGTTTCTGAAGCATCACGACAACCCCGCAGCGTTTCAGTCAGCTGACGGCATACTCCCACCCAACATATTTTCAATCACTGCCGCATTATAGAAAGTTTCAACGCACTGGATTTTGCCCTCCCGCACACGAAACCAGACGGCAAGGCGCACGTCCCCGATCGGCTCAAAGTAGGTACGATAATCCAGAATCGCAAACACATGCTCACCGTCGGCACTGAGCTGCCGGAGGACCAGATCTTTCTGGATGGCAAACATACCGAACTGATAGGCCAGCATGTCGTCCCGGCTCAGGAAACGCATGTTCGGGCCCACATATTCAAACCCCTCGGCAGCCAGCAAGGCCTTTGCCTCATCCAGCCGCTGGGCACGGATATCCGCGATAAACTGCGCCACTATGTCCTTTGGCTCCATGAATCAACTCCATTTTCCGGAACGAGAAAGGCTGGATCCCCGAGTTCGCGTAGCTGTCATACACAACTGTGTGTCTACTGGCCTTGTATAGCAGAAAATGGCGTGGTGACAATGCCCCAGCAAGCTATCGAACTCCTGCCCAAGCGGCCTGGTGTGCGCAACAGATGGGAAAGGCCAAAGCCTCAGCGCTCACCGGCACCATGCTCTGAGCTATGTTCTGGCCGTGCGGAACAGAACAAAGTTCCCAAGCAGCGCCAGGAATGCCCCCAGCACCGCCGTGACTGTCCACTCAAAGCCCTCCAGCCAGGTCGAGACGCTCAGGGCTACAACCGGAAACAGCACCGTCGCATAGCCGGCTTTGTCGGCGCCAAGGGTCTGGATCACCGTGATGTAGCAATAGAATGCAATGATGGATCCTGGGACCGCCAGAAACACAGTTGCACCCCAGAAGGTAGCCACCGTGGGCAAGACCCACTCCACGCCCTGCACAAGACACCAGAGGCCCAGAATCAACGCTCCATAGACCATGGCCCAGGCATTCGCCAGGAACAAAGGCACCTGCGACGTCTGTACCTTGATGCTGACCAGGTTGCCCAGGGAAAACCAGAAGGTGCCGGCAATCGCAAACAGGATGCTCGTGGCTGTGGCATTGCCCAACTGCAAGTCGTGCCAGAACAACAAAGCCACACCGGTGATACCCAGAGAAATCGCAGGGTAAAGCCGGGCTGTGGGTTTCAACCGCAACCAAAGCCAGCCATTGAGGGCATTGAACAGGGCTGCCAGCGAAAACACCACCGCCAGCAGGCCGCTGGTCATGGATTCTGCTGCACGGTAGATCAGCAGAAAGTTCACGCTGTAGAGGGTCAATCCCTGCAGCACCAGCCAGCTGTGCTGTTTCAGCGTCAGTTTCTGCAGGCGTCGCACCAGAGCCAGAACTACCAGAGCGACGGCAGAAGCCATGAGGAACCGGTAGAAAACGGCCAGGTCGACGGCTGCAGATTCAACCTGCAGGCGAATCGCCGTCCAGGTGAGGCCCCAGATCAATACCGTCAAACCATAATGAGCAGAGATTGGCATACCCGTGAATCCTATAGCTATCGGGAACAATCGTTGATCAGGTGCCCAGGATAGGATGGGGAAGACACCAAAACTTGTCAGATCCTGCTGAACCATGGATGATTCTTGCGGAGGCCCGATATGCACACTGACTCTGAATCCGCATCAAATCTGCCGACACAACCACGTCTGGCCCATCGGGATATCGTTGATGCCCTGACAACCGCTGGCGTTGCACCCCAGAGAATGCTGGAACTGGATAACGGGCGTGCTCTGGCGCAATGGCAAAATCGCCAGGGCGAAGTGCGTTACGAGCGGCCCCGGCACCATGCACTGAGTATCTATATCGATAAGGGTGAACATGCCAGGCGTGTAGTGAACGGGAAAACTGTCAGTCAGGGCTTTCCCGGTGCCGTTTGTCTGTTTCCGGCGGGTAGCCGCTCAACCTGGCAGATCAACGGACAGTTTGAATTTTTCCATTTCTACTTCAATGATCTGGACATTGCTCAATGCGCTGAGCAAACCTGGGATTCCGACCCGGACAAACTCCAGCTTTACGAGCTCTACCATGGCGAAGACCCTATTCTCGCCCAGGCTGGCAAGCTGCTCACGCTGAGCGACTGGCAGGCACCGGGCCAAAACATAGCTATGGACCACCTCGCTCAGTGGCTTCTGCTCCAGGTTGTCAGCCGGCACTCCGGCATTCAGCAAGCACCCCCAGTAGTCACGGGCACGTTCTCACCTCGGTACCGCCGACTTCTGCAAGAACGTATCAACGCGCAAGTAAGCCAGCCACTGACGCTGGCCGACATGGCCAGCTGGGTTAACCTGAGCCCTTACCACTTTGCCCGGCTTTTCAGGGCCAGCTTCGGATGTGCGCCCTACCAGTATGTCCAGGAGCAACGTTTGATCAGGGCTAAAGACCTGCTGCGCCAGAGAGGCAACAAAATTACCGCCATCGCCCTGTCCTGCGGATTCAATGATTCCAGCCAGTTCAGCCGGGCATTCAAGTCAAGATTTGGAGTGACTCCGTCAGGTTATCGCGCCCAGAGCGGACTCGACTAGCTTAGGCAGTCGGGCTGAATCACAAGTTATGACCAGGCCTGGTCGTGATGGGCTGACCATCGGAACAGATTTATTTACCCCAATCTGTCCCGATTATCGTGAACTCATTGGCCACTTTTCAGATTAATCTGCTTTGAACCTGTAGAGGCAAATTGTCCACTTTTGCCTTTATCCACATATTCAACAGATCCGCCGGACTTTAAAAAAGCAGCAGTCTGCTCCGCAATCTCGGCAGAAGTTAATGTAGACTTTTGAGGTTTCTTGCTCATCATATTCCCCCAAGTTAAATACTGGCTTATTTGCCAATATCAATCCTCCATTATATCCGAAATTGGGAAAAATTGCTGGAAACCACCCAGACCAACAAACACGCCGGCCTCGGACCAACCATTACTCCACCGTGATGGTAATTTTCTCGGACATCACAGGAGGCTCGTGGAGTACGTTCCGATGGTAACCCGCCAGTAGTTGTAGAGTATGCTCGCCCGGCGACAACTCCAGGGTAATCTGGGCTTGCCAATCTGGGCTTTCCCGCCATGTCTATGATGACGTTTCACATCAACCGGCCAGGGAAGCAGCTCAGGGGCGGCAAACGTACCAGTAGTTCTGGAAATCATGTTCCAGCTCATGCACGTCGATATTTCGGAAGCCCGATTCACGAAAATACTCCAGCGCTTTCTCCCTCCCCCACATGGCTCCCAGTCCCTCACCATCCTGCGCCAGGGAAACGGTCATGCAGTGCATGCAGGAAATGGTGTAAAGCAACGGGCCGATCGGATGGTCCCTGTCACTGTGATGATGGCTTGACCCCTTGATGTCCTGGGCCAGATAAACACCGTCATCAGCGAGCGTTTTGCGGATGCCCCGCAACACAGCAAGTGGGTCCCTCTGGTCGTGCACGGCATCGAATGTGGTGATCAGATGGTAAGGGCCGGGCCGCCCGCTGTGTTCAAGGTCACTGACGTCAAAAACCTGGAAGGTTGTGTTGTCGTTCCCGAGCGCCCTGGCTTCCTGGCTGGCATACCGGACGGCATCCTCGGATATGTCGTACCCGGTAAACTGGCTGTTCGGGAAGAGCCTGGCCAGCTTGTTCAGTGCCCGCCCCCTGCCACAACCGACGTCAAGGACCCGAATACCTCGTTCCAGACGTTCGATAAGGCCTGGTACGAGCGGGAGAATATCTGTTTCCAGGGCGGGAACAACAGACTGACCACTGTCCTCGGCCATAACCTCGTGGAAGCGCTCGAACCGTTCATAGGGAACGCCGCCTCCGTTGCGAAAGCAATGAACAATGTCATCCTCCACCGAGCCAAGCAGCGGAATATACTGGGCAAACACCGCAATGTTGTCTGTCGGTGACTTCCGGCACAGGCTGGCAGCGTGTTCCCGGGGCAGGTAATAGGTTTTTCCTGACGGATCATTCTCGACAATGTTGCCGACAGTCATCGCTCCGAGCCATTCCCTGACGTATCGCTCATTCAGTCCGGCCCTTTCCGCAATCTGAGCACTGGTTGCAGCGGGCATCTCTGCCATGGTGTCAAACAGTCCGGTGCGGTGGCCGACCGAGACCATCAGAGCCAGCGCACCCGAGTTCAGTGTATCCACCATGCGGTCGCCGAATGCCGCTACCACCGCTTGATCTGTTTCGGTGATGTCATGAATGAGAGTCTCTGCGTTGCCTGTCATGGTGCTATCCTCCTTTTTAGGGTTAACGGGGTGTTTCCCGTTAAGAACAGGATGTACCTGGAAGCGAACAGCAACCAGAGAGCACATGGTATGGTTCTACCTGAAAGTTCCAGGTCTTTTTAAAACAATCGCATACAGAGCCTTAAGCGTGCCTTTGGGCACTGGCGGTCGGGGTTCCCGCACGGAAACCATACTCAGGGTATGGTTTCCCGGAGGTGGCAGATGGAAAAAGGTCAGGCTACCCGTGATCGGTTATTGGACATCACCGAAAAATCCGTCCTGAGGAAGGGCTTTGGTGCAACCTCCATTGAAGAAGTGATTGCCGAGGCCGGTATAACCAAGAGTGGCTTCCTGTACCATTTTTCCAACAAGAACGCGTTGGCCCACGCATTGCTGTTGCGCTATATGGCGCGTGAGGATGCCCTGCTGGATGACGTGTTTGCCCGTGGCCGGGAATTGACTGAGGACCCTTTGCAGGGATTCCTGGTGGGGCTGAAGTTGCTGGCGGAGATCATGGAGGACCTGCCCCATGAATATCCGGGCTGCCTGGTGGCAACCTACTGTTATCAGGAAAGCCTGTTTGATCGAGATGTCCGGGAACTGAACCGGCGAATTGTCCTGAGCTGGCGTGCGCGGTTTCGCACGCTTTTAGACCTGATCTACGAACGTTACGAACCCAGGGACACAATCGACCCGGATGCGCTGGCTGACATGGTGTCAACGGTCATCGAGGGAGGCCTTGTTCTGGGTCGGGCAACCGGAGAGCGGGCCCTTTTGCCCCACCAACTCATGCTGCTTCGAAGTTATATCAAGCTATTGTTCGAGCCTGCCGCGTCGAGGTAGCAGGGCGTTCATTATCCGATTGAAGGAATGGTAAGCGAAGGGTAAGAAACACAATCAGAACGATGGCTCCACTCAGAGGAATAAGAGCAATTATGCGCACGGTTGCTCCCAGGACTCCCGACAAAAAGCCGCTGCCAGCAAACATGATTAGCCAGAAAATCCATATTCTTGCTGCCAACTCAACGGTTCAAGCAACTCGGCATCCCGCACTCATCTGGAGACAACCATTCAGCATGAATAGAATCAGACCCTGTCAAGCTACAGAACCTTGCCGGCAAACCGGATCTTCGATTCCCGAACCAGCAAGTCAAGAAAGCTGTTGAACTGTGAGACATCAGTTTTACTGACGATTTGCCGGGGAATCTTCAGTTCAGTAACTACCTCCAGCCGGCCGTCTCCCAGGCGCTCTACCTGCCGGACCATGCTTCCGAACGAGTGCGTAAACTCTAACTCAGGCGTCAATATCGTCAGTGACCAGGCAGGTCCGACATCAAACCGATACTTTGTTGTTACCCGCAATCCCGGGTATCGCTCGTCACGCTCGGTATTTTCCAGGTACAGGCTGTAGATTTCCTGTGTAAGCCAGGCACTGTACTCGACATAGGACAAAGGCTCACCAGCGTGGAGAAGCTCGTCATATTGGGCAGTGGAGCGGATCGTGACCGCTGGCTTGAGAGAATCGGTGCCCTCAAAATCGAATTCCGGCTCCACCCTTTCTGACACCTGCTCCTGATAGTCCTCTAAGGCCCAGGCGACGCGCTCTCGTTCATTCATGCGGGAAAGAAAGTCACGCATGGTACCGGCATATTCCCCGAGGTATGTGCGCTTCTGACGCTCTTGCGCACCACCCTCGGGGTTGAAATCCAGATCGCTTTCAACGGCGACTTTCCACCGAAAGGTCGCGGGATCAACCACCGTGGGATGGGCGCCCGGCATCAACTTCAGCGCCACCTTGCTCTGTATCCAGGCCGGCGTATGCTTCCAGTCCGTGCTGGCGTCTGTCGCATCCAGACAACGGTTATTTCCATTCCAGTCAAAGCACACCACCATGTGATCGAAATAGCCCATGCTGGGGACCACCAGTCGGCCGGGATCACTCCGCTCCGTAGCCACCAGAACCGGATAGGCATCAACACCAATGCGTTGCAGGAGGTGGTAAAGAACTGCCGACTTGTCCTTACAATCTCCATAGCGCGACAACAGAGTCGAAGCTACCGAATGGGGCGTAACGGTATGACCGCGTTCGGACATGGAGACATAGCGTATATCCCGGGCCACAAATGCATGTATACGGGCAATCTTTTCTGATTCGGGAAGTGCTTCAATTCCAAGTTCTTCCAGCAGTGCCTGACTACCGCGCGTATCACGCAATGCCTGATCGAATGCTGAACGGGACTTGCCGATAATCTGATCCCATTCCCGTTTCTCAGCCACAATCACCTGGTCGACAAGGTCAGGCCAGCTCGGTTGGCCACTCAGCTGGAGACCCGGAATGTCTTCGCCAGAACAAACCAGGCGGTTCTCCTCCCTGTCACAACTAACCCGCTCACCATCGGCCGCCCACTGCAGAGACTCACCCTCCGGCCACTGTACCGATAACTCCCACAGGCCTATCGGCGCCCTGTTCTGGGAATAAAGCATCTCTGCCCAATCCATTTCCAGCCGGGAACGTTCGGTGACAACGGTGTACTCGATCATCGCGACGCTGCCCGCGCCCAAACCCGGCAGCGCAATCACCGCCTGTCGCCTGTCGCTGAAGGTATTGCCGGTGTCGATGTTGGTGATCTTGAGAGTGCCCGGATCAAATGCATGCAGGCGCTCCCGGTCATCAACTGAAGCCGCCGTGTGGATGGTCACCTGGTCTGTCTGCTCGTCAAAGAAAATGCGATCCATGCCGTTATTCTGGACATCACTGCTGGAGGGGTAATACCACACGTCCCGCACTCGGCGGCGCACCGTATTCTCATCGATCAGGATGTCCGTTTTCAGGACAAGGCGGGTTAACTGGTCCGGCAAGTCATCGCTTTCCCGGAGCTCCGCCGCCAGCTCCAACAGGTCTGAGTGATCAGGAGAGCTCCACTGCACCGACGGTTCTGCCATGGCCCCAACAGCTGCCAGCAGAAGCGGAATCAATAGCAGGTACTTCATAAGGACTCGAACTCCCTGGTCATGCGGAGTAGCTCGGCTTTCCGGTCCTGGAAGGACAAGCGGGGGGTGTTCATGTGAATAATGAGCTCGAAGAGCCCTTGGGGACTCTCAACAATGGCGCTGGTCAGCATAGAGGGCATATTCATCTCTCTACCAGTGCAGATGACCTGGGAGACTACGCTGAGACGGCTGTCCTGGAACCTTCGAAATTCCTCGCAGCTGGCGCCCCAAAGGGTTTCATGGAACGTCTGCAGGCGATCGTAGGCCAGCCCTTCAAGCTTGATATTCTCGTAGTGGTAGACAATGGCATAAACGTCCTCGATTGGGCCTCGCAGTTCCAGCAGGGCCTCGTCTTCGGAGTACGTACCCGGTTCTACCTCGACCCAGCCTTCGGAAGGGACCGGGAACCGGAAACGTTCCTCGGGATCAACATAGGCCTGGTCCGCCGGCAACTCGCTGACGTCATACATACCCAAGGAACCCAGGCTCAGGTAAGGCACAAAAATGAAGGTGACACACACCATGGGAGCGGCAATCAGCCATTCCCACCAGCTATAACCGTACTTCCGTTCCCGGAAAGCCACGTTGTCCAGCCGGCGCTTCACGGCATTGAACCGGACCTCCAGAACAGTGAACAGGGCTGCCCAAACCAGGAGCGCCGGCAAAACCGTCCAGAAAGGAGTGGCAATTCGTTCCTGAATATTAAAAAAGGCTGTTACCAGTATGACGGCAGCCATCCAGGCCTGCCGGCTGCGCCCCCACGCAGGCACGCCATACTCGCTTTCGAGTTGCCTCAAATAACCCACCAGCCGTGGTAGTGCGAACAACTGTGCAAGCACGAAGTGCGGTACAAAAAACCACAACCAGGGAGTTACGTCCGCCCGAGTCAACGAGCGGACCTCACGAAGACGGCCAACCAGCCAGAACGCGGTGTAAAGCCCAAAGGTGCATCCATGGAGAATAAAATCCCACCACCAACCGCGCGGGGCTTTCACTGACGGGAGCCGGTTCGGGGGTTGCTCCGAATTGGCAGCGGTAGTGCCAACGTCCTGATATCCCTGGCCTTCAACCACAGCCTTGTTTCTCCTGACTTGAAGGTTAGTAGTATTTAAACCGTATCAAAAGACGACCCGCCGGGAAGCCCTTTTTGTGCGTATTTAGGGATAGGATCACAAAAAAGCCGGGGCGACATGATAAAGCGCTCTACGATAAACAGTGGGATCAGATGCCTGAATACAGTGATCAGTGACTCGCAGACCGGACCAAAGTCCCTTTTTGCGAACATCCTTGATTTGTCTCCCAAAATCAGCCAGAGCTAAAACGGAGTGCATCCTTCTGTTCTACTCCTTTGGTGCTGAATTTCAATCTGGTTTCGGAGTCGCGCAGCCAGGCAGAAGCCTCACTTACACTAGCGGTGATTGGTCAGAACGACTGGCGCATGATGTGTTCAATCGTGGCCGAAGACAAGACAACCGGATTGGCCTTCATGGAGGAAGAGCTTGCCGCAGCCTGAGCCGCGGCAAGGATGTGCTCCTCGGTGACGCCAATCGACGCCAACCCCGGCACGCCAATTTCGGCAATCCATTCCTGGAAACGCGGCAGCGCCTCATCCCGGGAGGTGTCAAATACCTCAGCAATCCAGCCAATCACCTGATCGATTCGGGCCTTGTGCTCCGCGCTTTCCACCGCATCGCGGTTCGCGGCAATGCCCGCGGGCAACAGAGCAGCACAGATGGCACCATGGGGCGCCCCGCACAAACCACCCAGGGGACCGGCAATGCCGTGCACCACGCCCAGCCCGGAATTGGCCAGCGCCAGCCCGCCGAACAGGCTGACCTGCGCCAGCGCGTCCCTTGCCTCTTCGGATTCCTCTCGCATAAGTTGCCTGAGCGCCCGAAGGCCCTTGGGGATCGCCTCCCGGCACAACATATCCGTGAACAGATTGGCGCGCGACGAGAGGTAGGGCTCGATCACCTGGGTAACCGCATCCAGCCCCGAATGCAGGCTGACCGATCGGGGGCAACGGTCCGTGAGGGCCGGGTCGACCAAGGCCAGGTCTGGGAGTAACTTACTATCCCGCAGACTTACCTTGCGCTGGGCATCCGGAATATCGATCACCGCATTACGGGTAACTTCGGCCCCGGTGCCCGACGTAGTCGGCACCAAAATCAGTGGCAGGCGTTGGGCGGACAATGGCCGCCCATCACCAACCACCTCCAGATGACTCATTAACTCGGTCTCGCTGGGCAGCATGACCGCCAGTACCTTGGCGGAATCCATCACCGAACCGCCGCCAATGCCAATCACCAGGTCGACACCCAGCGACTTGCCCTGCTCTATCGACGCCAGCAAGGTATTCAACCCCGGCTCTTTGGTGGCGGCCAGGGTTTGAATAATTTCAATCGCCTTCAGCGACTCGAACACCCCAGCAAGCCGATCCGGGTTGCTGCCGTGGACAACCAGAGCCCGCGAACCCAACTTTGCCGCCCGCTCGCTCAGTTGGGCGATCTTGCCTCGGCCGAAGACGATTTCTGTGGGGGTTAGCAGACTGAAGGCGACTGACATCGTGCGTCTCGTCCTGTAGTTGGGCATAAAGGCTCGGCTCTTAATCAGCGAGCGCCAGGCCTTGCGATTATGCATTTTTGCATCGTTTTATACGATTGCTCAAACGGAGGGCAACGACGCAGTGAGTCGGCAGTGTCCTTCTGCAAGCAGGTCATCAACACCCGCTCAAAAGTTCAATTGAACAATTACATGTTTTCTCACTTTTGGTAAACCCGATTGGGCACAATGCTCAATTTGCGGAATGTGAAATGAATTTTCTATCTTGCCTGCTGGATTCAGGCTGCTATTCTTTATGTTCAATTGAACATCTCAAACAAAAAGCCAAGCGAGCCGGTCCTTCCACGATGTTCAATGGCTGACGAAGCAAACGAAAAATGGACCGCTCCAAATGGAGAACAAGAATGAACCTGTCCAAAAAAGTGTTCCCCGGTATCTTGCCAACTGCCACTCTGGCAGCATCAGTGGTGTTGTTCGGTTTCAGTAACCAAGCCTTTGCTGACTGCGAGCGTGGCTCGCTGGACGTCAAATACTGCGACGAAAACGGCGACATGGTGGCCGACCTGCCGAAGGATGAATCACAGTGGGTTAACCCCGATACATTGGTCTTTGCATATACACCGGTTGAAGACCCCGCCATCTATTCCGATATTTGGCAGCCATTCATCGATCATTTGGCTGAGGTCACTGGCAAGGATGTGCGCTTCTTCGCCGTACAATCCAACGCGGCGCAAGTGGAAGCTATGCGCAGCGGCCGCTTGCATGTGGCAGGTTTCTCTACCGGACCGACCCCTTTCGCGGTGAATCTCGCCGGAGCGGTGCCCTTCGCATTAATGGGTTCAGAGTCCGGGCAATTCGGTTACTCGCTGCAGGTCTACACCCATAGCGATTCTGACATCCACGAACTGGTCGACCTGAAAGGCAAACGAGTCGCACACACCTCGCCCACCTCAAATTCGGGCAACCAGGCACCCAGAGCCCTGTTCCCGGAATTGGGCGTAGTGCCGGGGAAAGACTATGAAATAACCTTCTCAGGCAGCCATGACCAGTCCATGCTGGGCGTGGTTGCCAAGGACTATGACGCCGCGCCGGTAGCTTCCGAAGTAGTCGAGCGTATGGCAGCCCGGGGCCTCTACGACGAAGAGGATGTGCGCCTGGTCTGGGAGTCCGACCGGTTCCCGACCACTTCCTATAATCACGCCCACAATCTGCACCCCGAGCTGATCGAAAAGATTCGCGAGGCTTTTTACAGCTTCAAGTTTGCCGGCACCGAACTGGGTGAAGAGTTTGAAGGCGTCGAAACGTTCATTCCCATCAACTACAAGGACAACTGGCGCGTCATCCGCACCATCCAGGCGTCCAACGGCGTTCAGTACACCCCCGACAATCTTAAATAGTAAAAACGGGAGCTTCCGGCCCTTGGTCGGAAGCTCCGGCCGGAGCAAACCACATGCTAGAGATTACCAACCTGGTAAAGCGGTATGGGCAAAACGAGCCTGTGCTCAAAGGACTTGATTTAACCGTCGAGGGTAGCAGTGTCGTTTCCATCGTCGGAGCATCAGGGGCGGGGAAAAGCACCCTGCTACGCTGCATCAACCGGCTGGTCGAACCGACTTCGGGTTCGATCAAGTTGAACGGCCACGAATTGTCCAGACTTCGTGGCAGCGACTTGCGCCATTCACGCCGTCGCATCGGCATGGTCTTCCAGGGCTTTAATCTGATTGATCGTTTGACGGTGATGGAGAATGTATTGTCAGGCCGGCTCGGCTATGTTTCGCTGTTTCAGGCACTGACCCGCCGTTTCCCTCAATCGGACATCAACCGCGCCTTCCACCTGATGGAACGGGTGGGTATCGCCCACTACGCCAACAAACGCGCCGACCAATTGTCGGGCGGTGAGCGACAGCGGGTCGCCGTTGTGCGAGCGCTTATGCAAGAGCCCGAGATTCTGCTGGCGGATGAGCCAACCGCCTCCCTGGACCCCAAAACCTCACAACAGATCATGAGCCTGCTGCAAACCCTGGCCAGTGAGATGTCACTGCCTGTGCTGATCAACATCCACAACGTTACTCAGGCACGGATGTATACGGACCGCATTGTGGGTATGCGCCATGGTCAGATGATTTTTGACGGTTCGCCCAGGGACTTCAATCAGGACGCCCTCGATTCCATCTACGGTGGCATTGAGTCGCCCGAAGAAGATGCGGCTGATGCAGGTACCCATGCTCAGGAGGCAACCGCATGACCATCAGCAGAATTGCAACCGGCGGAACGAGGAGCAGGGTCTGGAAGAAACCTCCCTTCATCACCAATCCTTGGGTTCGGTATGGCTTGTTTGCTGTCACCCTGACCTACCTTTACTGGGCTTTCTCAACCCTGCCCTTTGATTGGGAGCGCATTTCCGAGGGTCTGCCGCGTGCCGCCAAAATTTTCGGCGGTGCATTTCCACCCAGCTTTGAACGTGCGGAGTTGTTGTGGAAAGGATTCAAGGAAAGTTTCCAAATCGCATTTCTGGCCACCCTGCTGGGGGTTTTTCTGTCGATTCCCATCGCAGTGATGGCCGCAAAAAACGTAGCGCCAAAGCCAATCTACCTGCTGGGACGTGCCATCATCATCGTCTCCCGCAGCTTTCACCCGGTCATCGTGGCCATCCTGTTTGTGGCGGCGGTCGGGTTCGGCCCCATGGCAGGTATTCTGACCCTGACCCTCTACTCCATCGGATTTGTCGCCAAATTGCTAGCCGAGGAAATCGAGGAAATTGACTGGGGCCAGGTGGAAGCCATGCGATCCGTTGGTGCGAGTTATCTGAAAATGCTCATCTACGGAGTGTTCCCACAAATCATGCCTCGCCAGATTGGGCTATCCATGTATCAGCTCGACAGCAACCTGCGCGCTTCCGCAGTGGTCGGTATTGTCGGTGCTGGCGGTATCGGCGGCACACTGATGAACGCATTCGGACGTTACGATTACGATTTCGCCTTTGCCATTCTGCTGATGATTATTGGCATCATTCTGATCAGCGAAGGAATCAGCGGATGGGTGAGGAAGAAAGTATGGTAGATCACGCTGAAAAACTGACCGACCGTGCCTGGTCCCGCTACGACCGGAAAGAGCTATGGACCCGCTTCGGGATTTACCTGTTGACCCTGGTAGCGATTATCTGGGCGGTGCGTGACATCGACATTTTCTGGCCTTGGGTGTGGGACGCTCCCGAGCAGATCCAGAACCTGGGCGCCCGTATGTGGCCTCCGGAGTTCAGCACCTGGAACGCCATCTTCGAAGCGATGCTGGAAACCGTGCATATCGCCACCCTGTCAACCATGCTGACGATTTTCATCGCCTTGCCAGTGTCCTACATCGCGGCGCAGAACACCACACCCAACAAGGCCACCCTGTGGCTCGGCCGATTCATCCTGGTGTCCAGCCGTTCGGTGAACACCATCATCTGGGCCCTACTGTTCGTGGCGATCTTTGGACCGGGCGTGCTGGCAGGTATCCTGGCTGTGATGTTCCGGTCGATTGGCTTCATCGGAAAGCTGATGGGCGAGGCCATCGAGGAAATCGATCGCCGCCCGGTGGAGGCCATGCAGGCCACCGGCGCCAGCAAGATGAAGGTGGTGCTGTACGCAATTGTGCCTCAGGTAATGCCCGCGTTCTTCGCCATCATTATCCTGCGCTGGGACATCAACATCCGTGAATCAACCGTGCTGGGTCTAGTCGGCGCCGGTGGCATCGGAGTGCTGCTACAAGGGTCGATCGATCTGTTCGCATGGCAGACGGTAGCCACGATTCTACTGGCCATTGTTGTACTGGTGATTCTGGGTGAGGCGCTCACCAGCGCCCTGCGGAAGAAAGTTATCTGACCCTGACCGAGCGCCGCCCGAGGCTCCGGGCGACGACTGCGGTAACGAACAGGAACATCCATTGCATGACAAACAGCTTTGACTTTGACCAAGCAGACATATTGTTCACCGACGTGGACGACACCCTGACGACCGATGGCCAATTGCTGCCAGAAACCTACCTGGCCCTTTGTCGCCTGGCGGCCGCGGGCATCCGCGTGATCCCGGTTACCGGAGGTTGCGCCGGGTGGTGTGACCAGATCATTCGAACCTGGCCGGTCACTGCCGTTATAGGCGAGGGTGGCGCTTTTTATGCCGAGCGCAGCGCGCCCCAGACGGTGTGCTGGCACTACTGGAATGACGCGGCCTCGCACAAGCGTGACCAACAAACCATCCTGGCCGCGATTGCTGAGCTCAAGCTGGACTTCGAACCAAAGCTCGCCAGCGATCAGGCGTTCCGCTACGTCGACGTGGCAGTAGATTACAACCAGCAGCAGTCGCTCACGTCAGAGCAGGTGGCGGCGCTTCACGATGCCCTGGTCGACCTGGGTTTCAGTGTTCGGCAAAGCTCTATCCACCTCAATGTCTGGCTCGGCGATTTCGACAAATCCACCATGGCCGTGCGCGTCGGTCGGGAATTGCTGGGACTGGATCTGCCTGAATTACAGCAGCGTGCAGTATTCATCGGCGATGCCCCCAACGACGAAAGCATGTTTCGCCGTTTCCCCTTGAGCATAGGCGTTGCAAACATTCACAAGCACCTGTCCGCAATGTCCCACCGGCCGGCGGCCATCGTGAGTCAGCGATCCGGGATGGGTTTTGCGGAAATGGCCGAAAACTGGCTGCGGCAACGGGCCGAATCCGATCTTCCACAAACCGAAACAAGACCTGCGCAATGCCAAACACAATGAACGGACCGGGTACCTAGTCTGATGGGCGCCGAAGACCGACAGCAAAGCATCCTGGAATGGGTGCATAAACAGAAGCATGTCGAAGTTGAAGACATCGCCCAGCGCTTTGGTGTGACCACCCAGACCATTCGCAGGGATATTAACAAGCTATGCGAACAGGGCTTGCTACGCCGTCGCTACGGCGGCGTCAGCTTGCCGCCCAATACATCAATTGCCCCGGTTGAAAACGAACAAGTACGTCACTTTGCCGCCAAACAGCAAATGGCTCATCGGGTTGCCGAGGACATTCCTGAGGGTTCCACGGTCAGTCTTGGGGTTGGCAGCACCATCGAGTTTGTGGCGCGTGCGCTAATTCATCACCAGTCCCTGCGCATTCTGACCAACAATCTCAGGGTGGCCTCGGCGCTTTCCGGCAATCCCGGCATCGAAGTCATCGTTTCAGGGGGGCAGTACCGGCACAACCACCACGATGTGGTCGGGCCGGAAGTAACCAGCTTCTTCAGTTCCTTCATCACCGATTTTGGCATTATCAGCACCGGCAGCATGGCCCCGGAGCATGGCTTGATGGATTACGACATCCGCGAGGCGGAGGTCAGCCGAGCCATCATCGCCAATACCCGTACTCGTCTGCTGGTGGCTGATCACAGCAAATGGAGTCGCAGCTCCCACTGCAAGGTTGCTTCGTTCAAGTATGTGGATCGTTTCTATACCGATTTGATGTACGACAAGCAAAGAACTGCTCTGCCCGAGGAGCTGAAAATCATCGAATGTCGCAAACCACCAGCGCAAATTGCCTGAAGTGGTGTGCGGCTGAGCGCGTCCCTCAGCTGATCCTTGAGCCGGGTTATTAACATATTCTATTTTAATAAATCGGAAAAGGTTCTTATAGCTAATCATGTAACGCTTTATCACACCCTCCATGTAGACCGTTTTCAGCGACATGGCACCGCTTCAAAAACAAGGGGGGGGGGTGCATCTTCGTTTTTGAGGGCTTTCGCCACACTAATGTTATGCCTGCTGGCGACCGGAGCCGGCACCGCTGATGTGGGTGGAGCCGAGGTCCGTGTATCAGCACCCGAACTGGGTAAAGGAAATGATGCAGGAAGACTATGCCGGAACCCTCAATATGTTGAAAACAATAAATATTTTCTGGGGCTGCGTGAGTAGTTCGAGCAAGCCAACCCCACAGCACTGGCCCAGATCAGCGAGCGCATGATTAAAACAATCCGAAAGGGCTACTGGGAGGCCAGTGACGAGACTCTGCGCGAGCTGGTCGAGGTCTATACCGAAGTGGCGGAAGCCCACGACGTCTATACCGAAAACCGGACAATCTATGTTGATGAAATAAGGTCAAACATCGGTACTGTTGACAACTCCATGGTCTATGTTTCCGAGGGGTGACAGCCCCGGGTTCTACCCTGTTACTGCGGATACCCGCGCCGCGGTACCGGGGTAGAACCCGGCCTTGAAACGGCCGGACAGGATCCGACGAGAACCGGTTGGCAGTTGTCACCGCATTTTGATCAGCATACCTTGGATGATAGGAACTCCCGAGAATCACGGCATTAAAGAAGAAGACCACGCCTGCGGGTTCAGCAGGTAATACTCAAGGTACCAAAATTCGAAAAATTGGACTTTTGCGTTAATTTTTTAAACAATCAGCCGGAATTGTTAACTCTTTTTCGATAACCTCTAGATAACCCTCAACGTTTTGTCTCATATTTGGATTTAGTTCGGCACTCTTCTTAAAATACTTCCTGGATTCAAGGAATTGCTGTTTTCTATAATAAGCCAACCCCAGATAAAAATTAACAGTCATATCATTAGGGTATTTTTCACGGAATTTAAGGCAGTATTCGAGCAGCTCATCGATGTTGTCTGTGTTATCCAACCTGTCCGCTTTTCGCACGCTGAACTCATCAGCCCTGTCATTTGTGGCATTTTCATAATATTTTATGATAAACCACATGAAGCCAGCGCTTACCAGACCTGTGACGATAATGACAATCTCCATCGTAACGATGTTGTCACTTAAAGATTGAATCGACTTAGCCAATTCCAAAACTGCTTCATTATTAGCTTCCAAGATTTTCTCCTTTAACGCCCAACACAGAAATCTGACAAAGACCTCCGGTGGACGACCGACAGACCGGAAATAAACCCAAGTAATTTGTTAGCCACATCAATGTAGTCCCCTTCCCCACCCTCGTGTAATAAGCGTCAGCATTTCGGTAGTTACAGTTCTACATGCACTTTACTCATGTGCAGAGTACTGGGGATTATCGATAAAAAGGGAGTTGAACCCTTAGGGTTTGCCCCCGCACCCTACCGAATCCAACTTAACCCAGTTGGCGGGTAATACTCGCCCGGTTACCACACTACCGATCTACATCAATCAACGAGATCAGTCGACCAATTAAGCTCCTGAATCTTTACATCGAGCTCCCTGAAGGTTTTAGAGAGCGTGTCTGCCTGCCTCTGGATTTCCCTGACATTCACAGCAGGTTTAAACTTCACCTCAAGAGCCTTGTAACGCTCCTGTGTGACGGTAGCATTTTTTGCCAAATCCCTATGCAAGTCTCGAACTAAAGCCAACTCATCTCGCTCAGCCAGCACTTCAGTCAACGATTTTTTCTCATCAAACATAACGGAGCTATTAGTCTTATTGATCTTGATAACAAGGTTTCTCAGCTCCTTGGTACAAGACACAAATTCTTTCAGTAACTCATTCGGATCCTCTGCCGGCGATTCGTCAATTTGGATTTTCGCATTACGCATAATTCGCTCTTTAAGCTGAGCGATCCTTCTCTGTAAATCAGCTCTCAGGGACAGAGCCTCTGCAAGTCTCATTTTCTTTGTAATCCTCATGTGGCTAAGGTTGCGCTTGAGGCACCGAGAAAAGCGCGCAGCGCTTTACGAGGTCGCTCTCAAAGCGCCTTTCAGAACTATTCAACCCAAATAAGTACTTTTGCATCCAGCTTTGACTTATTGCGAAGAGAGAATTCTGCCTGATTATCGGACGTCCACTTTACAGATTCAATGTATTGATCCCGCAGCAGGTTACCGCCGATTGGATAGTTCTCGTCAGCATCTACTACTGAAACCTGAACAGACGTGTACCCAAGGGCGCCCATGTCATAATTGTAGGCACCTATTTTCAGCTGCCCGTTCGGGGAGAACGTCTCATATAACATGTTTCTGTTTTCGTGGGACCAGATATCATCCTCCGGTATCGACATTTTCAAATAGATAAAGCCAATACCGGCTAAAACGATGGGAATTAACGAACCGACCAGTATTTTTTTCATAGTTCTAACCCCCGGCACATGCGCCGTGTTGCTGCCTGTTAAGTCTTATTGGCATGCTGCTTGGCCTTCCAGAGGAGAATTGCGGTGTCCGCACCACCGAGGTCTACAACCTCTCCACCATGCAACAAGAAACCGAGTCCGTGCTCTTCTTCCCAATCGCACCCCATTTCAATTCCTATATACGGAATGCCATCTTTACTCACTTGATGGATATTGACTGATACGATACCGACCAACTTCTTCAGATCGCTTTTACTGTGGATGCCGGGGAAAGTTTCAGAGACCTCCTCCCCAAACTCTTCAATATATCCCGCTTTGATTGCCCCGTATGAATTAAACAGAATATCCAAAATCGCGTTGGCGACTTCCTGCTGGTGAGTAAGAAACCAATCAACAAGAGATAGCTCTTTGTCATTGAGAGGATCGTCTCCTCTTCCTTCCGGGGCAAAAACTACCGTGACATCTCCCAGAGACGGTTTATTTGAAGAGAGAGCACCATACGGTCCCTTTCTTTCCTGAAAACCTGACCAAGCCGTATTACGGATAAAGGCTTCCCAACAAAAGTCATTCCATTGAAATTCGATCTCTGACACGTTGGTCACTACGCCTCCTTAGACTTAACGGTGGTTAGATAGCACGCTTCGCTACTGCCGGAAATTGACTGTCCCACAGACGCTTTCAGGACGCACTCACCATAACTGATGCTGATAAGACACGCGAACACTCCCGCACTCAACAACGACGGGAGAATAGAAAATAAGTCAGTCCCGTTATTCGTCATTTTCCTACTCAAATGAAAACACTAACCAGAGCACCCAGGTTGCGGGTAACGTCAAACAGTGGAATACGAGAGAGAACACAGATGCTACTCCCGCATTGGAGGGGTCTCTGCGAATTGCCCATGACTGGAGAAGCACCGGGAGAGCCATAAACAAGGACCAGCCGTAACTAAAAAAAACAAGATCGGTACCCCAACCAAAATCAAGGGAAACAATTCTTTGATAAGCATACCTTAGATGATAGGAACTCCCGAGAATCGCGGCATTAAACAAGAAAACTACTCCTGCAGCGAGCGGTAACCATGGAATCGATTTCGGCGCCAGTCGTGCGGATGCATAAACCAGAACTGGAATGCCAAAGTAAAAGACTGAAATGATGGGGAACACCAATCGATAACCTCTGAGCTCATCCGTTGTCGCAAGTAAAGTCAGGTCCTGCCTGGTTAATAAATTAAGGGCAGACTTATCCCCCCCAATCCTGAGGGGGGGGGTCAGAAGGAAATATTCAAAGCAAGGACATTTGACAAATTGAACTCTTTTCCTGTGTTAATTTCTTACACAATCAACCGGAATTATTAACTCTTCTTCGATAACAAGCCAACCCAAATAGAAATTAACAGTCATGTCATTAGGATATTTTTTCAGAATTTAAGGCAGTATTCGAGCAGCCCATCACTGTTATCTAACTTATCCGCTTTACGCACGCTGACCTCATCAGCTCTGTCATTTGTGGCAGTTTCATAATATTTTCTCCTTTAACGTCCGGCGCAACGGCCTGGCAAAGGCATCTGGTGGACGACTGACACGCCGTGAGCAAACTTAAGTCATTCGTTAGGCACTCTTACCGACGAAAAGTGATCTCGTATCAGCCCTGACAAGAATCAGAAATGCATGAAGCAGTAGATATACCGGTGCAATCAGCTTCAAAACCAGCAGATAGTAATCAGAGCTTACGCTGGAACCTGCGTATAAAAATGCACCTATTCCCAAAAATCCCAGAGCCGAAAGGAAACCACATGCACCTACAGCAAACCACCACGCCTCTTTTTTGAGAGAGAGCAACCACCAGGCAATGTAGCCAATTCCGCCGACTCGAATCAGACCACGAATCAATTCCCTCATGTCCTCGCCCCCTGATTCGACAGCATAAAATACTGTGCCTATCAGCACTAAAAGGGCGTAACTCAACAGGAAAATTGATGCTCTTTTTACCTGGACTGGTGCATCCGAACGTTTTACAAACCCGAACATCTTAACTCCATTTTTTATTATTACTTATTGCCTGGACTCAGCCGCCGTTTTGGAGCGACCGTGTATAAATCGGTCGGCTGCAGCCCTTGTTAAAAATTAAAGCTCTACACTAGAAAGAATTTCCGAGATCTCTTCTCTAGATCCTGTTTTCTCATCTTGACGTGTACCTGAACCGATCATAAAGAAGTAATCACCCCTGGGAACTATCCATAGCTCGGAAGTAGTCGGGAAAACCCGACCATCCGGGACAGCCAAAGAATAATTTATTCGCATATATGCGGCTGGCAATCCATCCACCTCGGTATCCGTAGGGCGCTGAGTCAAATTGAAATCCTGAAATACTTTTTTAAACTGCGGGAGTATAAGATTAAGTATTTCCTTGGGGTCAGACCCCTTCAGTTGACCTAATGGTTTTATGTTTACCTTGAAGCTCGGATTAAGATCCTCAAAAGGCTCTGGGTACTTCATCATTGCGACTAATGGTGCTGATGAATATTTGACCATTTGCTGGTGAAATTCTTTATCAGTCATCTGAAACCTTTCAAGGCTTTCACGATTCTGCTCTGCAGAAATGAAATTCCAATCATCTGGCTTGGTTACCTTAAACCCAACAGTGACACTCTCAAACAGATTTTTTTCTTGCGCAAATGCGCTCAAGGAGACGAAAACTAATATCAGTACTTGAATGATTCTCATGGTTTTTCTCTATTATTAATAGTGATCAGATAGCTCTCTTCGTTATTGCCGAAAAATGGACTTTAGCGGAAGTCGGTCAGTCGCTTTTCGTGGCACAGGAAAGCGTGCAGAAACGTTAAAGATCAACTCGCCCAGAAGACATTTGAAACCGGGAGAAACCAGAATGACTGTCAGCGATAAGAGGGGTATCAAATACCGGGGGGCGAAAAGTGGCTGTGTTAGTACTGAGAGGTCCATCAGTCAGTATTCCTGACAATCCGTGCTTCCGTTGCTTTTGGTGACTGACACTAGCCCAATTCAGTGCTTGATGTCTGCCTTCGATTACAAAAATAAATGTTATGCGACAAAAGATAAAAACCGGGGCAGAGTGATTTTCCACAGACCAGTGGCGGCATTTCGCCTGTTGCAGCTGAACGACACCAAAATACTCTAGTGTCCCGTCTGGTTAATTCGCTGACCTACTGCGTGGCGCTGGGGACCCTGGCCAAGGCGTCAGTGCGCAGGTGTGGTGGTTCCACATCAAGTGCTGGCAACACCGGTCAGGGGCCCCAGCGCCGCGCCCTTCGGGAGCCACTGAGAGCCTTGATAGCTGCGTTGCTCTGACTCGATTTGGAACCACCAAACCTTCGCCATCGCGCCTTGCTCTCAAGGCTCTCAGTGGCTCAGTAGGTCAGCGAATTAACC
>NZ_JAWOIS010000047.1:0-24616 GCF_046484525.1 Marinobacter sp.
AGACGACGGGGCCGCGTTCCGAGATCGCTGACGGTCCCTAGTGTCCCGTCTGGTTAATTCGCTGACCTACTGAGCCACTGAGAGCCTTGAGAGCAAGGCGCGATGGCGAAGGTTTGGTGGTTCCAAATCGAGTCAGCGCAACGCAGCTATCAAGGCTCTCAGTGGCTCCCGAAGGGCGCGGCGCTGGGGCCTCTGACCGGTGTTGCCAGCACTTGATGTGGAACCACCACACCCGCGCACTGGCGCCTTGGCCAAGGTCCCCAGCGCCACGCAGTAGGTCAGCGAATTAACCAGACGGGACACTAGAGTCCACGCATCCATTCTGCCCTTAGCGGCGCCGCGCCGGGATTACTGATGGCGAAATTGACCTGGTCCAGCAGCTTCGACTTGTCCCGGCCAAGAATGCCCTTGAGCACCAGGTAGTTGGAGGCGTGGTCGCTACGGAACACGGTTTTCTCCAGCTCAAGATGCTCAAGGAACAGGCGGATTTCCTCAAACAGCCCATGTTGTGACAGCGGAATAAAATCATCTCCGAAGCCCGCACGGAAGCGTTCCTCGCCTTGGGGAAAGCTCACTACCAGGGTCGACAGGTAATCCGGCTGAGTTTCGTTGCAAAGCAGTGCGGTGTTGATGGCATGCTGCCGGGACAGGGCTTCACCGCCCAGACCGTTCAGAACCATTACAGAACTGGAGAGCCCCGCTTCCCGGATCTTGACCAGGGCCGACCGGGTGGACTCCCAGGTCTCGCCTTTGTTGACCCGACGAAGCACCTCGTCATCACCGGATTCCATGCCAACGTAAAGGATGGCCAGCCCGGCTTCCCGGAGTTCCGCCAGCTCCTCGACACTCTTCCTGGCCAGGTTTCTGGGCAGGCAGTAACTGGACACCCGCTGCAAATCCGGGAAAGCCGCCCTGAGGTCGGCAAGAATCTCGAGCAAACGGCGGGTGGGCAGAACCATGGCATCACCGTCGGCCAGGAATACCCGACGGACTCCGCCCAGGGCTTTGGCCGCGTTGTCGATATCCCTGCGAATGTCCTCGGGCTTGCGGGCCCGGAACTTCTTCTGCGGCTGGGTGTACATCTCACAGAACGTACACTTGTTCCAGGAGCAGCCGTTGGTCACCGGCAATATCAGGGATTTGGCTTCACTCGGTGGGCGAAACACCGGCTCGATATAGTCGATGGGAAAGCTGTACATAGGTGCTTCCGAAATCAGAAAGTGTTTGTGGGTATGATCAGGGCAAAAACTGGGCTTTCAAGTCCGCGCAACCCGGACCGACCACGGGCATGTCCAGACACATTGCCTGGCCCGTCATGAAAGGAATGCCACGACGGTGACCATCCACCAGCAGTGTGGACAGGCTGCCGACAAAGGGCATGTGGGAGACAATCAGCAATCGGGATTCATGGACTTCCAGAAGGGCATCCAGGCAGGCACCGGGATCATCATCCGGGGTAATGAAATTCTTCTCGTCAATCCGGGAGTTGAGGATCTCGGACATAATGCCCGCAGTCTGACGGGCCCGGACATAGGGGCTGCTCCAGATCAGGGACGGCCGCCAGCAAGATTCCGCGATCCGGTGAGCGACCGCTCCGACTCCTTCCCGACCGGCTTCCGTCAGTTCCCGCTCCTGGTCCAGGGTGTGCCAACCGGCTTCACCGTGGCGCATGATGATCAGTTGCACGGGAACCTCCGATCCTTCCGGTTACTGGCTGATGGTGCGAGGCAGGATGAACTCCACGTCGGAATTCTGGACTGCCATCATCAGGCTGTTGATCACCGCCTTGATCGATGCCGAACCATAGAGAATTTCATAGAGCCCGCGCACGAGCGGCATGTAGATGCCGATGGCCTCGGACTTCTCTTTGACCAGTTTCAGGGTATAGATACCCTCGGCCACCTGTCCCAGTTCCTTCGCGGCATCATCCAGGTTCTGACCCTTGCCAACCGCGTAACCGATCCGAAAGTTACGACTCTTGGAGGACGTACAGGTCACAATCAGATCGCCCACGCCGGCCAGGCCCATGAAGGTCATCGGATTGGCCCCCAGGCTCACGGCAAAGCGGCTCATTTCCGCCAGCCCGCGGGTGATCAGCATGGCCTTGGCGTTTTCTCCCATATCCAGTGCCGAGGCCAGGCCTGCGACGATGGCATAGATGTTCTTCAGTGCCCCGGCGAGCTCCACGCCATAAACGTCCACGTTGGCGTACACACGGAAATACTCGCAGCCGAGGAGGTCCTGAACGGTGCGGCGCACATCTGGATCCTTGGCGGCAATCACTGTGGCCGTCAGGTCCCGGGCTACAATTTCCGCCGCCAGGTTGGGGCCGCTCAGCACGCCGATCTGGCAGCGCGGGATTTCTTCCTGAAGGATCTCGCTCATCAGCTTGAAGCCTTGTTCTTCAATGCCCTTGGTGAGGCTGACGACGATCTGGCCATCATGGAAATCGTTGCTGTGCTCCCGGATAACGGTCCGGAAAGCCTTGCTGGGAATAGCGACAAAGACAACTTCTGCCTTGCTGACTGCATGCACAAGATCAGTCGTGGGCTCGATATCGCCCTCAAGTTTGACGCCCGGCATATAGCGGCTATTGATGCCGGTTTTTCGGATTTCGTCAGCCTGGGCCTGGTCCCGCATCCAGAAATGTACCCGGTGGCCATTTTCACCCAGCACTTTGGTCATGGCGGTTCCGAAACTGCCGCCGCCAAGTACTGCAACGTCATGTGGCGGGTTCTGGGACCCTGAATCGCGGGACGCGTTGGTATCAGACATAGTCATTCCGTGTTGTTTTCGGATCAGCCGTGCTCTTCGCATTCCAGAGCACGCACCAGATTCTTGAACTCTTCCCGGTTCTTCCGGTTCAGGCCCATCAGCACCTTGTGGGCATCGAGAACCTTGTCGCGAACCTGCTGTTCGCTTGCTTTCAGTACCGGAATCTCTTCCAGTTCCTCAATACGGGAAGCGGGTTCCCGGACAATGATGAAAATCTTGTCGAACCCCATGGAGGTAATGATGCGGGTAATATCAGGATTGGTGGAAATCAGCGTTGGCAGGAAATGACTCTGTTTCTGTGCCGCCATGGCAATCTTGGCGAGCAGACCGAGGGTGGTGCTGTCGATGATCTCAGTCTCGGTCAGATCGATAACCACGGTCTTGAACTGAGGATCCTGGGTAATGGACTCAACGAGATTGTCCAGCGTCGAACAAAGGTTCAGCCGGATTTCACCGATAAACTTGAGGACATAAATGCCCTGTTGCTCAGCTTGCAGGATCTTGTAACCAGTCATTTTTCACACTGCCACTATTTAGGGGACGTGCTGTCTGACCTTTGAATGGTATCAGTTACCGATACGATAGCGATATCGTCCGGAAGTTCTGTTATGCCATCCAGACTCAGCGCCTCGTTGAGAGATGCGATAGTGTGACTACCTCCCGATACGAGTTCAAGTAGCGTCTTCTCCTTTTCATCAAGGGATTTGGCCCGGATTACCTCCAGAATGCCATCGGAAAACAGCAGGAGCCGGAACGGCTTCTCGAGCGCCACCTCATAAACCTCCCACTGGGGTTCTTCGAACAGCCCCACCGGCAGGCCGCTGCCCTCCAGAAATGCGGTATTTCCGCCCTCGAAGGAAAGGATCGGCATCGGGAAATGGGCGCCTACCGCGTACCGGAGCTTGCGCTCGACCTCGGAGATGATACCCACAAAAACCGTCACATGCTTGCCCAGACCGGTGTCCAGCAACTCTGAGTTGATTCGTTCCAGGAAGCGCTCCGGATACAGGATGTCATCACTGGATTTCCGCCGGAGGTTTCGCTGCAACCGGTTGGTCAGATTCTTTAGCAGCACGGTCACAAAGGCTGAACTGGCACCGTGGCCGGACACATCCGCGATGTAGACCAGCAACTTGTCTTCTGAAATCCGGAAATAGTCGAGAAAATCGCCGCTGAGGTACAGGGAAGGCTTGATCAGGTGGTCGACATGGAGCCCGCCCATCATCTGTTCGCGGTCCGGTAACATCCGCAGCTGGACCTTGCGCCCTGCCCTCTGGTCGGCCCTGAGTTCGGCAATGCCGTCCCGAAGGTCCCGATTCGCCTCTTCCAGTTCCTGGCGATAGAGCTGATTCAGCCGGTTGACCCGGACCCGGTCCAGCAACTTGCCAATCACGTCATCCAGGGCGCCCTTGTCGTCACCGCACGGCTTGAGCACGAAATCGGCGGCGCCCGCACGAAGGGCGTTCACCACATCGGCACTGGATTCGGTGCTGCAGCAGGCAACAATCGGGGTGAATGTCTCGGATTCCTCGAGCCTGCCGGCCAGATCCCGGATGGCCTCGGGATCCAGGTCTGCAAAGATGACATCCGGAATGTTATCGTCAAACAGGCTCTTGGCTGCAGCCACGTCGGGAAAGCCGGTCACGTAGAATCCGCGCGCCTCAAGATAACGTGAGAGGTCGGCACGGGCCTTTTCATCGGCGTCAATAATTAGAATGCGCTCTGTGCGCGATGCCATGGCTGTTGCCCTAAACTACCATCGATAAACGATAAATTGGCTTGATAAAGCCTATTCTGGCACGACCCTGTGATATAACAAGGCCAGTTTCGCGAATTGGAGAGAATCCTGACCATGAGACGTGCGGTAAACGATTTACTCGGGGCTTATGACAAGCTGATCATGGATCCGGTTCACGGCGGGATTCCCTTATACCGGCATGAGATACAGGTCATCGACCATCCCCTGTTCCAGCGCCTGCGCAATATCTGCCAGAACGATATCCTGAGCCTGGTATTTCCCGGCGCCACCCATTCCCGCTTCCTGCACAGTGTTGGCGTGATGCATGTGGGCACCCGGATGTTCCGTTCGATGATCGATGCCTACCTGCGGGAGCGCCAGCTGAGTGAACAGACTGATCTCACCCTGAGCCAGCTCGATGCCATCGATTACCTGGCCAAGACCATCCGCCTCGGCTGCCTGCTCCACGACAGCGGGCACTCCAGTTTCTCACACCAGTTCACCCAGGCCCGCCGTATCCGCGAGCTGATGTCCCGGCAGGACCGGTTCCGCAACCTCTGGACCGGCGTGGATTTCTCGCAATACCACAGTGAAGAGCCGGAAGAACTCGAACACGAACACTACTCGGTGCGGGTTGCCCACGAGGTGCTGTCGGCCGTTGATCTGGAAGCGGCCGGACTGGATCGCAGGGATGTGATCGGCATTATGGAAACCACCGACGTACGACCAAGCGAGACCTTCCGTCGCCACTCGGAAACCTTCTGGAACTTTATCGCCGGGGACGAGGCCAAATCCGGTTCCATGCCCGACGAGAACATTCCGGGTCTGGTCATGGACCTGCTTTCTTCGATCGTGTCCGGGGAAATCGACGCGGATCGCGCAGACTACATGCTTCGGGACGGATTCCATTCCTCGGTGACGATCGGCGGCCTGAATCTGGATCACCTGCTGACCAACTTCCGGTTCGGCTGGGACGTCTCCGAGCCCTGGCTGGGCCTTGCCATAACCCACAAAGGCCTCGGCGCCCTGGAGGACTTTGTCTACAGCCGGCACCAGATGTACCGGAAGGTCTACGCCCACAAGACGGCGCTCGGCTTCGACTGGCTGCTCCGGGAGGCGATCAATGAGGTTCTGGAGGATCAGGAGAATTTCGAGTGGATCGACATCTGCCTGAGTGACATGCGCTTTTTCGCGGAGCTGACGGACAGCTTTTTCTGGGAAGCATTCCGCAAGGTCGCGCGCCAGAACCCCCAGAGTTACTCCTTCTGCATCGTGAACCGGGTGAAGCTCGATCACCTGGACACCCGGGAAGATCTCAGTGAAAAGGGAATTGCCCGCCATAGCGAGTGGCTGGCCCGGGAGCTGGGGCTGAACCCGGCACACGTGGTGACCTGCTCCATGCGCGCCCGTTTTTCCAACATCCAGGACAACTTCAACGGCATCAAGGTCCTGGTGCGGGACCCGATCAACCGGGCGCGGTCACTGCGCAAGATCACAGAAGTGAGCGCGTTCTTCAGCAAATTCAGCGACGGCACCATCACCCATTTCTACACCCGGCCGACTATTACTCTCGGGCCGGTTGAAGCCATGACGGAATAGCCGGCTCAGGCATAGAGCCAGCGGTGCGGCACCAGATCGTCCGGCTGAGCATCAGAGCCGATGAGTTCCTTGAATGCCGTCACCAGCTCCGCACCCACCTGCTCCGGGATGCATCCAGATGGGCGGTGGTCCACTCCGCATTCCCGTGCAGGACCCACCATTGCCCGGAATCCTCGCGGCCCGGCTTGCTGGAATTGTTGGCGGCCCAGTACAACACCGGATGCTGGCAGCGGATGCCGTCAAAACCGGGGTCCAGGGGCTGGCTGAAATGCGCCGCCACCGCCCAGCAGGGAGCCAGGGCCGATATCGATTGCTCCAGCCGGGCGGCAACCTCCTCCAGACCACTGGCCTGCATCAGATCCCCGGCCTGGGCAGGCGGTGCGGTCACGACCACCCGGTCAAAGCGGGGAGTTCCGACATAGCGCTCTTCCTCCGGGAAAGGCTCCCGGCGTCCGTCCCGGTGCTGGAACACCAGGCGCCCCGGCCAGGTGGTGAAACTGTCATCCCCCGCATACCGGGTCAGGAAGTCCGGAAAAGCCGGGTTTCTGGCGGTGAAATACTGGGCGCCAATATCTGCAGAGCTTCCGGGAACCCGTTTTGCAGCGAGGCGGCCACCGGGTGCGCGGCTCTTTTCGAATACCGTGACTGACTGGCCCTGTTCCTTTAGCAGGATCTCCGCAGTCGGTCCTGCGATCCCTGAACCGATAACCGCAGTGCGGCGTATAAGGTGTCTGTCGGGTGCTTCATTAAACATCGTCTTTGGTGCATCCAATTTGAGTAACGATTACGTAAAACCTCTCAAGCGTTGAGCGATGCTTCGCCGACTTGGTTTCAAACAGAAGTAGAAGGGCAATCAGGGTATGACCCGAGAGCAACACTGGTTTACAAACATTCTGAGGTGGTTCGACTCTGACGCGGGTTCGGATCACATCGACACGAGCTCCCGCGCCTTCAATTTCATCCGGGTAGTGCCATTCATTTTGCTGCATCTGGTATGCCTGCTGGCATTCTACACCGGGGCGAGCGCGTTCGCCGTCGGCTTTGCCGTGGCTTTTTTCCTGATCCGCATGTTTGCTATCACCGGTTTTTATCATCGTTACTTCGCCCACAAAACGTTCAAGACCAGCCGACCGGCACAGTTCATCTTCGGTTTGCTGGGCGCCAGTGCCGCTCAGCGTGGCCCACTCTGGTGGGCCGCCCACCACCGCCATCATCACCAGCACTCCGACCGTGAAGAAGACCTTCATTCCCCCCATCATGGCGGCTTCTGGTGGTCACACGTGGGCTGGTTCACCTGCGATGCCGGCTTTGCCATGGATGAACGGCGGGTGCGGGACTGGCTGAAGTACCCGGAGCTGCGCTTCATCAACCGTTTCGACTCACTGGCACCGGCCCTCGCGGCGGTGGGCATCTATGGTCTTGGTGAAGCTCTGGCGGCCTTTGCGCCTTCCCTCGGCACCAATGGTCTGCAGCTGCTGGTATGGGGCTTCTTTATCTCCACGGTGGTGCTCTTCCACGCCACCGTCTCGATCAATTCCCTGTCCCACGTCTGGGGCAAGCGCCGCTTCTGCACCAATGACGACAGCCGCAACAATTTCTGGCTGGCCCTGATCACTCTCGGCGAAGGCTGGCACAACAATCACCACCGCTGGCCCCAGTCGGTCCGCCAGGGCTTTCGCTGGTACGAGATCGACATCACCTGGTACGGGCTTTGGTTGCTGTCTCGTCTGGGCATCATCTGGGATCTCAACCAGATACCGCAGCACATTCAGGAGGAAACCCGCAAGCTCGATGCGATGAGGAGGAAGCAGTCATGACCACAGCCTCAGCACTTGAAGTAGGTACAAAGAATTCGACCGTTCCGGCGACGATCGAACACTTCAAGGCACTGTTCAACGAGCTGGACAAGGGAAACCTGAACAAACTCCAGGCGGTCTATAGCGAGGACATCCGGTTCCAGGATCCTTTCGGTCAGGTTACAGGGCTTGATGAACTGACCCACTACTTCGCGGGTGCCTACAAGAACGTCATTTCGTGCAGGTTCGAGTTTGAACCTGCCGTCGCCAACGGCGCCTCGGTCGCCCTGCCCTGGGTCATGAAACTCCGCCACAAGCGGATTCGTGGCGGTCGCGAAATTGCGGTGGATGGCATCAGCCACCTGGAGATCGAAGATGGCCGGGTCAGCTTTCACCGGGACTATTTTGATGCCGGCCAACTGCTTTACGAGAACCTTCCGGCTCTCGGGCGGGTTGTCCGCTGGATAAAAGGGCAAGCGGGATGAGTACGCGATTGCAAGGACCGTCCAACATCTGGATTACTGGCGCCAGCTCCGGGATTGGCGAAGCGCTGACCCGCTCCCTGGCCCGTGGCGGGCATCACCTGGTAGTAACAGGACGCCGGGCCGACGCGCTGGAAAAACTGCGCGAACTGGCACCCGAGCGAATTAGGCCTGCCGTGGCCGACACCACCAGCAAGGAGGACCTGGCCACGATCGCCCCTGACCTGGATTCGGACAGACCTCTGGATATGGCGATTCTCAACGCCGGGACCTGCGAGTACCTGGAGATCGACCAATACAGCAGTGACGTGATCGAAGCGAACATCGTCACCAATGTGCTCGGTACCGCCCGTTCGCTGGACATCGCCCTGCCCGCTCTGCGCCGCACCCGGGCAATGGGCCAGCCTGCCACTCTGGTCATTGTCAGCTCCTCGGCCTGGTGGTTCCCCTTTGGCCGGGCGGAAGGTTACGGTGCCTCCAAGGCAGCGCTCAGCTACTTTGCCCACTCGCTGCGGGCCGACCTGGCCGCCGAGGGCATCGACGTTGTGGTGGTGTCACCCGGCTTCGTGAAAACACCGCTCACCGACCGCAACGAATTCCCCATGCCCTTCCGGATTTCCGCTGAAGACGCGGCTGAGCGTATCGTCAGTGGCCTGGCCAAGGGCCAAAACGAAATTGCCTTCCCCAAACGGTTCACCTTGGTGCTGAAGATCCTGGGCGCGCTGCCCGGGGCACTGGTTGACCGCATGGCCGCCAACATGGCGCGCAAGAGTTCTGGTCAACAGGAAAAAACCGAATGACCAACGAACGTCAGCGTATTGCTGTCATTGGGGCCGGCGTCTCCGGCCTCACCGCGGCCTGGAAGCTTGCGGAGAAACACGATGTTCAGCTGTTTGAAGCCGTCGATTATGCCGGTGGCCACACCAACACCGAGCAGGTGGAATCCGGCGGCCGTACCTGGCCGGTCAACACCGGCTTTATCGTCTACAACGACTGGACCTACCCGAACTTCATCAAGCTGATGGACCGACTGGGGGTTGCCTCCGAAGTCAGCGACATGAGCTTCAGCGTGGATTGCTCGTCCACGGGACTGCAGTACAACGGCACCAGCCTCAACACCCTGTTCGCCCAGCGCAAAAACCTGATGAACCTGCCGTTCCTGCGCATGATCCGGGAGATCCTGAGATTCAACCGCGAGACCCGGAAGGATCTGTCCGAGGGTAACATCAGCGACGCCGAAACCCTGGGGGAATACCTGAACCGCAACGGCTATTCGCGCTATTTTCGCAACTACTACATCGTGCCCATGGGCTCCGCGATCTGGTCGGCGCCCGAGATTGTTCTGGAACAGTTCCCGATCCGGTTTTTCCTGCAGTTCTTCAATAACCACGGCATGCTGTCCGTGGATGACCGGCCCACTTGGCGTGTGATCAGCGGCGGCTCTGCCGAATATGTGAAAAAGATGATGGAACGGATCGGCGACCGCACCCACCTGAATAGCCCGGTCAGTGCCGTGCGCCGACATGAGAACGGTGTGACCGTCGAAGTGAGCGGCCAGAACCACGAATTCGATCAGGTCATCCTGGCGTGCCACAGTGATCAGGCTCTGGCGATGCTGGCCGATCCCACAGATCAGGAGCGTGATGTCCTGGGTGCCATCGCCTATCAGAACAACGACGTGGTGCTGCACACAGACAGCCGCTTACTCCCCTCCAACCGTCGGGCCTGGGCGGCATGGAATTATTTCATTCCGCAGCACAGCACCCAACCAGTGTCGGTCACGTACAACCTGAACATCCTGCAGAACTTCCACGATGCCAGGGAAATCTTCTGCGTGACCCTCAACCGCAGCCAGGATGTTCATCCGGACAAGGTCATCAAGCACTTTGAATATGCCCACCCGGTTTTCACCCTGGAGGCGGTCGCCGCACAGCAGCGCTATGAAGAGATCGGCAACCGCAACCGTACCCATTTCTGCGGCGCCTACTGGTTCAATGGCTTCCATGAGGACGGCGTGCGCAGTGCGGTCAGGGTACTGAGTGACTTCGGAATGGAGATCTGAGCATGGGCAGCCAGTGGCTTGAAGGATCCGTCCGCCATCGCAGAATGCAGCCAATCCACCATGAGTTCGAGTATGGCACCGGGATGCTGGCACTCGATGTGGACGAATGGGACAGGATTACCGGCGTTAGCCGCTTCTTCTCCCTGGAGCGCTTCAACTGGATGTCACTGCGCCGTGACGACTATTTCCACCCGGAAGTCCGCAACCTGTCCGCCGCCATTCGCGACTATGTTAAAGACGCCACCGACTGGTACCCGGACGGGACGGTGGAACTGATCACACACCCCCGCTACTTCGGCTACGTGTTCAATCCGGTCAGTTTCTACTTCTGCTACCAACAGGGCGAGGCTCCCGCCGAGGGCGCGGTACCCCGAGTGATTGTGGCACAGATTAGCAACACGCCCTGGCACGAACGGCATGTCTACTGTCTGGAGACCACGGGTGCCCAGGCCAACAATGCCGGCTGGCGAACCGAGCGTTTTGGTTTCTCCAAGCGTTTCCATGTGTCGCCGTTCAATGGTATGGAACAGGAATACCAGTGGACCTTCAGTTTCCGGGGCCCGGAAATGCACATCCATATGAACGTTATCCAGGAGCAGCACAAACATTTCGATGCCACCCTGGTGGTCCAGCGCACCCCTCTCACTCGTAAAGAATTGCACAGAAGCCTTCGCCGTTTTCCCGCCGAAGCGATCAAGGTCGTCGCAGGCATCTACTGGAACGCCCTGCGCCTGAAACTCAAGGGCGCCCCGTTCTACACCCATCCGGACAAACTGTCCGGGGACGACCCGGCCTACCGCCGGGGAACCGAAGATGCCGGACTGGATGTGACCACCGGCAATGACGTAAACACCACTGGTGGAAGGGTAAGCTCATGGAGAACCTGAATACATCCGTCGATACACGCGAACATGCCGACTCCGGACGCCTGCCATTGACGAGTCGCATCGCCCGGCAACTGGTGGTTCAGCAACTCAAGATACTCCAGCACGGCGTGCTGACCATCAAGGAGGCGGGTGCCGATCCCCTCGTATTTGGCGATGGCGATACCCGTTATGCCCCGGCCGAACTGGTCATTCACGATCACAGCACCTGGCGGGATCTGCTGACCGGAGGTGGTGTGGGCGCCGCCGAGGCCTACGTGGCCGGCGACTGGTCCACCCCGGATCTGGTGTCGCTGCTGCGCCTCTTCACCCGCAATGTCGACCGGATGAACGAATTCGAGGACCGCTTCAACTGGGTCACCAAGCCGGCCCTTAAGGGTCTGCATTGGCTCAACCGAAACACCAAAGAGGGCTCCCGGAAGAACATCAGCGCCCATTACGACCTGGGCAACGACCTGTTCGAGAACTTCCTGGACCCGACCATGATGTATTCCTCGGCCATCTATCCCCGCGAGGATGCCACCCTGGAAGAAGCGGCGGTCCACAAGCTGGATATCATCTGCCGGAAACTGGACCTCGGCCCGGACGACCAAGTGATCGAGATCGGCACAGGTTGGGGTGGCTTTGCCATCCATGCCGCCAGGCACTACGGCTGCCACGTCACCACCACGACCATTTCCCGGGAACAGCTGGAACTGGCTAAGGCACGGGTTAAGGCCGAAGGGCTGGAAGACCGCATTACCCTGCTGTTCGACGATTATCGGGATCTGGAGGGCCAGTTCGACAAGCTGGTTTCCATCGAAATGATCGAGGCGGTCGGACCGCAATTCCTGGACAGCTATTTCGAACAGATCAACGCCCTGCTTAAACCCGATGGCCTGGCCCTGGTGCAGGCCATCAACATGCCCGAGCAACGCTACGCGCGCGCTCTGAGGAACGTGGATTTCATCCAGCGCTACATTTTCCCCGGCAGCTTCATTCCCTCGTTCGGTGCCATCCTGGAATCGGTGCGCAACGGCTCGAACCTGGTGCTCACCCATTCGGAAGATACCGGCTTCCATTACGCCCGCACCCTGCGTGACTGGTGCGAGCGTTTCATGGCAAAGAGAGACAGTCTGGAGCAGATGGGCTACGACCAGGCGTTCCGCCGCTTGTGGCATTTCTACTTCGCCTACTGCGAGGCCGGATTCAGCGAGCGGGCCATCGGCGTGTCCCAGCTGGTGCTTGCCAAGCCCGGTAACAAACGTGCGAACATCCTGAGCGTATGATTGCCTCGGAAACCTCCCGCAATGTCCTGAACTTCGTCCTGTTCCAGGCGGGCTGGCTTCTTTGTGTGCTCTATCCGAACCGGCTCGCGGTTCTGGTCATAGGCCTGTTCCTGATTCTGCACTTCCTGCTAGTCAGCCAGAGACGGTTCAGCGAACTACAGTTCATTGGTTTCGGCACCGTGGTGGGCGCAGCCCTGGATACGCTCTGGTTCCAGACCGGCGTGCTCTATTCGGAGACCGCGGAACTGCTGGTGGTACCGCCGTGGCTGGTGGCGATCTGGGCCATTTTCATGACCACCCTGAGCCACTCCCTCGACTGGATCAGCCGGAATCGCTGGTTGCCCTTTGTGCTGGCGCCCATTGCCGGTCCCTTTGCCTACTGGTCAGCGAGCAAACTCGGTGCTGTGTCCCTGCCCGACCAGACTCTCTCACTGCTGGCACTCGCGGCCGGCTGGTTGGTGGTGTTCCCGC
Organism: Marinobacter sp.; assembly: GCF_046484525.1. Classification (GTDB taxonomy): domain Bacteria; phylum Pseudomonadota; class Gammaproteobacteria; order Pseudomonadales; family Oleiphilaceae; genus Marinobacter. The sequence goes on from NZ_JAWOIS010000047.1 coordinate 13,076, forward strand.
TGCTGCTGTTCATCCGCAAATACCTGTACCCGGAGCTCGCACGATGACTACGATGCGCAGGCCGGTTCTGGCACTGTTGCTATTGGCTGCCACCGGAACCGGTTACGGGAAGGCCTTCCAGTTCTCCGGTGAGGCCCGGGCGCCGAATGGGGACGTGCTGTACACCGAGCACCATCAGGTTGAAGGCGAATGCACCCAGGGCCAGTTTCGCCCCCTGGATCACCGTGTGGAGTATCGCGAGCCGGATCAGAGTGAGGGCTTTGCGGACAAGGTGCTCAGCTATCGGCGTTCTCCTCTCCAGCCGGAAGTGGATTTCAATCAGCCCCGCTTTGATGAGTCCCTCCGGATCAGCTATCCCGGCGATGACACCATTGAAGTCGACTGGCAGACGCCCTCGGGCGAAACCCGGGCGTTCAATGTACCGCTTGAGGGGCGCGCCGTGGTTGATGCCGGCTTTGACAACCTGGTTCGCCGGAACTGGTCTGCCCTACGGGAAGGTCGCTCGGTTGAGTTCCGCTTCCTGGGCCCGACCCGGGGTGAACTCTACGGTTTTATCCTTGAGCCGAGCGACCATCCGGACATGGAAGCGCACCTTGAGGTCGCTATCCGGCCCACCAGTATGCTATTGCGCTTTCTGGTGGACCCGATCCAACTGGCCTACAACCACCAGGGCGCATTGACCCATTACCTGGGCCTGACCAATATCCGCAAGAATCGGGACACCAATTACCAGGCCCACATCCGCTACGACATAGCCGGTTACCCGGAATGTGAACTGACTCCCTGATCCTGTCTGTGCTGCCAAGGCAGAAACCCGGCACCAGTATGTTAAACTCCGCCGGAACCTACGCCGGAGAATTATGCAGCCATGATGTTTGTATCCTTCAACGTCAACAGTATTCGCACCCGCCTGCACCAGCTTGAGGCCGTGATCCGGGACCAGAACCCGGACGTGATCGGGCTTCAGGAAACCAAGGTGCAGGATGAGAATTTTCCGGTGGAGGAGATTCATAAGCTGGGTTACCGGGTCCATTTCCACGGCCAGAAGACCCACTATGGCGTTGCCCTGCTGTCGAAGGTGGAGCCAGAGAAAGTACTCAAGGGTTACCCCTGGGACGGCGAGGACTCCCAGCGCCGGCTGATCACCGGTCAGTTCACCGTCAACGGTGAAAAGCTGACGGTCATCAACGGTTATTTCCCCCAGGGCGAGAACCGCGATCACCCGGTGAAATTCCCGGCCAAGGAGAGGTTCTACGCCGACCTCATGCGGTACCTGGATGACCTGAAAAAGGAAGGCGGCCACGTGGTGGTGATGGGTGACATGAACATCTCACCCACCGACAGGGACATCGGGATCGGGGCCGACAACACAAAGCGTTGGCTTCGCACCGGAAAGACCAGCTTTCTGCCCGAGGAACGGGAATGGCTCAGCCAGTTGGAAAAGCGCGGCTTTACCGATGTGTTCCGGCACCTGCACCCTGAAGAGGACAAAACCTTCAGCTGGTTTGATTACCGCAGCCGCGGCTTCGAACGGGATCCTAAGCGGGGCCTGCGCATTGACCTGATCATGGCCAGCGACAGCCTGCTGCCCAAGGCCCGGGCGGCCGGCGTTTCCTACGACATTCGCGCCATGGAACGGCCCTCGGACCACTGTCCGGTCTGGGCCAGTTTCGATCTCTGAGGCGCGGCCGGGCGCGACATGAAAAAAATCAAAACCCGCGACCGCATCCTCGATACCAGCCTGGCCCTGTTCAACTGTGTCGGGGAGCCGAACGTGACCACGCTGCTGATCTCCGACGAGCTGGAGATCAGCCCGGGAAACCTGTATTACCACTTCAAAAGCAAAGGCGACATCGTCGAGGAATTGTTCGGAAGGTTCGAGGCTGAAATGCTGGACCTGCTGACGGTACCGGAAGACGCGGACGTCAGCCTCGATCAGAATGGCTTCTTCCTGCACCTGATGTTCGAAACGGTCGCTCGGCACCGCTTTCTCTACCAGGACCTGGTCAATGTGCTGTCGCGATACGGTCAGCTGCAAGCGAGATTCAAGCGACTACTGAAAAAGAAGACCGCCGCTTTCCGGGTTATCTGCGAAAGTTTCCGGCGCCAGGGAATGATGGAAATAAACGGGGAAGAACTTGACTCACTGTGTGAACAGTTAACGCTAACGGCTTGTTACTGGAGCAGTTTTGATACGCTCTCACACCTTGAGGATCGGGAGTCCGTGGACCCGGGCCGCGGAGTTTACCAGATGATGCACCTGGTTATACCGTACCTGGCTCCCGAAGAGCAGGACGAAGCCCGACTGATGAGCCGGGATTATCTCTGACCTACTCTTCCTCGTCACTCCCGGCCTGGTTACGAAGGCGATTCAGCTCGGTTTCCAGAATCTCGACGCGGCGCTCCAGCGCCTCGATCTCTTCACGGCGATGAATGCCGAGGCGGCGCAAGGCTCCGGACACCCGCTCATCAAACATGTTCTCGAGCTTGTCCCAGGTCCCGGTGGCCCGTTCACGAACGCCCTCAACCCGGTCCTCCACCGACTTGATCTGCTTGCCGACCACGCCGCGGGTTTTACTTTCCAGTTGCTCGCCTTCCTGCACCAGACGTTCGAAAAACTTGCCGGTGTCCTCTTCAGCCTTGGTATACGCGCCCAGCCCCGCCAGCCAGATCTGCCGTGCAGAACCCCTGATCTTGGCGGCCAGCTGCGCGTCGGTCTCCGGCTTTGTGGATTTTTCGTCTGACATTTATCAACCTCGGGGTGGAAATTTCGCTTCAGAGCCCTATTGTATTACACCCCCGGCGGGATTGCAGTGGCGCTGAAACCCGCACAGGAAAAGGCTGCAGTATAAACACGCATTCGATATGAAAAAATGTTTTCAAACGGAACGGGCTCTCGCTTGAAGTGTTCAAAATATGGTCAATACTTCACCATACCGGTGTCCCTGCTGATGCCGGTTTGTCTGGAAGTCTTTCATGGATACTACTCGCACGCCTCTGCCCGGCATCCCTTGCCGGGCTTTTTTCGTGGTATTATTACCCGTCCTTATAAGCTTATTCCTGTAATCAAAACCTGTCCTCACGGAGTAGTAAATGATCGAGATTGCCTGGAGTAATTTCACTCCCTGGTCGGCTCTGGCCGGCGGTATTCTGGTTGGGCTGGCAGCCGCCAGCTTTCTGTTGCTTAACGGCCGCATCGCGGGCATCAGTGGAATCCTCGGCAGCCTGCTGACACCTCTGAAGGACGGCATCGCCTGGCGAGTCGCCTTCCTGCTGGGTCTGCTTGCAGCTCCGGCGGTTTGGCTTCTGGGCGGAGATATGCCCGCCATCGAGATCAACGCCGGCTACCCGGCCCTGGTCATTGCCGGCCTGCTGGTTGGCATCGGCACCCGCTACGGCTCCGGTTGCACCAGTGGTCATGGCGTCTGTGGCCTGTCCCGCCTGTCCCTGCGGTCGCTGGCGGCCACCCTGAGCTTCATGGCCACGGGCTTTATTACCGTATTCGTTATCCGTCATGTGCTTGGAGTCTGATTGAGTATGAGGTATTCCCTTGCATCCCTGTTTGCTGGCCTGATTTTCGGATTCGGCATGATTTTGTCCGGCATGGCCAATCCGGAGAAGGTATTGGGCTTCCTGGATATTGCCGGCCTTTGGGATCCGTCCCTCGCCTTTGTCATGGGTGGCGCCATCACCGTCGGCGTCGTGGCGTTTACGGTTGCCCGTCGCCGGACCCTGTCGTTTCTTGGTTTGAACATGAAGATTCCGTCCCATACGCATATCGACAAGCGCCTGGTCATCGGCAGTCTCATGTTCGGCGTAGGCTGGGGAATTGCCGGCATCTGTCCGGGTCCGGGGATCGTGGCCCTGGGGGCCGGCGAAGCCAAGGCAGCGGTATTCGTTGTCTCAATGGTGGCCGGCATGGCGATTTTCGAATTAATTGAGCGGAACCGGGCAAAAGCCTGAACGATTTCTGGTAACTTAGCCCCACCAAGATTGCGGAGGTTTTCCATGGATATCCGAAAGATTGACGACACTATTTCCGTAGCGCCACAGATCAGCGTGGAAGATGTGGCCGAGGCGGCTCGCCTGGGGTTCAAGACCCTCGTTGCGAACCGCCCGGACCACGAAGAGCCCGGCCAGCCGTCCATGGCGGATATCGAGGCGGCCGCAAAAGAGCATGGTCTGGAGTGGATCTATATGCCGGTTGAATCCGGCAACATCACGGATGACGACGTGGATCGGTTTGCACCGATGATCCGGGACGCGGCAAAGCCCGTATTGGCTTTCTGCCGTTCCGGCACCCGCTGCACCGTCCTCTGGGCACTGAGCGCTGCCCGCTCCAACCCGGCCCCGGAGATTTTCACCAAGGCCCGCAACGCTGGCTACGACATCAGTGGCCTGGCTCCGAGGATGGCGCAACAGGCACAGTCCAAGGGGTAGCTGCCCGCCCATAAACCAGACCAGGGACCGACTTGAATGAAATACAAAGGCTCAGAGAATTTCAGCCATAACCAGCCCGAAAGGCTGGGCGTACTGGTGACCAACCTTGGCACCCCGGACGCCCCCACCACTTCAGCCCTTCGACGCTATCTGGCCGAGTTCCTCTGGGATCCCAGGGTGGTGGAGGTTCCCCGCCCCCTGTGGTGGCTGATCCTGAACGGCATCATCCTGCGTATCCGCCCGAAGCGCAGCGCCGAGGCCTACGCCAGTGTGTGGGAAGCGGAGGGCTCCCCCCTGCTGCTGCACACCGCCAAACAGACGGAAGGTATTCGCGAGGCGCTGAAGCAGAAATACGGGCAGAACGTTGTAGTCGGGTTCGCCATGCGCTACGGCAACCCGTCTATCAGCAAGGTGCTGGACGAAATGCAGAAACAGGGTGTGCGCAAGCTGCTGGTGCTCCCACTCTACCCCCAGTACTCGGCCTCAACCTCCGCTTCGACATTCGATGCGGTGGCCAAGGACTTCACCAAACGCCGGTGGCTGCCGGATCTGCGCTTTGTTTCGCATTACCCGGATTACCCGCCTTACATCGAAGCCATGGCCTGTCACATCGAGGCGCACTGGGCCAACCATGGCCGCAAGGACAAGTTGATCCTCTCCTACCACGGGGTGCCCCTGAAGTACCTCCTGAAGGGCGACCCGTACCACTGTGAGTGCCACAAGACCTCACGCCTGCTGGCCGAGCGCCTGGGGCTCTCTTCTGAGGACTACATGACCACCTTCCAGTCCCGCTTCGGACGCGAGGAATGGCTGAAGCCCTATACCGACGAGACGATGAAATCGCTTCCCGGCAAGGGCACCAAATCGGTGGATGTGTTCTGCCCCGGATTTTCCTCCGACTGTCTGGAGACGATTGAGGAAATCAACGAGGAAAACCGTGAGTACTTCATGGAGGCCGGTGGTGAGGGATTCAGTTATATCCCGGCTCTGAATGCGACACCAGGCCACATTGAGGCACTGGTACAGCTGATTGAGGACAACCTTGCGGGCTGGCAGATTCCGACCAATGCCCCGGAAAGCCTGGCCGAGCGCCAGAAGCGCGCGGACCAGCAGAAAGAAAGGACCTACCCCGGCAGATCCCTCTAAGGGATCCGCATCAACGGTCAGTCCGATGACTTCTGGCGGCCGGAGCCCGGTTCGGCTCTGGCCGTCTTGTCCTTCTCCGCTTCCTGAAGATCAGGAACGGACTGGCAGAAAGTGCATTCCCCGGTATCCACCAGGGCGCCTCCGGTCTCCACGTAACGGACCCTGTGGCTGGCCTGACCGCGGTTTGCCGAGACGGCAAACTTGCGGTCTTTCCGCCCGGACACGGTGTCGGATCTGGTATCAGGCATACATCCTCCTGGTTTGTTACTGATCCCAGTATGGGGGCTGTATGAATGCAACCCCAGTAAGCACATACCCTGGGGCATTTACAGCACAAACCTCTCCACCAATCCCTCTGCACCCGCCAGCTTCGCCGCCATCGATGCAACAGCCAGGTCCTGCAGACCTACCCCGGTGCCGTCAAACAGAGTAATGTCCTGCTCTGATCTGCGCCCCGGATGTTTTCCGTTGATCACCTCCCCGATGGCAATGATCCGTTCAGGAGCCAGGATTCCAGTTGCAGCGGCATGCTGGGATTCACCTATGCTGGTGGCCTGGGCTACTTCGTCGGTGAAGATTTCTGCCCGCAAATACAGCATGGGATCGACCTCCTGCTTACCCTTCGTATCTGTCCCCATGCAGGCAATGTGGGTACCCGGCTTGACCCATTCAGACATCAACAGCGGTTCGAATGCCGAGGTGATAGTAACGATCACATCGGACCGGGCAGCAAGGTCCGGCAATGAAACCGCTTCAAAGGGAATACCTTGCTCCTCACACACCGCCGCCAGGCGCACCAGGTTTTCCGGATCCCGATTCCAGCCGACCACCTGATCAAAATTACGCTGTTCGAGCGCCGCTCTGAGCTGGAACGTGGACTGATGACCAGCGCCAACCATGCCCAGAACTCTGGCATCCTTACGCGCCAAATGGGCGATGGATACCGCCGAAGCAGCCGCTGTCCGGACCGCAGTCAGGTAGTTGCCGCCTACCAGTGCCGCCAATCGTCCGGTATCAGGGTCAAACAGAACGACTGTCGATTGATGATTGGTCAGTCCTCGCCGGGCATTGCCCGGCCAGTAGCCACCGGATTTCACGCCGAGGACCATACCCGCCCGATCAAATCCGGACTTGAATCCATAGAGGGCATCGGCGTGCCCAATTGCCTCCCTGACCACCGGAAAATTACGGGCGGACCCGCCAGCCATGGAAGCAAACACCGCCTCGACTGCCTCAAAGGCCTGTTTTCGCCCGATAACCGCCTGACAGGCCTCTTCCGGAACCACAGTTACCTGACAGCCAGCGTTACTCAAGTTACTTGAAGTCTCCATCGTAACCTCCTCAGAAAGCCTTGCCGCGGGCACTGACGGGCCAAAGGGTTTCAACTTTGCCGTTCCGCACCCCCACGTACCAGTCGTGGACATTGCAGGTAGGATCACAATGTCCCGGTACCAGTTTCAGCTTTTCGTTGATGGCCAGAACGCCCCGGGGATCGGCAATAACTCCATGCTCATCCGAGCACTTGATGTACTCCACATCATCGCGTCCGAAGATGAAGGGCAGACCGCTGTCCACCGACTGGGCCTTGAGTCCGGCATCGCAGATGGCCTTGTCAGGCTTGGCGTGGCTCATGACGCTGGTCAGGATAAACAGGGCGTTACGCCATTCGCCCTGGTCGATGCGGTTGCCTTCCTTATCCTGGATTCGACCGTAGTCTGCGTCCATGAAGGCGTAGGACCCGCACTGAAGCTCGTTATAAACGCCCGAATTGCTCTCGAAGTAGTAGGAACCGGTTCCACCGCCGGACACCAGTTCCGGCTCAAGCCCGACCTCCTTCAGCGCGGACACCGCCTCACCGACCATCTTGATCGCGGCATCCAGCTTGGCCTTGCGGTCCTCGTAGGAGGTCATGTGCTGCATCGCCCCCTGGTAGGCCTGGATTCCGGTGAACCGGAGATTCGGTGCTTCATCAATCACCTTCGCTAAACCGACGACCTCCTCCGTCGTGGTAACACCGCAGCGACCGGCCCCACAATCAATTTCCACAAAGCACTCCAATTGAGTGTCATGACGCTGGGCGGCCGCCGACAGTTCCGGGACGTTGTCAGGGTCATCTACACAGACAATGGTCCTGGAGCCCAGCTTCGGGATCCGGGCGAGCCGGTCGATTTTGCCGGGGTCACGTACCTGGTTGGATACCAGGATGTCCTTGATGCCGCCCCGGGCAAAAACCTCCGCCTCAGAAACCTTCTGACAGCACACTCCGACGGCGCCACCGAGTTGTTCCTGCAGTCGGGCGATATCCACGGATTTGTGCATCTTGCCGTGAATTCTGTGGCGCATACCGTGGCCCCTGGCATACTCCCCCATCTTCTTGATGTTGTATTCCAGTGCATCCAGATCCAGCACCAGGCACGGAGTCTGGATTTCGCTTTCATTCATGCCGATCGCTGCCGGAATGTCATAGCCCACTTCCAGGCCGTCAGTAGTTTTCAAATTCATATTTGTCATTACCGATATCCTCGTTGATTGTTATTCACGTCCAGGGAAGCGCATCCAGATCCACATTGCCGCCGGTTATGATCACGCCAACCCGTTTGCCGCGGAACAGCTCGGGGTTCTTCAGAATGGTCGCCAGAGGGACAGCTGAACTTGGCTCCATGACAATCTTCATTCGTTTCCAGATCAGTTTCATGGCGTCGACAATCTCTTCCTCACTGGCGGTCAGAATGTCCGAAACATGATTGCGGACGAAGTGCCAGGTCAGTTCTTTCAAGGGTACTTTCAGACCATCGGCGACTGTGTCCGGCGCATCGTCCGCAATAATGTGACCTGCCCTGAACGATCGGGCGGCATCGTCCGCATTGAGCGGTTCGGCGGCATAGATCGCCACATCCGGCGCCATATTGGACAAGGTCAGACAGGTGCCCGATATCATGCCGCCGCCGCCAATCGGCGCTATCACTGCATCCAGACCCGGCACCTGCTCCTGCAGCTCCATCGAGCAGGTAGCCTGGCCGGCGATCACCCGCGGATCGTTGTATGGATGGACAAAATCCGCGCCCGATTGCGCCACAACCTCTGCAAAAACCGCCTCGCGCGAACTGGTTGAAGGCTCACACTCGACAATGGTGCCCCCATAACCTCGCACCGCCTCTTTCTTCGCTCGCGGCGCTGTGTGCGGCATGACGACGGTAACCGGGATACCCCGCCGGCCCGCCGCATAGGACAGGGACAACGCGTGATTACCGGAAGAGTGGGTAGCCACACCGATTCGTGCCCGGGCTTCGCTCAGCCCGAAAACCGCGTTACAGGCCCCCCGGACCTTGAACGCGCCAGCCTTTTGAAAGTTCTCACACTTGAAGAACAGTTCGGCTCCGGTCAATTCGTTGATGAACCGGGAGGTCAGAACCGGCGTGCGATGAATGTACGGCTCTATGCGCTCCCTGGCGGCCAGCGCGTCTTCAAGGGTTGGTATCTGTTTGATGTGTTCGTTCATGGTGTACCTCGCCAACTCGTCAGCTTGCTGTCCTACGGAAATAATCCTGGGCGGCACGGACACCGCTCCCCAGGCCAATCGGATAGTTCAGATCCGCCATCGCCATCTCTATCGTTGCCAGTCCGGAGAGCACCATGACGTCGGTGAGCGAGCCCAGATGGCCAATACGGAACGCAGCGCCGTTCATTTCGCCCAACCCCACGCCGAAAGACACACCGTATTTCTCAAAAGCGTGGTCGGTCAGCTCATTACTGTCGAAGCCCTCAGGTACCAGAATCGCACTGACCGTATCCGAGTAGAGCTCGGGAGACCTGGCGCAGAGTTCAAGCCCCCAGGCCTGGACCGCACAACGAACGCCCTCTGCCAATCGGAAATGACGGGCATAAACGTTGTCCAGCCCCTCCTCAAACAGCATCTGAAGGCTTTCCCGGAGACCGTGAATCAGCTGCAACGGTGGCGTGTAGGGGTAGCCGCCTTGCTCATTGGCCGCCCGCATGGCCTGAAAATCGAAGAACGCCCGTGGCAGAGTTGCGCTCTCCATGGCAGTCAGCGCCTTATGGCTGACACCGAGAATGGCCAGGCCGGTGGTGAGCATGAAGCCCTTCTGCGAACCGGCGACCGCGATATCCACGCCCCAGTCGTCCATGGCAAAAGGCATGGACGCCAGCGAACTGACACAATCGACAAACAGCATGGCTGGATGGGAGGCTCGGTCCAGCGCGCTTCGTACTGCGGCGATATCGCTCTTCACACCGGTGGCGGTTTCGTTATGGGTCACCAGCAGGGCCTTGATCTCATGGCTTGTATCAGCCCGGAGCACTTCCTCAAACCGGTCCGCAGGCGCACCGCTGCCCCACTGACAGTCAATAACCTGAACCTCCAGGCCGTGCCGGCGGCACAAATCGATCCAGCGATGGGAAAACATTCCGTACCTGGCAACCAACACCTTGTCGCCGGGAGACAGGGTGTTACAGATCGCTGCCTCCCAGCCGCCGGTGCCACTCGCGGGGAAGATGATGACTTCGCCGCTCTCGGTACCGAACACCGACTTGCACTGCTGCAACACGGGGCCAAGCGTTTCCACAAAGTCCGGAGCGCGATGATCACGGGTCTGTAGCTGCATGGCAGCGCGCAACCGGTCAGGAATATTGGTGGGGCCGGGTATGAAAACGGGATTCTGATCCGACATTGATTCCACTCCGTTTTTTGGATTTATGTCCGGTGGCGGGGTCTGCATTGCTGCTTGCCGCCTTCAAATCAACGGTAGGAGCGAGCGTAATTTTGCGCAATACGCAAAGTTTCCACATTATGGATTTCAGGAAAATAGTGGTTGGCGTTATATTTTTCCCTCTATTTTTCAGTGATTTAAGTGACTTATAAATAGCTAACGACACATTCCGTATTGTGGAACGCTCCTCCATATGTCAAAATTAATGGCATAAATTTCCCGCGAACCGCTGTTACCTGAAGGGACGAAAACACTTCAATGATGGACACGAAAACGGAATCGAGAATCCAGGTAATTGACCGGGCAGCCATGCTCATGGAAGCCATCTCCCGATACTCCAAACCGGTAAAACTGAAAACCTTGAGCGCCGATACCGGACTGGCACCCTCCACCGCCTATCGAATCCTGCATTCGTTGATCAGTAATCGTTTTGTCGAGCGGGATTCCAACGGCGATTACCGGTTGGGCCAGCGACTGCTGCAGCTGGGCAACCGCCTCCATACAGACATAGACCTTCGGGCAGTGTCGCTGCCCTACATGGAAGCCCTGTGTAAGCAACTGGGGGAAACGATCAACCTCACCATCCGCGAAGGCGATGTCGTGATCTACTTCGAGAAGGTCACCCCGAACCGGATGATGCATGTAAATCAGATAGTGGGAAGCCGTGCCCCGCTGCACGTCACAGCCGTGGGAAAACTGATGCTGGGCCTGGCAGGAGAGGAAGCCATCCAGGCCTATGCGAGCCGGACCAACCTGCCGGCCTATACCCGGAACACTCTGTCGTCCCTACCGGAACTGGAGGAGGCATGTATCAAGGGCATGCGCCAGGGCTATGCACTCGACAATGAGGAAGCCGAGATTGGTGTGGGCTGCATCGGGGTGCTCATCTACGACCGGTCAGGAAACGTGAGTGCGGGGCTATCGGTTTCGGCGCCTATCGAGCGGCGTAAAGATGAATGGATTGCGGAACTGAAACGCGCGGGAGAAGATATTTCACGCCAGCTTGGTTACCGACGTGATAGTCAGAGCCAATAGGAATGGGAAAAGCAGGGATTGTACAAAATGACAAATGCAAGAGGTGTAGGTGAAAACCGGAGAAAAATGGCGGTGGGCCAGGGATTCGAACCCCGGGACGGCTACTAACCGTCGGCGGTTTTCAAGACCGCTGCATTCAGCCACTCTGCCAGCCCACCTTTCAAAACCATTGCTGCCGTTGCGACAGCGAGGT
>NZ_JAWOIS010000052.1:0-3870 GCF_046484525.1 Marinobacter sp.
TGGTGCAGCGTTTTCTTGATTGAAGGGGGCGCATCGTCGCACCACCACAGCCTTGATCCACCCTGGAGACAACCATGAACTTCCTCAGCATTTCTCCCCATTTCCCCCTGAACTTCATCAATTTCTGTGTCCGCCTGCAGCCGGTGATGTGGGAGGGGGCATCGTGAGGTGCCTCCCTATCCCGATTAACCACACTGGCAACCTGGAGAGCCGCACACTGTGGAAGAAGGAATATCGAATCCTTCTGCCCATGCGGCTGGCCCCGTTTCTAGCTGCGGCGGCGGTGTCGGCAAATTTGCTAGCCACAAAGTGTGGTTAACAAGTGGTTGTAGTACGTTCCGGGCCTTCGGCCCTATACCGGACGCCCATTCCGCCGCGCTGCATGGGATTCTACCCCGTTATCGCTTTACTTAAGGCTGGTGCCATGGCTAATTATCAGAAAGCACATGGCCGCAAGCGATCTGAGTTCACGTCATCAGAGAGCAAATTTGAGCCTAGCCCGGCTATTCAGCTGATTTCTTTTTCTTGAGCAGCTTGCCGCCAAGCGCAACTACACCCGCAATAATGAATACGCCAAACTTTTTGAGGAACAGCAGGGCTCCTGCAAAAATGCCGGCTTTTGCGGCGGCTTTTCCTGCCACCAGGGCGCCAAGGCCATAAGCCGCGACGGTATCGATCTCCGGGTCGAAATCGCTATAGCGATGTCCCTCATTGAACTTTGCCATTCCTAAAACGGTGTCAAGATTGGTCTCAATTTCCGACAATTGGTTTATGTCAGCAATGAAGTTCAAAAGCAGAACCCCTTGGCGTCCAAGCACTCGGATGTTGTAGTTCAGGATATGATTCGGATCATCGCCGAACTGGAGTTCCTGCGCCCAGTAGAGCTTGTGCGATGCCTGGTTGTAATGAGGGGCTGCCGCCCAGCCCACCAGGTCGATGGGCTCGTAGCCGGCCTCCACTCGTTCTGGATTTACGTCGCGGGTATCTTCCTGCATTTGTTCAAGCAGTTCGGTGTAATCAATGTCAGCGGCATTTTCGTCTGAGACATATCCATCTTCTTCATACTCTATGGTGACGCCCCAAGATGCGTCATCCAGCGGTGTAAATTCAGATGGGAAAAGCATTCCGAGAGTTTCGCCGCCGGGTGGATTACCCCAGGCTTCTACGAGAACCCGCTGAGTGTCTTCGGGGGACAGATAGTAGAAGCTCTCAGGAACATTCAGTGTGGCAACTCCATTGGGGAGGCGAATTTCCCCCCGCTGGTAGTTCAGGCTGCTGACGAATTCCTCGGCCCACTTCTGGTACTCCTTTTCTGGCGCCATCGCTTCGGTTTCGGCCGCTGTTTCCGGGTCGGACGGCTCGTTGGCCAGACTGATCTGACTGCACATGACTAGTAAGACAGAGGTTAATAATGCAACTACTTTCATGGTGTTTCCTTGTGGCTTGACGAATCTTCTCTTATAGAGAAAACACAGACTGTGGCGATGCATCGCGCCCGCCGGGTGAGCAAGTTCAGCGAATAGCGCTCCTGAGGATCATGAGCCAGCGCCCAAGCCTCAGAATGTCCAGTAATGCGGCGGCCACATAGGTGAATGCGGCTGCCCTGAGAACGCTGTTTACTGCGTCATATTGATGCTTCTGGATGTAATCTCCCTTCACCAGAATTGGCATGGCTTTGTTGAAACTGGCGTCCCATTCCATCGGCAAGATGACGAACTGAATCAGCACCGAGGCCAGCATTGCCAGCACGCCGATCAGGGCAGTAAGCAGAGCAACATGCGGTACCTTGAAGATGGCGACGACTAATGGAATGGCAAAAAGGAAGCCAACGGCCACCTTCTGGACCATGATTGCGGCCGGTGAATACCGTTGACGTAACTGCGTGATGGCTTCCTGGCGATGATACTGAATGGCATGGCCGACTTCATGAGCGGCCACTGCGACTGCCGTGATCGAACGTCCATCAAACACTTCGCGGGACAGCCGAATAGCTTTTTCCGCAGGGGAATAGTGGTCACCTTCATCGGTTGGCTCCACAACTACGTCCGAGAGTTCAAACCGATTAATGAGATGCTCGGCCAGCTGCCCGCCCGTGCCAGGCATGTCGGAATCAGGCGCGCCATGTTTTTTCATGACATGTCGAATCCAGAGATGGGGAGCAAAAACAAGGAGCAGAATCAGGATTGAGGCAATAACAAACAGCATACAATTGCTTCAGTCAAAATGTTTGTTAGGAGTATACCAGCCGTACTTCACTAAAAGGCCGACTGGGTCTCACTATCGAGGCGTCTCGCAGACAATTAACGGACAAATTTCTTCCTGATCCCATGGCCCAGAAGTACAGCGCGGACATCCGATCGGGTGAACCATGTCCACGATATCCCAACCTCCAAAGCCTATTTTTGTGAGAGCCCTCCTCCTGGTATCAGACTCGGTTAATCCTCGCTGGTTTCAACTTTATCCAGGAGCCGCTTTTCGATAATCAGTAGCTGATTTTTGATCTCGGACATCGTCCTGTAGGTCCGGAGATCTAGCCCGGTTTTCCCACGCAGAACCTTGATCAGCGGTCCAATGGAGCGTTCATACACTTCTGCCAGTGAAACCAGTGCTTCTCTCAGGCCATCCGGTCCCTGGACGGTTATCCGGGGGGAGACCTCAAGGCGTCCAATCGACTCGTGAATACCTTCGATCAAGGGCGTCCAGTCAACGTTTCTACCCTGACCGGATCGGGTCGATTCGGCGACTGCGGAGCCCAGGGTCTTCAACTGCTCTCCGATGCTGGCCAGCTGACGGGTGATTTTCTCGCCGGTATCACCTTCGCCGCCCGCCTGTACTCGGGCTCGGTACGCCGACTTGATTTCTGCCCAGCGATCGGCCTCTGCTCCGGTCTGCGTTCCTCGAAGTTCCTTGAGTTTGAGCAGGTTCTCTTCGGCACCCTGGGTGAGCAATTGGGCTTCACCCTGGTAGTGGTCGTCGATCAGTTGTTCCAACTCGTCGCCGGTCATTACCGGAGTGACCTTCTCGGCCAGTTTGTTCATGTTCCGGTAGCTGCCCTGGAGCTTGAAGGGTGGTTCGGTCCGGTAGGCATCATCCTGGCCGCTGGAGGCGATGTAGGTCTCATTGACCCGCAGGATTACGTCTCGCACCCTGAGGAGGCGTTCAAGGACGGCAACGATTTCTTCACGCTCGGCTGCGCTGTAGTCGTGCTCGAAATCCGCAGAGTTAACCTCCTTGCGCGCTGCGAGATCGGCAAACCGGTAAAAATCGCCCATGCCACGCGAGGCGAGGGGAGCTGTCACCGGATTGGAGCTCATGCTGTTTTCGAGATAGGACAGGGCAAAAATGTCCTCCATGCCACTTAGCTGATCGCCGAGGTTCCGGACATCGGCACGGTTGGCCAGCATGTCCGGAATCTGGAAGACTTCGCCGGATTCGGTATACGGGTTGCCGCCCATGCAGATGGCAAAGCGTTTGCCGCGCATATCGTAGGTCTTGGAGCGGCCGTTCCAGATACCCTCGATTCGGCGGGTTCCGTCACATAACGAGATGAACTTCTGAAGAAATTCCTCGTGAGTATGCTGGATGTCGTCCAGATACAGCATGACGTTGTTGCCCATCTCCAAGGCCAGATTGAGCTTTACCAGCTCTGTCCTGGCGGTAGAGTGTGGAGCCTTTTCCGGGTCCAGGGATGTCACATCGTGGCCTAGTGACGGGCAGTTGATCTTCATGAAGATCAGGCCTGTCTTTGGGTACGGGTGTAATGATCGGCGCCGGGATATTCGCGCTGACCGGTCAGATGGCAGAGATGACCGGGGCGCTGTTCCCTTTGGCGTTTCTTTCGGCTGCATTGATCGTTTCGTTCAGCGCATA
>NZ_JAWOIS010000065.1:0-26016 GCF_046484525.1 Marinobacter sp.
AACCTGGGCTGTATCACCCACGGCTCCACCATGATCTATCCGGGTGAAGGCTTCGAGCCCAAGTCCGTCCTGCAGGCCGTGCACCAGGAAAAGGCCACCGCCCTGTATGGCGTGCCCACCATGTTTATCGCCGAGCTAGCCGAACCGGAGTTCGAGACCTACGACCTCTCCACCCTGCGCACCGGCATCATGGCCGGCTCCATCTGCCCGGCGGAGGTGATGAAGAAGGTCAACGGCAAGATGAACATGAAGGAGGTCCAGATTGCCTACGGCATGACCGAGACGAGTCCGGTTTCCACCCAGACCAGCTCCCTCGACCCGTTCGAGAAGCAGGTCACCACCGTGGGCCGCACCCAGCCGCACCTGGAGACCAAGATCGTCGATCCGGGCACCGGCAACGTGGTTCCCCGTGGCGAGATCGGTGAGCTGTGCACCCGTGGCTACAGCGTCATGCTGAAGTACTGGAACAACGAAGAAAAAACCCGCGAAGCCATCGACGACGCCGGCTGGATGCACACCGGCGACCTGGCCACCATGGACGAGGACGGCTACATCCAGATCGTCGGCCGCATCAAGGACATGGTGATCCGCGGCGGGGAAAACATCTACCCGAAGGAGATCGAGGAGTTCCTCTACACCCATCCGTCCATCGAGGAAGTCCAGGTCACCGGCATCCCCGACGAGAAATACGGCGAGGAGCTGATCGCCTGGGTCAAGCTGCGCCCGGATGCGGACCCTGTAGACGCAGACGACCTGCAGGCCTTCTGCAAGGGCAAGATCGCCCACTTCAAGATCCCGAAGAACTACAAGTTCGTGGACGAATTCCCCATGACCGTCACCGGGAAGATCCAGAAGTTCAAGATGCGGGAGATTTCGATTGAGGAGATGGGGCTGAAGAAATAACAGCAGTCCCTGCTTCGGTTGAAACAACAAACCCCGGCTTTTGCCGGGGTTTGTTGTTTGTAGGCTCACCGTTCAGGCAGAAGGCAGGTCCCCAAACACCCATCTTAGTGCGTCAGCGAACGGACAGGGCGACTCAGTCAACGTAGGTTATAGCCTCATCCCGAGTTTCCCACTTTAGTTGACTCGGTCTCCTTCCTGAAAATGATTCCGGGGAAGAAAAGCTGTGATGAGGCGGTTAAACAGGACGTTTTGTCCGACTGTACACACCCGATTCAAAGGAGAATCACATGAAAAATTTACATTCGCTGGCCTTTTACGCATTGGTTACACCGGCCATCGCACTGGGTTCGGGTGTTCTGCTTGCCGAAGAGCATGTCGACAAGGAGGGCGTTGAGAAGCAGCAAAGCACCCAGTCTGAAAAAGACACCATGAAGTCCACCAGCACGACCATGCAAAGTGACCAGAAAACGGGCAACCAGTCTGGCATGCAAAAGCAGGCCTACATGGACAACGCCCCGTCTGATGGCATTCGGGCGAGCGACCTGATCGGTGCCAAAGTCACAACCAGCAATGACGAGGAAGTCGGCGCTGTGAGTGAACTGCTCATCGACAAGGACGGTCAGGTGGTGGCGGTTGTAGTCGGTGTCGGTGGTTTCCTCGGCCTGGGCGAGAAAGACGTAGCCATTGGCTGGGACGAAGTCACCAAATCCGGCAAATCCGGTGATATGGAACTGCGGATTGACGTGACCCGCGACGAACTGATCTCCGCGCCCGGCTTTGAAAAGCAGGAGTGATCCTCCAGTACGCGGCGTTCAGGAAATAAGTGACGTGAATCGATGACAGGGGCGCAAGCCCCTGTCATTTTTTGTATCGGGCCGTTATGGCGTTGCCAAACGACACCAAATGTAACGACTCCCCAATCGACATCCCCTTCCTTTGCCAGTAATGTGCTCGGATGACTCGAGTCCTGTAATCGCAGGATTGCCCCCTATAGTTTGGGCATAAGCGAAAAGTCCGTCTGTGCGGTAGCGCACCTGCTCGTTGTCCTGTTCCGGCGTTTCCCAGTACTCCCACTGTCTGAACTCCGGTGTTTTTCGCTAATCCCTGTTCGGAGACTCAGGTGCGAACAGCTACAGGTCCACACTTTTCAATACGAATGCTGATCCTGGCCGCCTTGCTGCCCCTGTCATTCCCCGTGCCTGCCGAAGACGGCGAAGCCGGCTACCGGTTGCTTGAGCTGGATGGTTACAAGGTCAAGTGGGGTAGCCAGAGCTTCGGGGTTGGGGCGCGCGTCAGCTACGCCTTTGCTGACCGGAAGCTAAGGTTCGATGATGCACGCAACTGCGGTGACCTGGCGCCAATGAAAGCACTGTCAGGGCAGGCGCTTTCCCACGAGACACTGGTGCGTGAGACCGCCGCAGCCTTTAGGGTCTGGGAGCGCGCTGCCAATCTTTCGTTTTATCAGGTCAGCAATGTCCAGGACGCGGACATCATTCTCGGGGCCCAGGGCCAGCCACGCATGCGGGCATTTGCCAATGTGACCTACGCGCCCGAGGAAAAGGACGGAGTTCGCACCATCAAACAGGCACTGGTGTGCCTGAACCCCGACCATAAATGGAAGGTCGGGTTTGACGGCAACACGGATGTCTATGACCTCCGCTATACGCTGATCCATGAGATCGGCCATGCCCTCGGCCTGGACCATCCCGGCCCCTCCGGCCAGTTGATGGGGTTCCGCTATACCGAGGATTTCCCCGAACTGCAGCCCGGTGACCTTCGGGGGATCCGCCGGCTCTACGGACATGCCGTCAATAATGATCAACTGGCCAATGGTCCCACGCCGGCGCTCGCCAATCCATCGCTCTGAGACGGAAAACTCCCGGTCGCCCTGATCTGTGCCGAACCGCTCGACTGTCTGTGCGTGCACAGTGCACAGAGGGGTATTGCCCAAGAAATAATTTCCCTTAAGTTCGACAACGCACCGACCGACCCCGGCACGACCTTTAAGCTGGGACTGTCCGCGCATCCGTACGAGATGCCCGGAGAGACACGGGCTGTGCGCTGGCTCGTGTCGGGCTGTTGCTGTTCGTCAAATCCGCAAGAAACTGAGACAGGACCTTCGAATGCCCCAGAAAACGCAGGAACCCCGGGCGCAAGGGGCAAGAGTTGCCGGTCAAAATGGACCGGCCGTGTCCCAGGGAACGCGGATGTTCAACGCAGTCGAACTTCGCCTGTTTCGCTACACGGCGGTTCTGTTCTCACTGGTTGCACTGGCGGCGCTGGTCGGAATCATTATTTGGGCCTTCGGCTGGTTGCTGGAGACCTTCTACACCCTGCTGCTGTCGCTGGCAGTTGCCGGTATCCTGGCGCTGGTGCTTCACCCGGTGGTGGAGTTCATGGTGCGACGGCTTCGGCTGCCGCGCTTGCTGGCGATCCTTCTTGTGCTGCTGGCCTTCTTCGTCGGTATCGGCACCTTGATGTTCGTGCTCGTGCCCATTCTGGTACGCCAGGCCGTGCAGTTGATGACGGTTCTGCCAGACCTGCTGGCGAGCTGGCAGACACATTTCTCGGTTCACTTCCCGGCGCTCAGCTCCATGGTTTTCAGCGGTACCGAAAACAGTGGTGGGGAGGAGTCCCAGCAAATGATGCCGGGCCTGGAAGACACTGGTAATACCATCATGTCTTACCTGGGCGTGCTGGCGGGGCTGAGCTTCGTGCCCCTGTTCCTGTTCTTTACCCTGCTTTCCGGGAGCCTGCTACGGAACCAGGCTTCCGAACTGCTCTCCGTTTTCCAGAGGTCCACCCAGCGCAAGACACTGTATTTTCTGGATGTGTTCGTAGAGTACGTCACCGCATTCTTCCAGGGTCAACTCATCATAGCGGTGTCCATGGGCACCCTGTATGCCATCAGCTTTACCCTGATCGGCCTGAAGTTCGGCGTGCTTGTGGGGCTTGTGCTGGGGCTGCTGAATATCGTGCCTTTCCTCGGCAGCCTCATCGGCCTGCTGGTGGTGCTGCCCATGGCCTATCTGCAGCCGGAGGGTGGCATTGAGCTCCTGATCCTGGCCGTGCTCGTGTTCGGAGCCGTTCAACTGATTGAAAGCTGGCTGCTGACCCCGAAAATCATGGCCAACCGATCGGGCCTGCATCCCGCGCTGGTAGTGATTTCACTGTTCTTCTGGGGCACAGCCTTGGGTGGCATCATCGGCATGATCCTGGCGGTTCCCCTGACGGCGTTCTTCATGGCCACCTGGAGCGAGATCAGGAACAGCCTTAAACAAACTCTGAGTCTCCCCGATGCCGGGCCGTGAAAGAATCAACCACGCTTTCAGAGCGTAGTGGACACACCAGACACCGAGCTCAATCTTTACGAGAGCGCCTCTCTCCGACGCACCAACAAGCAGCAGCTTGAGGAGACTCAAGCCCGGTACAACCTAGTTAATCCGCCGTATGCACGAAGCCGAAGATTGTATGGATCCGGTTTTGCAGGCGTTTCAGGATCAGGTGCTGTACCTCAAGCACAACCTGAATGCCCAGGCGATCGGTTCACTGGAGAATGAGCTGGTGAGTATCCGCCAGGATGTTGACAGGCTGATTCGCAATATGGAGCAATCGATTGAGGAGTCGGAGGCTTTTATCCGTCATTTTCGGGATGGCGGGTAATGGCTGCTAATGTCATAGTCGACCGTTAGAAAAACGGCCTCGCTGTGCACGAGGCCAAGCAAATAAAGGCTCTGCGGGTCCATAGTCCTACTGCCAAATAGCTGCCGTTACCAGTCCCAGCTCACCGAAAACCGTTGGAAATTATCTCCCGAAAGATCTAGTTTTACAGACAGGGAGGGACGTGCCATGCGTCAGGAAAATGTCCAGGAATCGGACGACAGCTTGCCAGAACACAGCGAAGGCATCCGGGTAGGCCGGGAGCTGCTGGCCGCCGGACTGATTCCCTGGTGGCCTCTCCGGCTGGTGTTCTCGGTATTGGGCGCCCTGCTGATGGTGCGCGGGTTCAGCCTGGTCTTCTTTGTCATCCTGCTGCCCATAACCCTTGCCTCGGCAATGGGGTGCTACCTGTTTTTTGCCCAGCACAGCTCCCGGCGAGATTGCCGACTGCTTCCGGTATGCACTGTGGCATGAAGAGAAACAGCGTATGGTGTCTTATCGGGAGGCCGGCGGTTGAGTCTCGACCTTGAAAACAGTGGCTTCGCCCCCATTTTTACAAGAGCTTAGCTGCCTTCACCCGTGAGCCGGGCGACCGCCCTTCTTCATACAACCACATCAGGGAAAGTTTATGATGGGAACCCTTCAAACACCGTTTCAACAACGGAATTACTGGCGGCTGACCTCGCTGATGGCGTTGGTTCTTTTTCTCAGTGGCTGCGGGATCAATAACATCCCCACCTACGACGAGAGAGTCACCGCAACCTGGGCCCAGGTGGAGAACCAGTACCAGCGCCGGGCCGACCTGATTCCCAATCTTGTCGAAACCGTCAAGGGCTTTGCGGCGCAGGAACAAGAGACCCTGACCGCAGTGATTGAAGCGCGCTCGAAAGCGACATCAATCCAGGTAGACGAAAGCATTCTCAACAATCCCCAGAAACTCAAGCAGTTCCAGCAGGCCCAGGGCGAGCTCAGCAGTGCCCTGAGCCGTCTGATGGCGGTCTCTGAACGCTACCCGGATCTGAAGTCGAACCAGAACTTTCTGACCCTTCAGGCTCAGCTTGAGGGCACAGAAAACCGTATTGCCGTCGCGCGGCGGGACTTCATCCAGGCGGTGGAGCGGTACAACACCGAACTGCGCACCTTCCCGGGAAAGATCTGGCACAGTCTCCTGTATAGCGATCTGGAGCCTCGCGCCAACTTCGAAGCCACCACAGAAAACGCGGATGAAGCACCCGCGGTGGAATTCTGATGATTATTCAGCTCCACAAACATCTGCTGCTGGCATTACTGGTGTTGCTGCCGGCCACCGTCTGGGCCCAGTCCACACCGGAATTTCCCGAGCTGACTGGCCGGGTGGTGGACCGGGCGGAGATGCTGTCTCCTGAGGTGGAAGCGCGCCTGAGCCAGATGCTCCAGGCCCATGAGCAGGCCAGCACCGAACAGGTTGTGGTGGTTACCGTGCCGAACCTGCAGGGTTATCCGATTGAGGACTACGGCTATCAGTTGGGCAGGCACTGGGGAATTGGCCAGAAGGGCGAGGATAACGGCGCCCTGCTCATCGTGGCGCGGGAGGAGCGGAAAGTGCGCATCGAAGTGGGCTATGGCCTGGAAGGCCGGCTCACTGATGCCGACTCCTCGGTCATCATCAATCGCATTATTACGCCTGCCTTCCGTCAGGGGGATTTTCAGTCAGGTATCGTTAACGGTGCCGCGGCCATGATTCAGGTGCTCGGCGGCGAGCCCATGGCAGCTCCCCAGGGCCAACAACCGGTTGCACTGAAGGATAAACCCAAAGCCGGCATGGTCGCGCTGTTCTTCATCATCATGATGGCAGTGGTGTTCTTTATCGGCAGTCGCGGTGGCCGTGGCGGCCGCGGTGGCGCAGCCCTGTTGGGCGCGGCGTTGCTGGGTGGCGCCATGGGCGGCCGTGGTGGCGGTGGCTTTGGTGGTGGCGGTTTTGGCGGCGGTGGCGGCGGCTTCGGCGGTGGCGGTGCCTCCGGTGGCTGGTAGCTCCAAACGGGTCTCCCCGCACGCTGAATCCCCTCACCTGACAATGAGAATTATCGAATCATGACACTACTAAACAAAAGCGATCAGGAAGCCGTTACCGCCGCCATCAATGAGGTGGAACGGGAAACCGATGCCGAACTGGTCACCGTGCTGACGGCCCAATCGGATAACTACAACTACATTCCACTGGTCTGGGCCGGCATTCTGGCACTACTTGTACCAGGCATTTGCAATTATTTCGGCAGCTGGTTCGGCGCCGACATGCTGATGCTGGTGCAATGGGGCACGTTCGTGCTGCTCAGCCTGCTGTTCCGGACACCGGGCATAAACACCCGCCTGATTCCCCGGCAGGTGCGCTACTGGCGGGCGTCCAACCTGGCGCGGCGGCAATTCCTTGAGCAGAACCTGCACCACACGGAAGGCAGCACCGGCATGCTGATCTTCGTCTCGGAAGCGGAACGTTATGTAGAGATTCTGGTGGATCAAGGCATTGCCGATGTGCTGGACAACTCGGTATGGGAAAGTATCGTTGCGGACTTCACCGCAAAAGTGCGGGAGGGGCAGACCCGGCAAGGGTTTCTTGACTGCATTGCCGCCTGTGGCAAGCTGCTCAAAGAACGCGTGCCCGCCACCCACGAGCGCAATGAACTACCCAATCATCTCGTGATTCTGCCCTGACGGCAAAGGGAGTCAACGCTATGGAGCGCCAAGACCCAGATCCTGCGCTCAAGCCGGCATTGATGCAGTTTGATAGGGCGCTGGCAGAGTTCGCCCGCGCTCGCCGCTCTGATCCAAAAGCGTCCAGCCTGGCGCTTCTGGAGCGCGCACGGATGCTGATGACTCTGCCGGGCGGCTTCGACGCCCTGTACCGGCGGGTTCGCTCGCTGGAATCCGCCGGCATTTTCGGCACCAGCGACTGGGCCCAACCGGCCATCCTGCAACCAGCGCTGGCCAAGCACTCCCTGCGAGAGGCCGGTGCCGTCACTACCATTGTGGAGGCGATCAGCGAGCTGCGCATGCTGGCCGTCACCCGTGGCGATTACTTTCACCCCGGCATTTCCGCGGAACAGGCACGGCATTTTCTGACCCAGGTGATGGCCC
The DNA here is from genome assembly GCF_046484525.1 of Marinobacter sp. Taxonomy (GTDB): domain Bacteria; phylum Pseudomonadota; class Gammaproteobacteria; order Pseudomonadales; family Oleiphilaceae; genus Marinobacter. The sequence goes on from NZ_JAWOIS010000065.1 coordinate 7,675, forward strand.
TGAATCTGGACCTGCTGTCTGGCCAGCTCGCCGAGGCAGACAGGGAACGCCCGAAGCAGCTTGGGCTGATTATTCAGGAACTCTACCGGTATCTGATTTCCCACCTGGGTTATGAAAGCCTGCTCGATAGCCTGGTGGCGGAAGTGTGGCGGTTGCTGGACCAGGGCCCCGTGCAGGTCGACAGTATCTGCGAGATGATCGGCCAGATCGCCAAATGCCTTTATGACCCGAAGATAAAAACCACCGGCACCGCCGCTGCCAGCCGCCTGGTGAGCGCCCTGTTTGCACCCACGCCGTGCAGCGCTGAAGACCCGGGACTGGAGATCTATGAACAGCGCCTCAGGGCGATGGATGACCTGACCCTTGCTTCCGAAGCCGATCACTTTGCCCAAAGCATGCACGACACCGGCCTGGCCTCTCCGTACCACGCGGTTATGCTCCGGTTCCTGCGCGAACGTAATCAGGACGAGCTGATCCCCAACGCACTGGGGCTGACCATGACCGGCCTGGACGACCTCTACTGTTACACCGAACTGGTTCATACCCTGATCGACGAAGCCATCTACCCCGAGACCTGCCAGGCGGTCTACGGCCTGACCATGATGCTGGAGCGCGGGTCGCTGTTCACGCCCTCTGTGGCCCAGGCGCTGTGGCGGCAAATCAAGCTGCGTCCCTCGCCTGAAACCGAACAAACGCTTTGGGAAGCCTTTGGCGACGCCCGGCCACCCCGGGTGTTTCTGCTGGCCGGCGTTCTCAACCTGTTGGGGCAGCCACTCGGCGCTGGCCAGGGCAACAACCCCACCTGCCAGTCGGCCATCGGTCTTTCAATGTGGGCCTCCAACGAGGCCGATTATCTGCTCCAGGTTTTGACCTGGGCAGCCCGGGACAACGAAGTGCTGAGCCGGTTCGAAGGCCAGGAAGTCTCTTCCAGGGATCTGGAGCCGGGTCTGGTGACGGGAACACCGATGGATGTGGACCCGGTATCGCTGATCCTCATCCCCCACCTGGACCGCATTTACGGCGAGATGTGGCGCCGGTGTGAGAACCGGGATGACGACGCCCACCGCTGGATCAACCCAGAATTCTATGGTTGGTGGGTCAGCCACGGGTTCTGCGTGGTGGCCGATGTCAGAACCGGTGAGATACGGGACTACGAAGGCTTCATCCGGCACTTCTACGCCAGCTACCACCCGTTCTACAACGGCAACATGCCCGTTATCCATGCGCAACCAGCGGGCATCGCTGTCACCGACAGCGCCGCCCGGTTTGTCGGCCGCCACGCCATCACCATACTGAGAGTTGCCCTGAACCCCCGGAACGAGATGCGGGTGTATTTTTTCAACCCCAACAACGACAGTGGCCAGGACTGGGGCCAGGGTATTACCTGCTCAACCCGGGACAACGGCGAATTCCGGGGCGAAGCCTCCCTGCCGATTGCCGAGTTCACCTCCCGCCTTTACGCCTTCCATTACGATCCGCTTGAGCTCGGCGACCTGTCGGCCATTCCCGATGAGGAAGTTGCTCGGGTGATGGATCTGGGCTACACCAGCTGGGCGGCGCCCACCGAGGGGTCACCGCATTAACGAGCGCCGCCAGGTGCTCTAGTAGCTCTCAGTCTTGCCGGTGACCGGCGTCAGCGGTTCGCCTTCCTCATTCTGCAGCTGATAGTTGTAGGCTGCCTGCAGACCGGTATCCTCTTCGGTCTCCTCCTCCGGCTCATATTCCAGATACCGCGGGTAAAGCGGCGAGAGCATGGCCACGACAATGCCGATTGTGCCGAACATGGCAAACGCATCGGGGTAACCGACCTCGCTTACCAGCACACCGACCACGGGCGAACCTGCGGCCTGACCCAGGGACACCGCGATGAATGGCAGCACCGGCCCCATGGACAGCCGCCCCGGCAACAGGCGAATACCGGTCATCAGATACAGCCCCGTCAGACTCATGTAGGCCAGACCGAAGACCAGTGCGGAAAACGCTGAAATCAGCAGGTTGTCCGGACTGGCAGCCAGCAACGCCAGGCTCGCCGCCAGCATCATCAGCATCAGTGCCTGGGTGATCGGTGGGTTGTTGCGATCGGCCAGATCGGCCACCACCGCGCCGCCCAGACCGGCGACGCCCACCGCCAGCCATAGCCAGCCGGTGGTATCGGAAGGCATCTCGCCCAGGTTAACCACCAGATCCGGCGCGAAGATCCAGTAGGCGGCGGACACAAAGCCCATCATGAAGGCAAACAGTGACAGCCTTAACAGGCGCCACCACTGATCCGCACTCACCGGAGGCGGTGGCGCGGCATTGGACGGCGTGACGCGGGATACCGAAGGAATGAAAAACCAGGTGGCAAGCACCCCGAGGAGCGCCAGAATAGCAAAAGACGCATAAGCATAGCGCCAGGCGCCGGCCAGAAACAGAATCGTCGGCACCGCGACCACTACGCCAATACTGGTGCCCGCATTCATCACCGAGCTGACCCGCCCGTGCAGGGAACGTTTCACCAGGGCCTGCATTGCCGCTGTGAGCGCCGGCATCATCAGGCCCGTGCAGATGCCACAGGCAAACACTCCCACCCCAAGGGATAGCGCGCCAGAAGCCTGGCTGATCAGCGCCAGACCAACAACACCAAAAACACCCGACGCCATGGCCGTGTTGCGGGCACCAAGCCGATCCGCAGAAAGCGGTGCAATCATGGTGGCAAGCACAAAGCTGATCAGCGGTAACGCACCGATCACACCAATCACATCCGGCGCCAACTCCAGATCGGCCCGGATCGGAGGCACGAACAGGCCAAACGCAAAGCGTGCGAGTCCGTAGCTAATGGCGATCAATGCGGCGCCAAGGAGTGCAAATGATGTGCTCGAAGGGAACTTCATATCGCTGTGCTCCTTGCGCTGTGCATCTCCGTCAGCCTAGACAGCAAACCGACCTTTTTAAAGCACCCGTTGCGCAAAGCGCCGGATATCCACCCGGCCCGCCAGGGCCAGAACCGCCACCGGTGGAAAAGTCAGGCCAATGGACGCGATCTGGCTCACCAGCGGCAGAAAATCCCGGCCAGGGGGACGGGTTGCGAAGATACCGCCCGCAACCGCGGCGACAGTGCCGACAAAGGCGGAAATAACCACCAGCAGGAGGTGGTTCTGGAGCAAAAACAGGAAGCTCTCCCGCTCATAAATCACGTTCTGTTTGTCCGGCTGGACCCACTCGAACAATGGCTCCAGAGCCGGCATACCCTCACTCAAACCACACAGCAGCGCGGTCGGCAGAACAGGTGGCAGCCAGAACCGCATCACGCGCCTTCCCGGATAATATGTTCACGGGTGATTTTCCTGTCAGGCCGTTGCCGGTATCGGCTTTAAACTGTTCGCAAGCATCGTGAGCAGCGCATCCAGGCCGCCATCGGTGCCGTAGGTCATGGCCCCGTTCACATCGCTGTTGTTCAGCGCCGCCGCGCGGAGAGTGGCCGCCGTGTTACCGCCCGAGAGAATCAGCAACTGGTCGGATTCCAGCTCAAAGCCATAGGCCTCCTGGAACGCCGGCAAGGTACTGGGGAACTCCACAAACTCGGCACCGGCCGCAAACTTGAACTCACCGGCCTTGATCGCATTGCGGACAATGCTGGTGCCCCCAAGCTGAAGCCTGTTTTCCACCGGATCAGCAGCCAATACCAATCCTGACATCACGAACGCTATCAATGCCGCTGTACGGCGTAAAAAGGATCTGGAAGCGGAAATGGCGAGTCGCGGATTCATCGTGTTCAAACACCAGGCGGGCCTCTCCCCCAAAGAACTGATTGATTGCTGCAAATGGTGGGGTGGCCGGGAGATTCACTCCACCCACGGCATTCACCCGGCCACACCGGGCCGTAACAGGCATATCTTCCGGTGTTCCAACGATAGCCGCCAGGGCATTCTCGGTGTCGGCCCCCAATGGCACAACGATGGCAGTTTCGAGGCCGCCACCTTTTCCCACAGTGCCTATTACATGGCCCGGGCGCCGGAAAACGGCGACGGAACCCACTTCGCGCACCAGGGCGCCGCGTTTGATACCCTGCCCAAAGATAAGCAGGAATACTGGCAACGCCTGGTTTCGATTAACTCTGCGTCCAGCGTGACCCACCCCGCGGTTCATACCCACCCGATTTCAGGCCGCAAAAGCGTTTGGCTGCAGCTGGGCATGATCAGCGCACTGCTCGAACGGCTGCCAGACAAAGACCTGACACTGGAGAAATTGAAGAGTCTGCCCGCGTCTGCCGATAGCTTCCGGTTGCTGGACGAAACCGCCATGAAAGAGCTGTTCAACGATTACAACGACCTGCTCAACGACTCCTTCAAAGATCGCTAGTGTCCCGTCTGGTTAATTCGCTACGAATACGATACCGGCGACCTGTTGTTTATCGACAACCGGGCGGTGGCCCACCGCGGAGCCTGGCGCCCCCTTTCGGATTGCCCCAATACATCAACGTGGCCGGGCCCCACCCGTTCAATAAAGATGGCGTGTGGCAGGCCGATGGTGTGGGATTCAGCTGGAAAGACGACATACGCATGCAGAACTGAGCCACAGGTTTTGTCTGCCGATTCCTGCTACTATAGAGGCTGGCTCACGAGGATCATGCTATGACAGAAGTGCCTCAAAAACAGTCCGGAACCAGCGGCTATTCCTGGAAACTGTCTGCGATTGCATCCGTGGCGTCACTGATCGGCGCCGTCGTTACCCTGGGTGAGGTATCACCCATCATTACCGGATTGATTCTGCTGGCCGCCGTTGGCTGGGGGTTTACCGCCAGAGACAACAAACGGGCCGAAGAGCAGGAACGCGAGACCGGATAATCCCCCGTTTTCAACGGGAGACTATCACCGGCCTTCAATGCAACCATCAGTTTGTCTGCAACCTCAACCAGAGTACTGCCAGTAACGTCGGCCGGAAGAAAGACATCGCCAGGCTGGTATTCAAGGCGCGCACACCAGCCCGCCAGTGCGCCGGCCTTTTTCGCGCCATGGCAATCCCAGGCATGCACCGCAACCAGTGCCAGGCGATCAATCGGCGTATTCAGGCGTTTTGCGGCGTAGCGGTAGATATCCGGATGAGGCTTCCAGACACCCGCCTCCGAAATTTTCTTCAGCGCCGGCGCGGCATCGTCGAAGGTGGGCAGCGTCGAGAACCCCTCAACCACATACTCAATATCACGTTCACTGAGCTTGTATTTCGTTTCCGTGCGGAGGGATTCCCGTGCCAGAGGTTCGAAGGGTGCCGGATCGCCGGCGAGGGTCAGTGCCATGGCATCGCGCTGAAAGCGCAGGAACCAGGGCTGCAGGACGGTCGCTGGCTGGCCCACCTCTTCCAGCCGCGCCGCCAGCGGATCCAGATTAATCAATGTCTCAAGGACATCGAATAAAACTACGTTCGGTCGGTCAGCCATAACCAGCCTCCCTATGCCGTGTAGGTTCACAGGAAGTGTAATTCAGGTTATGGCTGCATGCTGACCCGGTACATCATTCGGCAGTTTTTGGATGAGCCAGCCCGTAGTCGATCGCCGCGCATACCGCGGCAGCCTGCGCGGCATTGCATTGCTCGGGGGTTACACGAGGGCTATCGGGATAAACCTCGGTGGTGGTCAATGTCGTACTGCTGTGAGAAGTCGATCTCTGCGCAGCTTTCTGTTGTGCGTGCTTAGCCGACGTTTAGACGTACAAAATTTCTAAGCTCAGAAACCGATCTAACGACATACAGCGCTTTATCAGTCGATTGCGTTTCGAGCCTGCGCGTAAAGTCATCGTTCCAAAACTTGGGGCATAGCCGCAACACTTTATAGCTCTCTAATGTACCTTTCAGCACTGAGCTACCATCAGGCCAGCCCTCGGGTTTTACTACCAGCCCTTTCAGCAGTCGCTTAGTGACGAACCAATAGCTCGTCACGTATGGCAAATCAATGTAAACCAACGTGTCAGCGGCCTCTAGACGTTGATTAAACGACGCTAAAGGGCCGAACCCATCGATTATCCAACTCTCAGACGACAGGATTCTTTCATGGGCCTCGTCAAATAACCTGCGGTCCACCAGTTCCCCATTCTTCTTGTAAACCATCGAGTCTAACTGGTGTAGTGGGATACCTGTCGCTGACGCCAGCGCTTTACTCAACGTGGATTTTCCGCTTCCCGGCTTACCAAAAACCGCTACTCTTCTCATGCTGCCTCCTCAAAAAAATTCCCAAGAGGCAGAAACAAAAAACCCACCTCTCCGGGTGGGTTTGAAAAATACAATAACATCAAACGCACCACCCCTATGGGACGGTGATAATTCGTGCTGTCTGATGCTGAAGATTAGAATTCATGACGTGATATTTATCGATCAGGAATCGATTGTCAATTGGTACTCGCACGAAAGCATTCCATTGAGAGGTGCGAGATCAGCGCGCCACGCAGTAGGTCAGCGAATTAACCAGACGGGGCACTAGGCCACCGGGCATAACCAACCAGGATATTGGGTTTGTCTGAAGTATGACGTCTGGAATCGTGAATTTAGATAATAACTGCAGCACTTTGGCGTAACCAGGTAGAGGAGGGAGGGCCGTCGCCGGTACCCTCACGGGCTTTACCGACCAAAGTGAAGCAGTGATGAAGTACCGACAACTGACCCAAGCACAACGATACCAGATATCGGCCCTGCGTGTGGCCGGCAAAAGCCAACGACAGATCGCAACACTGCTTGGCTGCCATAGCAGCACGATCAGCCGGGAGCTGCGGCGGAACAGCGTTCACGGCTATGAACCGGAGAGAGCGCAACATCAGGCGACCATCCGGCGTCAAACCGCCTTCAAGCGCCACAAACAATCACGCGCTTGTCGCGTGGATTGCATTGTTATGCCACCCGGACCAAAATATACCAATTATTGGTACTTGAGAGGTGGCGCCATGCAAAAAAATACCAGCATCACTCTAGGCCAACATTTTGATGCTTTCATCGCAGAACAGCTCAAAAATGGCCGATACAGCTCAACCAGCGAAGTCGTTCGTGCAGGGTTGCGCCTGCTTGAAGAGTCCGAAACCCGCCTGGCTACGCTTCGCAGACTGCTTAAGGAAGGCGAAGACAGTGGTTTTGAAGACTACTCCTATGAATCGTTTATTCGCGAACTGGACAATGAAGAGCGCTGATGTCGAATTTCAAGCTTTCCAGGAAGGCCAAAGCTGACCTCAAATCTATTGCACTGCACACGGAGCGTGAGTGGGGCCGGGATCAGCGAAACCAATACATCTTTCAGTTCGACCAGTGCTTCCACCTGTTGGCTGAAAATCCCAACCTGGGGCAATCCTGCGATGAGATTAGCCCCGGCTACCGAAAGTACCCTGAGGGAAGCCACATTATCTTTTATCGGCTAGCCAACGACGGTGTTGTTGAAATTATCCGCATCCTGCACAAACGTATGTTGCCGGAATGGCATCTGCTTTAGGGCATAACGACAGCCATAACCGGCAGTTTAAAGCGTGGCGACGAAGGAGCGACGTTTTAAACTGCCCGAGTTGATGCCTTGTTAGGCCAAAACCCCATACATGAGCAGTCCACCAGCGCCCAAGACCTCAAAAAAGTATGTTGCTCCTGCACCAAACCTGCGAGCGTTGAAATTGGAGCCAAGCATACCGGCAGCATGCAGCACTCTGGATGCGGTAAAACCAATAATCACTGTGATCAACAAAGCTGACGGTGTTTGACCAAACTCCAAAGCCAATACGATAAGGCCGGCAACCACTGCGTGCTCTACGCCATTACCATGAGCCCGGATAGCTTTTTTCATGGTGACACTCCCACCGTCTCCATTGGGAATTTTTTCTGTCATCCTAAGGCGAGAGATATTCAACGCCAGGAGAATGAGAAGAGAAGTGTTCATAAAAACAAAGAGATTAAACCAAAAATGCTGTGTCATGAATTCATACTCTTTATAGGCCTAACGCCGCCATAAACGGCGCGAGCTTGCGAGCGTCCGGCACCCGTAGGGAGCGAATTTAATGGCCTTGCTAGAGGACTCATATCCAGTCATGCGCTATTGCCATTGAGCCAACAAACCAGACAAGGAATGCTGACAATAAAGTAAATCCATGAATTAAATGCACCCACTTTTTGCCAGCAAATGCTTTGAGAGAAATCAGCATAGAACTTAAGCCAGCGATAAGTAAGGCATACATTGGCACGTAATATTTAAGCGGCGGACCAAACTCGGTTAGTTCGCAGACCCACACAGCGTAGCCAAAAGCCAGCAGAATGGCGATGCCATGCACGGACTTAAAAAAGGAGCGCGACCAATACCAATAGATGCCGCTGACAAGAAGCAAGCAAGGCAGCACAACCCAAATTTGCCTGATTGTTGTTAATTGATAATCGCTCAATGCTTGGTGCCCTCTAGACATTATGACTCCCCACTAGTGTTCCGTCCGGGTAATTCCTTAGCGTAAATATGCTATAATTCAGGTCGTTTTTCACCGGCTTGGAGATCCTGTTGTGGCGCGGAAACCAGCACCCTTTGTCTGAGTGGCCTGCAAGATGCTCCAAGGCCCGGACAGCCCAGGAAGCTGGACCGGAAAAAGGTCAAGTCGATTCTTGATGACACGGTCAAAAAGCTGCCCAAGGAATCTACCCACTGGAGCGTCCGGTTAATGGGCGAATATGCCGGTGTCAGTCGCTGGCAAGTGCATCAGATCTGGAAAGCCGCTGACCTGAAACCGCACCGGCTGAAAACCTTCAAAATAAGCAATGATCCGGACTTTTCTGAGAAGGTTTTCGATGTCGTTGGCCTGTACCTGAATCCGCCGGATAACGCGCTGGTGCTGTCGGTTGACGAAAAAACGCAGATCCAGGCACTGGATCGCACTCAACCAAAGCTGCAACTGAAACCCGGCCAGATCGAGCGCCGTACCCACGATTATAAGAGGCACGGGACGACCAGCTTATACGCGGCCCTGAATATCCTGAACGGCGAAGTGATTGGGCGCATTACACAACGCCACCGCGCCAAAGAGTTTCTCGATTTTCTGCGACAAATTGATCGAGAAACACCGAAAGAACAGGACCTTCATCTGATTCTGGACAACAGCTCGACTCACAAAACACCAGAAGTGAAAGCCTGGCTGGAAAAACATCCCCGGTTCAAGCTTCACTTCACACCAACCAGCGCCTCTTGGCTGAATGCCGTGGAGGGCTGGTTTGGTCAACTGGAACGCCGTGCTTTGTACCGTGGCATTTTTACCAGTGTCGGCGAACTGAAGAAGGCGATTCGTCGCTTTATCCAAACTCATAATGAGAAACTGGCAAAGCCGTTTCGCTGGCACAAGAGTGCAGAATCGATTATGACTTCAGTGGCGCGAGCAAAGCTGAGTCTCATCAATAATAAATAAACGGACTACCCAGACGGGACACTAGGAGCAGTCTCAGAGTAGACCTCTCGTCAATAATGGTCTATTATGAGACCTAGAGAACGAATCTGGGAGGATTCAACATGGAACGGCCGGGATTTTCCAAAGCAACAGCCGCCCGGGCTGGGGTCGCCCTGAAGGCCGCTTTCAACATCCTGGACAAGTGGGGCTGCTCCACCGAGCAACAGCGCGCCATTGTCCAGTTGCCGAAGTCCTCGTATTACAAGCTGCGAAATGACCCGACGGCCGCGAAACTCAATGCTGACCAGGTCGAGAGAATCAGCTATTTGCTCAATATTCACGCATCCTTGAGGCTCATTTTCGAGAATCCGAAGAACCTCTACGGCTACATGAGCATGAAGAACGAGGCCCCGCCCTTCAATGGGATGGCTCCGCTCGATGTGATCGCTAAAGGCCGGTTTGGCCCGCTGTACGAGACTTTCAAGCATGTGGATTCGCTGCGGGGTGGCCAATGGTAGCGGCGGCTGATCGCCTGCCTCTGGGGACCACGGGCAGCACCAAGGCCTATCGGCTGGTGAACTCCAAATATCCGCCGGTCGAGCTGTTTGACGATGTGGCCGATACCGCCGAGTTCGAGGCGCTCTACGAGATTCAGGCGCTCACCAACCCGAGGCTGCTGACCCTCACCGGTGACCTCAACCTGGTCCCGCAGGAGGAGATTCCATTTGGTATTCCGGGCTGTTCCTACGCCATCGCGCCTTTCACGCACGTGAACCCGGACGGAAGCCGCTTCAGTGACGGTTCGTTCGGTGTGCTTTACCTGGCTGACAGGATGGCGACCGCCCTGGCGGAGGTTCGCTACCACCAGGAGCGGTACTGGCGTGGCGTGGAGGGGCTGCAGTACGAGCGCTTTGTCCTCCGCGGCCTGGCCTGCACGTTCGACTGCCAGGTCCGGGACGCAACAGTGCTCGATCCCTCGGATCCGATTTACAACCCTGAGGACTACGGCCCGGCCAGAAAGCTCGGTCGGGCGCTTCGCCGGCAAAAATCACCGGGCATTCGCTTCTTCTCCGTCAGAAATCCCGGCGCAATCTGCTGGGGATTGTTTTCCCCTCGCCCCGTACAAAAAATCGTTCAGTCGACCCACTACGAGATGATCTGGAGTGACGGCGGGATCAATGCGGTTAACCGGGTGCATCCCGTGAGCTGAACACAAGATTACGGCTATAGTCCCGCCGCTTTTCACATTGCAGCTTGCCATGAGTGTCTACTCTTCAGGTGGTGCGTATAATCGTGAAATGATGCCCTGGGGCGCATCCGCGTAATTCCAGCCTGGAGAAAAATAATGCGAATATGGAGTCTGCTGTACCTGTTCACCCTTCTAACCATTACAGCCTGTTCCAACGACGACAGTAGTCGCAGCGGACTCGGGGGCGAAACCTCAGACCAATCTCCCGTAAAACCGGTGACCCGGCTGGATGCGGATGCGGAACAACGGCTCAAGGAAGAATTCGCCACCACGCCCTTCAAGATTCTGCATATGTCGGAATCAATCTACGACCAGGGCCCCGCGCTGGCGGTGACATTCTCGGTACCTCTGGACCCCAAATCGGACTGGCAGGCCTACGTTCACGCAAGCCGGCAGGATGGCAATGCGGTATCGGGGGACTGGATTCTGGGGGAGCGCCTCAACACGGTGTATTTCCCCTTCATGGAAGCGGACACGGTCTACACGGTGGAGGTGTCCAGCGGTTTGGCGGCCATCACCGGGCGCCTGCTGGATGAAGGCAGTAAGCGCACCATCCGCACCGATCGTCGGCAGCGCAGTGTCAACTTCGTCGGCCACGGGACACAGCTTTCGCCGGCACTCTCGGATGGCCTTTCCGTGGAAGCGGTCAACGTGGATTCGGTGGACGTGGATTTTCTTCGGGTGCGGCAGGACAGGATGGGCGATTTCCTGGAGCGCAACATCAACGGCAGCTATTACGAGCTGCGAGACATTCAGACCTTGGCGGACCTGACCTACAGTGCCCGTTTCGATCTGAATCACGGCAAGGACAAGCTTTTGCGCTCAGTGCTTCCGGTTGCCGATGTGCCGGCCCTGCAGGAGCCCGGCCTCTATTTTGCCGTGATGAAGCCCAGCGGCGATTATCCCACCCAATATCAAGTGACCTGGTTTTCCATTGGTGACATCGGCTTCCAGGTGCGCAGGTTGAATCGACAACTGCTCGCCTTCGTCCACCACTCGGAATCCGCACGACCCGCGGCGGGAACCACCATTCAACTGTACGACAGGGCGGCCAAACTGCTGCACGAGGCCACCACCGACGACCAGGGTTTCGCCAACTTTGCCGCCCTCACCAAGGAACCTACCTTTGCCGTGGCCCGCAAAGGGCAGCACTATTCCGTGCTCAAGCTCAATGCACCGGCCATGGATCTTTCCGAGTACCGCCTGCCCTCACGGCCCCAGGAAGCCCTGGAGCTTTTCCTCTATTCGGCGCGGGATCTGTATCGGCCGGGAGAAACCGTCACAATCAACGGCCTGCTCCGGGACCACGACGCCAAGTTGAGCAACGGTTCCCCCATCGGGGTGCGTGTAAAAACACCGGACAACCGCGTGTATCACAGCTTCACCTGGCACGGAGACGAGCAGGCCTGGTACAGCCACGAACTCCAGTTGCCCGAGCAGACCGTGAACGGCGAATGGCGCTTTGAAGCCACGCTTGGCAACGGCCGCACATTCATCTACCTCTTCAATGTGGAAGACTTTCTGCCGGAGCGCATGAAGTTGAGCCTCTCGGCAGAAGGCGGACGCCACCTGCCCCGCGATCGCCCCATCGAAATCCAGGTGCAGGGGGATTACCTCTATGGCGCGCCCGCGGCCGGCAATCGCGTGGAGACCCGCGTGCAGTCCCGACAGGCGCGCACCCTGTTCAAGGACAATTGGCAGGACTTCATTTTCGGTGCCGAGGATTACAAGGATTTCGATCTGGACCTGAAACTGCCCGGCGCCACCTTGGATGAACAGGGCCAGTTGCCCTTGCGGCTGCCGGAGCAATGGAGCAAGACGGAGCAACCGCTACAGGTGGAAACCGAGGTGAGCCTGTTCGAGTCCGGCGGCCGCCCGGTGACACGCCGTATTCAGCACATTCTCTGGCCCCGGGACACACTGGTGGGTTTGCGTCCCACCTGGGACGGCGAGCGGGCCACACCCAACGGCCGCGTCGAGCTGGAAATGATTCATGTGGACCGGGAAGGCGAGCTCCGGGCGGCGGAACATCTGGACGTGCTGGTCGTGCGGGAAGATCGGCAGCGCTACTGGAACTGGCGGGACGGTTGGCAACGAGGCAGCAGCCAGCAGGAGGTTCCGGTGTACAACGTGGTGACGGCGCTGGACACGGAGGAACGGGGCCGGATCAGTGTGCCGGTGGAGTACGGCACCTACCGCGTCGAGGTGCGGGACCGGCAGCAAAATCTGCTGACCAGCTATCGCTTTTTCGCCGGTTGGCGCTGGGACAACCCGGAAACCGGCACTACCGGTCGACCGGACCAGGTGACCTTGAGCTGGTCCCGGGATGCCTTTGCCCCCGGCACCAGCGCTCGGCTGACCGTCGACGCTCCCTACGAAGGGCGGGCTCTGGTCACCGTGGAATCGGACCGCCTGTTGTGGCGCGGCCAGCAGGAGGTAAGCGCCGGTGAAAATCACATCGATATTCCCGTGGACGCAAACTGGAACCGACACGACGTCTACGCCACCGTGAACGTGATCCGGGCCGGCGCCGCCAAACGCAAGCAGGTGCCCAAGCGGGCTTTTGGTCTGATCCATCTGCCGCTGGCGCGGGACGACCGCGAACTAGCGGTGACCGTCAACGCTCCGGAGAAGGTGGAGCCGGAAACCACGCTCACCGTGTCCCTGAATGTGGACGAGGCGAACGGGGAACCGGTGCATCTCACCCTGGCCGCGGTGGACAGTGGGGTCCTGAGTCTGTCGCGCTTCGAAACGCCCCAGCCTCACCGCTGGTTCTTTGCGCCCCGCGCCTACCAGCACGGCATCTACGACACCTGGGCGAACTTCATTGAACAGCTCAGCGATCGTCACGCCCGGCAGCGCTTTGGGGGCGACGCGGATCAGGATCTGGCCCGCGGCGGGGAGGCCCCGCAAAGTCATGTGCAGATTGTGTCCCTGTTTTCCGGCAAGGTGGCCGTGGACAAGAACGGACAGGCCCAGGTGGACCTGGAACTGCCCTACTTCAATGGCGAACTGCGCTTGATGGCCCTGGCCTGGTCGGACAACCGCTTCGGCCATCAGGAGGCCAAGGTCAAAGTCGCCGCGCCCCTCACGGCGGAGGTGAGCACACCTCGTTTCATGGCCCGGGGCGACAAGGCCTTCGCCACCTTTGATGTGCAGAACCTGACCGAAGAGAATCAATCGTTAATTCTGGAGGCCGATGCGGGGCAGGCTTTGGGGGCAAAGCGTCTCAGCGAGCGGGTGGAACTGGCGCCGCAACAACGCCATACCTTTAAGCTGCCACTGCTCGCCGAGCGCGGCGACGGTTCGGAAAGCATTGCCCTCTCTATTAAACAACAGGAGACCATTCAACAGCAGGACGCCGCCTCGGGCAGCAATGCTGACCGCCTCGATCTCGAACGAGAGTGGCGCGTGGGCCTGCGACCCCCCTACCCGGCCCAGCTTACCCGCATCGACGAGGTGCTCAGCCCCGGGGAAACCTTCAATCTGCCGGCGGAACTGGGCGCGGATTACGAGGCAAACACCCGGCAACTGTTCGCCACGGTTTCTCCGCGGCCGCCCCTCAATCTCGGCGAGCATCTGGAGCATCTGTTTCACTACCCCTACGGCTGTCTTGAGCAGACCACCAGCCGCGCCTGGCCGCTGCTTCTCAGCCGGGACGAGGATCTGCAACGCTACGATTCCACACGGGACAAGGAACTCAGCAGCCGGCGCAGTGAAGTCATTAACGAGGCTATCGGCCGCATCGCCGGCATGCAGCGCGGCGACGGCAGCTTCGGCCTGTGGAACAGCAACGGGCCGGAAAGCCACTGGCTCACGGTCTACGCCACGGAGTTTCTCCTGGTCGCCAAGGAGCGTGGCTACAACGTGGACGACGAGATGCTGAAAAAAGCCCTGGGCCGGCTGAACCAGTACCTCACTACTCGGGGCAAACTGTGGTCGGAGAACCAGCATTACTCCAGTTGGCCGGATCACTACCACTTTTCCTACCGGGCCTATGCCGCCATGGTGCTGGCATCGCGGCAGCAGGTGGCCCTGGGCAGCCTGCGCACGCTGTTCGACCAGCATGCGGCTGCCGCCCGAACCCGCCTGCCCCTGGCACAGATCGCCCTGGCACTGGAACAGGCCGGCGATGTGCGCCGCGCCGCAAAGGCCTGGCAGCAGGCTCTGGAGGATCGGGAACGGCCGGACGGCTACGCCGGCGATTACGGCACCGAGGTCCGGGATCTGGCCAAGACCCTTACCCTGGCGCTGCAAAGCCGCCTGGTGAAGAACCCGCTGGAGCGAATCATGGATCTGCGCAACGCCCTTATCGGTCAGCGCTGGCTGTCCACTCAGGAGCGCTGGGCCCTCTATGAACTGGGCCTGCAACTGGATAATCAAACGCAGGGGCCCTGGGACCTGGAAGTGGCGGTAGCGGATGAGCAGCAGTCCCTCACCCGGACCCGCGACTTTTCCCGTTCCTGGCGCGGCGCGGACATACCCGCAATACTCGGTCTCAGCAACCCCGGCGACCGGGCCCTGTACCTGAGCGTCAAACACTCCGGCTATCCTCTGTCGACGCCGGAACCGGTGGCGGAAGGCATCGCCGTACACCGGACCTACTACGACGACAAGGGTGAGCCGGTGGATCTGAGTGAGGTGACCACCGGGGACTTCCTGCTGGTGCGTGTGGACCTTTCCGTTCCGGGCAAGCAGCCGATTCCCGACGCACTGGTGGTGGACATGCTGCCCGCGGGGCTGGAACTGGAAAATCAGAATCTGGCCACCGCCGTCAAGATGGATGATTTCTCCGTGGACGGTCGACCCGTGTCCCAGTGGCTGCAGAAATCCGATATTTTGCATCGCGAATACCGGGACGATCGCTACGTGGCGGCCGTCAATCTACAGCCTTATGGCACCACCACGCTGTTTTATCTGGCCCGCGCGGTCACTCCGGGCGAATACAAGGTGCCGCCCACCCTGGTCGAGGATATGTACCGGCCCTGGTTGCGGGCCGTGGGCGAGGCCGAGGATACCCTGGTGGTCCGTCCCAAGTAGTCGGAGCCTTATGCTCACGGCAACGCAATGCGGGAGTTGAAACATGGCGGGCGGTGAATCCAAACCTGCGATTTGGCGATGGCCATTCCGGTCCTGGCGTCGCCTCGCCGCCACTCTGCTGGCTATTGCGCTGTTGGCAGCCGGCAGTTTGCTGATCCTGGACGCGCTGTTTCCCCTGCCTCTCAAGGATGGAGAGGCCTCCTTCGCCCGGGTGGTGACGGACCGGCACGGCGTGCCCCTGCGGGCCTTCGCCGATGCCAATGGCGTGTGGCGCTACCCGGTTTCCCTGGACGAGGTTTCGCCCCATTACATCGAAGCACTGATTCACTACGAGGACCGCTGGTACTACCGGCACTTCGGGGTGAATCCCCTGTCGCTGATCCGGGCCGTGGCTCAGCGCCTGCGTCACGGCGAATGGATATCGGGCGGTTCCACACTCACCATGCAGGTGGCGCGGATTCTGGAACCCCACTCCCGCACCTTTCCGGGGAAGCTCCGGCAGATCCTGCGGGCCCTGCAACTGGAATGGCATCTGAACAAGGACGATATTCTCGAGTTGTACCTGAACTACGCGCCTTTCGGCGGACCGCTGGAGGGAGTGCAGGCGGCCAGCTTTACCTACTTCGGCAAATCCGCCGACCGGCTCAGCCGTGCCGAGTCCGCGCTGCTTGCGGTTTTGCCACAGGCGCCCTCTCTTTTCCGTCCCGACCGTCATCCGCAGCGGGCGCGGGCGGCGCGGGACAAGGTACTGCAGCGCCTGGCGGAATTCGGTGTGTGGACAGAGTCGGACATTGCCGAGGCGCGACAGGAAGCGGTATTGGCTCAGTACAACAGCCGCCCCCTGCTCGCTCCCCTGCTCGCCCGCCGATTGATAAGGGATTTCCCCCACAAACGGGTGCTGCACAGCACCGTCGACATGAACCTTCAACTGAGTATTGAGCAGGTCCTCGCCGACTACGTGCAGCCGTTTCCCGACAAAACCTCCGCCGCAGTGCTGGTCCTCGACAACCGGGACATGAGCGTGCTCGCCTACGGCGGCAGTGCCGATTTTGCCGACCACAGTCGCTTTGGCCACGTGGACATGATTCAGGCCACTCGTTCGCCCGGTTCCACCCTGAAACCCTTTCTGTATGGCATGGCCCTGGATGCGGGTTTGATTCACGAGCAATCCCTGCTGCTGGATGTGCCCAGCGCCTTTGGCGACTACCGGCCCGCCAACTTCGAGGAAGATTTTCACGGACCCGTCTCCGCCCGGGAAGCTTTGCAGCGCTCTTTGAATGTGCCCGCGGTGCAGGTGCTGGACGGTTTGAGCCCGGAAAAATTTTATGCCCGGCTGGCCTCCGCGGGGGTGAAACTGCGCCTGCCGCAATACGCGCAGCCCAACCTGTCGTTGATCCTGGGCGGCACCGGCACCGACCTGGAGACCCTCACCACAAGTTTCGCCGCCCTGGGCCGACAGGGATTGATCCGGCCCGCCCGGTATCTGATGGACCAGGGGCTCGAACTGGACCGCCGCTTGTTGTCTCCGGAAGCGGCCTGGATCATTGGCAACACCTTGAGCGAAGCACCCCTTCATCGTTACGACCGGGCGCGCTCCGTCGCCCGTCGCTCCAGTGGCATCGCCTTCAAAACGGGCACGAGCTATGGTTATCGCGATGCCTGGGTGCTCGCCACCAGCGAAGCCCTGAGCATCGGCGTGTGGGTGGGCCGGCCGGACGGTACCTCCCTGAGGGACAATTATGGCCGGCACACGGCGGTGCCCCTGCTGCGGCGAATCCTTCCCCTGTTTTCCAACCGGCAATTGACCATGCCGGCCAAACCGGCGGACGTTGGCCGCAACACCATTTGCTGGCCCCTGGGCACCCTCAAGAAATTGCAGGACCCACGTTGGTGTATGCAAGAAAAGCAGGCCTGGCTGATTCGCGACCAAGCGCCTGCCGGCGCCCTGCGGGATCCGCTCATGCCCTTCTGGAACGGCGGCCTTGTTCGCGCCGCGCTGGATGAAAACAACCGCCGCCTGCCCGGAGCTTGCGACGGCGCCGTGGAGCGGGAAGAACGCTATGCATTGTGGCCGGTCTCACTGGAGCCCTGGCTGCCGCAACCCTGGCGACGCACCCAACTGCTGCCTCCCGCCGCGCCCCACTGCGCCGACAAGTTAGAGTTGGAAACATTGACCATCGTCGGTATCGACGACAACAGCGAACTTCATCCGCCGCCAGGACAAGCGGCCTTGCCTCCCATCCTGGTCTCCGTTCGCGATGAGAAGGATCCCGTTCACTGGTTTTTGGACGAAAACTGGGTGGCGAAGGAAGTGAGCCTCACCCTGGCCGATCTTGAGCCGGGCACCCACCGACTCAGCGCCATGAACAACGCCGGCCAGACGGCCCGTGTGACATTTCGGGTTGGACAATAGTACCCCGTTTAAGGGGACGTAACTGAAGGGATTAGCTTTGTAGCTCCAGAAAGTAATCCAACCTATGGAGCGGCCCCTTCGCCTTCAACAAGACGACGGGGCCGCGTTCCGAGATCGCTGACGGTCCCTAGTGTCCCGTCTGGTTAATTCGCTGACCTACTGAGCCACTGAGAGCCTTGAGAGCAAGGCGCGATGGCGAAGGTTTGGTGGTTCCAAATCGAGTCAGCGCAACGCAGCTATCAAGGCTCTCAGTGGCTCCCGAAGGGCGCGGCGCTGGGGCC